>CAXBHX010000015.1:0-89334 GCA_963975655.1 uncultured Verrucomicrobiales bacterium
CAGTGCGAAGCCGGTAGGGATGACCGGCCCGGTCGTCCGCGAGTCAGCTTGCGGTCGGGAATTCAGCCAAGCTTTCCGAGCCAGCGATAGCAACTCGCCACTCGCGGACAGGCGGGCCGCCTGTCCCTACCGCCTTCGGCCCAGCCAGCGGTGCTCTTTGGTCAGTGCGAAGCAGGGTGGGATGACCGGCCCGGTCGTCCGCCGAGTCGGATCGGAGTCGGAACTAGCTTGGGATCCTATACGTCAGACTAGGTCTGCTCGACCTAGTCTGATTGACCCAGTGTCCGCGCAAAGAACGCCTCCATCGCAGGGAACGTTTCGTCCCGGTTCTGATGGTAGACGCCATGACCCGAGCCCTCGATGCGGAGGTAGGTGATGTCTTTGGCACCAGCGTCCTTGAGCGCAGCGACCAATAAATCGCTGTGTTTCACATTGACCGTTTTGTCTGCCGTCCCATGGAAAAGCAGGAAGGGTGGGGCCTCTGCTTTGACATGGGTCATGGGGGCGCTCAGTCTGGCCAGTTCGGCCGGGTCATAATTGGGGTTGGCCCACTTGGAGTCGCTGCCAGGGTCCCGGCCGAAGAGCGCGAAGTCGGTGGGGGTGGCGGAGGCACAGACAGCCTGGAGCAGGCTGGATTGGTCCTGATAGGGGCCGTCGCCCTCGAGTTTCGCTTCAGGGCCTGCCAGGCCTAACATGGCGACGAGGTGAGCCCCGGCGGAGTTCCCGTAACCGCCGATTCGATCGGGATCCAGGTTGTATTTCGCGGCATTCGCCCGGAACCAGCGCACGGCGCACTTCACATCTTCGATCGAGGCAGGAAAGGGGGCTTCCCCGAGGAGGCGGTAGTTGATCGTGATGCAGACATACCCTTTCCGGGCGTATTCGATGGCTCCGGAAAGGAATGTGCCAGCACGCTTATCTCCGTTTTTCCATCCGCCACCGTGAACAAAGACGATCCCGGGGCGCGGGGTATCGGAATCTTCCTTCGGCATGATCAGATCCAGCTTCCACGCCTTGCTGTCTCCATCGCGGTAGGCGATATCGGCTTCGATGGTGACATCGTCAGGAGCGCTCTCCAAGAGGCGCTTCGTGCTCTGGTCGGAGGACGGTTGGTTCCCGGGCTTCGCCTCATTGGGCGCCCGCTTGGCCAGTCGATCGGCGAGGTCCTGGAGTTCCTTCTGGTCCAGAAAGCCGTCGCTGTTGGTGTCGTTGCGGCCGAAGAAGCGTTCCATCAGGCCGCTGGTTTCCGATTTGGCGATCTTGCCATCCTTGTCGCTGTCGAACTGCTTGAGCCATTGAGCGGCGGAGTAGGTGGGCTTTTCAGGTTGAATGGCTTCCTTGGTTTCCTGCGCGTCGGAGGGAGTGAAACTCAGGAGCAGGCCGGCGACCAGGCTGCAGGCGATGGACTGGGGGGATAGTGGCTGAGAAGTCATGTCTGTAGAGTGTAAACCCGAACGGTGGATAGAGTTGCAGCACGGAGGCTGTTTTTCCAGTGACGGAAGTCTGAATTCCATGGCTGTCTCCAGGTAGGGCCGCGCTCCACCGCCATCCGATTTGTCTGGGTGATTGAAAAACAATCAGTTAGGATGCCAACAGTTCTCTTTGGCGGTTGGCCATTCCACCGCCCCAAAAAGGTCATTTCGTTCGACCTGAAACTTTTAGTTTCCGTCTCTTTCCCGGTCCCACTCTGGTTGGTGTGGGGCCTCCGTTTAATCACCCAACCGCTATCCCTCAACTCCTCCACCTATATTATGGGCGACAAGTCACCAAAGTCACAGCAGAAGAACAAGAACCAAAAGAAGGCCAAAAACGACGCTTCCAATCAGAAGAAGGCTCAATCGGCTGCCAGTAAGCAAGGGGGCAAGTAGGGCCTTAGACAGGTTCCCTCTCCTCATTCTGTGTCATCGCCGCTTCTTGTCAAAAGTAGCTGGGTCATCGCGTACTGGACACCGGGGCGCGTGGCCTATAGCGCTTTGAGGCGTTCTTCGAGGCTGTCCAGAATCAGGTTCAGCCCAAACTCGAATTCTGAGACATATCCGGCCTGATCTTTGGCATTATCGGGTGACAGGACAAAATGCATCATTTCGGCGATGTAAGGGTATTCGTCTGCTGAAACCTGAGAGCCTAGGTCAGCCGCGACATCCTGACGTTCTTCCGGTTCGAATTGCCAGCTGACCTCATGGAGGGTGAAGCCGTAGATGTAGCTGTCTAGGGTGAGGAATGCGTGATAGGCCAGGCCAATGGGGAAGCCTCCCGCACGGAGCGCTCCGATGGTGGCATCAAAGTAGCGAACCCTCACGAGACTCATTTTGATGCGTGATTCAATCAGAGTCGTCACCCAGGGGTGGCGCAGAAACACTTCACGGGCCGAATTCGCGCGTTGTCGCATGGACGCCTTCCAATCCGCTTTGGCAATGGGGACCTCGATCTCACCCACGACCCGGTCCACAATGCCGTCTAGAATCTCCTCTTTGTTGGCGACATGATTGTAGAGCGACATCGCTTCGACTCCCAGTGCCTGGCCCAGCTTGCGCATCGAGAGAGCATCAATCCCGTGCTTGTCAGCGAGAGCGACTGCTTCGGAGAGGACGCGATCGGTGGTCAACGCGACACGTGGCTTGGATTTAGAAACTGCTTTTTTGGCCATCAGAGGAAGAACTCAAAGAAATTGATTGCAAAGCTTACGGTGTAAGTTTATCGGAAGCAAGCAGCTTACACTGTAAGTTTAAGGGAGGTGGAATACACTGACCTGGCTTAACTTTCATTTACGTAACCCATCAGTAACCAATGACCGCCACCATCACCGCCAAGCCTGACACTTCTCTACCGCTCGCCGACCAGAAGGCACCCGAGATGAAATCGATCATTGCCACGAAATACGGATCTCCCGAGGTGCTTCAACTGACGACGACCCAAAAGCCAACTCCGGGTGCCGGGGAAGTCCTGGTCAAAGTCCATGCCTCGAGCGTGACGGCAGCGGACGGCATGATGCGGAGAGGGAGCCCGTTCTATGGCCGGCTCTTCCTTGGGTTAACCAAACCAAAAAACCCAACCCCGGGGACGGGTTTTGCCGGAGTGATCGAAGCTGTGGGGGAAGATGTCAGGACACTGAAAGTCGGAGACCGGATTTTCGGTGAAGTCGTTTTCGGATTGGGCAGCAATGCCGAGTATACCTGCGTTCCCGAGATGGGAGTAGTGGCAGCTATGCCTGACAGCATGTCTTTTGATGAAGGGGCGCCCGTCTGTGATGGAGCCCTGACTTCACTCAATTTCCTCAAGGAACTCGCAGGGATTGAGAGCGGACAACAGGTGTTGATCAACGGTGCCTCCGGCAGCTTAGGAACCGCCGCGGTGCAGATCGCCAAGTCCTTTGGGGCCCATGTGACCGGGGTATGCAGCACGGCTAATCTGGAAATGGTGAAATCCCTCGGTGCCGACGAAGTGATTGATTACACGAAAGTGGACTTCACCCTGACAGAAAAGGGCTATGACGTCATTTACGACACCGTCGGCAAGAGTTCCTTTTCCCTCAGCAAAAAAGCACTGACTCCAACGGGCGTTTTTGTGTCGCCGGTTCTCAGTCTCGCCCTGCTTTTTGAGATGCTCTGGACGTCGAAGTTCGGGAGTAAGAAAGCCCGGTTCTCTGCCACAGGAATCCTGCCGGCCCCGAAGCTCAGGGAGCTGCTCCATGAAGTGAAAGACCTCATCGAGTCCGGGCGGTTGCGGACTGTGATCGATCGACGTTATCCGCTGGACGACATTGCCGAAGCCCATCGCTATGTGGACCAGGGGCACAAGAAGGGGAATGTAGTGATCGTTGAGGAAAACTGAAGAGGGCGAGTCCGGCGGCCCGAGTTGAGGGTTCGCCAGAAAGAGTGTGGCTTGAGGAGTTGAGAGCGGTAGCCGCTCCTTTCTCGAATCCGCCAGAAAAGCGGCTTGGCAGGCACCGGTCGGCGCGACATCGTTGCGCTATGATTCCCCGCATTGTCTCTGCCCTTCTCTTTGGCCTCGTCTCCGTGGCTTCCATTCTGCCTGCCGCCGAAGACATCAACATTCTCTTTCTCGGTAATAGCTACACCGCCCGGCATGACATGCCGGACCTCGTCGAAGCCATCCTCGAGGAAGGCGACCCGGAAACGAACATCAACGTGAGCCGTGTCATCTATGGCGGGCAGAATATGTTCAAGCATTCGACCTACTACTTCAGTCAGAGCTTTCTCGAACAGAGCACCATCACCAACGAAGTCATCGAAGCCCGCATCGCCAAGATGCGCGGTTTTCTCACCTCCGACACCGCGCCCAACGAGGCGGAGTGGAACACCCACTGGACCGCCGTCGGCAAGTCCAATATGTCCTTCGCCGATATTCACGACAATATCACCAAGGCCATCGTCAATCACGAAGCCCTGCTCAAAAACAATCCCAAAACAAAGTGGGACTACGTGGTTCTCCAGAGCTGGCGCGATGTCTCCGCTGAGCCTGATCAGGCCTACGCCAAGTATGCCACGATGCTGGCCAAGATCGCCAAAAAGCAGGGCACCGAAGTGATCCTCTACATGACCTCACCCGAGACGCAGAACGAGGATCCTGTCACAGAACCCTACAACCCCGAGTCAGCCGCTCGCGACATCCAAGTCGGGCTGAGCTTGGTCAAAGCTTTACAACCGAAAGCCGTCGTGCCCGTTCCTCTCGCGATTCGAAACATCCAGGAGGGGGGGCCGGCCTCCCGGGGGACGGATCTGGTCTTTCGTTACCACAATGACGGACATCCCAATCAGACTTGTGCCTTCCTCGTCGCGAATCTGTTCTACGCCGCCTTCACCGGCAAGAGCCCCGAAGGATTGTCCTTCGATACCGTGATCGAAAATAAGGCCAAGGACGGCAAGGATCCCGATGGCGGTGAATTGACGGTGGTGTTCGAAGGAGAGACGAAAGCGTATCTGCAGCGGATGGCCCACGAGGCAGTGGTGGAGTTTGAGGGAATGGTGGGGGAGTAGGGGCCGTGGCTTCTGTGGTGTCAGAAGTCATGCGGGTCTTCCCGTGTTCCAGCCGGATTCGGGATCCCAGTGCGATTCACTCACATCCTCCAAGAGCACAGGAAGAAGGAAATCTGAAACTCGTTGTATGGTGAGTTCCAGGCTCAGTGCTTGCAGCCGGCTTTTTCGGAGAAAGGCGTTCCATTGGATTTGCTTGTCGGGCAAATGGTGAAAATGACTTGTGAAGACGACGGGAGCTTCGGTGGGCCGATCAGTTCCACGTCTTTCGAAGGTGGCATCGACGGCTGCCTTCAGACACTCTCCTGAGAAAGTCTGATGGAGGCTGAGCCAATGCAGGTCATAAAAATCCTTCATCCGACTGTTGGCTGTTCCCAACTTCACGGCAGCTTCCAGTTTCTCAGCAATGCTTGTTTCCGGGCGATAGACCAGAAGCGCTACGGAGGGGAAATCGAGCGGCATGAGCCATTCGGCGGTTTCCGCTTCAGGAGTGATTGAATCACCAAACCCCACATCGATCTGTGCCGGTATCCGCATCTTCCCGAGGAGAGCCGTGAGTTTCATCCGAACGCCTCCATAGAGATTGTCCTCCCGGATCGGCGCGGCATCCTCAAGGATCCATTCGAGACCGTCGGGCGGGACGGTGTCCGCTCCGCAAATTTCATGGAAAACGGATTTCAGTGCCTCCGGCTCAGGTGAGCCAAAGCTAAGAAAGTCAGCGTCGCGGGTCGGGCGGTGAGGGGTGTCGGACCAGAGCTTGAAGAGTTGAGCCCCTTTGAGGATGAAATCCTCCCGATGATGACTGGCACTCAAGCGGGCAAAAAGACGGGCGTTCGCGTAGTCCTCCAGCACAAGGTTGAGCGCGACCCCCTGCGAGCGGGAAAGGTTTTTCAATCGGTCTTGAATGGAGACGGCGAGGTTTTTCATGAAAGCGCCTCCAGGTAGGGCATCATCACCTTCTCAACTCGATTCATTCGAGCAAAGCCAAGGATTTCTGCCGGGGATATTCCGGCTCCCAATACTTCTCTCAGCGCTTCGAGACAGAGTTCCAGACCGAGTTTACTGCGGTGTTTGAAGCAATCGGCCACGGTTCGGGCGGGATTGGTGACGGAGACTTTGACGCCGTTGAGGACATGGACCTCAACGCCTTCGGTGAATGCCTCGGGATGGATGGATTTAACGACTTCGATGGGTGGGTAAGTCAGGCGTGGCGCGACGGCATTCTGCTTCAGAAGGATATAGACCGAATGCGCCTGATGCGTACCGATTCGATGAAAGTTCAAGGCACTCGTGAGAACGACAATCGCCTGCGGCACCCGGGCGAGGACCTCGGACAGGTTGATGTTCTCGTCCCACGAGGCATCTTTGTGTCGATAGACTCCCCGACTGATGCGCTCGATTTCTCCCGACTCCACCGCGGCGGCAACTGTTGCGCTGCCAATGCCTGCTTCACGAAAGTCCCTCGCTCGCAGGATCTGTCGATCCCGGGCGAGCTGGATGAGTTGTGCGGCTTTGGTTGAGGAAGCGGACATTGAACAAATTTAAGTAAAATATAATTGTTTTACTTAAATTAGCAAGTCCGGGGAAAGTGGCTATTCAGGGAAGGGGTTGAGGGGGTGCACGGCGCGCGCGCAAAACCTTTTCCCGATAATCGCATCAATCACTTTGGCGGCTTGTACCCATCGGCTCACGAATCTGCAGCTGTTTCTCGGGCCATTTCAAGGTCTTGGCCATGGTGGAAAGATACTTCCACCGCTGCGGCTTCTCGGCATAGAGCCGCAACTGGCTGCGCTCTCCGACCATCGCCGCGACCTGGGGAATATCGGCGAAGCGCAGCACGTTGAGGTAGGTGGGGCCCCCGCGATGGCTGACGGGCAGTCCGTGCAGGTCGAGTCGATGAACGTCAGGTTCGAACAGGGCAGCGTAGAGGGTATTGCCCGCCATGATGTCGGAGGACTGGAGCCACAGTTTGGGCTCGCTGCCACCCTCGAGCTCACGCAGGGCCTGAATACCTCGACGAATATCCCAGACGCGCATACTGTCGAGGGTCTGCCCGAGCAGGGCGAAGCGTCGGCGAATGTGGGTTCGCTCTTTCGGATCTGAGGTCCAGGCGGTCGGGCCGATGCCCCGAGGCGGTAGGTAGAGCATGCCCCACTTCATGGACTGATGCATTTTCTTCTCGGAATCGAAGGCGTCTTCGTCGAGGGCGGGTAATTCGATGCCAGGAAAAGCTTCGGGGAAGGCGGCACCGGGGGAGGTGAGGAAGTCTTGCCAGCCGTCTTCGTCGAGCACATTGATGACCACCAGATCGAGATCTTCCAATGCGACACCATCGGGAGCGGCCAGATAGAGGGGCAGGCGCACGCCGGTCTGGCTGTCGAAGCTCAGGCGGACGAGTTCGATCCCTTCGTTTTCATGACGGTATTCTTCAGACAGGCTGAGGTCTTCTCCAGCCGAAGGCCAGCCGCGGAATGATTTGGCTTTAAGCCGATTGAGGGTGAGGGCGCGTTCGGCATTCCAGTCAGCCTGAGAGGTCGATGGGCGCAGGGTGCGGGGGACGCGAGTGGTGAAGTAGTCGTCGATGAAGGTATTGCGCTCGTTCCCGGGCGTCTCCTTGAGCACTTTGAGTTCCTCCGGTTCGAAGATTTTGGGTGCGGTGGTGTTGGGTAGTTCGGACTCGAGAGGGGCGCCTTTGAGGTGACGCTCAAACCAGTGGAATGCCGACACGCGAAGCGGCTGAGTGTCCTTGTGCGGACCCTCGTAAAGGGCCAGCCCCAGGTTCTGCGAAGCGTCGAGTGCCTCGTAGACCTTTCTGGTTTTCTGGTAGATGTCGACGACGCCGTCCAGTGGGAAAATTCGGTCCTTATCGGTGTTCAGAATGAGCTGAGGGCGGGGCGCAACCAATGAAGCTAAAAGAGGAAAATCCCATCGGTAGGTGTTGACCATGAACATGCAGTCGCAATGACCTTCGATGCACCCATCGACCACATGGTTCTGCATCGAGGTGATACCGGCCACGGGCGCTGAAACCTTGATTCTCTCGTCGAGAGCAGAGATCCAGAAGGTGTAGGCCCCGCCACCGGAGCGTCCTGTTGCACCGATTTTCTGACTGTCGACTTCCGCACGGGTTTCGAGGTAGTCGAGGGCGCGAATGCAGTTCCAGGCCTCGACGCCGGCGGGGGTGTATCCGCGGGAATTCCACCACCAGCGATCGAGGCGATTTGTGCCGTGGTGGATGCCTTCGATCTCGCCGAGTTGCAGCGTATCGATGGTGAGGCAGGTGTAGCCGTTTTTGGCGAACCAGGTGCCGTGGTGCTGGTAGTTGGTTTTATTGCCGTAGCTGACTCCATCGATGATGACTTTGCCGTGACCGCAGACATAGAGAATGGTAGGAAGCGGGCCATCCTGATCAGCCGGGCGATAGAAATTGGCGGTGACGTAGAGGCCGGGGCGGGATTGAAACAGGATGTTTTCGACGATGACGCCGTCCCGCTTCGTGGTTCCCGTGATGCGTGCTTTGAGGTCGGAGCGTGCCGGGAGCGGTTGCAGGCCCAGCATCTCGAAGAGTTGGCGACGCAGATCGGACTTCTGGCGGGGCCAGTCGTCGATGTTCGAAACGATGGACTCGGTTCTGGCCGTGAGCTTGCGGGTCTCCCTCTCGAAATACTCCCTGAGCATGGCGTCGCCGGCGGTGGGCTCGGTGGGAATATCAGCAAAACCAGCGGACTGTCCGCCCACAGGCAGTCCCAGACCTGAACAGAAAAGAAGTGATAGGAGCCACCGACGCATCATGCGTGCAGGTAAGACTGTTTGCCAAAAGTCTGTTCGCAAATCGATTGTTTTTTTGGATGTCATTTCTGCTCGCTTCACTCGGATTTATCTTTGAAACCGGCTAGAATTTCGCCTAGCTGCGTTGCTCGGCAGTCACGGAGCCCGCTCCGCTCCATTCTTCTCACGCCTTGCCATACGAAGTTCTAACTCGGTCGTTTCACGAACCGACTTTTGCCAAAGAGTCTAGGGAGGATGAGAGGAAAGTCTCAAGTCAATTCCAGACGCGAACAGGGATTCCCGTATGACGCAGTGAGAACTGGACCATGAGGGTGAATTTGATAACAGTTTGAGTCTTAAATTTCCCATGAAAGCATTAGTCAAACGGCACAACGAACCCGGCCTCTGGATGGAAGATGTTCCGGAACCGGAAATAGGTATTAACGATGTCCTCATCAAAGTGGATCGAACCGGTATCTGCGGAACGGACGTTCACATCTACAACTGGGATAACTGGGCCCAGAAAACGGTCCCGGTGCCGATGGTGGTGGGGCATGAATTTGTCGGGGAGATTGTCGAAGTGGGCGCCAATGTGTCTGATTTTAACCCGGGCCAGGTGGTCAGCGGGGAAGGGCACGTCGTCTGTGGGCGTTGCCGTAACTGTATGGCGGGTCGCCGCCATCTCTGTGCGGATACGAAAGGGATCGGCGTCAACCGTCCGGGTGCTTTCGCGGAGTACATCGCTCTACCCATGGCCAACGTCTGGCAACATGCCGATGACATTGACCGGGATGTCGCCTCGATCTTTGATCCCTATGGCAATGCGGTGCACACCGCCCTGACTTTTGATGTGCTCGGGGAGGATGTCCTCATCACGGGGGCGGGTCCTATCGGGGTGATGGCGGCAGCGGTCTGTCAGTATGCCGGAGCCCGCTACGTGGTGGTCACGGATGTGAATCCATGGAGGCTGGAACTGGCCAAGAAAATGGGGGCGACCCGCGTCGTGGATGTTCGTTCTGAGCGAATCGCCGATGTGCAGAAGGAACTCGGGATGAGTGAAGGGTTTGATGTGGGCTTGGAGATGTCAGGCAACGCGAGTGCCTTTCGCGAGATGCTGGACAACATGTGTCATGGCGGGAAAATCGCGATGCTCGGCATCCCGACTGAAGAGATTGCGATCGACTGGAACACGGTCGTTTTCAACATGCTGACAATCTCGGGGATTTACGGAAGACGCATGTATGAGACCTGGTATAAAATGACGGTGATGCTGCAGGGCGGACTGGATATCAGCCAGGTCATCACGCATCACTTTGACGCCGCTGACTTTGAAAAGGGGTTTGATGTGATGAATAGCGGTGAAAGCGGTAAAGTGATTTTGAACTGGTAATAACGGCACTGACTATTTCGATGAATTCATCCTATCAATCACACCTTGAGGAAACGCTCGATTCCATTCGAGAGGCGGGCCTCTACAAATCGGAGCGGGTCATCACGACGCCGCAATCGGCTCATATCGGGATTACAGCTGGCGACGAGGTTCTCAACCTTTGTGCCAATAATTACTTGGGACTGTCCAATCATCCGGAGATCGAAGCGGCGGCCAAAGAGGCGATTGATCGCTGGGGCTATGGGCTCTCTTCGGTTCGATTTATCTGCGGGACCCAGGGAATCCATAAGGAACTGGAGGACTCTCTCAGTGAGTTTCTCGGCACGGAGGATACAATCCTCTACTCCTCATGCTTTGATGCCAATGGAGGATTGTTTGAGACCATTCTGGGGCCCGAGGACGCCATTATTTCGGACGAGTTGAATCATGCCTCGATTATTGATGGTGTTCGGCTCTGCAAGGCGCAGCGATTTCGCTACAAGAACAGCGACATGGCTGACCTGGAAGCCAAACTGAAGGAGGCCGAGTCCGCCCGGTTCAAGATGATTGCGACGGATGGGGTCTTTTCGATGGATGGTTCGATCGCCAAGCTCGATGCCATCTGCGACCTGGCCGACAAATACGGGGCACTCGTGATGGTGGACGACTCTCATGCGGTCGGCGTCATTGGTGAGACCGGACGAGGCACTCATGAGCACTGCGGGGTGATGGGGCGTGTCGATGTGTTCACCGGTACTCTGGGCAAAGCTTTAGGAGGTGCGAGCGGCGGATACACGAGTGGAAAGAAGGAGATCATCGAGCTATTGCGCCAACGGTCACGGCCTTATCTTTTCTCCAATTCGATGGCGCCGGCCATTGTGGCGGCTTCGTTGAAAGCACTGGAACTGGTGACTCGGTCTCCGGATTTGCTGTCACGGCTGCGTGAGAATACGGCCGTGTTCCGATCGGCTCTCGCTGAAACCAATCTGACGATCCTTCCCGGGGAACATCCCATCGTGCCCGTGATGCTGGGCGATGCGAAACTGGCAGGCAAAATGGCGGAGGCGCTGCTGCAACGCTCTATCTACGTGATTGGATTTTCGTTCCCTGTGGTGGCGCATGGGAAGGCCCGGATTCGGACACAGGTGTCAGCCGCGCACAGCCATCAGGATCTCGAATACGCCGCGCAACAGTTTGCCACCGTGGCTGAAACGCTGAAAGTGTAGCTCCCCGGCAGACGCCACTACCACATCGGCCCCACTCTCCACTCCTCGACAAGCTCTGTCGGAATGTCGTCGAGGAAGCGAGAGGGGCGCTGAATCGTCTCGCCGTCAAAGGCTCCGTGCCAGATGAGCGGGTAGGTGAGGTAGAGTTCGTCCTTGGCCCGGGTGACCGCGACATAGAACAGTCGGCGCTCCTCTTCGAGCCCGCTCTGATCACCGCCGTCGTCGTCGATGACCCGATTGTTAGGGAATCGGCCATCGGCTAACCAGACCACAAAGACAGCCCTCCACTCCAGCCCTTTTGCCTGGTGGACCGAACTGAGGCAGACTGCCTCCGAGTCAGGCTCAGACTGGGTCGCCGCTACAGCATCCTGACCGGCCAGCAGACTGAGTTGGCTGAGGAATTCCTCCATGTCCTCAAACTTCTCAGCATACTTTTCCAACTGGAGCAGGTCCTGACGCCGATTGTCGAAGTTGGTGAATTTACTACGCATGTAGTCCTCGTAGACTCCTCCCATAATGGAGGGCATCATCTTGGCTGGAGGTCGTGGCTTGCCCTCCTTGTCCACCAGTTCGTCCAGAGTGAAGGCGAGTTGCTCCCAGGTGGACTTGGCCTTTGAGGGCACCTTAAAGCTGAGCATGATGTCGGAGAAGGAAAGAACGATCTCAGCTTTGGCCCCTTCAGAGGTAAGCCATTCCTGCCAGAGGTTGTCAGCGCTCTTCAGGCCAATACCGGGCAGCATCTTCGCAAATCGTTTGAAGGCTACCTCGTCGCGCCGGTTGCAGACAAACTTCATGAAGGCGGCCGCATCTTTGATGTGAGCCTGTTCAAAGAAGCGAAGTCCACTGGTGATCACAAAAGGAATGCCACGCTTGGTCAGCTCCATCTGAATCTCCATGGCATGAAAGTGGGCGCGATAGAGCACCGCTATCTCATTCAGTTCGATGCCTTCGTCACGCAGCTCGAGGATACGCTGAGCCACGAAGGCCGCCTGAGTGTTAGTGTCCTGTAAGGCCGCCAACGCCGGAAGCATCTCGCGGTCAGGCCGTGCCGGCGCGAGATCTTTTTTGAATTGCTCGGTGTTAGGCGCAATGGCTGCGTTAGCCAAACTCAAAATTTCGGGGACCGAACGATAATTGGTTTCGATGACGTACTTTGTCGCTCCTTCATACAAGTCGGTGAAATCGAGAATATTTCTGAAGTCAGCGCCTCGCCATGAATAGATGGATTGGGCATCATCCCCGACGACCATTACATTTTTCTGAGGAGCCCCCAGGATATTGATCAGTTCGGCCTGCAGGGCATTGGTGTCCTGATACTCGTCAACCAGCACCCATTCGAACTGTCTCTGGTAGGATTCCCGGATCCCCTGATTCTCTTCGAACAGTTTCAGGGTCTTTTCGAGGAGATCATCGAAGTCCATCGAATTGGTGGAGCGCTTTTTCCTCTCGTAGCCTTCCTCGAGTTCCACAATCTGGTCGGCGAGATGATGAAAGTAGGGGTAGCGAGCCTCTAGGATATCATCGATCTCAACCCCGGTGTTTTTGGCGAGGCTGAATATATCGGCAAGAACGTCTGGCTTCGGGAAGCGGGTCGCCTTGGTATCGATATCACTTTCTCCAATAACCGCGTTGAGGATCTCTTTCTGATCCTCCCGATCCATGATTGAAAAATTACGCTCCCAGCCAAGTTCAGTGGCGTGACGTCGGAGGATTCGGTTACCTATGGAATGGAAGGTGCCGCCCCAGAGCTCCTTGGTGTCGTAGGGGACTAACTCCTCGACCCGTGCCAACATCTCTTTGGATGCTTTATTGGTGAAGGTCAGTAGCAGAATGCTTCCCGGAGCGATTCCGTTATCGAGCAGATAGGCGACCCGGTAGGTCAGCGTGCGAGTCTTACCGCTTCCGGCCCCGGCTATCACAAGGGATGGGCCAGGGGGTGCGGTTACGGCGGCGAACTGTTTCTCATTCAGTTCGCCCGCGTAATCAATTTGGGATTTGGCGTCTTTGGGGACGCGTTTGATCGTGTAGTCACGGGCCATCTTCGGGGGATTCTAGTCCCCGAATCTGGCTTTTGCGCAAATAAAATGCAGCCGTTCCGTCGGTTTTACATTTTCTTTGCGCCTGCCTCCGCCAACTCGCTGCGTTCGCCACGCTCCAGGGTAACGTGCGCACTGCAGGGCTCGTTGCGAAGGCGGTCGCGAGTATACACGAGGCCATTACTGAGTCGATCCACATAGGGGTTGTCTATTTGTGCCGGATCGCCAATAAGAACCAGCTTTGATCCCCGCGCCATGCGGGTCACGATGGTCTTTGCTTCCAGCGGGGTGAGTTGTTGCGCTTCATCCAGAATGAAATATCGATTCGGGATAGAACGCCCCCGGATGTAGCAGAGGGCTTCAATCTCGATGAGACCGGAATCCAGCATCGGGTCGTAGACTTTTTTGGCGCCGGCATTGAGTGGCCCGTCGGTATTGCCTTTGCGGCCCTTCTGCTGTTTGCGCTTTCCGGCTGGCACTTCCGGAGTCATGAGAAACTCGAGCGCATCAAAAACGGGCTTGAGCCAGGGATCCAGCTTCTCTTCCAGCGATCCGGGAAGAAAACCAAGCGTATCACCCAACGGTATGACAGGTCGGCTCACGGTCACTCCGTTGTAGTCACCGGCAAAGGTGGCATGAAGAGCGGAGGCGACGGCAAGAAGCGTCTTGCCGGTTCCGGCCTGCCCGTAGCAGGTCACTAGCGAAACTTCAGGATTGAGGAGGGCATCCATGAAGCATTGTTGGCCCAGATTGAGCGGGCGAAGTGCAGTGCCTTTCTGAATTCGGATCTGATCGGGAACATGCAGCTTGGCGAAGGCTCCATCCACCCCCATACGGGCGGGCATGGTTCGCTTCTCACCCGCTTTGAGAAGGACATACTCGTTCGGGTAGACCTTCTTCACATGAGGGGGCAGCTCAATGGAGCCGGTACTCGCAAATCGTTGAAGCTCATTTGGTTTGAGATCGATCACTCTGGGAGTGACTTGGCCGACTTGGGCGCTATCGACCTTATCGCTCTGATAATCCTCGCAGGGAAGCCCGACAGCGTGCGCCTTCAGTTGCAGGTTGAGGTCCTTGGTGACTAGAACGGTGGGGGCCGAATTTTTCTCTGCGACCATTCTTGTGCAAATCAGAATACGATTGTCATTACTCTCCTGGCCGCGAAAGACACTCATCAGATCCTCGATGGCGGCACTCTTGGATGCCGATTGGGACTGCGCTGGAACCAATCGGACCGATCCACCACCTTTGGTGGGAATGCCAAGGGTGGCCTCTTGAGGATGGGCCGAAAACAACGCGGCTAGTTGACGGTGGACCGAACGGGTATTGGCTCCACGCTCGGTTTGCTCGCCTTTGAATCGATCCAGCTCACAAAGAACCTCAATAGGGATGCAAATATGATTATCACCAAACCGGTCGAGACAATCGGGATCGTGAATCAGCACGTTGGTATCGAGGACAAAGTTCTTCCCGAGTGGGGAAGGGGCCTTCAATCCATCGCCGTATGGCTTCTTCTTCGACGAGCGTTTCGGGCGCTTCCGCGGTGCCACGCTACCATTGAACATCTCGACCTGGACGGTCCCTTGCGAGGACGCTCCACCCGCACCTGTGTCAGATTGCAGATCACTCATATCAGCAGTTCGCGACACTCTGTAGTGATATGCGAACAGGGTATGAATCAAATTGTGAACACTTTAGTTAAGATTGTCAAAATATATACGTAACTAAAATTTAGACTGATGCATTACAGCTATATGGGGCGGGGCCTCGGCCCTGATACGCTCAAGTGAAATATCAGAAATTGACACGCAGAATCGGGCCTCATGGGTCGCAAACACCCCTCCTTTTGGCACGACTCAGGAGCGCTAGCAGGTGCTGATAGTCTCCCCCGAGCGACAGGCAGACTTATCGGCGAGTCAGATTCAGTCTTGTCGGAAAATTGAGCGGCGGAGGTTAAGAGACTCTGGAAAAACTCGGCGCGCCGAGCGGCTCGTCATTTTACCAATTGGCGCGGGCCGGTGAGGCGACCAACGGGAGACGGCTGGCCGAAGGTTTGCCCAGAAAGGCGGCGCGTAGCGACGCCACTGAGTGGAGCGAGCCCAGTGACCGAGCAACAAATCCAGCGGTTAAAGGGGGCGCAGGCTGAAAGGGGCGGCTATCGCAAGGCCGGCGAAGCTGAATGTAACTTTTCTACAGCCTCCTAAGGCTGGTTCGCGTCAATCGCTTCTCCCAGAACCCGAAGAAGCAATGAAAGATCCACAGGCTTGGGGAGCATGACAGAAGAGCCGCTCTGAGCCACAGCTCCCTCAGAGAGCTCAGCAGAATCAACCAAAGCGGTCAGCATGATGATCGGCGTGTTTGATAGTATGGGATCCGATTGGATCAACGCCTGAACATCGCCACCGTCCAAACCAGGCATCACCACATCAAGTAGAATGGCGTCCGGCTGGAATTTGCGGGCCACGGCCAGTGCTTTAGTCGAATCATTCTCGATCTGGACCTCGTAGTCACCTGACTTTTCGAGATTCATTTTGAGGAGCTCGGTGAATCCGGGCTCATCGTCGACTAACATTACCTTTCGTGCCATTCTATATTCCGTATTGGATTTGCCCTAAACGTCACCGGATGATGACAGTTTCCGGGCATTATTGTCAACGTCTTTCAGCTGATTTGATTTACTGGAATCGGTCGTCTTGTCAATCTTTGTGGGGAGCGTGATACGAGCGACAGCACCCTTATGGTCCTCACGGTTTTTAATGCTGAGTTCACCGCTGTGGAGCGCCACAATCTTTCGGGAGACTGAAAGGCCCAGCCCGGTCCCTTTGCCTGTTGCTTTGGTGGTATAGAAGGGATCGAACAGGCGCCCGGAGTCTTTGCTGTCTATACCAGTTCCATTGTCTCGTATCTCGAGAACCACAACGCGATCCCCCTCGCGAAAAACCTCGCGTTTGCGTGCTCCCTGGTTCTTCACCACCCGGTGCAGCGATTCACTGCGAACATGTATCACCAGTTTGGGCTGGGGTTCATCGGACATGGCATGAACAGCATTGATAATGAGGTTAATCAACACTTGCTCGAACTTGGCGAGATCTAGGAAGACCTCAGGGAGCTCTTCGGGGATATCCAGTTCAATCTTAGTATTCGAACGGGTCAGTTCATGTCGAACCAGGAGCAAAACCTCTTCAACCAAACGACTGAGTTGCATGGGCTCCCGGGTGAGTGCTCGCTGGGATGAGAAATCAACCAGTCCCCGGACAATACGGTCAGCCCGGTCGACCGCCTCCCGCATTTGGGTGAGGATTTTATCGACATTGGCATCATCCGGCTCGACTCCCTGGGAAAGATAATCAACCCCGAGAAGTAGAAGGGCGAGAGGGTTCTTGACTTCGTGCGCGACCCCGGCGGCTAGACGACCTATCGACTCGAGCTTCTCCGCCTGGATCAGTTGCATCTGAGTCTCCTGCAGTTCTCGATTGGCTTCCGATAGCGTCTTATTGAGGCTCTCCAACTGCTCGTGCGACTTCACCTGTTCGGTGATGTCTTCACTGATTCCCACAACGAGCTGCCGCTGGGTCTCTTCATCGAAAACCGGGATCTTGACGGTTCTAAGGTGCACCTCTTCACCATCCTTGGTCTCCAGGATCTCATCTGGGACCTTCATCAAACTGCCCCGATTGATCACGGCCTTATCGACACTACGAAAATAGTCCGCAGACTCCTTCGAAAATAACTTGTAGTCGTTCTTTCCCAGCGCTTTTTCGGCTCGAACCGTCGTGACTTCCTCTTGCTTCTTGTTCCAGAGGATGAACCGGAAATCATCGTCGGCATCCTTGGCAAAGATGGCGACAGGAAGGCTTTCCAGAACAGATTCAATGATGCTGAGGGGCTCCATAACTTACCGATACAGAATAGGTGTAACAAAATTCGCGGAAGAGTAGAAGGAATTCGCGCACCAATTTGCGTACGAAGTTAGGCTGGGGCAGCCGATGTAGGCATGCCAATCTGGAGGGATTCAGCTAGAGCTTGCCTAGATGTAGGGCTCAATAAGCACTGCGAACGTTAGCGCCGAACCCGTCCTGCAACTTCACTGCCGCATCCACCTGAGACATTGGCTCCTGACCGTAAACTGTGCCGGAGCCTCCAGATCCGCCTCCGGTGTCATTGCTTTCGCATCCTGAAAAGGCAGTCACAGTAAACATCGCGAGAGAAAAAGCGGCAATCATCTTCATGCTTTGATACTATTATTCTGCAGCCTACTGGCAATGAAAAAATGTGCCTGCTAGGGAAGTGTCTCGATGAGGCATCCTACGGCTTCAGTTTCACGGAATTCAAATTTCGTTCCTTTTATCAGCGCCTCAAGAACGTCACGCAGATCATTTTCGGTGACCGCATTTCTTCGTTTTCCGTAGTCGGAATATAGATTGTTGATGCGACCCCGATAGATCAATTCACCGCTTTGGCTGAATACAGCAGCCTCCGGCGTCGTAGAGACACCCACACGCTTTACGAGCCGATGATCCGGATCTCTGTCACCGGTGAGATCAAGCCCATATTCCCGGAGGTGTTCAGCGATATCGGCGTCACTGGTCGCCTGATCGGGATAGATCAAGCGAAACGAAATTCCGTGATCCGAAAATGCCTCGTGCAGTCGATTAATCTCGGGCACATAGCTGTTGGCGATAGGGCAGTCAGTGGAGACGAAGATCAGCACTTCTGCAGCCGGTTCCTCATCCGCCGAGCTAACTACATTTCCGGCAGTAGCGAGGAAGAGCGCCATGAGAGCAAAGGCTTTCATGCGTCGCGGGAGGCGCTGAGGCTTTCAAGCCAGTCGCGAAGACTGGCAATCTCCGAAGAGTCGAGAGCCTTGTCCCCATCACCATCGAAGCGGAGCAGGAGTGCACCCCGAAGGCGCACCGGCAGTTCATCGCTTTGCAATGTGCTGTCACCGTTTTTGTCGAGTGACCGAACGACAGTGGGCAAGCGATCCAGGACCTTTGCGTTCCGGAGTTCATTGGCCAGTTGAGCAAAGATTTTAACACGCTCAATCTTATTCGCACGGCTGAGTTTCTCGTAGTCGGACGCCTCGACGGGGACACCAATCAGCGTAATGCTGCCCATCTCGTCGGTCGATTCCCGTCCCCACTTGATGCGTTGGGGCGGGGAGAATGGATTCTCCGGATTTTGATCGGAGTTGTCATAGGTAATGACTGATTTGAGGACCGTGCCCTTTGGCAGGATATCCGGATTCGCGAAGTAGTAGGTGTCCTGCCAGTCGAGATCCCAATCCTCAATATCGAGCAGGACTCGCTCCTCACCGCTGGGCAGCGTAGCGGTCATCCGCATGGTGGTGCAGATGTAGTGTGCGTGGCCACCGATACTGATCGGTTCGACATCGACAGGAAGAGTGAAAGAATCATCGATCGTGTAGTTGGATTCTCCGGGAGGAATGTCGATCCCTTTGCCCCGCCCAAAACCGGGAGGAACTTGAAGTTCCTCAAGTTTTCGGGAAGGCGGCGATTCAGCAAAGTAGATACCTACCGTCGTCTGTTCGCTCTCTGTTTTCCCCGAAGGATGAAAGTGGGTCGACAGGACGAGGTCTGACCCCTGCGGCAAAGGCCGTGCCAGATCTCCCGGCAACTTTCGTGGGCTTACTCCCGGAACGTAGCCGCCCAGAGAACCGCTCTTCCGAAATGACATCCCTTTGAATCCGGGTTGACCGTCTTTCCCATCCAGTTTGCGGGCCGTGCCGCTATCATCGAGAAAGAAGAGTGAGTGGTGGAGGACGGATCGGGCAGAAGGACGCAACTCGACCGCCTTGACCCATTTGTCTTCGGGTAATTCGATCGGAAGGACGAAATTACGGTAGATGTCAGGGCCCTCTGCAGGCACTTCGTAGGATTCCGCCATCTTCAACACGAGATCGGGTTCTCCGAGCTGCCAGCCTTGAGAAAATTGGGGGAGCTCCGGCGAATCGGATGCGTCGCCTTCAAGCTTGCCCTCTTCAACCCACCTATCAATTAATGCGATCTGCTCATCATCCAGCCGCCTGACGTCGAGGAAATGAGTGGCTTCCGAATTAGCGTGCCATGGAGGCATGTAGCGATCATTCACAACCCGACGAATCGTCCGTGCCTTACGCGATACCTCTTCGAAATTACTGAGCGGAAAAGGGGCACTCTCGCCGTCTCTATGGCAGCTGGTGCAATTGGCATAGATGATAGGCGCAATATCCTGATGGTAGGTGACGGGTGATACGGCGGCAGCCGTCAAAGGAATGGCAAGGAGTGAAAAGAGAATCCGTTTCATGAGGAAGTTGTAGAAGAAAGACGCAAAGGGCTTTTCCATGGTTACATCTTCGTAGAATCCGGGTAGTCGCCTCGCAGAAGACGAGTAAGAATGGGAACCTGACTGCGACTGAGGCTCTCAATGCCATCGGGAGGAAACTCCCAAGTGATCACCGGGATACCGTGCTCCGCTCCCCAGGTCCCCAATGAACCTGGAGTGGGATACCCAATCTCAGAAACCAGGGGCAGCTTGGATTTCTCAGCGATCCATCGCCCTAGGGGGCTGGTATCGGGGTCATCAATGCAGGCTAGCGGTCCGTGGAGAGCCAGGATGCGGGACGGCTTTGCGAGCGAAATCAGTTCGATAAGGGATTGGGTTTCACTTTCTGAAGCGGGTGCCGAACCCGTCGAGATTGGAATCTTAATATCTTCATCGGCATGCCATCGGCAGGAGACCGGCTCGGCTTGCCAGTTTTGAGTCGGAAAATTTCGATTGAGATCGACGCCGTTCAAGTTCCCGCGTGTCCCTGAAGTAATCCCGTCCGGATTGGCACATAAGATCCATCCGACTCCGGGATGAAGTTCTGAAAGGGGAATGGATCGCGCCGCTCGCGAGAGCGATACTGTCGTCTCCGGTTCTTCACCGTGTATTCCGGCAACAATCAGCAAGTCGCAGTCGCTCTCGGGAGGGCGCCACCACAGGGGCACGCCCGACTCAGCTAGTCCATAGGTAGCCAGACTGAAGTCGAGAGCGGTGCGAAGAGACATCGATGTTCTATGGGTTCTCGCGCTGCCAGGGGTAACGTCCAGCCCCGTTGATGTGCTTCATGAGCTCCATGAAAAGTTCAGTATGTTTTTGAGCGGCCTTTGATTTGGGGATTTCATGTTCCTCAGCCGGATCAGTATCGAGATTGAAAAGCTGGTAGGGCTCGAACGAAGTATTCCGCAGCAACTTCCAGTCTCCCATTCGGGCCGCATGATAGGGGAGTCCTCCATACTTGGTATTGCCCTCCAGCCGCACCCAGAAAAGAGGTCGCGACTCCTCATCAAAGGGCTCTCCCTTCAGCACCGGCAGAAAGCTGCGACCATCCAGTGGTGGGGTGTTCGGAACTCCTGCAATTTCCGCCAGGGTGGGGTAAAGATCCATCGTGAGCGAAACGTGATCTTCCTGCCTCGATCCAGCCTCAATCACACCGGGCCAACTGACTGCGGTGCAGACCCGGATGCCGCCCTCCCACATGTCCTGCTTTCCACCGTGAAGGGGAGCATTGCGAGCTCCGACATTGACCTGTCCACCGTTGTCACTGGTGAATACAATGACCGTATCCTCCCAGAGCCCTTCATCCTTGAGTGACTGAATCACCCTCCCGATTCCGGCATCGAGATGCTCAATCAGCGCCACGATGGCCGCCCTTTGCTGACTGATGCCAGGCTCCCGCGCTATGACCTTCGCCAACCAATCCTCTGGCGGCTGAATAGGGGTATGAGGGGCGTTGTAGGCGAGAAAGAGGAAGAATGGTGCCTCGGTCTCCTTTTGTCTCTTGAAGTAGTCAATGCTCCAGTCCGAGAACAAATCAGTGGCGTGTCCTTCCGGATCGATGACTTCGTCATTGCGTCGCATGTAATTCTGCTCAAACCGAAGATGAGTGTAGTAGTCATCCATCATGTCGCCGAGGAATCCGTGGAAGAAATCGAAACCCACGTCAGTGGGGCGATCCGGGGCCTCGAGGCCTAGATGCCACTTCCCGATGAGGGCGGTCTCGTATCCTGCTGTTTTGAGATGCGATGGCAGAGTGACAACGTCATTGCGCAGATTCCCCCAGCTGACCGGCTTGTCAGGAAGCGGGGTCCGGATGACACCGGGAACACCGGCATTGTCGGGATAAAGCCCCGTGATGAATGAGGCGCGGGTCGGCGAACAAACCGGGCAATTGGCATAGAAGGAGTCGAATCGCATTCCTTCGTCAAAAAGCGCGTCGATATGGGGCGACTGCAAATCAGGGGCTCCATAGCTGGAGAGGTCGCCGTAGCCGAGGTCGTCGACCATAATGACGAGGATATTCGGTTTTTCTGAGGAAGCCTTTGCCGGAAAGGCAAGGAGGCATATCAGAGCGGCCGATGACGTAAAGAAGGCAGAAAATAATTTCATGTGTGTGTCCTTCTCGTTTTAACTCGAACAAGACAACTCATGAAAGCCAATTCGCTGATCTCTATTTTCGCCGTTGCATCGCTGCTCCTGTCGCCGCTACGACTGCCAGGCCAGGAAACGCCAGCTGCTGAGGCATTAAGTAAGCCGCCAGTGATCGAAATGGGCTCACGAGGAGTTTCCAATTTCATTGCCAGAATGGAGAAAGAGCAAAAGGCTCACGTCGCCTTTCTCGGTGGATCGATCACCCAGAACACCGGCGGACACAGCAAGATGGTGGCAGACTGGCTCACGGAGAACTGGTCCAATGTGGACTTCACTTTTACGAACGCAGGGCTCAGTTCGACCTGCTCCGTCTCTGGCGCTTTCCGTGCCGATCGCGATGTATTGTCACAGGGGCAGGTGGATCTCCTCGTGGTTGAATTTGCAGTCAACGATGATCAGGATGCCGAACACGACTACAAAACCGCGGTCAGGGGGCTGGAGGGCATCATTCGCCAGTATTTTGAGGCGAATCCGACCGGAGACGTGATCTCGGTGCAGTATGTGAATCCTCCGATGCTGGAGAAAATTCAAGCTGGTGAAGAGGCGGTTGCGGCAAAAGCGCATAAGGCCGTCGCGCGTCACTACGATATCCCCATCGTGGATGTCGGTCAGGGACTGGCCCAGGAAATCGCAGCTGGACGCATGACCTGGAAGGAAGATTACAAAGGGACACACCCTAACTCCATCGGCTATCAATTTGCCAGCGGACTGATCACCAGCGTGATTGATATGACCATCTCAGGAGAGACTCCCCAGCTAGTTTCTTTGCCGGACCCGATCGATAAGAACTCCTATGCCGGAGCGAAGATCATTGACCCTCAAACACTGAATTGGCTGGGAGGTTGGAAGTGGGGCCCTGTATCCAGAGACCTTCTGCCCGTGGGGCAAATCAGGGAAGAATACGAGAAATATCACGCACTTCGGTCCGACGAAGCCGGTGACTACCTCTACGTTTCATTCACTGGCACTATGCTAGGAGCGTTTGTCCTGGCGGGGCCCGACGCGGGGATGCTTGAAGTGAGTATTGATGGAGGGGAGTGGCTGCGCACCGATCTCTACCGCCGTTACAGTAAAGGACTGAACTACCCCCGCAGTGTCGTCCTCGTCGATGATCTCAACCGTGCACGCCACCAGGCGGCTATTCGGGTGGCTGAAGACAAGAATGCAGACAGTCACGGGCACGCGGCGACTATCCTATTCTTTGAAGTGAATCAGTGATTTTCGAACAGGATGGGGTTCCAATGAAGATTGCAGGAACATCCTCGGGCGAGGGTGATTTTCGGCTTCCCCCTGAATTGAAGCAGTATTCGCCTCCTCCCACCGTCGAGGTGAACTATTGCGCCGACTGCTAGCTACGCCAGAAACGTCGCACGGCGCTTTCTGACATCTGCAGCCAGTTGCTCCACTATCTTCACTGTGTCATCCCAACCGACACAGGAATCAGTCACGCTGACTCCGTAGTCGAGTTTGGAAAGATCCGAATCGATTTTCTGAGCGCCCTCATTGAGGTGGCCCTCGACCATGACGGCACGAATTGAAGAGTCCCCACCGGCTATTTGCGCGCCGATCTCAGCGCTGACGCCCGGTTGGTTGCGGTAGTCTTTACCGCTGTTGGCATGACTACAATCGAGCATAATTGAGGGTTCAAGTCCCTTTGCTTCGAGTGCCTTGCGAACTTCAGCAACGCTCTCCGGATCATAGTTGGGTCCGGCTTTGCCTCCGCGAAGGATAATGTGGCAGGTATCGTTGCCCTTGGTCGCAACAATGGCGCTGTCTCCCGACTTGGTGACTGATAGAAAATGGTGAGGCTGGCTTGATGACTGGATCGCATCAATGGCGATTTGGAAGTTTCCTCCGGTGCCGTTCTTAAATCCCACGGGCATACTGAGCCCCGAGGCAAGTTCGCGGTGAAGTTGGCACTCGGTCGTGCGTGCACCAATCGCTCCCCAGCTGATTAGATCAGCATAGAACTGCGGGCTGATCGTATCGAGAAACTCTGTTCCTGCAGCGATTCCCTTCTCAGCGAGATCGAGAAGAAGTTTACGGGCGATAGTGAGTCCCTCATTGATGTCGAATGACTCGTCGAGATGTGGATCGTTGATGAGGCCCTTCCATCCGACCGTGGTGCGGGGCTTCTCAAAGTAGACCCGCATGATGAGGATCACGTCATCATTCACTTCCTTCTTGAGCGAAGCAAGACGATCGCCGTATTCCAGAGCTGCTTTGGTGTCGTGAATCGAACAGGGGCCTACGATGGCCACCAGTCGGTCATCCTTGCCTGACAGCACGTCGGAAATCTCCTGTCGCGCTGTGGATACGACATCGGCGGCGGCCGCCGAGACAGGGACCTCTTCCATCAAAATGGTCGGGGCGATCAGCTGGCGAAGGCTGGCGATGCGGATATCGTCGAGAGGAGTGGACATGGGGCTCGGAATAAGCATCCAATTGTGGATGCATGAAAGGAAAAAAAGAGGGTTTTTGACAGGTCAATTGAGTTTCCGTGATTGAGCCTTTCGCACTGATCCCGTAGCTTCTCAGGCACATGACTAAAAGACGGCACCTGAGACGAGATCAAAGAGACTTCACTGGCGGCGGCATCTTCGGCCTGCCCGGTACCCATGGTTCGACCGGAGACAAGGCCATCGATGACAGAATCGAGTCCCTGGTAAAGGACTGGTCATGCGGCAACAATGATGAACTGATTCAGGAGTTGATTGTGACCTCCTTGAAAATCGGGCGCGATTGTCTGCCTGCGGGTGACTTGAAGCTATTCAATCGCTCGCTCAAAGAGATGCAGAGGTCGAGCCAGGTCTTTGATCCTTATGTAAAAGAGAGAAAGATCTCTATCTTTGGGAGTGCTCGCACCAAGCCTGAAGAACCGGAATACCAAGCCGCAGTCGCGTTTGCCGAAAAGATGCGCGAAGCAGGGTTCATGGGGATTACGGGGGCCGGGCCGGGCATCATGGAGGCCGCGCAGGAAGGTGCGGGACGGGAGAACAGCTTTGGCCTCAATATCAAACTGCCCTTTGAGCAAGGCGCCAATCCGACGATCGAGGGCGATGAGAAGCTGATCAACTTCAACTATTTCTTCACCCGTAAGCTCGCTTTCGTGAAGGAAAGTGACGCCATCGCCGCACTTCCAGGCGGCTTCGGCACCATGGATGAACTCTTTGAAGTGATGACTTTGATCCAAACCGGCAAAGCTCAGGTTGTTCCGATCGTTTTGCTCGATGCAGAAGGGGGCACCTATTGGAAGACCTGGTTTCAATTCGTTCAAGATCATCTCTTTCGCCTCGGACTGATCTCTGAAGATGATTTCAAGCTCTTCAAAATGACCACGAGCGTTGATGAGGCGGTCGAAGAGGTCACCACATTCTACCGGAACTATCATAGCTACCGCTATGTCGGCAAAAGGTTGGTGATGCGTCTGCAGAATCCTGTGACGCCAGCCCTTCTGGAAAGGCTGAACGCGGATTTCAGCGATCTCCTTGAAGCAGGGAAATTCGAGACCTGCGAGGCTCTCCCGGAAGAAGCAGACGAAACCCATTTGAAGGACCTCCCTCGCCTGGTCTGCACGAAAAAGCGCGGGATCGCCGGACGTTTCCGCGAATTAATCAATGCTGTGAACGAAATCTAATGCCCGATTTGAAGTATGAACGTGCCCTGAGGAAAGAGGGCTACCCGGTGATTGCCGGAATCGACGAAGCGGGGCGAGGCCCCCTTGCCGGGCCTGTTTCTGCCGCCGCCGTAGTGCTGCCATTGAGGTATTCTCATAACGTATTAAACGACTCTAAGAAGCTAAGTGAGAAGGTCCGGGAGGAATTGTATGAGGAGATCACGGGTGACAAGCGCATTCGCTGGGCCTCGGCCATGGTCGAGCCGGCCGAAATCGATGATATCAACATTCTCCGCGCTACCTGGGAGGCAATGAGGAGGGCATTCGAGCAACTTGATCCTGCTCCTGACATCGCCTTGATTGACGGAAAGCCGATCAAAGGCTTTGGAGCACCTCATCGAGCTCTGGTGAAAGGCGATTCGCTCAGCCTCTCAATCGCTGCGGCAAGTATTATTGCCAAGGTCGAGAGGGACCGGCTGATGAGACAATATGCCGAGCAATACCCGGAATACAGTTTCGAACGGCACAAAGGATACGGGACCAAGGTACATTGCGAGGCGCTTAAAAAGCATGGACCATGTCCGATTCACCGCAGGAGCTTTGCTCCGGTCTCCCAATGGGAGGACGCGTAGCAGTGAGCCGTGTTCACCAACTGTGGTTTCGCTACTGTGACCGGGAGTTGACCCGCAAAGTGATGCTACCTGAGCTCGAGTCGGCTGAATGGAACGCCTGGGTCGGCACCACTGGTGAGCGGCTGGCACGAAAGCAGATTTGGAGCAATGGCGGCAAAGTCCTCTACCTCAACTATCGGCCAACTGGCGGAGGTGAGATCGATATCGTTGCGAGAGACGGTGACACCTTGGTGTTCACTGAGGTGAAAACCAGAACCAGCGAGCGATATGGCAGGCCGGCTGATGCAGTCGATCGAAAGAAACAGCAACTTATCATACGCGGAGCCAATGCATGGCTCCGCGAATTGAATCTCCCGGAGGTTCAATTCCGATTCGATGTGATTGAGGTTTTACTGTTTGAGGGTCAGCCCCCTGACATCAGAGTCATTGAAGCTGCCTTCACTTCACCACAGACAGGCTTGGGAATGTAAACGCTAACTTCAGGCGACACCTCGCCTGGCTTCAGCTTGAGCCGCATCCTGATCGAAGAAGGATTCCATACGGACATTGAGATCATCGTAGAAGGTCTCAGCGAAGCGCTCCAAACGCTTCGTCCGAACTTGACTCCGATTGTTCTTCTCTTCCGTAAGGCGAGCTTTCTCCTTCTCAATGCGCTCTTCAAAAGCAGTTTCAAGATCGATCAGATTCTCGACGAACTCCTTAGCTGCCCTGGAGCTGTCAATGCCTTCAATGACGGCTTTTTCGAGAGGCTTATTCTGCGTCAAGTGAAGCAATCGACCGGAGGAAAGACTGTCCATGTATTCATTGTAGCTTTTGAGCCAGGCCTCCCGCTCACGGGAGAAACGAACCTCATCGCGATCGACCAGCGCGTCGTAGGGCCCGGGGCGTGAAAAGAATTTAACGACTAGCGGAATCGTATCGACCAACATGAAGAGAGCACAGAGAACGCCGTAGGCAATGAGGGCGAACTGGCCTCCGTCGGCGCCTGCATCGAAAAGATGGTGCAGTGCCAATGTCTGAGTCAAAATATCGCGACGTGGTTCTGCATTGATCGCATCAATACGCTCCTGCTCCTGATCTCCGATCGAGGAGAGCTCTCCTTGAAGGCGTCCCAGTTCGGCAAGACGCGTATCAATCTGAGCGGTGATTGTTGATCGAATGGCGTTTTGCTGGACCACGAACTCATCAGCCTGGGATTGCTGAACTTGTCGTTTCAATCCGGCAACACGCTCCCTCTCATCCATCAGTCTCTCTGCCTTAGCGGCAGCGATCGTGATAAACTCCTCTTTGATCAGATCCTCGGCACTCTTGACTTGAGCCGCCACTTCATTGCGCTGGATGGTCAGGTATTTGAGCATCTCACCGATCCGGGTCGCTTCGTCGCGTCTCCACGCGAGTTGATCAGTCTGAATGCTGCGGGCGCGTGGGCCGAGTCCGACGATCCCACTGCGCTGACCGTTCACTTCGTTTTCAAACTCGCGCTGCCATTGGTCGAGCTCCACTTGGAGCTCCCCGTATTTCGTCTGCATCTCCGTGAACTCTGCATCAATCGCTTCAATCCGACCGACGTATGCCGCGGTGTCCACTGTGATACGACTTTCCATCTGGGCCCTCAGCTCATCGTCGAGTGCCGCGGTGGGGTCGGCCTCTCCAACGGAGGTGTCTTCGACCAGAAATTCTGCGGAAAAGGTGCCATCGAATTCCTGACGTTGTTCAGCGATCTGCGTCTCCATGCCGGAGATCTTGCTCTCTACGCCCGTCTTCTCTTTGTTCGCTGCGACGCGAACTTCGTCGATTTCTTTCTGACGATCCTCCTCGATCACACTGGTAATCGTGTCGTTAAAGAGCAACAAGGTAAGAGGGTGGGAGATGGTAATCCCCATCAAAGCCGCCACGACAATCCGAAGGGCGAACTGAGAGACTTTGCGGAGGAAGGGCTGGTAAGAGCGATAGATCGAGAGGAGTGCCCGGTCGATCGTCATGATAATCAAACCCCACGCCAGAGCGACCGGGAGGATGACCTTCCAGTTGTCGGTCAGGGTCGAGAGAGCGTAACCGCAGGCGATGAAGGCAAAGACGCTGGGAACCAGAACAGTGGCCCCAAAAGCGACATACTTGCGCTGTTCCCAACCGGGGCACTGCTCAAGCGTGTCGGCTCCGGCTCCGGAGAGCCAAAAGAAGAGATGTTTAACAGCCCCGAAGAAGGAGCGATTGGCTGACGTTGGGGTCGATGTACTCATAACGCATGGGTGAGTGGAATGTCGAACAGGTTGGGTTGCTGGATGCCAGGATGAGCCCGGATCCTCAGATATCGGTGAGATTGTTAAGGAAAGTTAACAATAAGTAAAACCTTAATTCCCTCGATAAAGGGAGCATCCCCTGACCCAAATGGGCTAGACCCGCTGGAAATAGGCCAACTCGCCTGCCAAGAACGAGCATCAACAACAGGTCTCGATTTTTAGATCATCGCTCGTCTCTTCACTCGACATCACTGATTACACATTCCCAAGACACCGCTTCCCAAGGGTAGGCAACTTTGCAAAGCGCCTGAGATTCAACTGCGATCCCTCTTCGCGATTGGCTGACACATCAGTCGACTCGAATAAAGAGAATGAACTCAAGAAGGCAGTTCATTCCGAATTCCCGCCGCCCAACAAAACATTATAATATTATTTAAATTGAATATGATTTTAAAATTGAGCGCTAACTGATTTATAAAAATTAGTCAGCCTCGGCGAGGTCACCCGTTCAGGCAGAAAAGCCCGACTCAGTATTCCGGCCAGGCGTGCTTCGGATATCTACCTCGAAGCTGGGAGCGGACTGCCGGGTAACTTCCGGTCCAGAATCCGGCGAGATTCTCCGTGACTTGAACAGGCCGGTGATTGGGAGCCAGAATTTCAATGACTACCGGTGCTTTGCCGTTGCAGATCGTGGGGGAGTCATCCAGCCCGAACAAGTGCTGTATCAGCACTGAGATCTTCGGCTTTTCTCCTTTGCTATAGTGGACTCTGACCTCTTTTCCGCTGGAGAGGTTGAGGTTCTCGGGGGCGAGGTGATCGATAGCGCCAGACTGGTGAGGCGGCAGCCACTCCTTGATTGTCGACCACACGGCCCGGTCTTTGATCTGCTTGTAGCTCAGGCCTCCGTTGCAAATCTGTTCGAGCATGAGCATCCTGGACTCATCGTCAATTGGGCTGATCTCATACTCAGGACAGTGTTCGGCGACTAGATTGACCCGGGCAAAGTAGCTTTCGACCTTGTCGTCCCAGGCTTTGAGATTGAGTTCTCCCGAGAGAACCTTTTCCGCGAGAATCGCAGCGGCTTCGTTGAGGGGGGCTTCTCCGCTCGGGCGTGTTTCCAGGACCAGATCCCGGAAACGGCGCTCCTTTCGGGCTTCAATGCGTCGGTTTCGCTCGTCGTAGACGGCTCCGTCCCGCTCATCAAATCCGTCCGGGAATAGATCACGAAGCCAGTTCTCGTCGATTCTAGTGCAAAGCCCGAGCTTCACATTAAGATCCTTCCCTTCGACCTCAATCATCTCACCTGCAATGAAGAGGTGGGCGTCCTTTTCCGTAGCGACACTGTCTTTTTCGACCTGCCCCCGACGTCCGCCGATGACAGCACAGGAAAGAGTCGTCGCATTGTGTCGAATGGCGAGCCGGTCTGAAAATCCGGTGAGGAGAATTCTACCAAGCATCTCACTGTCCGGTTCAGCCTCCCGAGAACTGGCTTCGGCCCAACGTGATGCAATCCGCACCAATTGATCAGCCACTCTCCCTACATCACGGCAGGCTCCAGCATGGATTCCGAGTCTCTCGCCGATTTCGCGACGAAAACCATTCTCCTTCATCTGAAACCACGCTCGCAGCAGACTTTGAAAATCTGAAGTGTCATCATCCTGAGCATAATCGGCAGGCATGAGATGATCCGCCTGCCGCTTCCGTGCGGGGAAGAGGGGCCGGGACTGAGTCAGGGCGGTGATGAGCGCCACATAGTGCAGGCATCCGAGCCTGGCCGCCTCATGAATGATACGGCCGAAACGGGGCGGAACCGGTAACCGGCTGATGCGACGCCCCAGAGGGGTCAGTGCTTCGTCAGCATCCAGCGCCCCTAGAGTCTGCAGCCGGAGGATTGCTTCATCCAGCCCCTGAGCGTCGGGTCTCTCAAACCAATCAAAATCGCGAACGGCAGTGATACCGCTCGAATTGAGTATGAGCACCGCTTCCGTCAGATCCATACGATGAATCTCAGCCGGTGTGGCAACAGCACGCTGCCCTTGTTCACGCTCGCTCCAGAGACGAATGGCCGTGCCTGGCCCGGTTCGCCCGGCTCGCCCCGCCCTTTGATCAGAAGAAGCCCTTGAGATTCTTTCGATATGCAAAGTAGTAATGCCCCGCCGATGATCGAAGGCTGATCTCCGTTCGAGTCCCGAATCCACCACCAGCCGAACCCCATCGATCGTGATCGACGTTTCCGCTACGTTGGTGGCCACCACAACCCTGGGTCGAGCACTCCTCGAAACCGCCGCGTCCTGTTTGGCGGGCGTCAGTTCTCCGTAGAGCTCATGAATCTCGAAATCGGAGCTCCAGGACGCTTTCCGGATCGCTCCGACGGTCCTTTGAATCTCATATCGTCCTGGCATAAAAACAAGCACATGCCCTTGAACTCCATGCACTTTCAAATGATCACGAATTGCCCGGGCCGCATGATCCCATAGATCTCCCTTGTGGCGCTCACGGGGAGGGGAGTATTCCACATCGACAGGGTAAGTGCGTCCCTCGGAGACGAGGTGATGGGCGCCCTCGCCTAAATATTGCTTCAGCGCCCCGGCCTCCAGGGTGGCCGACATCACCACAATCTTCAGGTCAGGTCTCAGGGTTCGTTGCACTTCGAGGCAGCGAGCCAGGCTGATATCGCCAAAGAAATGACGCTCGTGAAACTCGTCCAGAACCACTGCCGCGACTCCGGCAAGATCGGGTTGGTCGATCAGCTTACGAATGAGGATTCCCTCAGTCACAAAACGAATTCGAGTGCTGTCAGAAACGGCGTTCTCAAAACGGACCTGGTAGCCAACTTCGTCACCTAATCGGCATCCACGCTCTTCGGCAACCCGGTTGGCGAGCATCCTGGCAGCAAGGCGGCGGGGCTGAAGCACGTATATCTCTCCATCATCGCACTGACCACTGTCAGCTAGAAACTGAGGAACTTGGGTCGATTTTCCCGATCCAGTCGGGGCTTCGACCACGATCCGCGGCTCATCGCTGTTGAGCGCCGCAGCGAGATCAATTTCTAGATCAAAAATTGGTAGGGATCGGTCGCGTGACATACTCGGTCGCAGTGAGCGCGACTATCCCGAGTTTTGGACTCGGGTGCAAGCAATCGCTCGCCTGAACTGTGGCTAGGGGCGCTTTAGATCGAAGGTCCCGAGATCACCCTTATCACTCGAGTAGGTCGCGTTGAAAGAATGGCCCTTGATCTTCGCTTTGTGCCCGAAGCGGCCGAAAGGACCGAGGCTCTTGCTGCCATCAACTTGATAAGTCGAACCCCGCCGAATCACTGGGAAATCCACTTGATAGGTTCCCCGGAAAAAACTTCCCCAGGTGGCATGGTAACGAAAGCTGTATTCACCGTTCCGAGCGGGACTCGGTTTCACGATCGCGCGAAGGTCTCCCATGTGACCATTGGTCGTGGTGTTCCAGGATCCCACCCAGGGTCCAGCGGGTGTCTCAATGTTTCCAGCCTTGTACTCCGCCACAGACTGATTCCACTCTTTCTCGAAACTCGAGCAACTGGTCATCAGGAGTGAGCACAGAGCGAAATAGAGTGTTCGGGGTACGTTCATAATTCCCTTCAACGGAACCCAAATTCGGGACGGAGGCAAGTGACAATGGGGGCTCTGTTGCGCCGAGGCGAAAAACAGAAAGCCACCCCCCCCGTCGGGGCTACAATCCGACGAAGGGTGGCCCCTCCTGTACTCCCAACGGTATACCTACCGCGGGAAATTGACTTCCGGACTCTGCCCGGGGTTAATGTGACTCGCTGTGCGGGCGGGACGACGTTTTATATAGATCCAGTCAAAAAGTAGAAAAGAAGAACCTCTCAGCGGAAAAGGAGAGATGGTTAGTTAGATAAGGCAGAAATGCTATCAGTTGAGGAGTTGGAAGCGATTGACTCCATGTAGCCCTTCACCTTTTCGATCGCTTTTTCGGGAAAGTCCCCGATCTCGGCAGATCGAATGAATGAAATACCCACCAAAGTAGCGGGATCTTGTCGAAGGAAACTAGTGAACAGGCTAGCGGGCGCCGGGGACCGCGAATAGGTGACGTATTTGATAGTAGAGTGAATCCCTGATCGATCGATGAGGTGGCGGTCAGTGACCTCTTCAGTAAACTCCCTGGTGAACTCACTCTCAAATTCAGTCAGTTTCCTCCTCAGAAATCCCGGTAACGCGCGATGCTTCGCCAAGGTCGAACGAACCAAACTGACTTTCCCAGGCTTGGCCGAATCGCGAGCCTGCGTTATTCCAGCCAACCAAGAAAACGCACCGAGTTCCTCCGCCATCCAGCCAGCCGATTCGATCAGACTACAGAAAGACTGAACCGTGCCTGAAGTATCGGCCTGCAGGTCAGCAAACTCGACAGCCTCACGGGAGGCATTCGTTGTATGGGGGGTGAGCATTGAGTGAATGGAGTCGTAACTGTACAGGTATTCTTTGCCTACCTGCGCCGAAACTTGGTCTACCTACACCAGAATCAACACCTATCGCCCCCCCAAAATAGGGGGGGCGTGGAAAATTGGGCGACTCTATCACTACCAAAATATGCGATCGGCCATCTCTTGGAGTGTGCTCATCACGCCGAACCTATACGTATTCAACGAGTTACCTGCGCCAATTATACCTTTGGCATGCGATGGGCCGCCCTAGTAGATTTACCTACGACTCTCCGCCCCTTTTTTTCGAGGTAATCAGACTAATTAATTGTCTGGCAGAGATTAACGACGTTCTCCGCTCGTTTGATCAATGGGACAGCCCGTCTATCGGCGTCAGGTGCATTTCCAAACTTCACTTCTTCTGCAGCGACCAGGAAACTCTGGAGTTCTTGCTGAGCCGCATCGGGAAGTTGAGTCTGCTCCTTAGCGATTCGGGCGAGAAACTCTTCGGTGGTCTCGAACCTGACAGGATCTTTGAATTTCTGAGCGAGATAGTCCTTCAGTGTGTCAGAAACTTCCAATGTATAGCGGCTCGCATCCAGTTCGCTCATGCTGCGTCTGATCTGGGTGAATCGGCGAGATGCTCGTGACTGAGGGCTCTCCTCTGGCTGACTTGATCGTCTCGACTTGATGAAATTCCAAATCAACCAACCGAGCACGGCGAAGATCAATAGCAAGACGGCTCCCCAGATCAAAGCAGGCCAAATAGGGGGCTTTGGCGTCAGGACCACAATATCAAAGATCTCCTCCTGGGGAGGGGATTGCTGGGCAAGCAAGTGGATGGGAACCAAGCGTAACATCTAGGCAATTTCGGACCGGCCCCGACGTTTGAAGAATGAATGAAGGGCAGGAAGGTATTCTTCATCCGTCCGCAGAGAAATTTTATCGATCGAGAGCCGCTTAAACTCCTGATCAATTTTCGCCTGCCAATGCTCGGCTTCAGTCTTATAAGCGTGCCTTACTCTCGGGTTTGACGTGTTGATTTCAACCTGATGCCCCGTCTCAGGATCCTCGAGTCGCACATGCCCAACAGAAGGAAGGGCCAGTTCAGCCGGGTCACTCACCTGAATAGCCACCAAATCGTGTTTTCGATTCACAATCTTGAGCTCTTTACTGAGGTCATCCTCAAAGAGAAAGTCAGAGAGCATAAAGACCAGAGAACGCTTTCGGACAGCGTTCTTAAGCAGATCGACGGGAGCAGGTAACGACGTTCGGTGACCGTGAGGCTCAAAAAGCAAAATTTCGCGGATCAGCCTGAGTGCGTGCCCGGTACCCTTTTTAGGGGGGAGGTAGAGCTCCACCTCATCGGTAAACAGAATCAGCCCCACCTTGTCTTTATTCTGGAGGGCACTGAATGTGAGCAGGGCCGCAACCTCAGCCATCAGCTCGCGTTTACTGGGGCCATGGCTGCCGTAGTTGCCGGAGGCGCTGATATCGACGCAGACGAAGACGGTCATCTCCCGCTCCTCCACAAATTTTTTCACGAAGGGATGCCCCTGTCGGGCCGTGACATTCCAATCGATCGAACGGACTTCGTCGCCCGGCTGGTATTCCCGAAAGTCCTCAAAGTCGATACCCTCTCCTTTGAATCGACTGTGGTATTCGCCGCCGAAGCTTTCCCTGACAAGGCCGCGGGTCCGCAATTCGATTTTTCGAACCTTACGGAGGATGGCTTTTATCTCCGAACGGCTATGCTCCGTGAGGGCGCCCGTCTGAGATTTCGATCCTTTTCGCTGCATGAGAGATTGATACGACCTGTATCTTCAGTGACTAAGATACGTCTTGCTCAATTTTGCAACGGATTCAGCCTCCATTTCGCCTTGATGAATCACGATGCGATATTTCACGGTCAAAGGCTTTTCAGGAATGACATCGGTCGCAAAATAGCTACCGAACCGTCCGTAGTCCCGCTCACTGAATCTCGCTGGCTTGGGGTTTCCAGGGCGATCGAGGTAAGTCACGGTGTAGTGCTTCTTCTCCAGCATCACACACATCGCTTTCCAGGCGAGATCTCGAGTCTTAACAGAGTCGGTCTTTGTGGACCAGTTGATCGTTGCACCGGTTGCTCCGACTCCTGAATCCGGCCGAATGTAGTAGGTAGCGTTGCTACTCTCTTCTGCCACTTCGTTGTTGGCACGAAACTGAAAGCCGGCGTGCTGGGGGTCGCCATCCAGATGAACCTCGGGCACCGTTGGAGTCAATTTGGACTCAAAATCGACAACGACATCGGAGTCGCTCAGGGAAAACCGCATGGTACGCTCTTCATTCGCAAACACTTCGCCATCGTTCCCAACCCAATCAATCAGGGCCGTGAACTGAGCCGAATCTTCACCCGCTTCTTTCTCAATGAAGTTCCGATGGATCTGATAGGCCTGACGGCAGTGCCAGTTATCGACCTTCTCATGCTTCTTGCCGTCGCGATCCGTGTAGCTGATTTTTGAGAAACCGTAAAAGATTCCTCGATGGTGAGTGAACTTGCCGCCAGGTCCTTTGGTGATGAACTGGTCATTACTGCCCGGTCGGTAGATGTGGCAGAATGGCTTGTAGGTCGCTTCGCGGCGCTCCGGAGAACTTTCATCGATGCCCTCATAAACGTAGCGGGCGATATTCCGGGATTTGTATTTTAAATCCACGAATTTGCCCGCGGTATCGACCCACTCAAAGGGCGACGCAGCCTGGGCCAATGTCGATAGTGAGAGAATGAGTCCGTATAAGATAATCGCTTTCATAGTCGGGAATTTGATCAAAACTGAGGCTGTTATCAGGGAGCAACGAGACCTTTTTCCACCATCTCAGCCTTGGAGAGCCGAGGACGGACCCGGGCAGGGGTGGGGAGACCAGTGACCCGGTCAAACTCATCTGCAGTGCGCAGCTCGGGAGCACTGTCTCCGGTTTTCTCCTCCCAATCCTTGAGCGCCGCCTGCATCGCACGGAGTAATGTCCCAAAGCGATCATCTTCGACCAGATTGTTGAGTTCGTATGGATCCAGCTTGGTGTCATAAAGCTCCTCTTTCGGCCGCGGTGTGACGAAGCAGCCTTTTTGGTCGTCGTTGAGCTCGTCTTTATCTCTCAGGCGAAGCAATTCTACATAGGTGGGACTGCGAAGGCCATCCGCTGAAGGTGTCTGAGAGAGGTCTTCGTAGTAGTTGCGGATGTACTTGTAGCGCTCATTGCGAACGGCTCTGACATGGTCCTCAAAGTCATGCCAGTTTTTCTCGGCAAAGACGTAGTCACGAATGGCTTTCTCCGGCGAAGTGAGCAGGGGAGAGAAGTCCACTCCTTCAAACGTAGGGCCGGGATCAGCAATACCGCCGAGGCTCATGAATGTTTTGGCGATGTCCACCGAACTGACCAACCGATCGCACACCGTTCCCGCTTCCACGGTTTTCGGCCAACGAACGATCCATGGAGTTTTGATGCCGCTGTCGTAGAGAGTGGTCTTGTCGCGTGGGAAAGGCCGTCCATTGTCACTAATGAAGAGAACCATGGTGTTGTCGGCGACCCCTTGTGCATCAAGCTCGTCGAGAACTAAACCAACATACCGGTCGAGGCGGGTAATTTCATCGTAGTAGAGCTGGTAGTCAGCCCTGACCGCTGGCGTGTCAGGGTGATAGGGAGCGACCTTAATCTCATCGGCTCGTGATGGGTCATCAATGATACCTGAGTGATAGGGGCGATGCGGATCGAGCGCAGCAAGCCACAGGAAGAAAGGCTGGTCCTTCGGGCGATCCTTCATCATGGGGACCCAGTCAACGCATCCGCTTTGAGCTTCGCCTTCCAGAGTCTCAATGAACTTGCCCTTTTTGCCGGCCTCACCAGTCGGCAGCTGAAAGCCTGATGTATCCACTTCCCGAATCTCATCGAATCGGTCGCGAACGGCTTCACCGAGATGCCACTTTCCAGCAGCTGCCGTCCAATAGCCCTTTTCTTTGAGCTTCTCGACGAAGGTGATTTGATCGGCGGGAAGAGGAAAGTGCAATTCCTCGGCATTTGTCTGGTGAGGGTAGCGCCCGGTGATGATGCTGCAACGGCTCGGGCTGCACGAACTGATCGTGAGAATGGCATTGTTAAACTTCATGCCTCCCTCAGCCAGGCGAGTCAGATTGGGCGTCATGATCGAATCGTGCCCGTAAGGAGCTGAATCATCCCAAGCCATGTCGTCGGCTATAATTAGAACCAGATTAGGGAGCTTGAGAAGAGCCGCCTTCTGGGCGGCCTGTTCCGGCGTTATCTCTGCTTCAGGTTCATCATCCTGCGCAAAGACAGGCGTTAATACGAGTGAGAGGAGGGCAAGAATCCAAAAATGACGGGACATGCCGCGAATGAAGCAGATTACGGCGCTCCTGCCAAGTTTAACGCCCACGGAAATCAGGGAGGTCTGAGACATAACAGGGTTGATTGGTCGGCCTAACCCTCTTGAACTAAATGTTTCCGAAAGCGCAGGATCCAGATGAAGCTGAATTTGCCAGCCCATTCGAGGGCGAGGTTTGCTCGATTCATTTTCGGGTCTGGCGAATCTGACATGCGTTTGTGCGCCAATTTTCCACCATGTGTCCGGGTTGACCTCCCTGAGTGATCTGCCTACTATCCGCGCATGTCTCGAATGTCCGTTTTACTTTTTGCTCTCACTGCCTGTTTACTGAGTGTTACTCACGTCTCGAAGGCAGAGAAGTCGAAGCAGCCCAACCTCCTGGTCATCCTGACCGATGACCAGCGATATGACGCGATGGGTTTTCTCGGGCATCCGTTTCTTGAGACTCCCCACCTCGATCGTATTGCGAGGGAGGGCGTCTATTTCAAAAATGCGGTGGTGACCACTTCGCTGTGCTCACCGAGCCGTGCCTCGATCCTGACTGGACTCTACGCACACAATCATCGCGTCGTGGACAACTACAATCCTATCTCAAAGGAGCTCATCTATTTCCCCAAGTACCTTCAGAATGTGGGCTACGAAACGGCCTTTGTCGGCAAATGGCACATGGGCGGGGAAATCGATCATCCTCAGCCGGGTTTTGACCACTGGGTCGCCTTCAAAGGGCAGGGAGTCTATTTCGCTGATCCGGCAGACGCGAAAGTGAAGGGCAGGTATGTCCCTCAAGTAAGTCGGGACGGTCTCAATGTGAACGGCGAACGTGTTCCTCAGGAGGGGTATATCACCGATGAGCTCACTGACTACGCGACGGACTGGATTGAGACGCGTGACGGCGAGAAGCCCTGGATGCTCTATCTTTCCCACAAGGCCGTTCATGCCGATTTTCTACCAGCAAATCGCCACGCCTATTGCTACGAGGACGAAACCTTCGAGCCACCAGTGACGTGGTTTGAGACTCCAGAGGCTTTCAAAGATGTTCCCCTGTGGGTGCAAAATCAGCGCAACAGTCGCCACGGGGTCGAGTTCGCCTACTACAGCCAACTGGACCTGGGCACCTACTACAAACGGTACTGCGAAACAATCAGGGGGATCGATGACAGCACCGGCGCCGTCCTCAAAGCCCTCGAGGACAAAGGGGAACTCGACAATACGGTGATCCTCTTCCTCTCTGACAATGGCTTTCTCTTCGGCGAGCACGGGTTGATCGACAAACGAAATGCTTACGACGCTTCAGTGCGTATTCCCATGCTGTTGCGCTACCCAGCGACGGTGAAAGGCGGGCAGACCCTCAACGAGGTTGTGGCTAACATCGACGTAGCACCCACCATGCTTGATTTTGCGGGCGCTGAGATCCCTGAACATATGGACGGCCGGAGCATGAAAGATTTAGTCACAGGTGCTTCAGATGATTGGCGGGACTACCTGCTCTACGAATACTACTGGGAGCGTAATTATCCTCACACACCCACCACCCATGCAGTGCTTGGTGAGCGCTTTAAATACATCCGTTACCACGGGGTCTGGGATGTCGATGAACTTTTCGACCAGGAAAATGACGCGGAAGAACGCATCAATCTGATCAATGATCCCGCTTATGCCGAAACCGTGACCGAGTTGAATGAGCGGCTTTTTGAACTGATGGAAGAGACTCATGGCACTGACATGCCGATTATGAAGGACCGAGGCACCAAGTTTCTTCATCGCAAAGCAGGAGGGGCTTTGGAAGCACCGTTTCCCGACTGGTTTTACCGCGAGCCGGATGCTCCGGCTCAGTAACATTGCCCCAGTTAACGGGAATCAGTGAGTTTTCCTCAAATGATCACGATACTCAAAGGCTTGAATCGCTCAGCTCTCATTTTTTTGCTCCTCGCCGTCTCAAGTGGCGGACTGGTCAGTTGCTCAACCGTTTCGAGCGGTCCGTCGTCTGACGTATTAAACCTCTCTCGAAAGACTCCACCCGAGGACAACATCGAGCAGTGGCAGGATCACACTTTTCGTCCGAGGGGATATTGATCGAGTCGACAAAGACTCAAGAAATCGCAAAATCCTATAAAAACTAGACATTTCGGAAGTGTTAAGCGATGCTCGTAAGCGTTTGAGCTAATGTCGCCCGAATTTGTCTTTGTCTACGTCCTGCCTGCTTTTGCCTTCGCTATAGGGGCGTCCATCGGTTCGTTTCTGAACGTGGTCATTTACCGGGTTCCCATTGGTCTGAGTGTGAATGAGCCGAGGCGCTCATTTTGCCCTAACTGCAAAACTCAGATTCCAATGGCTCTCAACATACCGTTGGTGACTTGGCTCATGCTGAGAGGAAAGTGCAAATGGTGCAAGACGCCCATCGCTTTTCGCTATTTTCTCGTCGAATTGCTGACAGGGATCGTGTTTCTCGCGGTGTGGCATCACTCGGTCGACAGTTTCGCTCCTGCTGAATTGGGGGAGGTCATCGCACTGTGGGTGCTGGCAGCTCTGCTCATCTCGGCCACTTTTATCGATTTTGATCACTTTATTATTCCCGATTCGATCACGATAGGAGGAACGGTCGTAGGACTCATCGCGAGCCTGGCCTTTCCAGCGCTCCATGGAGAAGAAATCTGGTGGAGGGGCGGGCTTCAGGGCCTGCTGGGGGCTGCCGTTGGCTTTGCCCTGCTCTGGCTCGTTGTCTTGATGGGAAAGATGGCCTTCGGAAAGATCAAACACCAGTTTGATGAGCCGACTGACTTTGAAATCTCCCAGCCGGGCGGAGATGAAACCCCCATTATCATTCAGCTGGGAGAGCACGAATACGAGTGGGGCGATGTTTTCTACCGAAAGTGGGACAGGCTGGTGATGGAGACTCACGAGCTTCAGTTTGACGGAAAGCCTCAGGAGTTTGAGTCATTTTTTGTGATCGGGGACGGCTTCGAACTGAACGGAGAACGCATTGAACTAGGTGATGTGAAAAAGGTCACCGGCCAAATTTCAAGCGCTGTGGTGCCTCGTGAGGCAATGGGATTTGGTGATGTGAAGTTTGTCGCCATGATCGGTGCCTTCCTCGGCTGGCAATGCGCCGTGTTCGTCCTTTTCGCCGCCTCTATCATTGGAGCAGTGGTGGGCCTGTTTCAGAAATTTGTCGTGCGTGAAGAGTGGTCGCGCCCCTTGCCTTTTGGTCCATACCTGGCGTTGGGAGCTTTTCTCTGGTTGTTCACCGGGCCAGCTATCTGGACGTGGTACCTTGCCGCCTTGCGTTCCGGCGCTGGACTGGAATAGATTTCTATCATGCAAGTCGATGGACAGCCCTATCGGACCGTCTGGATGGGCGAAGATGAGGAGTCAGTGGAGATCATTGATCAACGCAAGCTCCCTTGGAGCTTCGAAACCGTAGTGCTCCGTACCACCGGGGAAGCCGCTAACGCCATCGCCGAGATGCTGGTAAGAGGCGCCGGCTGCATCGGTGCGACCGCAGCCTATGGCATGTTTCTCGCGGCTCGTGAGTGCTCGGATGCTTCGAGCGCCGCCGAATTCGATCATTGGTTTGAAGAAAAGGGACAGATGCTTTGCGCAACTCGCCCGACGGCGGTGAATCTCGCCTGGGCGGTCGAAAGACAAGTAGCCGGGGTGAAGGATGAGTCCAGGATTTCGGAAAAGGTGGCGGTAGCCCGTTCGATCGCGCTCAAAGTGGCCGACGAGGATGCTGAATGGTGCCGGATGATCGGCGAACACGGCCTACCCCTCATACAGCAGATCGCTGCGAAGAAGACAGGGAGCGGACCCGTCAATATTTTGACTCATTGCAACGCGGGCTGGCTCGCCTTTGTCGACTTCGGTTCGGCAACGGCTCCAATTTACGCGGCTCACGATGCCGGAATCGACGTTCATGTGTGGGTGGACGAAACCCGGCCTCGTAATCAGGGAGCTCGCCTGACGGCCTGGGAGTTAGCAAAACACGGGGTTCCGCACACCGTCATCGTCGACAATGCAGGAGGCCACTTGATGCAACACGGTATGGTCGACCTCGTAATCACAGGAACTGATCGGACGACGGCGACGGGTGATGTGGCGAATAAGATTGGAACCTATCTGAAAGCGTTAGCGGCAAAAGATAACGACATACCTTTCTATGTGGCTCTTCCCTCATCCACCTTTGACTGGAAAACCCGCGATGGCGTGGCCGATATCCCGATCGAGCAGAGAAACGGCGAAGAAGTGAGTCGAATCGGAGGCTGGAATAGCGATGACGCCCAATCCCAACGCGAAACCGATGTCAGTCTCGTGGCGGACTCCAGTCCAGTGGCCAACTATGCCTTCGATGTCACTCCGGCGCGTTTGATCACCGGTTTGATCACTGAGCGAGGCGTCTGTCGTGCCGAGGAGTCCGTCATACGCGCACTTTTTCCGGAGAAATAATTCAGTTTGTGGCGTAAAGGTGGCCGAACATTGAACGTCCTTTCTTTCCATGCCAGTTAAGATTGATCCCACATTACATCAAGAGAAGAAGCCCCCATGGATTCGTGTGCGGCTGCCTAATAACCCGGTTTTCTGGGACACCAAGGGCCTGATCGACGATCTGAACCTCGTAACCGTGTGCGAAGAGGCTCAGTGCCCGAACCGCTGGGAATGCTGGGGGCAGGGAACCGCCACCATGATGATCGCCGGTGAGCGTTGTACTCGCGCCTGCGGGTTCTGCGCGGTCGATACCCGGCGCCCCATGCCGCTCGAGGCAGATGAACCGGACCGCGTAGCCGAGGCGGTCCGGCGGATGAAATTAAACCACGTTGTGATCACCGCGGTGGCACGGGACGATCTCATGGACGGCGGAGCGTGTCACTTTGCCAATACCATTCAGAAAGTTCGTGAGGTGAATCCCGATACCGTGATCGAAGTGCTGGTCCCCGATTTCATTGGAAGAGATGACTCACTCTGGGTTGTGATGGAGGCTGCCCCGGAGATCTTCAATCACAATCTCGAAACCGTAGAGCGGCTCACTCCGGTCGTTCGATCCAAGGCCGAGTATTGGCGTTCTTTGAAAGTTTTGAAAACGGCCCGTGAAATGGCAACCAAAATGGGCCGACACTGCGCCACCAAGAGTGGGATCATGCTCGGACTAGGGGAGAAGGAAGAGGAAATACTCAAAGCCATGGACGATCTTCGGGATCACAATGTCGGAGTGCTGACCATGGGCCAGTATTTGCGTCCGTCCCCGAAACACCTGCCGGTCGTCGAGTATGTCGAGCCAGCAGCGTTTGATCGTCTCAAAGAAATTGCTCTGGAGAAGGGTTTTCGACACGTCGCTTCAGGGCCTTTAGTGAGGAGTTCTTATCATGCCTCCGACTTCAAGCCGGAGCTGGATCCTGAGGCCTGATACCGGGCGACAGGATCCCGAAGTTTGAACGGTTTCCCGATAATGGGCTGGAATGAGTCAAATTTTCCCCCGTCGGCGTAACGATTCATGTTTAGTCATCATGGAAATGTGATATTCTTATCTTTTAGATGAAGACTGGAGTTCAGCCTTCATTTGCCAAGTAAAACGCATCAACATTCTGCCAATTTGAAGTGAGAAGATGAATCCTGCCGGTTTCCTGTTTCGAACATTGCTTCTTGCTCTGTTCACACTTTCGCTTTTAGCCGGCGCTATTATCACGGATTACTATCTCCGTCACGAGCTCACTGGCAAATCGGCTCGCTACCTCTCTTCACGGGGAATTGAGGCGTCAACCGACAGCGCTATTTCGGCGGCTGGAGAAGGCGAAGTGGTCATGCTGGAGAACCTCGAGCGTGCGGGCATTGATCTTGGCGATTCCGACAGCCGGGGTTTCACGCCATTGCTGGCAGCGATTCGCTCCGGCAACGGTCCGGCTATTCAGTTTTTAATGGAGCGGAATGGCGTCGTCGAGAACATCAATCAGTTCACGAATCCCGATCGCCAGACCCCACTGAGCGCGGCGCTCAGTGAGCGAGACTTTGACCTGGCCAGTAAACTTCTCGAAGCCGGTGCCCTCATTGAGGTGGATAAAGAAGCCGGCAAGCCTTTCCTCATTGATGCTATCGAGACCCAGGATGAAGAGATGTTAGAGTTCCTCTTCGATAACGGAGTCGATCTGGAGTATCGGGGCACCGAGGTTTCGACGGCACTGGCTGTTGCCGCGAGCCTTGATAACCTTTCACTCATGAAACGCCTGATTTTGAAAGGCGCCGAGATCTATGTAAGGGGACTCTCCGGAAGCCCGCTGTTAGTCGATGCAGTGCGCGAGGGAAACCTTAAGAAGTTCGACCTGCTGATCTCCAGCGGGGCTGATGTCAATATCAAGAATGGGGAGTCGATCGAGATGACGCCCTTGAGCTACGCCCTTGAGAGCCACAATAAACGAATGCAAGAGAGGCTACTTGAGAAGGGAGCGGACGCCAATGTCGTGGGGACTTCCGGCGCGCCACTCATCTACGAGGCCGTATCCGCCGGGGATAAAAAAACCATCGTCCGATTGCTGGATAGCGGAGCCAATCCAAATGTAATGACCACCTCGGGCGAGACGCCGCTCGCCTTTGCCATTGCTGGTGAAGACTTGGAGATGGTTGACTTGTTGCTCTCAAACGGTGCTGATGCTTCACTGACCTCATCCGGGGGGCAGTCCCCACTATTAGTCGCCGTGGCAGAGGGCAATATCGCCATTGCGAACCTCCTGATCGTTGCGGGAGCGGAGCTCGACAAACAGACTCTTCTCGCGAAGGCCTACGAGCTCAGGGATGACCCGCTTATGAATTTGCTTCTCTATGCCGGTGCCGACCCTGAGTCCACGTTTCCCGAGTCAAAAGAGCGCGTCTTCGACGCCGCAGTGAAGGATGGAGCCACGGGAGCCGTCCGAACCCTTCTGGCCGCTGGCGCGACGATTGGGGACAATCTATGGGCCGCCTTACTGACGGGGCAGGATGATCTCATTCGATTGATTCTTCAGGCCGGCGCCGACCCTCGTCAGATGGGACCGGACGGGGAGGACCCTCTTGACTACTGTCTGACTCGACAGCGCTACAACGCGGCCAGAGTTCTTCTGGCTGGCGGTGCCAACCCCAATGCTCGTTTTGATGGCTCTGAATCATGGCTCTCCAAATCGGTCAGGGAAGGGGATTCTGACATTGCTCTGACATTAATTGAATCAGGAGCCAAAGTGAAAGACGTTCGGGCGAAGGATGGGCACACTTTGCTCGGGTGGTCGATTGCCCATCAAATGGTCGATGTCACTAAGGCGCTCCTTGCTGCTGAAGTTGATCCAGACGGTCAGGAACGGTCACCGGCTCGCGAAGAGTTCCGGGAGCTTTTCGAAAGCAATAGCTTCAAGTATCACCTCAAGGTGGATCGGCGCATCACTCCTATTATGATGGCGGCGGCTCATTTGAATCACGAGATTGCCCAGTCCTTGATGGATGCAGGAGCGAACGGAAGAGCCTACACGCCGAAATACCTCATGGCGGCGATCATAGGATCCTGGTACAAAGATACTGACATACAGCAGATCGCACTTCTCGGTAGAGTGCCGGAAGTGCAGCCGAGGAAACTGGTGGTCGATCTATCGAGCCAGCGTGCCACTCTCTACGAAAATGGAGTGGCCACATTTTCGACGCGCTGCTCGACAGGGAAGAGCGGCTATCGTACTCCGACTGGCGAATACGTAATCAGTGATCGTCACCGGCATCACAATTCATCGATTTACGGATCGAGTATGCCGTATTTCCAACGATTTAGCTTCGCTGCGTTTGGGATTCACACGGGGTATGTTCCCAACTACCCGGCTTCACACGGTTGTATTCGTCTTCCTAATTCCAGTGCAAGCCACCTTTTCGGTAAGCTTGAGGTAGGCGATTACGCGGTGATTCAGCCCTAATCAGACAGGACCCGTTCAGGCCTGCTCGAACGCGTAAGCGGTTTTCAGTAGATCCGCTTCGCCCAGTGATTTTCCGAGCAGTTGCAGTCCGACCGGGAGCGATTTTCCTTGCTGATCAACCGTGCCGCAGGGAACGGAAATACCACAGATTCCGGCGAGATTGGCGGAGATAGTGTAAATGTCAGCGAGATACATGGAAAGGGGATCACTCGCCTTTTCCCCAATCCTGAAAGCGGGGGTCGGCGAAACAGGGGAAGCAATGACGTCAACTTCGTCAAAAGCCTTCGTGAAATCCTGCCGAATCAAGGTCCGCACTTTCTGGGCCCGAATATAGTAGGCATCGTAGTAACCTGAGCTGAGGACGTAGGTGCCAAGGAGGATGCGTCGCTTAACTTCAGCGCCAAGACCTTCATCCCGGGACTTTTCGTAGAGGCTGAGGAGATCATTACCCTTCTCTGATCGATGGCCGTAGCGAACGCCGTCAAAGCGGGCGAGATTGGCGGAAGCCTCAGCGGTTGCGATGATATAATAGGTCGCGACTGCGTGTTCGGTATTTGGCAGGGAGATTTCAACTGCTTCAGCCCCCTGATCAGTCAATGCCTTGACGGCCGCTTCGACCCGCTCCCTGACGGCCGGATCAAGACCTTCAGCAAAATATTCCTTGGGAAGGCCGATCTTCAGTCCCTTGATGTCCTTTCCGAGGAAAGCGCTGTAGTTCGGCACCTCCGAATCGAGGCAGGTTGAATCACGCTGACAGGAACCCGAAATAGCCCCAAGCAACAAGGCCGCGTCTTCTACTGTTTTTGTAATTGGACCCGCCTGATCGAGTGACGAAGCGAAAGCAACCAGACCATAGCGGGAGACTCGTCCATAGGAAGGCTTCAACCCGACGACGCCACAATGGCTGGAGGGCTGGCGAATCGATCCTCCTGTGTCCGTGCCGATGGATGCCACCGCAGTATGAGAGGCCACGACAGCGGCCGAGCCTCCGGAAGATCCTCCCGGGATGCGATCCAAGTCGTGGGGGTTGCGGCACAGTTTGATGCCGGAGTTCTCATTGGAGGAGCCCATCGCAAACTCATCCATGTTTGTTCTGCCGAAGGGAATGGCTCCTGCCTCCCGCAGTTTGCGGACAAGCGTCGCGTCATAAGGAGACTGATACTTCCCGGTTAGCATTTTTGAAGCACAACCACAGGGATGTCCCTCAACATTGATGAGATCCTTCATCGCTATGGGAACACCGCCCAGAGGCAGTGAAAGGTCCACATTCTCGGCATCCGCCAGTGCCTGCTCCAGGTCGTAGGATAGATAACCACCAATATCGGGGTCCTTCTGATCGATTGACTCAGCGATGGATTTGAGTGCCTCAGCAGGTGTCAAATCACCTTTCTGATAAGCGCTACGAAGCTGGGTTATGGTGAAGTCGGCGGCGTTCAAAGTAGTAGGCAGAAAAGTTAGGAAGGGAGGGGAAATGAAAGGACTGTTTACTCAACCACTTTCGGCATCTTGATCTGGTCGTGGGCCACTGCCGGTGCGTTGGCGAGAACTGCCTCTTGGCTGAGTCCCGGTCCAGTTGTCTTGTCCTCCCGAATCACATCAAAAACTGGCGCGGCGTGCGCGGTGGGTTCGATACCTTCTACATCGATGGAATTCAGCTGCTCAACATACTTGAGAATCTGATCCATTTGGCCTTGATAGACCTCTGCCTCTTCATCACTGAGTTCGATTCGGGCAAGATGGGCAACGTCACGCACGTTCATGGGATAGCAGAAATGGGTTAGGGAAAACAAAAGGACGGGTAAGGCAATCCTCCACTGTGGGTGGAATTTTCGGCAATCTAGACAAGGCGGTGCGATCCGGCAAGTTTGAGTTGGCCTACGTGGCTGATTCGTTTTAGGTGAGAGAAATGCAAATCCACACCATTGACCTCAAATTTCAAGACACAGCTGGAGCCATTGCCTCCTTTCTGGTGGAAAGTCGCGAGGGACGGTTCCTCGTCGAGGTAGGCCCCGAGTCCACGAGAGCCGAGCTATTAGATTCTCTTGCGAAGCTGGATTGCCAGCCCTCTGACCTGTCCGGTGTGTTGGTCACCCACATTCATCTTGATCACGCCGGGGCTGCCGGATGGTTTGGGCAACAGGGTATCCCCGTCTATGTCCATCGGCGCGGGGGGCGGCACCTGGCTGATCCCAGTAGACTGATCGATAGCGCCCGTCAGGTTTATGGTGACCGTTTTGATTCACTTTGGGGCGGCATGCTTCCAGTTCCGGCTGACTGCCTGCATGAACTGGAGGATGGCGATCGCGTGAATCTTGCGGGGCTTGAAATTGAGGTCATAGAAACGCCGGGGCACGCCTTTCATCATCATGCCTTCGCAATCGGCGATGTCGTTTTCGCCGGAGACGCTGCGGGAGCGCGGGCTGAAGGCAGTTCCTACCTTTCCGTGACATCCGCTCCACCTCAGTTTGATTTGAGTCACACGCTCAGCAGTATCGATAAGCTGGCAGCAAGAGACTTTACTTCGCTCTATCTGACCCATTTTGGAAAAGTGAGTGAGGTGGCCACTCACCTCAAAGACTACCGCGATGCGGTCGAGTTGAACGCCACCTTTGTGAAGCAGCGGCTCGAAGAAAGGATGGACCCTGAATCCCTTCAGATTGCCTATCAGGCCTTTAACCTGGAACAGGCATTCCGAGTTGAAACTCCAAAACCTTCCTGGGAGACACTCCAATTGGTGAATGGAACGGACATGTGCGCCGATGGAATTCGTCTGTTTTGGGAAAAAGAGTTAGGGGAAGGTGCTTGAATTGAGTTGATGCGAGGTGTTGAATACTCCCGTTTCCCTCCGCTCCATATGAAACCCTTGCCAGCTTTTGTTGCTGTTTGCTTCCTGAGTAGCCTGATCCCGAGTCATGCTACGGGTCAGGAAAATGCCTCGGAAGAGTCACCCGAAACGCTATCCGGGCGTTCCATTGATTATGCCAATCTGGCTCGTCTTCCCTACCGGCAACTGATCACAATTGCCCAGAGTGATTCCAGCTCTAAACCAGGGGCGACCGTATACAAACTGCGGATTCAGAGCCGTAATCCAGCGGTGACCTCGCAGGATATCGAGTTGTTCCTCGACCTTAAAGAGAACGGCACCCGAATCTTGATTGTCGACAACGATGGGTTTGTCGAGGTGCCTCACACTCAAGAGTTGCTTGAAGCGAACCCTGACCTCGTGGCAAACCAGCCCCGTGGATCACTGAATATTTTCGTGGATCTGGAAGTGCCTAAGACCAAACCTCCTAAGATTGTTGATGGAAAAGTGAATTACCAGGAACTGTTCCGGCCCCTCATGGAGATTCAGAAAGAGATGCGCAAAGTGGATCCCACTTTTGGACTCACCGGGCAACAGCAATTTGTCCTGGAAGTTGAGTCCGGAGACCAGCCTATCAAAATTACCCGTGATCTAGGATCACGCACTTTCAGCCCTAATGAGGACGGAAAAATCTACATGATTATGGAGTCGTATCTCTACGAGGAGAATCCAGTCGTAGAGATTCCTGACAAAGCCAAGCTAAACGTATTGCCGGCCTCTCCGGAAAAGATAGAGGAAATCAGATCCCGCTAAAACAGGGGGCGATCACCGCCCTCTGCCGCGGCCTGGCCCTTTGTGCTTGGTGCTGCCTCTTTTTGACGATCCACGAGGCCTATCAGACGGCTTACCCTTGCCTTTAGCCTTGGGGCTCTTTGCAGGACTGCTCTCCTCCGTCCCCTCGGACTCACTCATTTTTCTGCCGCGGCTACTACTACCGCCCTTGTCCTTGCTGATTCTTGATCGCGCTCTAAAGATGAAAGGGAGGCCTTCCATCGGATGCTCTTTTCTAATCTGGTTCTCAAGAAATCGCTCGTAGGTACGTGTTAGCAATTTTGCGTAATTCACAAAGAGAAGATACTCTGGCACAGGCACCGCTTGAGGAATATCACTACGTTTCTGCGTTGCGTAGAGAAGCTTGAGGCGCTTGGAATGACGAACCGGTGGTGGATTACGCTCAATAGACCGCTGCAGCAGCTGATTCAGCACACTTGTTGTGATTGGCTTGGAAGCTGCCTCAACAACGTTCTCGATCTCGTGAAATATTTTCCCGAGGAACTCCTTATTCTTCGCTGATACGGCAACCTTTGGGGCGTAGGGGAGGAAGAACAGATCATCGCCAAGTTCTTCCCTGAATTGATCAATTCGGTCCTGAAAGTCAGCATCAGGATGATAGAGGTCGAACTTATTTAGAATTACAATGCAGGGCCGTTTCGCATCGATCACCATTCTGGCAATACGACGATCCTGTGAGACGACTCCAGAAGAGGCATCGATCACTAGGAGACAAAGATCGGCCCTGCGAATCGACTTCTCTGAACGCATCACCGAAAAGACCTCAACTGATGTATCCCGGCTGTTTCGCTTTCGAATCCCAGCAGTATCGATCAGCGTGTAATCCTTTGCGTCCCTTTGATAGGGCACATCGATAGCATCGCGAGTGGTTCCAGCCACGTTCGATACGATGCTGCGATCATCTTCCAGAATTCCATTGATTAGTGAAGACTTTCCAACGTTAGGTCGCCCCACAATAGCAATTTTCACCGGCGGTATTTCGGCGCCGTCGGTTTGGAGGTTTTTGAGTCCAAGCTCAGAAAGGGAAGTCTGAATCAGTTCCTCCAATTGACCGAAATTTCGGCCGTGCGCGGCTGATGTGTTGACCTGATTCTTGAAACCGAGAACCGAGAACTCTGCTGCATCAAGGTTGGTAATATCGGTATCGACCTTGTTGGCGAGGATGATCACAGGGGCGCCTCCTGATCGCAAAATGTTAGCCAGTTCACGATCGATGGGGTGAACGCCTTCTCGGGCATCGACGACAAAAAGAATGAGATCAGCCGATTCGATTGCAATGTCAGCTTCTGCGCGAACTTGATTCGCAAAGCCGTCATCGAGGAGCGCTCCGATACCGCCCGTGTCAGTCAGCTCGTAGGAAATCCCCTCAGGGCGCTGACAGTCCGTAGCGACCCGGTCGCGGGTGACTCCGGGCTCGTTGTGGACGATCGCAATCCTCCGTTTGGCGATGCAGTTAAATATAGCGGACTTCCCGACATTGGGACGACCGACAATTGCAATCTGGGCTTGAAGTTTATGGGACATCAGAATCTGGACTCGTGTGCCCGTGTACCTTCAGCTGATGAATACCTTCCACGATATACTGGTAGCCGGAGACGAGGGTGAAAACGGCAGCCAGGAGAATCAGGATCTCCAACGGCAGGGGTCGGGCGTCGACGCTCCAAAAGTCCACCAAAACCCAGCAGACGCAACTTAACTGTAGAAAAGTGCAAACTTTACTGGTGATGAGAGGCTTCATCGCCACTTTTCCAACCGTATAATGAATAATGATGACGCCGACAACAATGGTGACATCCCTAGCAATCACAAGGACTGCAAACCAAATGGGGAGTCCGGAGTGCCACTGCGTCACGCTCAGTGTGACCACTCCGGAAAGTAGGAGTAATTTGTCAGCAACAGGATCCAATGCACGGCCCAATTTCGTGCTTTGGTTGAAGTTTCGGGCAATATACCCGTCCAGAGCGTCGCTCAACGATGCCAGTGCAAAGACAATAAGGGCAGCCCATCTAAGCCGTGTGTCCTCTTGGCCCTCTGTAATGCTGATACTGTAGTATGCGGCGAAAACCACGAACACGGGGATTAGAAGCAGACGCGTGACAGTGATTTTGTTGGCAAGTGTCATCCTGGATAGAATAGCCGTTTGTCCGCTCTCTAGACAGCGCAATAGAGCGTTGCCATACTCGGCGGTCACAGCACAGCCTAGAAGTTAATTCTTCCACGAATCCCGAAAATCCCAATGAGCGACTGGCTCGGGTCGCGTGAGGGATTGGACGTGAATTGAAAACTCGGTGTGATTTGGAACTCTGGGAACGGTTCAAATCGGTAAAAAATCTCTCCAACTCCTTGAGAGCGCAGAGTTCTGTCGAACGGCGAGCCCCATCCCCCGGAGACTCCTAACCGGTCGCCATTCTGACCAAAAGGGTCTTCAAGAACCGCTCCTATCGTAAAGAGCTGCTCAGTGTCCGTTGCTGCAGCGCTAGACCTCGCATATCGGAGGTAGGGGACCCATTGGTTTCCGAGCTCCTGCTGAGCCACAATGGAGAAACCAGTAGCACCTGGTCGAGTCGAATTCGTCTTCGGGTCGGAGTGCCAGAGTGTGATCTGGTAGAGGCCTTCGCCCAGATTCCCAACGGGCCCGCGCCAGCCGCCGGTGGCGGCGGAAAACCACGCGTCAATGTCTTGATCAAGCGTGGTCGAGGTCTCCACTTTGCGTCCGTCTGCATTCGTGCTTCCGAAGAGAAGGAACCAGTTATCGTCAGGATACCATGCTCCTACCACGCCCCAACCATTATCAGGGAAAGGAATCGTAGGGTTATCGGCAAAGGCTTGATTCACGAAAAAGAAATTGGAACTGTTGAAGCGATAGGAATCAAAAATGCTCGATGGGTCGAGCTTGCCGATTCGAACCATAAACCGATTTTGAAACAATTTCTGCTGCCACCAATACTGAATAGGAGCGAACTCCTGCTCATTGAAACCTGTAGCCGTGTTCCATAGCGAACCGGAAACCAAGCCCACATCCGAGGGCGTGTTGGCTCCAATCCGATGCCTGTATTCGAAATTGAATCCGAGTATTCCTTCATTGAGCCATTCGATGGCATTGACCTCATCAATCAACTTCCAGCGGCCCAGAATATCGAGATCACCGGCTCCACCACTGCGCATACCGGGTGTCGCTCCAATAGAGGTTGTCTGAAATAGAGTGGTGTAAGCGAATACCAGATTGAGCCCGGATGCTGATTCTACCGAGTCCCATAGGTTCTCCCAATTTTCGAACCCCGTCTCGAAAGGCCCATAAAAGGATTGGTCTTCCCGGCTCTCATCCAACTCTGCTATCTGAGTGGTGATCTCATCAGCCGATTCCGAAAGCGCTTCACCATTCATTCTGCCCCCATTTTCAGCGAACGCCACAGCGCAGTAGCTGAGAACAGCCGCCTTAGTGACAATGGCCGAAATCAATCGTTGAAGGGTCATTTACTTTCCGAGAATAGCAGTCTGGCTGAAATGGTCAGATTACTTCACAAGTCATAATGAATACCGCAAATGCCGGCTCTGTCAAACAGCCGGGTTGCCAACGACACCAACCCGAATACCCATCCTTCGACCACATCGAGTGCCGGGTATCTGGGATTGGATTCTGATCTAGCAAGGCTGAATACGATCACTAGTCAGTTAGCGATGCAGAAAGCTACTGAGGTTCCGGAAGCTCAATTCCTTGGGCGATTGTAGAGCCACCTCCATGCGGATTAGAACAGATTAGCGCTTTTTGCCGCCAGTGGGCTGCAGTGATTCTTCACCTCGATTTGAGATCCCTTCAGTATCGAACTAGATTGAACACTTGGTTTCTCTAACAGCTTCTAGACATTCAGCCGCAGTCTGGTAATTTTCCCGATACAGCTGTGAGCATCGATATGGCCCTAGGTGGAAATACATCAAATGAATTGCTGAATGACTCTCTGGAGAATGGCGAGTTACGCTTTTTCCGGGCGAGCAAAGGAGCGGCAAAGGGGAAGACCGGCCCTGAAGACACCGCCCGGTTCGCCGAAAGCCTGATGGCTCTGCAGGAATGCGCAATTCTGCTGGGCGAACAACTTGGCATGGACGCTGTAGCCAGTGCCACATGCCGGGAAGGCGAAGATACCATCGGATTCTGCTTTGATCCGAATTCCAACCCTCAGAATCCTGAGGTTGCCGGAGCGATTGTGAACCGCCGCGTGCCGTATCAGGAATTTGTCAGTTCAATCCGTGAATACATCAACACCAAATGAGCCCCGAAGGCCTTACATCAACACTTCGGGCACTCAAAAAGGCTGGGTCCGTGTATGGCGTCATCTTGTCCAAACAGCACGAGGTGATCTCGAGCGACGTGCCATTCCAGCCTGAGCAAGTGAGTGAGCTTTCCACGATTCTCGACGATATCTCCTTCTATTTTGCCCAGGAGAACAGGAACCCCGACCAACTCGCTTTCAGCTACGATGGCGGGAATCTCGTCATACTGTTCAACGGAGAATTCAGAATGGTGGTACTCCACCATCATGCCAGCGAAGTAGATTTTGTAGCCGGAGCGGCCGAATCTCTGTTTAAAGATTACATCACCAGTAAAGTCGTTGAGCGGTTTGCAAATTCCAGCACTACTCCGGCCCTGTCGAAGTCCTCCGCCGCCGAGGTTGTGACCCCACGCTCAATCGATCCGACTGCCCCGATTGCACCAGCGGTGTAGCCAGCCGGTTTTCTACGAGGGCATGAAAAAAGCCGCCTTGATGAGGCAGCTTTTGTCAAATTCCAGATTCTGTAGAAAGGGGAGTCTTCTACGACTCCTCTTTGGAAGTGTCTTTGTCGCTAAATACGAAGCGAAAACGATTCCTGTTACGCTTAGCTGTCGCACGTGACTTGCGCTTAGTGCGCTGAGCCGGCGTTTCGAAAGCGCGAAGTCGGCGCATCTCTTCAATGAGGCCCTCGGACTCCATTTTGCCCTTGAGGCGCTTGAGTGCGCGATCAATAGGCTCGCCTTTTTTGACTTCGATTTGTGGCATGACTGGTACTCGGATTTGGTTTACAGAATGTTCTGGATATTCCTCAGGATGAGGAAAGCTCGGAAGCTAGGGGGTAATTGCCGTTCCGTCAAGCATCGGAATGGTTAGGAAACGTAAAATAATTCAGCACCCGAACCTCCATTCAACGCTAGGCGTCTCCATCCTCCTTCTGGAGGCTTGCCACGACATTGAAATCTTCCAGAGTCGAGGTATCACCTGTCACTTCTCCGCCTGAGACAATTTCCTTGAGCAAACGACGCATGATCTTGCCACTGCGAGTCTTTGGAAGGGCCTGAGTAAACCGAACGTCATCAGGTTTGGCGATGGCTCCGATCTCGGATCCAACGTGATTCCGGAGCTCTTTGGCAAGGTCATCGCTCGGCTCGAAGCCTTCCTTGAGGGTCACGAAGACGACGACCGCCTGCCCCTTGATTTCGTGGGGACGTCCCACTGCAGCCGCTTCAGCAACGGAGTTATGAGAAACCAGTGCGCTTTCCACTTCAGCAGTGCCTAAGCGATGACCGGAAACATTGAGCACATCATCGAGCCGGCCCACGATCCAAAAGTAGTTATCCTCATCCGTTCGTGCTCCGTCACCTGCTAGATAGATTCCCTCGTATTCGTTCCAGTAGGTCTCTTTGTAGCGTTCAGGGTCTTTGTAAATGGTGCGAAGCATGCTGGGCCATGGCTTCCGAATGACGAGCTTACCACCCTCGTTGGGGCCACATTCCTGGCCAGTCTCGTCGAGAATAGCGGCATCAATGCCGAGAAAAGGGCGCGTAGCTGTTCCTGGCTTAGTTGGGGTAGCTCCGGGCAGCGGAGTGAGCATAATTGCCCCCGTCTCGGTCTGCCACCAAGTGTCGACAATAGGGCAGCGTCCGCCGCCGATCTTTTCGTGATACCACATCCAGGCTTCAGGATTGATAGGCTCACCCACAGTGCCGAGCACCCGGAGTGAACTCAGATCGTGTTTCTCGACGTGCTGATCGCCTGCCTTGATAAAGGCACGAATCGCGGTCGGCGCGGTGTAGAAAATGGTGACTTTGTATTCTTCGACGATTTGCCAGAAGCGATCCCAATCGGGAAAATTAGGAGCCCCTTCGTACATCACCTGAGTCGCTCCATTGGCCATGGGGCCGTAGACAATGTAGCTGTGCCCCGTGATCCAACCTACGTCCGCCGTGCACCAGTAAATGTCATTCGGCTGATGATCGAAGACGTATTTAAAGGTCGTGGCGCACCCAGTCAGATAACCGCCCGTGGTGTGCAGAATGCCCTTCGGCTTACCGGTGGAGCCGGAAGTATAGAGAATAAAGAGAGGATGCTCCGCATCAAATCCTTCGGCAGGACAGTCATCAGACACGCCTGCCGTGGCGTCATGCCACCAGATATCGCGCCCCTCCGTCATTGAAACTTCGTTCTCGCAACGCTTCAGTACAAAAACGGTTTTGACATCAGTGTAGCTTTCGAGTGCTTCATCCACGTTTGCCTTGAGAGGAACGGCGCTGCCGCGACGCCATCCGCCGTCGGCAGTGATAATAGCAGTGGCCTCGGAATCTTCGAGCCGGTCCTTGATCGAAGTGGCAGAGAAACCACCGAATACCACCGAGTGCACGGCTCCGATACGGGCGCAGGCAAGCATGGCCACCGCCGCTTCAGGAACCATCGGCATATAGACGAGGACCCTGTCACCGGCTTGGATCCCTTGAGCCTTCAGAGCATTAGCAAAGCGACAAGTATCGGCCAGCATTTCCGAGAAAGTGATATCGCGCTTGTCGCCTGGCTCACCTACAAAGTGAATAGCAACATCATCTCCTTTTCCGGCCGCGACATGTCGATCAAGGCAGTTCTCGGACGCGTTGAGCTTACCGCCGTCGAACCACTTCGCGAATGGTGCGTCGGTCCAATCAAGCACGGTGTGCCATGGCTTCTGCCAGGTCAGACTGGATGCTTGATCGCTCCAGAATGCCTCAGGGTCGGCGATCGATTGCTTGTGGAGCGTTTCATATTCCTCCATCGACTTGACGTGAGAAGTGGCGGAAAACTCGGGGGCAGGAGGGAAGAGGCGGTCTTCCTTTTGAAGCGATTCGATATTGTTACTCATGTCAGGTCAAATTAGAGGGACGGAAACTACCAAGTCTGCCCCAAAATGGAAACGGTAAAATTGGCGCGATCTTGACTCAATGCATGCGCTTTCTGGAGACGATCAAGGTCGCTCCTATTGGAACAGGTCAGCGAAGACTGGCTGAATCGATCAGAGAAACGCTACTCTCCCTCCGGTTGATCAGCCAAATAGGGGGAAACATAGTCGAATGAACCGCCAGTCTCTTTGAGGAGTCTGGCCAGAAGTATTCCGGGATGCTCGCCAAAACTGATGACATGGAGACGCTTTGGTATCTGCCCGGACAGCAGGCTTGCTCGCAGTGCTTCGATCCCTCCAGGCTTCTCGCCATCCTGAAGGTCACACACGAAGTAGTAGTCCGTGAGCGAATCTCCCGCCGTGGCCCGGGACATATTGGTGACAAAAGAGTTCTGGGTGGAGTTGAGGGAACACCCCCAAATGTCGATGGATCGACTGCCTCTGAAGCTCTCTTTTACATAAGTTTGTACCACTCGGCTGATCTGCCGCATGCTCCCTGACATATCAACGAACAAGATCATGCCTGATCCGTTCCCGAGCTTCGATGCGGGGAACAATCCCTTGAGGGCTCCAACTCCCACACCTCTTTTCCCGCCTGATCCGCCACTGCCTGAACCAGATACCATAGCCTGAAATGCTCGCTTTCTTTCACTCTTCAGAGCCGTGAAGTCCTTTCGATTGAGGCTCGAACCGAAATTCGATGCTCCGGTCTCGAACTCCATCGTGTTCAGATCGAGAGAGGAGTCCGCCAGAAAATTATCATTGGGCACAACCCGTATGGGTTGGGTGGTCGTGATAATGCCTGTGGGAGGCCTGGAGTTGCGGCTCTTTTTGGGCTCAGATTCCCCGCCTGTAGGGCTACTGGCTCCGCTGGCCTGACTAGGCTCGCTCTTGCGATCCTCAGTCTGAATAATCACTTGGAGTGAGGTTTCATTCCCCGCTGCAGGAATCTTAACAACAGTCAAAAAGAGCAGGGCGACCAAGACAAGATTGAGACAGATCGCAACAAGCAATGACTGAACTGCCTCCTTTCTCCGGCAGGACTGCTCAGGCGTCGCCTTTTGCCGCTTTCGAACTTTCTCTCTGATCCAGACTCCGGTCGACAGAGCGTTTCCTGTCCGATAGATCTCCTCAGCCGGAGAAATGGGAATCGGGGTGTAAATCGAAGTCAGTGGTACAGTCGGCCCTGAAATTAGGGGTTCGCTGGACTTTCCTGCGCCTGACATACCCCGAAGATAACCTACGCCTCCGTTCGGGACAATGCTTTGACTGTAAAAGCGATGTAAATGACTCAACAGGGATACCTGACCAACCTGACCCTGTTCAGTCCTGCTCAAAACACAAAACGGCTGCTCCGGATTCCCGAAGCAGCCGCTGTGAAAATAGAAGTGCTGACTGTAAGTTCGTCTGCGTTATACCGCGTCACGAACGTCAATCATCGACTTGAGAATGGTATTCCAGGTCGCTGGGGTTTCGAGAACCTCATTGGAGAACATGCATCCATCCCAACAGATGTGTTCAATCCCGCGATCGGCGTAATCCTTGAGCCAGTACTGAGCGCAGCGAACGATATCCAGCTTACCGTTGGGATCGTCGGCCTGACAGTGCTTACCTGTCTTATCGTGACTACCTGCCCCGTGAACCGTGCCGTCATTCTGAGCCACGTGAAAGTCTATCGTCCAAGGACGCAGCTTGTCCGTCATCTCTTCATAGGCTGCGTAGAACTCGTCTTCGGTATAGCCTTCCTTGAGTAGAGCCTGCTCAGGAGCATTGTAGCCGAGCAGGTAGAGGTAGGTGTGAGCCATATCAGCCTGGAAGCCCAGTGTTTCTGGCATTCCGACCTCCTCAAGGAGATCGAGCATATCCTTCCAACTGTGCATTCCCGCCCAGCAAATCTCACCCTCTGCAGCGAGTCGCTCGCCGTGATCAGCTGCGATCTTAGCGGCTTCACGAAAGGTCGAAGCGATACGCTTAGTGTTGGCAACAGGATTCTCGCCCCACTTCGCGAGACCGAACTCAGCGGAATCGATTCGAATCACACCGCGCTTGCGGACACCGTGTTTGTTGAAGGCTCCAGCGATGCGACAGCCCACTTTGACGGCTTCCAGAAATTTGCCGGTCGCTTCGTCGTCGCCCATGGCAGAGTCACCGACCGTGCCGCCCCAAACAGGAGCGACTACCGAACCTACGTCAAAACCGTAGCCGGCAATCTTATCAGCAATTCCGTTCAACTCTTCCTCGCTGGCGTAAGGGTCAGTGTGAGGGTGAAAAAGGAAATAGTCGATACCGTCGAATTTCTGACCTCCTACCTCAGCGGCAGCGGTCAACTCGAGCATGCGATCGAGAGAAATAGGGGGTTCCTGGCCTTCTTCGTCGCCTTTTCCGACGAGCCCGGGCCACATGGCATTATGAAGTTTGAGTGAAGACATGAATTTAGGATACGAGGATTCTAAGAATAAGGTGAGTAGAATACATGATGGCCCCTTCAGGGCAAGACGGAAGCCGCGTCTGCTGTACCCAGTTTGGCTAAAAACGTATAGGCAAATCCGTCGAATTCCTGAGGAAAGCCGGGAAGGTTCTACGGTTGACTTCATTTAGCCTATCGCTGAGTTTCCCCCGGTTCGTAACCCTGTTTGAGCTAACTACACCCATACCTACGATGCACTTTGCAAAATTCACCCTGCTGGCCGGCGCTTTGGCGTTCGGTTTTACCCTGCCGGCGCTCGCTGGCCCCAAAGTCCTGATCAAGACCAATCACGGTGATATCACGCTGGAACTCAACTCGGAGAAGGCCCCCAAGACAGTGGAGAACTTCCTCGCTTACCTCAATGAGGGCTACTACGACAACACAGTCTTTCACCGCGTCATCGGCGGCTTCATGGTTCAGGGTGGGGGGTTTGCTCTTCACGAGGACGGTAAGATCAAACAGAAGGAGACTAAGGCAGCGGTTACAAATGAAGCTAAAAACGGGCTCAAAAACAGTCGTGGCAGCGTCGCCATGGCTCGAACCAGTGATCCACATAGCGCAACGTCCCAGTTTTTCATTAATCACAAGGACAACGACAATCTCGACTACCCTTCCTTTGATGGCTGGGGATACGCCGTGTTTGCGAATGTCGTCGAAGGCATGGATATCGTGGATAAGATCGCCGAAACCAAGACTTCTTCGAAGGTAGTTACCACTAAGGGCGGCGATTCAAAGATGAGTGATGTCCCGATTGAGAATGTCATCATTGAATCAGCAAAAATCGCTGAATCAGCAGAACCTGTTGAATAAAAGTTAGTTAAGATCATTTTTTAAATATTATGAGTGAAGAAAAAAACGAGCTACCACGTGTCTTTTTTGACATGGAGGCTGGCGGAGAAGAGGCTGGGCGTATCATCATTGAGCTCCGGTCTGACGTCGCACCGAAGACAGCGGAAAACTTTCGCTGCCTGTGCACCGGAGAGAAGGGCATCAGCTACAAAGGGAGCCCTTTCCATCGAGTCATTACTGATTTCATGTGCCAGGGCGGCGACATCACCAACGGTGATGGAACTGGCGGCCAGTCCATCTATGGTCGGAAGTTCGAAGACGAGAACTTTGAGCTCAAGCACACCGAGCCCGGAATCCTCAGCATGGCGAATGCCGGCCCGAACACGAATGGATCCCAGTTCTTCATCACCACCGTGGTGACCGACTGGCTCGACGGAAACCACTGCGTCTTCGGCAAAGTGGTTGAAGGCATGGATGTGGTCGAGAAGCTGGAGGCTCTTGGGAGCCGCAGCGGCAAGACTTCGAAGGCCATCAATGTGAAAGACTGCGGTCAGCTTTAATCGACTGAACTTTCGATGAATTGACAGCCGCTGTCGGATCCTTGTGATTCCGGGAGCGGCTTTTTCGTGACTTGCCGGATGGGATTTCCGGCGGAATGCTAGAAGATGGCGAGTGACTACGACGCGGTAGTGGTGGGATCGGGACCAAATGGTCTTGCCGCCGCTATCCGCCTGGCACAAGAGGGGCAATCTGTGCTCGTGATTGAAGCCCACGATGAACCGGGCGGAGGCACCCGAACCGCCCAGTTGACACTCCCGGGATTTCATCACGATGTTTGCTCGGCCATTCACCCCATGGGATTGGCTTCGCCCTTTCTCCGTTCGCTGCCTTTGGATCAGCATGGTCTGGAGTGGGTACATCCTGATATCCCTCTAGCTCATCCCTTTGACGACGGGACCGCAACCGTCCTCCATCGCTCGGTGGAGGAGACCTCTCTTCAGTTCGATCCCTCATCGGCAGCGACCTATCGACGCCTTTTTCTCCCTCTCCTCGGAGATGCATTCGAGCTACTTGAAGATCTCCTCGCCCCCCCTCAAATACCGGTTCACCCGACCATCGTAGGCCGCTTTGGCCTCATGGCACTGCCTTCGACGCTCGAATCGGCCCGCGCCTGGTTCTCAGACGAGGGCGCCAGAGCACTTCTCGCAGGGAATGCTGCTCATGCCGTAATGCCGTTGGATCGCCCGCTCTCCACTAACGCCATAGGACTGATGCTCATGCTGGTGGCGCACGCTTTCGGATGGCCGGTGGCCAAAGGAGGCTCTCAGCGAATCTCGGAAGCGCTCGTGTCCTACCTGCGTTCACTCGGGGGCGAAATAGTCACTGGCCAGGCCGTCCACTCAATGGACGATCTTCCTCAGGCTCGCGCCTATGTCTTCGACACATCGCCCTCGGCACTGGCCCGAATTGCCGGCAGCCGGTTGCCCGCTACCTACTGCCGGAAGCTGAAGAAATACCGGCATGGACCCGGAATTTTCAAAATCGATTATGCGCTGAGCGAGCCAGTTCCATGGACTGCAGCATCCTGCCGTCGAGCAGGCACGGTACATGTCGGAGGCACTCTCGACGAAATTACGACTTCGGAGAGGCAAGCCTGGGAGGGGACTCACAGCGAATCACCCTTTGTCCTCACTGCTCAGCAAAGCGTTTGCGATAAAACAAGAGCCCCGAAAAATCAGCACACTTTCTGGGCCTACTGTCACGTCCCACATGGGTCAACCGTCGACATGACAGAGTCAATAGAGAGACAACTGGAGCGGTTCGCCCCCGGTTTTCGTGATTGCGTGTTAGCACGGCACACGATGAACTGCGCTGACTACCAAGGCTACAACGCCAATCTCATCGGCGGGGATATTGTGGGGGGCGTCACCGACTGGCGTCAGCTTCTGACTCGCCCCGTGGCGAGGCTAAAGCCTCACACCACACCCGCGAAAGATATCTTCATCTGCTCGGCCTCAACTCCGCCCGGTGCCGGTGTTCATGGCATGGGCGGTTATTGGGCGGCAGAAGAAGCCCTACAGTTCCTCTAGCGCTCCTCAGGCCAGAACTCCTTTTGCTTCTCAGCCGGGAAGACTGTAAAATCGCTGTCGTCCTCGTAAAATTCCTGAATATCAGAAAGCTTTTGCTTCATCGTTGAAACCAACTCGGGACTGGCTGTCTCGAAGATATTAGTCAGTTCGTCAGGGTCTTCCTGTAGATCGTAGAGCTCCCACTCATCGAACTGATAGAAGTGAATCAGCTTGTAGCGGTCGGTTCGGACACCATTCTGACGAGGCACCATGTGGACGCTGGGATATTCGTAATAGTGGTAGTAAATCGCATCGCGAAATTTGCCTTCCCCTTCACCTTTGAGTAGAGGGACGAGGGACTGGCCCTGCAAATCAGAAGGGATTTCAGCCCCTGCCATATCCAGAAACGTTGACGCGTAGTCGAGGTTCTGAACCAGCTCCTGACTGCGGGATCCTGCCTCAGCAACACCGGGCCATTTGACGATGAGGGGCATCTTGAGGGATTCTTCATACATCCATCGCTTGTCATACCAGCCATGGTCTCCAATGTAGAAACCTTGGTCCGATGAGTAGATCACTACTGTGTTCTCATCGAGGCCAAGCTCCTTGAGTGTGCCCATCAACTTGCCAACGCTTTCATCGACACCTTTGACGCAACGCAGGTAGTTCTTGGCGTAACGCTGATATTTCCAGCGAACCAGATCATCACCTGTCAGCTTCGCTTCGTGAAACGCCTTATCCTTCGGCTGATAGGCCTCATACCACGCACTGAGCTGAGGCTCGGTCATCCGCTTCATGTTATTCCACGCCGATTTGTCCTGGCGCTTCTGTGAGGCTTCTTGAGCGAAATCCGGGGTTAGATCGAGAAAGAGGTCGTAGTTGATGTCCATGTGACCATCGATCTCAAGCTCCTGATACCTGGCGGCAGGCGTGTTGTCTTCCCATTTATCGAAGAGGGTAGCCGGCTCGGGCATCTCGATATCGTCGTAGAGATGAAGGTGTCGCTCAGCCGGCATCCAGTTGCGGTGCGGTGCCTTGTGTTGGACCATCAGCATGAAAGGCTTGTCACCTTTGCGGCCTTCTTTGAGCCATTCGACCGCGAGGTCGGTGACAATATCAGTGCAGTGACCTTCGATGGTGACTTTGCCCTTTGGCGTCAGCATGTCAGGATTGTAGTAGAGCCCCTGACCTGGCAATACTTTCCAGTCGTCGTAGCCCTGAGGCTCTCCCTTGAGGTGCGACTTGCCGTATATGGCGGTCTCATAACCTGCTTTCTGGAGGATCTTGGGAAAGGTTTGCTGGTTCCAGTCAAACGAGTTGCCATTATTCATGAACCCGTTCTTGTGGCTGTGTTTACCGGTCTGAATCACGGCCCGGCTCGGCCCGCAGATAGAGTTGGTGCAGAAGCTGTTCTCAAACAACATCCCCTGAGAAGCCAGTTGATCGATGTTCGGTGTCGGATTGACTGGTGCCAGCCAGCCATTGTAGGCCCCGATGGCGTGAGGCGCGTGGTCATCACTAAAAATGAAGAGGACATTGGGGCGGTCTGCGGCCAAACCGGACGCAGTCAGCACCACCACAGCTCCCAGAGCAGAGAAAAAGGATTTCAGCATGGGGGAATCTATGCCTTGGGATGACCGCAACGGCAAGCCATTTCGCGTATTCAGGGATGGCAGAAACACGGACGTCAGATCAGAAAAAGGGGGAAGATGATAGGCATCTTCAGCTATTCGCTCACTCTTTTTCAATCCACCAATCGGCCGCGTTGCTGATATCGACCCGGACAAAGATCAATACAAGCGCATCATCCCGATCTGAATCTTCGTCCTTCATGGGGCGGGTAGAGGCGAGAAGCGCGTATCGCCCGTCAGTCAGAGTCACCTGTGTCGTCGCCTTCATGGCGTAGAAGGTTGGCATACGGGTCCGCAGGTTCGGATCCATCTCTTCGTTGAACCATTCTGTGTATCCCTCAAGAGATACCATCTCCGGCGCCAGATTGAGATCGATCGTTGAACCATCCGCCCCGAGGACCGGGTCCACTTCCACTGTAGTTCCGACATTGCGCGCTTCGTAGGCGCTGCCGTAGAGACTCGTCTGAGGCAATTCCGCATCGTCAGACAGCGTCAGAGTGTTGGGCAGTCCGATAGGAGTCGTCTCAGTCGGATAGACAACTTCACTGATCGACTCGGCTTTTGCACGCTGCCCGGAACGAGCCACAATCAGCGCGGTCTCGAGAATTTGACCATCCTTATCACGAAGCCAATCCTGCACTTCGTGGCGCAGTGCTGTTGCGTCACCCGAAAGTCGGTTTGACAACAACCAGTCGCTGAAATCCATGTGCTCAACCTCGATGAATTCGACGATGGTGTAGAGCTGCTTTTCACTGTCACTGGCCACTTTGTCGAAATGCGTGGCCAATCGTGCATGGGTTGTATTATCGGCGGTGAGACCAAGCGTCCCCCTATCCCTATCATAGGTGAACTCGCCACCTGTCGGCAGTGTCAGATTCATCGACTTCAAGAGAGCCTCTAACGAGGGGGGCTGCCGCTTTTCGAATACCCCCTCTGCATCAATCATGGTTATTGAGGGCCCTTTATGCTCAACTGGAAGGGGGATGAGAAATGGAGCAGGAATATGATAGACCTTGTTCACCAGCGCTGCAGGATCATCGGAATCTCGGCAATAGGCCGATGAAGAAACAAGAACTAATAAAGTACAAACTAAGGAGTAAGGGACTGATTTCATAACGATTGATCGTAGCGCAAAACGAGGTTCAAATGGTGTCTACTCGGACAAAGGTGAGGATGATAGGATTGGGGATACGGGGAAGGATCTCTGATTCGCCTGGAACGCGAGTTCCCAGAAAACCATACTGTCCCGGCTTCATTTTAATGGTGGTTTCCATGACTGATTGGGCTGCACCCGGAAGACTATTGATAGCAACTCCACCATGAAGTTGATGCGATTGTCGCCTTGAAAGACTCAGCAGGAAATCACCATCGGAAGACCCACCCTTCAAATTGACCTTCAACTCGGCACTGGGATAGATCACATCAAAAGGGATACGCGAATTCTCACGAAGCGGCGACTGAGAGATCACTTCAAGCGTTGTAGTGACTACTGCCGGACGACCAAAGGTAGCCTGAACAACTTGGGTGTCCATTATCCGACCACGTTCCTGACGGATCCACTCCTGCACTTCGCGACGAAACAGAGTCGCCGAAACATTGGCTTTAGAGTGAGTCGACTTCCACGCCTCAAAGTCAGCTTTTCCTGTCACGATCGTCTCCAGAACAATTGTGCCGCCGGATAGTGATTCAAAAAGAGCGCTATCAGCTACGTCTTCAAGCAGGGCGTAGGATTCCGGCATGGGGCGATCCCGCCCGGAAACACTCTCCCGGCCGCAGCTAGCCAGGACAAATGACAGCATTGAGATCCCGGCTACCCCTGCCAAAGCCTTGTGTAACATTCCGGAACTATCACAAACCCCACGCGCCCTAGACAAGAACAATCATCGAGTGACGCAAATGCAGCCAGAAATCGACTATGCTACCCCAGGCAGGGACCCAAAGCCGATCAGGCTCTTCTGGTAGCCAGACGGGAGTTCGAAGATATCGACTCCGCTTCCAAAGTGTCCCTTTTTCTTTTTGCCTCGAGCACCGAACATGTAGTGCGTCCCGTCGTTATCCTGGCCGAGATAGATCATGACGTGGGAAACTTTGTGACCGGAATGATAGGTGCCGCCCCAGAAGATCAGATCTCCGGGCTTGAGCCCCTTCCTTCCTCCCATCCGCTCAGGAATACTCTTGGAGTGCTGAAGTGTCCGGTTTTTCTTCAACCACTCGTATTGGTGATAGCTGGTCCGGGGCATATCCTCAAAGCCGATGTCACTGAGCAGGAACTGCATGGTTCCCGAGCAATCCATGCCGCCCTCGGTGGGGTGGTCACCTCCAAATTTGTAGGCTAGCCCGAAACCAGAGATTCGCGCGGCTCGATCGCGGATCACCGTGACTAGTTGAAGCATCTGTGGGGACGGATCCGGATTCCCCATGAAAAACGAACTTTTTCGCTGTGACTGACGCCGATACTCCCAGTCTGTGTAAGGGAGGTCATACGACGGTGGCTGAAAAAGTGCTCCCAGAGTCCGATTATGCTGGGGGGCCGATAGAGCCTTTCTCTCCTTACTCTTTCCAAATAAGCCCGCCTCAACAGACAGGGGGAATCCCAGCGAACCCATAAGGATCACCGTCACCAGAGCGCGAAGTGAGGGCAGAAAGGATTTCATTTTGGGTGAAAATTTTAACTATTATTATAATTACCATAATAAACTGTCTCAATCAAGCCTAACTTCGCCGCCAATACCGGAGTCTGACCGCATATGGTGACTGAAGGCCTGAGAACCAACAGTAGCCAGGGGTTGACCACTCAGAGCGGTTGAGCTGCTGTCTCAATATCAGCACAATAACAGAGTGACACTCGGGCCATCATCTCTAGACTGCCGACTATGCCGACCACTGAGCTGATCGACTGGTATGACAGTCCGCTCTACTACGACATCATTTTCGATGTGGATACGGCCGTGGAAGCGACATTTCTCGAGTCGGTCTACCAGCAGCACGGGGAATCTAGTGGACGGGCCCCTAAGGCTCCATCAGTGATTGAGTTGGCTTGTGGCACCGGACGCCTCGTTCAGGAGATGAGATCCCGCGGGTGGAGGGCAGCCGGGTTCGACGCCAACCCTCACATGCTGGCCTTCGCTCGAGATCGGGTCGCCGCATCTGCCCCGGATTGTCCTCGAAAAGATCCTTCCAAACCACTGCTTTGGAGCGACCTAATGGAGTCCTTTCAAGTGCCGGGTCGCCGAAAGTTTGACTTAGCCCATTGTCTCATCAGCTCATTCAAATATCTCCGCAAAGAATCTGAGGCTCTGGCTTGTATTCAACAAGTGGCCAACTCCTTGAAATCAGGTGGCCTGTTCGTGCTGGGGATACATCTGACCGACTATTCGAACCCGCGCATCACCCACGAGCGCTGGATGGCGGACCGAGGTGGAGTTGAACTGATCTGCAACACGCGGACATGGCCAGCCAATCAGCGCCGTAGGGTCGAGGACCTTCGCACTCGAATGCGGATCACACTTCCCGATGGCGAAGTCCGACTGCAAGAGAGCCATTGGCAATGCCGGACATACTCGGCTCGACAGCTGCGAAGTCTCATTCGGAAAGTGCCCGAGCTATCCCTCGTTGAGTGCTATGACTTTCACCATGAACCGGATCGCCCACAGAAGTTTGATGCTCAATCATCTGATGTAGTGCTAGTGCTACGCCGAGATTAGTGATCGCATCAGGCTAGAATTTGATCGACTGACTCTTTGGTTATTAGTAAGTTAGGAAGGTGTCTTCTACTACACTCCCTTAACGATCTGATAGAGGCCCATCATAACGGTACAAATCGCGAAGCCCCTCCTAACGAAGGATCTCAATTTTGCCATCGCCCCATGACACGCATCCCAAGTGATATGACATGAAATCCCGGCTGCCAGTAGGGGCACTGCCGCGGTTGGTGGGTGTCATTATTCTGGGAATCATTCTCACGGGACTGGTATGGAGAGCCCTCGACAAAACTGAGCAGGCGAGAGTTCGTCTGGAATTCGAAAACCGGGCGCTGGAGCTGGAGCTGGCTATAACCAAGCAAGTCCATGGCTCGGTTTTGACATTGGAAGCAGTCGCAGGACTCTTTCACGCTTTCAAGAAAGTCGACCGCTTTGAATTTCACACATTCGCTGAGAGCATGGTAGCCAACAGCGACTCCATATATGCCCTCGGATGGGTACCGAAGGTATTAGGCCCCGAGCGTGATGCGATTGAATCTAAAGCAAAGGAGTCGGGGGTAGCAGAATTCGCCTTCACCGAGCTAGATGCTCAGGGTGAACTAGTTCCCAGATCGCCAACTGACATTTACTTCCCCGTCTTATATATTGAACCGCAGAGGAGAAACCTTACAGCCTTAGGATTCGACCTCGGGTCCGAACCTGATCGCCTAGAGGCTCTGGAACAATCCATGATCAGGGGCGAACCTGTGGCAACGGCCCCCATTGTGCTCGTCCAGGATCTTAAGGACCGAGAAGGATTACTCATCTACTGGCCAGTCTTTATCCGCGATCGAGGGAAGTTAGGGGTACCGCCCGCTGATTCTCGGAATGAGGCCTTGCTAGGATACATTTCAGGAGTATTTCGGGTAGGTATCCTGATCGATTCAGCCCTCGCCGATCTTGATTTCGAAGGAATTGGGGTGGAACTCTACGATGAATCTTCGACTGGTGATCTCGAACTGATTCACCAGATTGGAAGTCCCAAGGACAATCAGTTTGAGCCAGTCGGACCGACCTATTTGGGAGACCCAAAAATGCCTGGGCGAACCTGGCGGATCGAAATCAAGCAGAAGCCCGAGTTCAGGAGACTTAGGCAGTCGACCACATCACTACTTATCATTCCGGGGGGATTGTTGATCACCCTCCTGGTAGGACTCTTCTATTCTCAGAGCATTAGACACGAAAAATTAGTCGGTAGCCTGCGATTTGCTCGGGTGGTGGAAGCCTTTCCTCAGGCGGTCTTCTTGATTGACGACAACGGGTTTATCACCCTCGCAAACCAGGCCAGTGAAAAGCTCTTTGGACTTCCTCCTGACTCAATTCTTGGCCAACTAGCCAGTCAGTTTGTGCCGTTTCTTAAACCTATACAGGCGGGTGAGGGCGGCCAAACGGCCAGCCCGAAAGATGCTGCAGCCCCCGCAACAGAATCGACTCCTTTTGCGAGGCACCAGAATGGCACACAAATTCCGGTCGCTGTCATCCAGGAGGCGGTGGACATGGACGACGGCCCACAGACTCTTGCGATCATCGAGGACATCACCTTGAAAGAGGAGGTCGAAAGGCGAAGAAAAGAATACGAGCTCAAACTCGAGGAGAGCAACGAGGCATTGCAGCACTTTGCCTATGTCGCGTCACATGACCTGAAAGCCCCTCTCCGGAGTGTCGGCGGATTTACCGACCTGCTTCAGAAACGGTATCATGGAAAGCTCGATGAGGAGGCGGACGAGTGGATCACCCTCGTAATGGATGCAGTGAAAAAGATGCAGATTCTAATTGATGACCTACTGGCATTCTCCCATGTGAATTCGAACGTTGACCTCATTGAGAAGCTCGACACACAAGAGGTGCTCGATGAAGTCTGCGCCCGCCTCCGCGGTGCCATCGAGGAATCAGGGGCCCGCATTTCTGTTGCCGGAGATGGTGTATTGCCGACGCTTGTTGCTGATCGTCGCCAACTGGTCCAGCTATTCCAGAATCTGGTCGAAAACGCGATTAAGTACCGCAGGAACGATGTCACCCCGCAGATCGAAATCTCTGCAAATAGGATTGGGGCAGAGAACTCCTGGGAATTCACAGTGAAGGACAATGGCATCGGCATCCCGGCGGATCATCATAAAGAAGTGTTTGAGATATTCCACCGCTTGCACCCGTCTGACGAGTATTCAGGTTCGGGGATTGGACTCGCCATGTGTCGACGAGTAGCCAAGCGTCATGGCGGCGATATTTGGATCGGTTCTGACACCGCAGAGGGAAAGGGAACCGAGGTATGCGTTCGTATCAGCGAAGCAGTTTTAGATTGAGTCAATCGATCGGGAACCCAAAGACGAGTGAGCGAGCCGGCGATGTCACTCACTCCGCCATCGCTCCGAGAAAAATCTCTGAAACCTGCCCGTTCTCGAAGGTGAACAACATGCCCCCGTAGATCGATCCAACGAGATGAACATCCTGTCCGTCAAAGAATACGTCGTAGCCTTCCTGATCTGGTAAATACTCGGCATAGGCGGCGATCACTGAGGCTTTGGACGCACCAATTCCGATTCCCTTTGTGGTTTTCAAAGTACAGGGTGCCTTCATCGTGATCGAAAAGATGGATTTGGGTCCACCAATCTCATCCGAGATCATGTCAAATACGATCCCCGAGTCATCGAATTCCCAGGTCTGTATCGCTTGACCAAATGCCTCCCAGATCTCGTCCTGCCCCTGAAAAACCGGGCCAAGAGAACGCTTCCCGGCAAGAGTCCAAACCCTGTCTCCCTGAGCGTCAAGCGACAGACCTGCAATCGCACCGTCCTGCATGATGGAGGCACCTCTTACTTCAATGGAATAAATAAAGGCACCAGGCCGATACCTGGATGAGATACTCCCTCCGTTCAGATAAAGTCCCGCGGTGTTTGATTCGTGAATGACACGAAAGGCGAGTCCCGAAGGCTGGTTGAGGAAGTCAGCATACTCCCTCGACTCGATTTCACTCATCATGATCTGGTCGACCTCGCCCAAGACAGATTCTGCGTTTTCGATTGTAGTCCCTACATGAATCCCATCAACCGTGTGGAAGCGCTCTCCCCACACCCACACCTGATCGATAACTGCATTCTCATCAATCGCCGCAGCCGGATCGTATTCACCCGCGTAAAGATACATCAAATTCTCGCCATCTTGATCCACTGAAATCAGGGCGATCCCTTCACCGTCAGACGTCCTTGAGAATACCGCACGTGGTAACGCCCGATGAGCTTCCGACACAGTCATCCCGAGTTTGATTGCACCGGCCGAATTAGCCGTAATCAGAAAAGGACCCTCGTCTCTACCTCCTGCAACTCCAACAGGCGCAGCCGGTTCCCCCTCAATACCAACCAGAGTGGGTTGCGGCAGAGTCAGGGTGACGATTTCATCAAAATTGACATCAGATTCCTGCTTAACGAGCTGACCATACGCCTGCAGTTGGATGGCGTGATCACCACTCCAATCATTTGGGATTGCAGAGAAAAGCAGATTATCTATTGTCTCGCCTTTCCCGGGGTAACGTTGCTTCAATTGACTTCGAAAAAGCCGGTTCAGCGAGTCAGTTAGGGGAATTGCATCAGAACATTGCGCCCACTCTTTTTCGGGCTCAATCACATAGATCACCTCAACGGAATCATACCCCCATTTACCATCGTTTATGATGAATGCAGCCAGGCTGTCACTCCTCCACGATACCATGAGGCTACTGTGATTTTTGACGGAACCACCGGCCGCAAAATGGGTCGAATTCAGAGTCGCCATGATCGCACCACTCTGCAGATCGATGAGGTAGTTCTCGACCTTATCTGTATCGAGCTCCGAAAGAATATTGTCAGGATCAGACTGATCTAGCATTTCGTAGGGAAGTCCCCAGCCAATCGCGTAGCGCCCGTTCGATGAAACGGTGCCATCAATCACGAGATAGGGGACTTCGCTCCGCGCCAAAGTCGGAAACGCAACCAACGCCACGAGTCCTGACATCAGGCTCAACAAGCCTATCACTTGGCGAAATAGAGAAGTCACATGAGGGAAGGGGTGGCTCACTAAATTGGGCATAAGAAGATCTGCGTTTTGCACGCCAGAGAGAGGTTCAAGATGACCGCCTCAGGCGAATCTAAAGTTGGTCGAAATCATGTAACCAATCCCTCAGGCCGTCGAGCCTTCATCCTTAAAATATTGCTACAAATCGGAGGCACTGACGACAGTCGTTTTTCCCACCTTATCAGCGATCGTAACGGCGTCTCCATCCACCGACATGATCGTTCCATAGCGACCTTTAAGTTTCCCCTTCTTGATGGGAACTCGTTTGCCAATGCGCTCACTGGGATCCTTTTTACCAAAGAGCTGAGCCCACTTAGATTTTGGCACACTCTCATCAGGCTGCAAGATCGGGGCCGGCGGGGAAAAAGAGGCAGGTGAGGCACCCGTAGCTAGCGGCTCAGCTGTTCTGACAACTGGATTAGTGGGATGGACTGGGCTTGGCCGCAATGCTGGTACTGAGGGGGAAGACGGTTGGATCGCCTCGGGGGGTGAAGCCTCAGAGGGGATCGGCGCTATAGGTTTGATAGGGTTCACTCTGGCTACAGGAGTTGCTGGCGCCTTCGGGGGCATGGCAGGTGCTTCAGATTCCGTGGGCGATGGCAGAATGCTATTCACCTCAGCGACACGAGGCTTTAGCGGAACAGTTGCCTCTTGCGGGCGTCTCTCTTCAGCGGCTATCGGAGAACCTTCAGTTTTCGAAGCCGGGGCAAGACTAGGCTCAACGGAAGATTCATCGCAAATCAACTCCTCAGGTGGTTCAAGCAACCCTTCTTCGGAGATCGGTTCGAATTTCTTTCGATTCGGCTCCCAGTCCTCACTCCTGTCGAGATCCACCGTATATGCTGCCTCCAGCAAGCCGTATCTCCAATTCTTTGCGGGCACCACTTCGGACGCCGACTCTGCCTCGAGTTCTGGCTCTGCCGTAGAATCGGCATCAGACGTCGTTTGCGCTTCGGAGCCAAGCTTGAATTCCGTTTCCAACGTTGCTTTGATCTCGGCCTTCAGTTCGGCCTTGAGCTCAGACTCCAACTCGGCCTTCAGTTCGGCTTGCAACTCTGCTTTGATGTCAGCCTTGAGCCTCGATCTTAAATCCAGCTCATTCTCGATCTCAGGTTCGAGGTCAGCTACTGCATTAGAATTGGATTCAATCGGCAAATCAGCCTCAGATCCGATATCCGGCTGCGGTTCAGACTCGATCTTTCGTTTTGATCGAGGACCAAAAAATGATTCCAGGTTGGAATCAGCTGACTTAATCTCAGTTTTACCTTCACTGCCGCTTCTAACGTCAGGCCCCAAAAGCGATGATAGCTCATCGTCCCATTTTTTCTCCTCAGGATCGTGGGGCTTACTGCTGTGCCGAGAGTCGCCCTTTCTGTCCTCCGAAGTAGCCTGCCTAGGACTGAATGAAGATATGCCTGCAGATGCTTGGCCCAAGGGGGGGGCTGTGGGGCCACCAAAATCATCATGCACATTGCCGAAAGATCCCCCCATGGCGAACCTAACCAATAGCAGAATACCGATAAAAACAGCCACTGATACAGCGGCTGTCTCCCATCCTAATATGCTAGCTGACTCTTCCATTGCAGGATCGGATCAAGTCTTGCAGACCCGTCGAAGTGCGATTGAGTCGACAAGTTAGAGAGGATCGATGCAATCTTCTAGTATTCGTTTTCTTCTTTTTTCCCAAGAAAGCCTGGAATCGAGACTCGGCGCTCGATTTCCCTCCCCTGATTGGCTTTACAAATGAGGGAAATCAAACCACGCAACAGGGTTAACTCACGTTTTGACCCCGTTAAAACCATGCCAACACCCACTTGCACCCGCCCACAACCCATCGTAGAATCCGGCTCCTTCGAACGCGGCATTTTGCCGTGCATTTCCTTGGAACGGGGCTGTAGCTCAGTTGGTTAGAGCAGGGGACTCATAATCCCTTTGTCCAGGGTTCAAGTCCCTGCGGCCCTACCTCTACAATCATAAGGATTATGTGAATTTTGTCCCGTGAAGACAATTCGACATAGGTCACTTTGGAAGTCGGGCATTCAGAATATGCCCGCGCATTAAGTCCTCTCTCGCAGGATCTTATCCTGAAAATCTGGAACGGGGAATCCTTGATCTATCCCTACTTCAAGGGGATGAGATGATAGCGATTCTCTTGGGCAAGAACCGTCCGGCCCAGTGCGCAGGCGTGGACCAAGCTCTCTGCCGAGACGATTTACGCCATTATCGGCTCGATCAAATGCCCGAAGACATCAGTTAGCCTGAAGTCGCGGCCCTGGAATCGGAAGGTCAACCGTTTGTAGCTCACTCCTAAGAGGGATGCAGCCTAGTGATGTGGAGTTCGCGGACGTGAACCGGGCTCATAGCCCCTTCGCAATGCGCTTGATAACAGAGGGGTGCATCTTGGCTTCTTCGAAACGCTGCTGAGCCTTTTTGATATCATACTCAACCCGCTCAAAGCTGACTGCGTGCATCTCGGTATCATAGATGACGTAACAGGCGCGTGGATCTTCATCGCGGGGCTGCCCAACGGAGCCGACGTTAACGAGATGAGGGTTGGCGGGGTTGAGCCCGATAAAGCCGTCATGGGGTTTGCACGACTCGATATAACGTCCCACTTTTTCGATAATGATAGGCTGGTGGGTATGTCCGTTGAAGCAGAGCGGGGTTTCCTGCTCTTCGAAATGGCGTTTGGCCTGGCGCAGTTTCAGTAGGTGATTAAAGTCACCGGGCTCATCAAGCGATGCGTGAACAAGCGTCGCCCCAGCCAATTCCTCAACGAGGGGGAGGCGAGCGATCCAATCGAGTTGTTCCTCAGAAAGCTGCTCACGGGCATGCTCGATGCCCCTTCCTGCCGCTCCACCCAATTCAGCTGGATCGATGGGAAAGATCGCAAAGACCTCATGATTGCCCATCACGATGGGGGAACAGCGCTCCTGAATCAACTCAAGGCACTTTCGCGGCTCGCTTCCGTAGCCAATGATATCGCCGAGGCAGGCAATTGTATCGATCTGAAAAGTCTCGATATCCGCGAGGACTGCTTCGAGGGCATCGATATTGCCGTGAATATCGGATATGAGTGCAATTCGGGACATGAGTTGAATAAGCAGATCAGAAAGCAGTAAATCACGTAGGCAACCAATCATCTACGCACTGCCGCCTCAACTCTGCGCCGGGAGACTACCGTTGTTTTTCCCAGGATCAAATTGGGGCTTGTCTAAAGTCAATAGAGCTGGACAGGCCGCGTCCAATTATAGGCTATTCTTATGACTTACAGACAATAACCTCCTCAATCGAGCCAATCACAGATCAGCTGTCATCTGGCGGACTAATGTGGAAGGGGCTCACACTACCTTGCCTGATAATAGTATTCAGCCCATTTTTTGTGAGGGAAATGTGCTTGCGCGGAGCGAGGCACATTTGCTAGTTTCACGCGAAAGTGGGGATCGGACAGAGTGATCTACGCAGGAACCCGCCCCTATCCCTTAATCGATGAGAACACAGATTTTTCTGGCCATCTGGCTATGCCTCAGCCTTCCGGCAGCCGTCTCGGCTGAAGGCGAGGACAGGCTGGCTTCGGGTCTATTCAGCGGCACGAATTCGAAGCCTCTGCCGCTCAGTCATTATTTGGAGCTACCTCCAACGATGACGAAGCTGCTCGGGAATCCCAAGGTGAAGATTATTGGCCCGGGCACTGAGGAAGTGGTTGTGATAGGGGTGTCACCCGAACGGCTCTCCCCGAATCACTCTCATGATGGAAAGTATGAGCGCGTTCATCCGACCCGGGCAAAGGCGGGTATACTGGCGATCAAAGTGAAGGGGCACCAGTCAGGGAGCGGAAAGGCGATCGAATCTGCTTTGGCGGCAGCGGTACTCAATCACTTCTGGACGACCTGTTTTGCGAAGCGAGACAACCGACTTGAAGGTATTCCGCTCGATCGGCAGCGATTCCTGAGCATCGGGATGAGTCAGCTCACTGGATCTCACCCCTCTGGATCCTCCTTGAATGAGACTTGGTGGAAGGTCCGTATGGGGCTACCTCTTGAATCGGATCCCAACCACCATTTGCTGTCCATTGTGGGGACATACGCCGAAGGATTCGCTATCTACGGACATTACTCCTTCGGGCTGCGGAAAATAGGCGGCGATCCAAACAGTGACTTCGCGATCGATCCGAGATCCCCGTGGGAGGAGAAAGTTCCACCCAATTTTAAAGATTGGCAGAACAAGGGTGACTACTTGATAAGCGGGTTACACGTTTGGCCCCTCTATGACTGGCTCTACACTCAGACACATCTCCGGGGCCTCGATGTGATGATTCATTGCTTATCCGCCTCGACGGAACAAGTGCGGTTGATGAGAGCTCTGGCCGAGCGGGAAAACATGAAGGAGATCGCACCCTTCGAAGTCAGCCGGTACAATTGCGCGACGATGGGTGAACTGGTTTTTGAAAGTTTACTGCCGGTGGGAGAGAAAATCAGTCTTCCGCATCCCCTCGCTGATATTCCAGATCGACTCGCCAGAAAGATCGATCGTCGTTTCGAAAAAGTGGCGGTGGTTGAGGTCGAATCTCAAACGGAGAAAAATGGCAGGGTTCGAACCCCCAACTGGTTAGTTCGTCCCGCCCCCAATCCATGGAAGACCTACGGATTTCTCTTTCTGAATCAGGTGCCGGAGCTGAATTAACTCGAATCTGAGATTGGGAGGCCTCTACCGAGTCAGCGATCTTGCTTCTCCGATTTCGCAAGGCTCAGTTCCAGAAAATAGGTCCGCCATCAGGGCGGGATTCGGAATCAGTTTTGATTGATACAGGTGATACTGCGTGACAACTTCCACAGAGATGATGCTTTATACTCCCAACCAGAGGAAAGTTTGCTCGGTGCTTACCGTGCTCACCTTCGTGGCTTCAATGGGGATGTTGTTCGCCTGTCAGGTCCCGGTGTTTCGTTACGCCCTGGAGCGCTGGGTGGCTGATCGCTACGAACTTGTCATAGTGCCACGACAAGGTGGCCTTACCGAAGACGAGAGTGGGGTATTGAAGTATTTGAAAGAGACCTTCGACGGCTCCGGCATCCCGAATCTTGTCGTACGAGTTGATGAAGAGAGCGAGAATGCGACCAATGCTGCTGTGGCCTCACTCTACTACCCCGGCCGACGACACAGCTTCGAACCGACCCCCATCTGGACTGGAAAAGTAACGATGGAATCAGTTCGACAGCTGATCGATTCTCCGGCCCGGCGGGAGTTGGCCACCCGTATTTTGAAAGGGGAGTCGAGCATCTGGTTACTGGTGGAATCTGGCGACAAAGTAAAGGATGACGAGGCGGCCATCACTTTGAAAGAACGCCTTCGGCAGGCACAGGACGCCCTTGAACTGCCCGAGGGTGTGATCGGTCGAGAGGAGGCCATGTCCCCTGAGGCGGGGCCGGTTGATCGCGAAAATATCCTGCAATCCGATGTACCTCTGATGATTGATTTTTCCGTCCTTCGAGTGAGTCGATCAGACTTGGAGGAATCTATTTTCCTGACGATGATGCTCAATCTAGAGGATGATCTCGGAGAGCTTGCGACCGAGCCCATGGTGTTCCCAATATTTGGTCGGGGAAGGGTCCTCGAACCACTCGTGGGGAAGGGAATCACGGAAGGTAACATTCTTGAATACGCAGGCTACCTCTGCGGAGCCTGCTCTTGCGAGGTGAAGGATCAGAACCCCGGTATGGACTTACTGATGGCCGTCAACTGGGATGCGGCCATTGCCGGTAGTGAAGTGATCATCGACAAAGTTTTGCCCCCCCTCGAAGGTGTCGCCGGCTTGATAGCCGTCGGTGAAACTGCAATTGATGCACCAAAAGGGAGCGCCCCTAAGGGCAGCGGGCCTCAAGTCGAGCCCGATTCATCTCAAGAGAATCATTCTGAAATGACCGAGCCCGACGAGGTGAAGCCGTTTATGTCTTTGAGGCTGGTCCTCGCAGCTATCATAGCCTTGATCGCAGCCTCCAGTGTGGCTGTGCTTCGGAAGAAAAAATCATGAGGCTCGGCCGTATCGTCACGCGCGAAATCGCGCATCGGAAGATTAATTTTCTGCTGTCCGTGGCTGGCGCGGCACTGGCGGTGGCCTGTGTCGTGGCCATGACCTGTTTACTCGGAGCGCATCAGCGTCACACCGCGGAGATTCTCGAGGGAATGCGGGCCGAGACAGAGGCCGACATGAAGAAGCTCGAAGACGAGATCCGCAAGTCGATGAAAGGGCTCGGGTTCAATATCTATATCTTCCCGAAGGATCAGGAAATGGCGGAAGTCTACGCCGAGGGGTTTGCTTCGAAGACCATGCCAGAAGAATACGCCACCAGGCTCGGGGCGAGCGAGATCGTAACCGTGAATCATCTTCTTCCCAGCCTGACTAAAAAGCTGAAGTGGAAAGAACAGAACGACCGTACTGTCATCGCGATTGGGATTCGCGGGGAGGTTCCTATCGCGCACCGGGACCCAAAGAGCCCACTCATTGATCCAGTTGAGAAGGGGCAGCTTGTTTTGGGCTACGAATTACATCACGGGACTGGATTGAAGACTGGAGACACAACTCTTTTAATGGGTAGGGAGTTCATTATATCTAAGTGCCACGAGGAGAGGGGATCAAAGGATGATATCACGCTATGGATAAACTTATCTGAGGCGCAGGAATTACTCGATGAACCAGGTCGAATCAACGCAATTCAGGCACTGGAATGTAATTGTGCGACGATTGACCGGCTCGGAGAGATTCGAGCAGAGCTGATGAAAATTCTTCCTGATACGCAAATTATCGAAACACAGAGTACCGCTCTTGCTCGTGCCGAGTCCCGAAATCTGGCGCAAGCAACAGCGGCCAAGAAGATGGCGGACACTCAGCGCGAACTGGCCGTACTCGGAGCTGAAAGAGAACGTTTTGCTGGATTGCTTCTGCCGCTCGCCACCGTCGTGGCAATGCTCTGGATCGGGCTACTCGCCTTGATGAACGTGCGTGAGCGAGTCGCCGAGATTGGCATTCTTCGAGCCGTCGGGGTGAAAAGCGGCAAAATTCTCGCCATTTTCCTGACGAGAGCCTCTCTGGCGGGACTTCTTGGTGCCGTAGTGGGGCTCGCAGGCTTTGCTGTTCTTTTTCCAGGCCTGAGCAATAGCATATTTCAAGGACAGGAGCTCGGAGTGCTGATGGAACGCTCCTATTGGATCACCCCGCTGATTGCGGCGCCACTGCTGGCATCAGCCGCGGCTTGGCTGCCGGCGCTGGTGGCAGCCCAAAAGGATCCTGCAGATGTATTGAGAAATGACTGATTCCCCAATTCTTGAGGCTCAAAATTTGAGCAAAGTCTTCACAACGGCTGACGGCGAAGTCCGAGCGGTCGACGATGTCTCTTTTACGCTCACTTCCGGTGACTTCGTAGCGATGCATGGGGCAAGCGGCTGCGGTAAGTCGACTCTTCTGCTCGCGGCCGGAGCTTTGCTATCACCTGACTCGGGCTCTCTCACCATCATGGGTGAAGATCCTTACAAATTGGCACCGGAGGCCCGTTCGACCTTCCGTGGCGCCCATATCGGCTTTGTATTCCAGCAGTTCCATCTCATTCCCTACTTGGATGTGCTGGACAACATTCTGGTGAATGAACTGGCAACAGGTTCAAAGGAAGCTCTGTCAGGAAAGGCAGAGGCGTTGCTGGAGAAATTCCAGTTGAGTCACCGTCAAAACCACATCCCTTCGCGTCTCAGCGTCGGAGAGCAACAACGAGTGGCTTTAGCGAGAGCGCTGATCCGAAGCCCCAAACTAATTCTAGCTGACGAACCGACCGGGAATCTCGATACGGAAAACTCGTCCATCATTCTCGACCATCTGGCCTCTTTCGCCGAAGAGGGCGGCGCGGTTTTGATGGTGACTCACGATGACAATGCTCGTGCCGCGGCCAAGCGGACAATGGAGTTGGCAGCGGGAAAACTGATCTGAATGCCGCCTGTTCCGAGACATTAGCCAATACGCCAGCAGCTAATCATTGATCGTCCCGTCACCCTCTGCTAAAACTGCCTCTCGCCATGGAAATCAAGGTTCAATACACAGGTCAACTTGCCGGCATCACCGGGGCAGGTGAAGAAATCCTCGATCTGCCGGAAGGAACCTCTTTAAGTGCTCTGGTGAAACTGTTGTGCGACAGGCACGGCGCCCAGTATTCCGATCTCCTCGTCAATGTAGACGGAGATCTACGTCCATCGACCATGGTAATTTTCGATGGAGAGCAAAGCGTAGGGAATCATTCAACCACAGAACTGGATGAGGTCAAAACAGTGATGCTGATGACGCCGATTGCCGGAGGATGAGTGACTTGCTGTCCGATCTCGATCGAGCCACCTACGAGTGGCAGCTGAACGTCCCCGGATTCGGCGAAGAGGGACAAGCTAAATTGCGCCGATCTACCGCCCTGGTTTCGCGTTGCGGCGGACTCGGCGGACCGATTTGTTTCGCACTGGCAGCGGCGGGGATTGGGAAAATCATCCTCGCTCATGCGGGTGACCTGAGAATAGATGACTTGAACCGCCAGATCCTGATGCGGCATGACGACATAGGGTCGTCACGATCAGCCAGTGCCCAGGCCACATTGGCGGCCTTCAACCCAGCCATCGAAGTCGAGGCACTGGACGAAAACGTCACGGAAGCGAACGCTGCGGATCTGGTGGGCCGGGCTGATATCGTTTTTAGCGCGGCTCCGATTTTTGAGGAGCGGCTCCTAATGAACAGAGAGTGTGTGCGGCAGGGCAAGCCATTGGTCGATTCGGCGATGTATAATCTGGAAGGCCGCATCATCTCCATCGTGCCTGGTCAGTCGGCATGCCTATCCTGCCTCTACCCCGAGATCCCACCCAACTGGAAGCGACGCTTCCCCGTGATTGGGGCCGTTTCGGCACTTGCTGCGAATATTGGCGCCATGGAAGGTATTAAGCTCCTCACTGGATTGGGGGCTGCAAATACAAATCGAATGATCTATTTTGATAGTGCCACGATGCAGTTCCAAACGATAGAATTGAAGCGAAACCCCGGATGCGAAGTATGTGGAAACATTGCCTGAAAATTGCTGCGGTACCAGCTCTGTGTGTGGCCCTGTTGGTTGGATCCTCCAGTTGCGGCAGGAAAGAGGCCGGGCGCGAGCCGCTCGTGATGTTTTGCGCCGCTGGGATCAAGGCTCCAGTTTCAGAAATCGCCGCTCAGTATGAGGCGGAATTCGGCGTACCTATTCAGATCCAGTATGGCGGATCCGGAACGCTCCTCGCCAGCATCGAGATCGCCGATGGGGATATCTATTTGGCTGCGGATTCAAGCTACACAGAGATCGCCGTGGAAAAGGGTCTCGTGCAGGAGACCATTCCCGTTGCACTGATGAAAGCTGGATTTGGCGTGGCTAAAGGGAATCCGAAGGGAATTTCCAAACTGGCAGACGTCGAGAATTCAGACTTGAAGATTGGAATCGGAAATCCGGAAGCAGCGTCGATCGGAAAATTCACCCAAAAGGTGATGAGCCAGCATGGCGTATGGGAGAGCTTTGATCCCACTGTAATGTTCCCCACCGTCAATGAACTAGCCAACGCCCTCAAACTGGGCACGCTCGATGCTGCGATCATCTGGGATGCAGTGGCCCATCAGTATCCAGAGATCGACTTCGTCAATGTCCCTGAATTTGATGCCGAGAAGAAGGATATCACGGTAGGCGTCATGACTTCGTCCACTCAGCCCACAGAAGCCCTGAAGTTCTGTCGATATCTGAGTGCCGCTGACAAAGGACAGCCTATTTTCGAAGCAGAGGGATTTGAGCCTGGTCAGGGAGATCAGTGGGCCGAGCATCCGGAGATCGTGCTCTTCAGTGGATCAATGCTTCGGCCGGCCATTCAGGATTCAATCTTGCGATTTGAAGAACGGGAAGGAGTCAGTATCAATACCGTTTATAACGGATGCGGCATTTTGGTCTCCCAGATGAAGGCAGGGGACAATCCGGATGCCTATTTCTCCTGCGACCAAACATTCATGGACATGGTCAGCGACCGATTTGAGGCGCCCACAACCGTCTCAGCCAATGAGATGGTGATCCTCGTGAAGAAGGACAATCCGAAGGCTATTCTGACTCTGGGGGATTTGAAGGGGGAGGGCCTCCGTGTCGGGTTTTCCCATCCTAAAAAATCCGCACTCGGCGCCCTGACAAAACAACTTCTTGAGTCAGAGGGGCTCTATCAGGAGATTCTGAACACCGGAAATGTCATGCCCGGATCCGCGACAGGGGATTTTTTGGTCAACCAGATACGCAGCAACGCGCTCGATGCTGTGATCGTCTATCGCAGCAATGCCCTCGCAAACGAATCGACTTCGAAGGATTGTGATGTGATCGGGATCGCCCGGCCCAAAGCGATTGCAGTGCAACCATTCGCAATCGGGCAAAGCTCCGAATACCCAAATTTGCTGAATCGGTTCTTGAAGCAATGCGTTTCAGGTGAGGGGAAAGCGTCCTTTCTCAAATATGGTTTCCGGTGGGAGCTAGGCAGCGAACAGGACTTGTAGTCAATGGTGGGATCTTCCTCTGATAGACCATTTCTTGCGGCAATGGCGTCATTGGCGCTGATGTATCTGCTCCTGATTCTTCTGATGTTAGGAGCAGACGCCTGGTATGGATTTACCAGTGTATCAGGCAGTGAACTGGTCGACATCTTTCGACAGGAAAGCGTGCAACATTCCATACTGCTGACCCTCTTTACCTGCACGGTCACTGCTATTCTATCTATCCTGGTTGCGGTCCCGACAGGGTATTTACTTTCGAGGTATCAGTTTCCCGGGAAGTTGCTAATCGACGCCATTCTCGACATGCCCATCGTGTTGCCTCCCTTGGTGGTTGGGTTGAGCCTGCTGCTTCTATTCAACAAATTCCCCACTGACACGACTAGCTTTGAGGACCTACTCAATAAGGTGGGAATCAAGGTAACCTTCAATGTGCTAGCGATCATACTCGCTCAGTTTTCCGTGGCTTGCGCCTTCGCCGTGCGAACGATGCGCAATACATTTGATCAGATCAGCCCCCGAACGGAGCAGGTCGCGCAGACATTGGGCTGCAATCGGTGCGGCGCCTTTTTCAGAGTGGTCATTCCAGAAGCGTGGCGTGGAATCTCCACCGCAGGCACGCTGGCCTGGACCCGGGCCATGGGCGAGTTTGGACCTATTCTCGTGTTTGCCGGTGCGATTCCCCGGAAGACGGAGGTGCTCTCCAGCACCGTGTATTTGGAGATCAGTACAGGCAGTCTTGAAACCGCTGTCGTCGTGTCGCTGATGATGGTGACGATTGCTGTCATTGTTCTCGTCGCGGTGCGGATGTGGGACCGGGGAAGCCAGGGGGGGCTCTATCATGATTAAGCTCGAAAATCTTACTGTTCGCGCTGGAGGTTTTCGAATTGAGAACATCTCTTTCGAGATCCCTACCGGCAGCTATGGTGTCCTCATGGGTCGAACAGGCTCTGGCAAAACAACCATTCTGGAAGCAATCTGCGGATTGAAACAAGTTCTGAGCGGTTCAATCTGCTTGATGGACCGGGAAGTAACTCGAAAGCCGCCAGGCGAGCGTGGAATCGGTTTTGTGCCGCAAGACGGCTCTCTCTTTACGACTAAGACAATACGCAAGCACCTTGCCTTTGGTCCCACGGTGCACGGATGGAAGTCCGGGGACATCGTGGAGCGAGTGGAGGAGTTGGCCGACGATCTCGGAATTTCTCATCTCCTCGACCGAAAGCCTCATGGCCTCAGCGGAGGAGAGCGTCAGCGGGTCGCTCTGGGACGAGCTCTTGCGGTGCGACCAGGTGTTCTCTGCCTCGATGAGCCGCTCAGCGCACTTGATGAAGAAACTCATGGCGAACTCATCGATCTACTCAAGAAGGTGACCGTGGAACATCAAGTCACCGTATTACACATCACTCACAGCCCGAGGGAAGCGGAACAAGTCGGCGATCTGCTCTTTCGTATTGAAGAAGGCAAAGTGATCGAGGTTAGAGCTAACCCTGTTGGGTGAGCGGCTTTACCCTGTTGAAGTCGCCTTCGTTGATGCGCGCGCGGATGGACAGTCGCTCAAGCAGGTTTCCCGTGCTGATGGGAAGGAGTCAGCTCGGTAGATTGAGCAGAATGCTTGTGCACGAGGCGGGGGACGAGTGGAACCCCAGGGCCTCAACGACACTGTCAGGCAAATCAATCTACCGAGGTCACGGCTGAGCTCGATGGCCGAGACTCCGTATTATTACAAAAAAATAGCCCAATGGGAGACTCTCCCATCGGGCTATTAAATTTTAGACTATCTGGAAACAGGCTTACGCGCCTGTCACTGATTCAGCCTTCTTAGTGTGCTTGTCAGTTGAAACTGACACAGTTTCACCAACGAGATCGGCAATCTCGACTACATTCCCATCGGAATCCTTGATCACAGCGCTGGCCTCGAGAGTAATGGTCTTCTTCCCGACCGTAAGCTCCTTCTTCTCAGCATCGTATTCCTTCAGTTCTCCGTCGACGGCAATCTTGGTTCCGCAGCCTGCATACGCAGCACCGGACATGGCAATAGCCATCGCAATTACGATTAGTTTTTTCATTTTTCTGTTTGGTTAGTGATTTGGGATTTAGCTATGTGTTCAAACTTAGGATTTCAGGATTTCGAAGTCGTTGCAACCTCTTTTCCACCGCGAAAAGGGTTGAGCCCGGTGCTGAATCGATGCTCTCTTCTCTGATCGTCATGTTTAATCGAAACTACCAGCCGTTGCTCAGAGCTTGGATCATAGCACTAACGCTACTCGCCATGGTGGCGTGCGCCCTAGCGCATCCTATCCCAGACCTACCAGTTCGGTCCTATTTCACCGATGGCGACAAGCTGGAGATTCGGGTGGAGGTCGATCCCCGGAGCTTCGATGCTGACCCCGAGGGAAGGGACTACCTGCTGATGGGAGATCAGGAGCTTCTCAGCTCTGATGAACTCGAGAAACTGCATCAGCAAGCGGATATCTATGTGGATCAGCGACTGGTGTTCTCGTTTAAGCCATCCAGCGCCTTTAAATTCGAGTTTGAATGGCAATGGAGCAAACTGGGCGATGAAGGCGAGCCTACCATGCCTGATGACCAGGTGGTTTTAGTAGGCTCATGGAAGGGTTCCGTGCCGCCGGGCTCAACTGCCTACCAAGTGACTGCATTGGAGATGGAGGAAGCGAATATGGGAATCCCACTGAACGTCATGTTTCTTAACTTCGTCAACGGCACGCAAGCTCAGCGCTACGCAGTGTTGTTCCCGGGCGAGACCAGCTTCGCTTTCGAACTGGCAAGTCTATCAATAGGCACGAACCCGTCAGCCTCCCCTGATGACCAATCAGGGATCAAAGCCAATTCCGGCGATTGGTGGGCACTCTTCAGTTCGGAGGTTAGAAGGGGCTTCGTTCATGTAGTTCCTCTTGGAATGGACCACATCCTGTTTGTTCTCGGAGTGTTTTTGATGACGAGGAAGAGACGGCCGCTGATTCTTCAGATATCGGCGTTCACTGTCGCACATACCCTGACACTATGGTTGGCATCAGCAGGGTGGGTGGATATCCCGGCGAAGGTGATCGAACCCATCATCGCATTGAGCATCGTAGCAGTGGCGATTGAGAACATCGTCCACCCGAAATATTCCAATTGGAGGTTGCTACTCGTCTTTGCCTTTGGACTTATTCACGGCCTCGGATTTGCGGGTGTTATGTCGACAAAAATCGACTCAACCTCGTCTCTGGTAGTAGGCCTACTGGGAATTAATATCGGCGTGGAATTTGGTCAACTGGCAGTGATTGCTGTTGCTCTCATCGCGACTGCCGGGATGAAAGATGATGAGAAGTATCGCAATTGGGTGGTAGTTCCATGTTCGATTCTGATCGCTTTGGCCGGCCTTTGGTGGGCTGTTGAACGGATTTTCTTCACTTAATTGAGGACAGCCCGGCTTCTAGAGCTCGCGAATGATCTCGATGCCATTCAACACGGCCATCTCGCTGGGCTTGAGATCTTTCTCAGTCGTATACTGTTCGACTTTGAGGACATCCTTCACGGGGACTCCTTTAAACTCCCTCACGACGGGAGAATGATTGCCGGCCGGAATTCTGATTTCTTCCCCGACGATTTCACCCTGAAGCCGAAGGTTAAAGATCCGCTCCTTCGACTCCACATTTGTCTGGGCAGGAGACGCCATATGAACCCTGACTGTGTATTTTCCGGGCTCGTCACCTTCGGATAGAAGGGGGATACTCGCTGAAAGCATCCCATTTCCCCAGGAGCTGTAAACCCACGAAGGGACTGAGTCAGCAGCTCCCGTCATATTGAGATTGATAGCATCTTCGTTGGTACTGACAAAGCTGCCTCCACTGGAAAACTTATCTGCAAAATCAATCACCAGATCGAGACCGGTCTCCCGCTCCGGACGCGGGCGGGGGAATGCCAGCCATGCTGTGCCATTGGAATCTCGTCGGTCGCCCGGCGCTCCAATGTTCATCGCCAGATGTTTGATGGGCGTCTGAGCCCCCGTAGAACTGAACATTGCCCAGTCCTTCCGCTCAGGTCTCGGCTCCATCACAATAGTCGATGAGATTGAGAACAGGCAAACACACCCGGCGCTCGATTCGGGAATGCTAATAAGTCCATTCGCAGGAATAGCGTTGATCCAACAACCAGTGCGATGCCCAGCAAAGTGCTTTGTTCCGATATCCTCTTCAAGATCGTAGAACCCCGTGTAACCTGACCGGAATGCCAGCATATTGGGAGTGCCGACGAGCATGCCGCAATGATGCCCGTTTCGCATGACGCTCCATGGCTCCTCCTGCCCGGTGAGTGGATTGTCTCGCATGGTCTGCTCACCAGTATAGAGGTCGTAGGACCATGGCTCGGCGATAATCTTGTCGTCCACGATGATAGGCCGGTGACGGTAATTCCCATCGCGGGCCCACATTTTTGATCCATCTGATCCTGACAGGGCCACTAGCCGTCTCTCAGAAAAATCACCCGCCATGAACTGCTTCCAGTAGTGACCATTCGCATTGGCCCCGCAAAGCACGAGCACATCGTTTCGGATGAGAAGAGTGAGTTTTCCACCCCCGATTCCGATTTCGCTGCAATCGGTCACATCTACGGCCTCGGACCAAAGCTTTGCTCCCGTCTTGCTGTCGATCGCCACCGCAAGGCGCAGATCCTGCTCCTTGAGTTGGGCCTCCGCATCCTTTACCTCCTCAGGGCTGAGATTTGCGAACCTCGCCTTATCTTGGCGCAGAATACTAAGCCGTTCATCTCCTGTAATCGAACTGTCGATGAAGTAGATGCGGCCATCACCGACAGCGATCGTCTGGTGCTCAATCGTACCTCCGGAGTAGTGCCAGAGATGCTTTCCGGTACCCACGTCGATCGCAAAGATACCGTCGGTGGAGTCGTCAGTGGTTCGACCTCGACGGCGATACTTGCTTTCCAACTCCTTTCGAACAGTTGCGGTGCCGTAAAGGATTCCATCCTGATACGCAACGTAGCCCCATTGATGTTCATCTCCTTGTGCCTTCTCAGGTAATTGGTGACGGGCGATCTCTTCTCCGGTACCGGCATCGAGCTCAACGCAGACCTCCTTCTCCATGAAAAAGAGGCTGTCGTCACTGGCCACTAGATTGCCAGGATTCTGATTCTGAAATACACCTGTTCGAACCGAGTCTGGATTGTCACGCTCCCAAAGAAACAATCCATTGTAGGCGTCGTAGGCCATGATTCGGGACTCGCCCTGAGCAATGAGTCGCCCGTTGATTGCAAGAGGAGCCACTGCACCGTCGTGCCGATTTACCATGTCGCTCTCACCCGGATCGCCATACCAGAGAACGCCGAGCCCACCTTTAACGAGGTAGTCGTAACTGCAGGCTGTGTTTCCGGCTTCACCATACTGATGAGACCAGCTTCCAGCTCCCGGGAGAGGTCCGCGTTCGAGCAGGGTCAAGTTGCCTTCCACTCGGGTCTCCGACTGTTCACCCAGCCGGAGCTGCGAAAGGAGATCCGAATGCTCTGAGCTGAGGCATACAATGCCGCCCACCGGCTTGACGCAACGGGCCAGTTGCTCAAGGTTCGCTCCATCGGGAAGTCGACCTGTCTTGATGAGGGTGTCGGAAACGATAAGGTTAGCAAAGTAGTTCGCCCACGGGATGTCATCAGGTGACCCATGATGAATGGAAATCCGACTTCCATAATAGCCGGCACTACTTAATTTCTCGCGAGCCGATGCGACTTTGTCAGGATCTGATTCGATGCCGTATATTTCGAGATCACTCCTTTTCGCCAATTCATAGGCGAGCCGACCTTCCCCGGCTCCTACGACAAGACAAAAGCCTCGCTCGACTCCTGTCGCTTCAAGGATCTCTTCTGCTGCCTTTCGGTAGAGATCTGAATCATCATCAGCAGGGTAGGGCTCCACAACAGTAGCGATTGCTTCGACCTCGGTATTGCTTGAGCTGCTCGAGAAACAAATAATTTCACCTGAAGTCGTGCTGACTACCAACCTGCCACTTGCCACGGCGAGCCCACTCGCTTCTCCGGCTACCGGCGCACTCCACACCTGCTTGCCTGATTCCGTATCAAAGGCAGCTACTTCATTCTTACCGCCTACAATCAAATGCTTCCCGGCTACGATCATGCGAGATTCAAGCGGTGATTCCGTCTTCCAGAGAAGACCTATGTCGCGATCCGCGGCGATCTTTGCCTCCAGTTCCTTGATCTCTTCACGAATCTCATCAGGCTTTTCCCCCACCTTCAGATCCTTATTCAATTTGGCAATCCGCATCTCGAAGCCATGCCTAACCGCGCTGTTCGCCGCGTAGGCAGCCCGATCAATTTTGACGACCTTAGCTCCGTTAGCCGCAAAGGCAGCGTCACCGGAGATCGTCATTTGATGGCCTGAGAACCACCCAAATCCGACGCTTCCCGCAGTCTGGTCCATCGCCATAATGTGATCGGCTCCCCAACAATAGATCTGACCGTCAGCCAGAAGCGCCTGGGTTCCGCCCACCACTCCACCGGCATCACTACGCCAGGAGTGACGCTTCTTGTGAAGCAAATCACCCGTGTATCGATCGAACACTGCGGGAAGACTTCGCCCTGAAGGGACCACCAGAACGTCCTCCGTCGTCAGCATGTAGCCCTGAGGGGAGAGGTCATTGCGCCCAGCTTGAGTCTGACTAAGATTATCGATCTTCCAGATTTCCTTTCCATCGCTAGCCCGTGCGGCGATTAAAAAGATGTTTTCATGGGGAAACACACCAGCCCCGAAATAGGCGACGGCTCCGTGCACGGAATCCTCCTGTATCGTGACTCCGGTGCGAACCGGCCAGCGGGAAACCATCTGCTGTCGCCCCAGAATCCGTTCACCACTGGGACCGGGTCGCATCTTCCAGACCAACTTGCCTGTTTCAGCAGTGAGGCAATAGGCGTAACCGTCGTCGGATCCAACGTAGACCTTGCCCTGATAAACTGTCGGAGAAAGGCGAATGGAGCCTTCGGTGAAAAACGTCCAGATAAGACTACCGGTCTCCAGGTCAACGCAGCGTAACTGGTGATCAACAGACGATCCGTAGTAGAGTCGCTGACCCACGATGGCCACGTGGAACGCGTCATCAAAGTTGTTTCGACGACGGAGGACTTTCCTTTCAAACTCCCGTTCATCGGGGCCCGGCCAAGCTTGCTGGGCCTTCTCAGGGGCTACATTGGACCATGCAAGTGAAAGGGGGAGGGTCAATAACTCAGAGGACGAGCCAACCCTATCATTACCCTTCAGATAGGTCGGCCAGTCACCAGCCCTTGACTGGGTCGCACCTAGCAGAATGAAAGAAAATAGGACGGCTAGGTTGAAGGAAAATCGATATGGCTTCGTCATTGAAATCTAAGATTGGATCAGGAACAAATTGATGGCATTCAGACCTCCTAAGACTTTTGCATTTCGGACGGCGACTCAATCACAATTGGCCGCGTAATCGCGGCTTCGAAGCACTGCAGTGAAGGTTCACTGACGACCACAGCTATCAATCGATCCCCTTACAGAGCATGGAGGCACTTCCCTGCTTTTGCGCTCGCTAGCCAAAAGACCTGCAACCAATTTGCTCACTGGGGCAGTGAGTGTGACGGGCCGTCCAACTATGCCAACCGTTCTCAGCCGCCGGAACCATTACCGCTGGCATTCAGAGCGACGCGGAAACAACAGCCTCATTTCCCCACACTTCCAGACATGACTTGATCGCATGAGGAAGCCAGCATCAATTCCATGGACTCCTCTGGAGGCTAGAGGGCGCGCAACCCTTGGCCCAGGCGCCTAAAAATGGGTATCCAGCCCCGAAAAGAACTAAGCTCAGCTATAGGTCTAGGAAATCACTAAGCTGAACTTATGAGGGCTCTCGGGCCCACCGAGCACGATAACATTGTCTCCGGCTACCAACTCCTCCGTAACTATACCTTGCTTAACCCCAAGCAATTTACCGTTAACAGTGGTTCCCAGAGTACTACCTCTATCGCGTACAATAAAACGCCCTGACTGATCTTCAATTGAGCAATGATTGCGTGAAATTTGAAATGGGCGCCCGTCCGGAATTCTGAGATCGTTGTTTCCAAATGGCGTGGTTTCTTCTAACGCATCCAGCCGACCAACCCGGAAAGGGAACTTG
>CAXBHX010000016.1:0-88833 GCA_963975655.1 uncultured Verrucomicrobiales bacterium
AAAGGGAATCTTGGGAGAAAAGCAGTTGGACTGGCTCGCTAAAGAACTCGACGAGCGAGCGGATAAGCCAGCCCTTATCCTTGGTCACTACAACCCGTATCCCAACCGCGGCGTGCGTCCCATCAAGGGCATGAGTGATGGGGAATCTCTATTAAATTTGCTAGCCGAACGAACGCATGCCAGGGCTTATTTCTATGGTCACACGCATGAGTGGCAGTACGATCGGCGGGACCATCTCCACCTCATTAACCAACCGGCAGTCAGCTACTATTTCGGCAAAGGCCATGCGCATGGCTGGGTCGACATGAAGCTCACTGAAATGTCCGCTGATCTGGAACTGCACTGCATCAACCGCAAACACAAGCAGCACGGTGACCGGAGACAGGTCAGTTTGAAAGACAAGAAAAAATAGAATTTAGAATGAGAGCCAATAAATTATTATCCCTCGTTGTGACATGCATGTGCGGAGCGACGCTCTATCTTGCCGCCTCAGAGCCTGACAAACCCATCACGGTTCGTGTTGCCTCCTACAATGTTGAGTTCAGTAAAAGCGCGACTCCGGAACAGATTGGTGAGATGTTCAAGCCATACAAGCTGGACATCATTGGTTTCGACGAAGCCCCAGATGGCGATTGGACAGCTCGCGTCGGCAAGGTGCTCGGAATGGAACACAGCTATGTGGGCAAGATCTCATCGGCAAATCACAAGGATAAGTACAAGACGATTCTCAGCAGAACACCGTTAGAAGGCACTGAAGAACACAAACTCACGAGCACGGGCCGTGGTTGGAACCCTGCATCGACTGTCAGAGCCGTGACCAAAATTGATGGAGTTTCGTTCGCATTTTACTCGCTACATATTTGTAAGTCGGGCGCAAGTGACGGCCATGCCCATCACCTTGCGACCAAGGTTTTACCTAGGGAGGCAACTGAAAGGGTGATCGTGGTCGGGGATTTCAACAACAACATTGGCGATGCTGCCATGAAAACAATCGAGGGGGCGGGATTCCGACCGACATGGAACGATCTAAAAATTGATGTCTCAAAGGAGTTTACCTACAACGCCCAAGACCCCAAAAAAAATCTGGGGGTGATCGATCACATCTTATACAACACCTCGGCTGGAGCCAAGGCAACTGACGGAGGTATCATCGAACTGGAAAAGCCTTTGTCTGATCACAAACCCATCTGGGCGGAGTTAGTGTTCCCTCGAGATTTCGAGAAAGTGAAGAAACTCCAGTAGGTGAAAAGGCTTCTCTAGGGTCAGTCAGTTGCCTGACCCCATTTCACACCATTTCAAATGAAGCATATGACTACGAACAAGAGTAAGATTGCTTCGGCCCGGAGTTACCCAGGAAAATTAGAGGATGGCTCCGAATCAAGAATTTTTAACTGACCCCCATTTAAGTTCGGTTTGAATTCGCGGGGCTCGTGATATTTGGAAGATCCCTGCGTGAATCTATTTCAATAATTTTCTCCTGACCCCTTGTTACGCTCCTTGTTACGCTGGTTGATTGCGACCGGATGACGACGCCAATGCTCCCAAATACTCAACGATTTGAATCACCCTTTCAGGGTTAGTTGATGAGTTCTTATATACCTTGGGCGTTGCCCAAGGCTATTGTTGAATTAGCCCTTTGGGCTTGGAATTTGACCTCTTGCGTCAACGTAGCACGAACAGACCCTGTTGATTCGGAGAAGCAACCCTGTTGGATCGTTGCGATGCGGGTCGCTACGCCACGGAACTTTGATCAGCGGGTGGCGCGATCATGTCTTCACATCAGCGGCAGAATCGGCAGCCAGTTGCGATCTTCTTGAGTAGCCCCATGTTTGCTACCTTGCAATTCACCCTACCCATCTCATTGATGAAATTCCCAATCCTATTCCTGATTGCAGCAGTTATCGGCGCTATCACTACCACAGCGTCAGCCGAGACCAAGCCGCCCAATATCGTCCTGATCCTCTCGGACGACCAGAGCTACACCGATTACAGCTTCATGGGGCACGAACACATCGAGACGCCTCACCTCGACCAGCTCGCTTCGGAAAGTGCCCTCTTTCGGCGAGGTTACGTGCCCACCGCGCTGTGCCGCCCAGCCCTGATGACCATCGCTACCGGTCTCTATTCTCATCAGAACCTTACCACCGGGAACAATCCGGACCCCACCCCCGAAAACGCGGCGCATGCGGAGAAAGCAGGTGAAGACATCCTCGAACTGCTCATTTCCCACATCGACGAAACAGGGACGATCGCCCAGTGGCTCGGAGAAGCGGGTTATGTCAGTCACCAGAGCGGCAAATGGTGGGAAGGCTCCTACCAGCGTGGTGGTTTCACGGAGGGCATGACGAAAGGCTTTCCCAATCCAGGCGGTCGACACGGGGACGTCGGGCTCAAGATCGGGCGTGAAGGCATGGACCCGGTCTTCGATTTCATCGACCGCTCTGTCGCAGACGAGAAACCGTTCTTTGTCTGGTATGCCCCATTTCTCCCTCACACACCTCACGATCCTCCTCAAACCCTGCTCGACAAGTATCTCGCCAAAGGGCTTTCAGAGAATGTGGCGCGATACTACGCCAACTGTGAGCGCCTTGATGACACAGTCGGCGACTTGATGAATCACCTCGATGACAGCGGACTCTCCGAAGACACGCTCGTTATTTACGTGACCGACAATGGCTGGATTCAGACCGAAGCAAAGGGCTACGCCCCGCGCTCCAAGCGCAGCCCCAACGAAGGCGGCACCCGCAACCCCATCATGTTCCGCTGGCCGGGAACTATTCCGGCGGCCGACCGTCCGGAACTCTCCACTTCGCTCGACATCGTCCCGACCATTCTGGCTGCGGCAGGTGCGGAAGGGCCTCACGACTTCCCCGGCCTCAATCTGCTTCCTGAACTCGAGAGCGGTGACACGATTGATCGCGACACCCTCTACGGCGAGTCCTTCGCCCACGACATAGCTGACATTGAAAACCCTCAGGCTTCCCTGCTCTATCGTTGGGTGATCAAGGGGAATGACAAGCTGCTCCTCACCTACGACGGCGCGCCGGGCAAAATGAAATACCCCCCAAGTGGTGGCGAAACCCAGCTCTACGACCTCGAGGCAGATCCGGGCGAAGATTCCAATCTGGCCAGTAATCAGCCCGAAAAAGTCGAAGCACTCAGCGCTCTGCTCGATCAATGGTATGTGCCTGAGCAACGTGAGTCAGGGAAAGTGACGGTGGTCGCCCCCAAAGAAGAAAAAAAGCCCACCCGTAAACCAAAGGGAAAGGGCAAAGGGGCAGCCGCTAAAAAACAGGCCGCGGCCCCTGCCAAAGCCACTTCACAGCCGAACATACTGCTCCTCTACGCCGACGATCAGCGCAATCACACCCTCGGTTGCGCGGGACACCCGATCGTCAAAACACCCAACATCGACCGACTCGCTGGCGAAGGCGTACGGTTCGAGAACGCCTTTGTCTCCACGTCCACCTGCTGGGTGGGACGATCGAGTCTCTTCACCGGCTGCTACGAGCGCAAGCATCTCTACAAGGTCACGGACGGTCCGCTCAATCCAGAACTGTGTGAAAGCTCTTACTTTGCCGTCTTGAAAGACGCTGGCTACCGCACCGGCCACCTCGGCAAGGAACATGTCACCCTTTCCGATGAGTCAGCCGAAGCCATGTTCGACGTTCGCCAGAAAATCGGTCGCCACCCGTACTTCAAAGAGATGGAGGACGGCAGCGAGCGACACGAAACCCAGATCCTCGGCGACTGGGGCATCGAGTTTCTCAAGGAACAGCCCAAGGATCAGCCGTTCTGCCTTCAGGTTAGCTTCAATGCCACCCACGCCGAAGACGGGGACAAGCGCCCCGGCATCGGGCACTTCCCCTGGCCCAAAGTCACCGACGGAATGTATGAGGATCAGGAGATGCCCCTCCCCCCGCTCAACGATCCGGCGATCTACGAGTCGCAGCCCGATTTCCTCAAGGAGTCCATCAACCGGCAACGCTTCTTCTGGCGCTGGGACACGCCTGAGAAATACCAGACTAACATGCGAGCCTACTTCCGCATGCTCAGCGGAATCGATCATGTCGTGGGACGCCTAGTGGATCAGCTCGAAGAACAGGGCCTCGCCGACAACACCATCATCATTTACACGGCCGACAATGGCTACTACCTCGGTGACCGCGGCTTCGCCGGTAAGTGGACCCACTACGAAGAGTCCCTTCGCGTGCCTCTCGTGGTCTACGATCCTCGCCAGCCCAAAAACAAACAGGGCCGTGTCCTTCCCGAGATAGCATTGAACAGCGATGTCGGGTCCACTTTGATCGAACTCGCCGGACTACCGGTTCCCAAAGCCCACACCGGCCAGTCCCTTGCTCCACTGCTGCGTGGCGAAGATGTCACCGACTGGCGCAAAGATTTCCTCTGCGAATGCCTCGCCGTGCCCGGCACCATCCCCCGCTGGGAAGGCGTGCGCGGTGAGCGCATGACCTATGCTCGCTACTTCATCGACGGTCCGGACGAAGCTCCCTACGAGTTCCTCTTTGATCTTCGGAATGATCCTGACCAACTCACCAATCTCGCCGAGGGCGAAGAGGATCATCCTTTCCTGAAGCGGATGCAACGTCGTTGTGATGCGCTCGTCGCTGAAGCGGGGCCACCGATGAAGGACATCGGCGAAGCACCGAAGAAAGCGAAGAAAAAAGCACCCGCCGCCAAATCAAAAGGAAAAATAGACAAGTAAACTTGAGACACCTAGCAGCGCCAAAGGCGCGACTCAATGTAGCCCAGGGCAACGCCCTGGGAACCTACAGAGAATTAGAATTGAGCGCTGAAAGTGCGACTCAAACCGTGATACTTAAGGGAGGTTCCCGACATCCCTGAACCAGCTAAAACACTCACCTCGGCTCCCCAACGAGAACGATTGAATCGCGCTTTCAGCGCTGGAAATTGATAACCCTATCCCCCGGGGCGTTGCCCCGGGCTACTTTGAATCAGCCCCTTGGGCTTTAAACCAAAACCCGAAAGATGAGTTACTCCACTTTAATTACCCGTTGGACTTTCCTCGCTCTTGCCTTCTTGGCATCAAGCATTCGCACCATGGCTGACGACACGCACCCTGACGTCGTCTTCATCATCGTCGACGACCTCAACGACTACCTCGGATTCCTCGGCGGGCATCCCAACGCCATTTCCCCGAACATGGACGCCCTCGCCGAGAGCGGCATGGCTTTCACCCAGGCCTACTGCAATTCCCCGCAATGCCGGCCGTCCCGCACCAGCCTCAACCACGGCGTCTACGCCTTTAACACCGGCACTTACTTCAACGCCAAATTCAAAGAAGAAACCAAAATCACCACCCCCACCATGCAGCAGTTCTTCATGGAGAACGGCTATCGCGTCGCCAGTGGTGGCAAGGTGTTTCACGGCAATCCAGGTAAACACGGGGACGTTCTATTCAAAAAACCATCAGACCCCAAGCCACCCAAAGGCAAAGACAACTTCGACGCCTATGCCGCTCCCAATGACGGTTTCGCGCTCGACGCCACAGACGAAGAGATGAGTGACTACAAGGTCGCGAGCTGGGCCGTCGACCAATGGAACACCGAGAGTGAAGAGCCACTCTTCATGTCCGTGGGCTTCTTTCGCCCTCACCGTCCACTTCAGGTTCCGGCTCCCTGGTTCGATCTCTTCCCGCTCGACTCCATTCAGCGCCCCGAGGAACCAACCGAGGGAGACGACTGGGACGACATGCCCGAGTTTGCCCGAAAGTTGGCCCGCACCCATGCCCACAAAAACCTGCACGGTGGACTCAGTGACCACGAATACATCGTCGAAAACGACCAGTGGGATATCACGCTCCAGGCCTACCAAGCATCCATCGCTTTCGTCGACGCTCAAATCGGCCGCTTCCTTGATTCCCTCGCCATCAATCCCCGGGGGCGGGAGACAGTGGTCATGTTAGTTAGTGACCACGGTTGGCACCTCGGAGAAAAGAAGCACTGGTGCAAAGGCGCGATCTGGGAACAGACTCTGCACATTCCCTTCATCGTGCGTGCTCCCGGAGTCGAGGCAGGTGCCACTAGCAAACAACCGGTCAGCTTGATCGATGTCTACCCTTCACTGGTCGACCTCGCCGGACTGCCGGTTCCCGACTTCCTCGACGGCAAGTCGGTCAAACCTCAGCTGGAAGACCCCAAATCCAAACGCGCCCCTGCCATATCGATTTATGGCGAAGGCAACACCTCTATCCGAAACGAAGACTGGCGTTACATCCGCTATGAAGACGGCTCTGAAGAACTTTACCACCACAAGGAGGACCCCAACGAATGGACCAACCAGGCGGACAATCCCGAACATGCCTCGGTCATCAAGCAACTCTCCAAGTTCATCCCCAAAAATCCGCATCCCGGATTGAAAGTGCAGGATTGGTTCGACAAGTTTCAGTCAGACTTCACGACACCTCGTTAGCCCCCTCCAGATCCATACCTTCTTCAGATACCAGCGCCAACGGCGCGATTCATAATAGCCCAGGGCAACGCCCTGGGATTTCACATTTAACAAGAGATTAGCGCTGAAAGCGCGACTCAACCCGTGGTATAAACCCAAGCATGCCGCAATCTCTGTCTGACGTTAACCTCCACCTCATCTTCTCAACGAAAGATCGGCATCCTTTCCTCGATCACGAAGTCCGCGATAGCATGCATCGATATATCGCCACTCTCTGCCGTGACCTCAACTCAACCTGTCATAAAGTGGGCGGCGTCAGTGACCACGTTCACATTGTCACTTCACTGCCTCGCACTCTTTCTCAAAGCCAACTCCTCGAGGACATCAAAAAGAAATCCTCCAAATGGATCAAAGAGATCGACCCAGCCAAATACGGGAAGTTTTCATGGCAGGCGGGATATGGGGCTTTCTCCGTTAGCAGAAGCAGTCTCGATGATGTGGTCAAATACGTTGCCAATCAGGAGAAACACCATGAACAGCTTAGCTTTCAGGACGAATACCGAGCATTTCTTGAGAAACACAAAGCAGAATACGACGAACGATATATTTGGGACTGACCGACGAATTTAAATTGGAACGATTGAATCGCGCTTTCAGCGCTTGAAATAGAATTCACCCAAGATCCCAGGGCGATGCCCTGGGCTAGATTGAATCAGCCCTTTGGGCTTTTCGAACACAGACAATACCTCAATGAAACTTTCCTCACTTACCCTCGCGATACTTTCTTTCGCCTTGTTTTCTCCGATACACGCCGAGGGTACCAAGCCCAACGTCCTCATGATCAGTATCGATGATCTCAATGACTGGACGGGATTTCTTGGTGGCTATCCTGCCGTGAGCACACCCCACATGGATGCTCTGGCCGAACGCAGCCGTATCTTTACGAACGCTCACTGTGCTATCCCGGTCTGTTCCGCCTCTCGCGTCAGTGTGATGTCAGGGCTCGCCGCCACTACGACCGGAAGTTACGAGCTTGGTCCGTCCTATCATGATCTCCCGGCGCTTGAGGAAGCGCCCACTCTGCAGCGCTATTTCAAGAACAACGGTTATGTCACCCTGGCTGGGGGCAAAGTGCTGCACCACGGATTTATCGACCGCCTCGCGGGCGATATTGACCGCAATCTGGGACGTGGAAAATCACCTCGACCGAAAGGGGCCATGAGCCGTCCCGCCGACTGGAGCAGTGCCTGGGACTGGGGCCAATTCCCAGATGAAGACGCTGAGATGGCCGACTACCAGCTCGCCACCAAGGCCGCCGAAACCCTTCAGGAGAACTTCGATCAGCCCTTCTTCATGTCGGTGGGCTTCTTCCGCCCTCACGTCCCGCTCTTTGTGCCACCGAAGTGGTTTGATCTCTATGACGTCGAAGCGATCCCGCTGCCGAAGAGCCCAGCATCGGCTCTCGAAGATATCCCAATGAACTTCCGCACCATCAACGATTATGCGGTCGCTCCGAAACATTCCGAGGTGGTCGAGCGTGGCTTGCAACGCGGCATGACTCAGGCCTATCTCGCTTCGATCAGCTTCGTGGACCACTGCGTGGGTGTTGTCATGGACGCCCTCGAGGCAAGTCCGCATGCCGACAACACCATCGTCGTGCTCTGGAGTGATCATGGCTTTCATCTCGGGGAGAAACACCACTGGGCCAAACGCACCCTCTGGGAAGAATCCACTCGGGTGCCGCTGCTCTTCGCCGGTCCCGGCATCGAGCCAGGCGAACTCTGCAACGAACCGGCCAGCCTGATCGATATTTACCCCACCCTGATCGAACTCTGTGACCTGCCCGAGCACACACCTCTCGATGGCATCTCTTTGCTGCCCCAGCTTGGCGATCCTGCTGCCGAACGCGACCAGCCGGCGATCATTTCTTCCTACTACGGCAACCATGCCGTCCGGTCCCGTGACTGGCGTCTCATCGCCTACGAGGATGGCGCCAGGGAACTCTACGATCACCGCAACGATCCCGAGGAATACACCAATCTCGCCAACGACGCGGATCACAAAGCAATTCTCGAAGAGCTTATGGAATGGGTGCCTACCGAAGGCGAGCCCGAGTTTCGCGTTCCCTCCGAGCGACTCAAGAATCAGGGGAAGAAGAAGTGAATCCCTGATTTCCAATGATTTGCCCCCATTAATCCGATTTCATGCACACCGAAAACCTGAACGGCGCGCCTTGTAATATCGCACTCACCCTCGCGGTCTTGGCATTGAGCCTGCTGATACCTGCAAAGATCCTCGCGGCGACTCCTCTTGAGCTGGGTCCTCATCGTGACGTCGAAATCGCTCGAGGCGATGGCGGTGTTTCCACGATCACCATCACCGGCACCACACCGCACTTCTGGAGTCAGCCCGCTACTCCTCCTGCCACCCACACAATCCTCGCTTTCGACTACTTTTCGACCAGCGGCATCACCTCTCTTGGCGTGAGATTTCGCGATGAGGAAGGGACGATGATTTTCGCCAACTCCGCGCCACTGCCACTTTCGGAAACATGGCAGCCCTTTGCTATCGAGTTAGAGCAGCGCCCCTCCGGTGAGACTCGCTTCCATTTTTCCTTAAAGGGCAAACTCTCCGAAGGCTTTCAAATTCGAAATCTCACTCTTCGCGAGGCCACGCCGGAGGAAGTGGCCGTCCGCCGCGACCGCGAAGAGATCCTCGACGCCCGTGAGGCCGACGCCTCCCATTTCCTCAACTACCTCCGCGACGACTACACGGCCTACATTGAAACCGTTGAAGTGAAGGAAACCATCGTTCGTATCTCCGGGACCGCGACAGATCCCATTCAACTCGTCGAACTGCCCGCTTACACCTCGTCTCACCACCCATCTCCCTTTCCCCCGATCGAGATCAACACGCCAGAGAAATTCAGCATCGAAATCCCTCGAGTCGACCCTGGCAGTCAACGAGACAGAGCCCTCTCCCGTTGGCGCCTCGAAACGCCCGACAACCAAATCGCCTCCTCGTCTAAGTGGCCGACCCAAATTCAATCGGCCTCCGAACTTCCGGAACTGACCGCCAAGAGTCAAAAAGGCATAGGTGGCGTGCCCAACATTGCCCGCGATGACCACCCCCTCTTCGAACTCGGAGTCGACCACGCGACCGTCAATTTCGTTCTCACCAGCCTCATCTCCCCTGAGAAATCCCCGAGCGCCATGCCCTGGGATTTCGAGGGAACGACCTACTACCTCAACGAAAACTTTCTCGCGGGCAAAGAGGCTACCATCCGGCGACTCCGCGAAAAAAACATCGTCCTCACCTGCATTCTTCTTGTTGGCAATAGTAGCCGTTCACAGATGAAGCACCCGGAGTCCGAGGCTCGCGGCATCTTTGCCATGCCAAACCTTACCAGCCCTGCCGGCGCCAAATACTACCGTGCCGCCCTCGCCTACCTCACTAAACGCTACTCCCAACCCGGGCGTCGCATTTCCAACTGGGTAATCCACAACGAAATCGACCAGCACGGCACCTGGACCAACATGGGAGATCAACCTCTGGCTCGCTACCTCGAGACCTACGCCCGCTCAGCCCGCATTACCTATCACAGCGCAAGGCTCCACGACCCGCATGCCCGCGTCTTCATTTCGTTAACTCACCACTGGACCAAGCCCTCTATTGGCCGCGGCGCCTTCGTCGTACGCGACTTAATCGATCTTTGGAGCGAAATTGCAAAGGTAGAAGGAGAGTTCGATTGGGGGGTCGCTTATCATCCTTATCCGGTGAACCTGCGTAACCCTGATACCTGGGACGATGAGGTCACCTTTGATTTCGATACGCCTTACATTACCCCTAAAAATATTGAAGTTCTTCCTGCCTACCTCGGCGCCGATCGCCCCATTATTCTTTCCGAGCAGGGCTTCAACACACCCACTCTCTCTATCACCGATCAGGAGCGTCAGGTGGCCGGCATTCTCTACACCTTCCGAAAGATTCGGAAGTTACCATCGATCGAGGCCTATCATCTACATCGCTATCAGGACATGCCTGATCGTGAGGGCAATCTGCGCTTCGGCCTCCTCGATGAAAATGACAACCGAAAGCTCGCCTGGGACACCTACGTAGACTTGGGCACTCCAGCCGAAGCCAGGCACAAGGTCATTGCCGACAAGTTCTTCTCGGATACCGACGGTTTGCCGAAAATGCGTTAAGCCAGCAAAGCGCGGCAAGAACGGTCTGAGGAGAGAGGAATCGTGGGGCCCACATATCACCTACCCTTGTTGCAGCCGATCGCCGTTTTTTGTGCTCAGTCGGCAAATCAAAGGGGGCAAGTCGAATAGCTCGCTGAGGGACTAGTCGAGAGGGACTTCGTTCTGCGTGATTTGATCGAGCTCTTGCCGCTTGCGGATAAGCTTAATCTCTCCGCTTTCACGAATCATGACTTCAGGAGACTCCGGGAAGGAATTGTAATTCTTGGCCGACATGCTGGCGCAATAGGCGCCCACGCCATCCAGAACACAGAGGTCACCAATGAGGGCTCTCTGAGTTTCTCTGGGCTCCAATGTTTCGGAGTCGCCACTGGCGGTGGTCAGGAGATCGCCTGACTCACAGCAATGGCCGACCGCGACGTATGACACCCTTTCATCAGTGGGGCCTTTGGAGATGATGGTGATGGGGTGCTGTGCTCCATAGAGACTCGGGCGAAGGATTTCAGTCATGCCAGCATCGAGCTTCAGGAACTGATAGCCCTCGCTACCGGTATGGGTCATGTCCTGGATCGTTGTTACCAGCGAGCAGGCATTCGCCAGCAGCCAGGTGCCGGGTTCCACTTCCAGGTGAATCTTACGTCCGGTTTCGGCCGCCAGCTCTTCAAAGGCATTCTTGACTGGTGCGCCCACTGCCTGCAGGTCGGTGGTGACTTCACCGGGCATGCGGCCCACCTTGTAGCCGCCACCCAGATTCAGATTGGTGACTCCCGGAAACTGGCGGACCAGGTCGATACTAAGCTTGGAAGCGCGTTGCCAGACTTGGGGATCACTGCCGGAACCGATGTGGGTGTGGATCCTGAAAATCTTGAGATCGTATCGCGCAACGATCTCTTGAACTTCGTCGATCATCTCGTGCCAGATCCCGAAGCTACTGGATGGGCCACCGACATTTGTCTTGGTCGTTCCGCCGGAGCCGACACCTGGATTGAAGCGTAATCCCAGCTCCCTACCCGGGAAGATCTTCCCGAAGCGCTCGATTTGACTCAATGAGCAGGCGTTGATGGAAATGCCCTGGTTGTATAGCTCTTCAAAGTTATCAGGGAATTGTTGGCTACTGAGGCTGATGTTTTCAGGAGCAATGCCGGCCTTGATGGCGCGTTCCACTTCGTACCCGGAGCTGGCGTCGATGTGGAGTCCGCATTGGTCAAAAACCTGAAGAATGGCTGCGTTGGAACTGGCCTTCATCGCATAGCGAGCGGTGAGGCCAAAAGCGTTCGGGAAGGCCAGCACAGCTTTAGCATTCTGCCTCAGCGTGCTTTCATCATAAACAAAGACAGGGCTTCCGAAGTTGGATCGGATTTCCTCTGCCTGGTTTTCAGTTAAAAATTTCAGAGTGTTCATTTTAAAATAAGCCCTGTCTGATACTGGCATTCGCTGGAGACATCAAAGTAAAAAATAGGGATGTAGCCCAATGGAGCTGGGGTATCGCCTCGGGAAAAGAGCGAAGGGAAGATGCCAGATTAGAAGTAGACGCCGTTCGTCGACCGTGATTTCCTTGCGGCTGGTTCGCAAGTCGTCCTGCCCCATGACCGATTCACTCTCCATTCGCGAGGCCCGAAAACTCGTCCTGCTGTCACAGCGCGTGCCACCGGCGAAAACGACTGGTCAGGCAGGCGCAGCGACCTTGGCGGCGATTGAACACCTTGGCTATATCCAGATCGACACCATCGCTGTCATTCAGCGGGCGCATCATCATACGCTGTGGAATCGCAACCCTCGTTATCAGGCATCGCAGCTCGATCAGCTGATTTCCGACAAGCAGGTTTTTGAGTATTGGTCTCACGCCGCGGCCTACCTGCCGATGCGGGACTATCGCTTCAGCCTGCCCCGGAAACAGGCCTTCGCCACCGGTGCTGTGGAGCACTGGTATGACCGCGATGAACGTCTGGAGAGAGAGGTCCTCAATCGCATCACTGCTGAAGGCCCCTTGATGGCGAAAGACTTCGATTCTATAGGCAAGCGAACCGGCGAATGGAAAACGAAGCCGGCCAAACGCGCCTTGGAAAATTTGCTAATGCAAGGCGATCTCATGTCGGCTCGGAGGGTGAACTTTCACAAAGTCTATGACCTCACCGAACGGGTCATCCCGGAGGGCGCGGACACGACCGTTCCGACACCAGAGGAACAGGCTCGCTTTCTGATCACCCGATACCTACAGGCCAACGGCCTGGGACGTCCGGCTGAAGTCGCCTACTTGCTCAAGGGGGTCAAACCACTCATTGCTGACACCATGCAAGAGATGGCCTCTGCCGGAGAACTGAAAGCTATTCGTGTTGGTGACGAACACTACCATGCCCTGCCCGTTTCATTGGATCTGCTCAACCAGCCACTGGCCCGCAGCAAACTGAAAATCCTGTCCCCGTTCGACAACCTGGTCATTCAGCGTAAGCGCATGCAGGCCCTGTTCGGATTTGATTACCTGATCGAATGTTACCTGCCCGCAGCCAAGCGCCGCTACGGTTATTTCACCCTCCCCATCCTGTGGGACGGACGACTGGCGGGGCGCATGGATTGCAAAGCCGAGAGAAAAGAATCACGGTTGCATATCCAGCACCTGGCGTTGGAGCCGTTTTTGGTGAAGACCGATGCCTTCTGCCAGGCGCTGTGCAAGGAACTGGAATCTTTCATGCAGTTCAATCACTGCGATAGCCTCCACCTTCACAGAACGTCTCCGGAACAGGTCAAGCCACTCTTGCAGGCCGTGATCAACGACAGATACCGTTAACATCTGGTCAGCTGATAGAAGCGCCCTTTCGTTTCTGACCGAGAAAGGAATCGGAGGAAAGGGATAGGCCAATTATTCACGATTCTGGGCTGACCACCCGGGCGACCGTGATCTCATCAATCCTGGCTGGTCCCTTGGCGATAGCCCAGCGGATGTTGTCGATGGGGTGATTGATAAATTCGTTCTGGATCGTGATGGGTTCGGAACCTCGAACGTTGAGGAGTGTCAGGGTGAGGGTGTCGTTGTGCAGTTCGACCAGAACCTCAAGCGTTTCGTCCGATTCAATCTCGAGAGCCTGCTTTACGGCAACAGCCTTCGGCTTGTTGTCGCTTTGCACGGCAATAAACTTGGAGGAGATCACAGCACGGCAGACATGGCCCCGTCCTTTCCCGTTGATGGTGACAATGATGTTGCCGGCTTCGTGCAGTTCGACTTCGAAGTAGGCAAAAGCATGGTGTCCCAGGGGAAGGTCGAGACCGGCAGTCGCCGCGTGATGATCTTCGGCCAGTTCTTTGCCGAGCAGCACACCGTCATCCACTTCGTAATGGCCTTTCAGGACGTTCAACTTTGGCTCGAGCGCTTCCAGTGGCCCATCCTTGAAATCGAAGTCACAGAGCAGCTCGGTGGTAAGGCCATCGTCTTCGTATTGCTTCAGCACTTTCTTCGCCTCGGGACTGATGGCGTGAGCCAGTTGCAGAGAGGTGGCCAGCAAGGTAAAGGCGATTGCTATTTGGATGGATTTCATAGGGGCGAACTAGCAGAGATTAAGATGGAGAGCAAGAGCGGGTTCTTCACCACTGTCCTATTGGCCTATGGGTTCCCTCACTCCGGCACCCAGCAGAACCGCCCCCAACTCCTCTTCGACGGCACGATGGGCAACTCCTTCTCACCTGATTCGGTTTCGACCATGACCTTGGGACCGCCCCTTTCTTGATCGGGAAAGGCGCGGGTCACGAAGCCATCGGGGGACCAGGTGGGATCGTCGCCACGTCCGACTTTTCGGCGGCTTTGGCCATCACTGCTGACGACCCAGACATTGAAAGTGGCGGAAATCTGCTGATCCCGTTTCGGGTCCTTGATGCCGGTGAACGGGCTCATGTGAATCATTTCGACGCCTTCCCAATGGGCGATCCACTGGCCATCCGGCGACCACGTGGGGACTTTTTGCTCGATGGGAAGCTTGAGGTTTTCCTCCTCTTCGGCGGGAGGCGTGGAGATCATCCTGGCATTGCTCCCATCGAGGTCGCTCACCCAGATCCTAAAGGCGCCGCTTCGGTTGGAGACGAAGGCGACCTGGTTGCTCTTGGGCGAGACCGAGGGCATCCCATCGCTGAACTGGATTTGCTCCGGGTCGGTGAACAGTCTTCGGGATTCGCCAGTTTCGACATTCATGAGGTGGATCTGGCTGTTGCTGACAGGGTCCTGACGCGGTTGTCCCTGCTCCGCTTTCATCCAGACAAGGTGACTTCCATCGTGCACCCAGGACGGAAGTAGGTTCATTCCCTCGCCAACGAGGACGCGTCGATTCTTGCCATTGATGTCGGAAAGGCAAAGCGTCAGGCTATGGTCCACCTGCTCCACATAAAGCAGCTTCTGGCCATCGGGGGAAACCGCCGGCATGCGGCAGCCTTTTGCGGATTGCGTGAGTTGAACGCTATCCGAACCGTCCTCCTTCATTCGGAAAAGCTGAAGGACGCCGTCGTCGTCAGTGTGGCTGACAATAACCTCACGCAATTTCTCGCTGGCTCCTACTGGAGTGTCTTCTTCGGCAAGAGACACGGCAGGAGCGACCACGAATGCCGCGAGAAATGTGATCGATAGAACGAGGTGAATTTTCATTTTCAATCGGAAAGCACTGACACCGATACGCGAAATGATCGCATTCTACAGAAGATCAAAAGCCTCGCCCACCAGTTTCGCGATACTGGCGAACTCTTTAGCCTCGCGACTTTTCCGCCCGGCCCCGAGGCCGTCGATATCGGGAGTCGTGAGCAACCACGCCGCATTTTCAGGAAAAACCGCTCCGCCGTAGATGATGGGGATTGGATCGACGGCATCAAATCCATATCGCTCGGTCAACCACCCGCGCATGAAGGTGGCCCGTTCGGCGATGTATTCGGGAGGGGCGGGCTCGTCCGCACCGATCGCCCACTCGGGCTCGTAAACCATAACCGCCCGGGAAATTTGCTCAGCGGTGATGCCTTCCACCATGAGTTCCATTCGCGTAACGAGATCGTCACTAGGCGTACCCTTATCGGTCTCGGATTCACCCACGAGAATGATGGGGCGCATGCCGCTATCGTAGACGGCATGGAGTTCGCGATTCAATTCCTCGTCGGGCTTGTTCATCCTGACCTTCATCTCCCAATGGCCCACCATGCAGAAGACGCATCCAGCATCGGCAAGCAATCGAGCGGATATCTCGCCACTGTGTTCGGGGTCGGGATAGGCGGACGAATTCTGAGCACCGGGATCGAGGAGTGGTAACTCCCGAACGGCACCGGCAATGGTCGACATCGCGGTGGCCGGCGCACAGAGAATCACCTGAATCCGGCCGAGCAGCTCGCCCATCTCGACCTCAAACTCACGCGCAAAACTGCGGCACTCCTCCAAGGTCATCGCCATCTTCCAGTTCGCGATCGCGATGGGGACCCGTTTCGAAGCGTTCGCTCTTTTGTCGTGACTCATGATGATATTTTTATAGCGCACGCGACCGTTTGAGCAATCATTTTATAACACTTGTTATAAAATGAATCTAAACAACGGTATTGGCATGCCGCGCCCCCGCGAATTTGATACTGAAGAGCTGCTTGACCAGATCCTCCTGATCTTTCTGGAGAATGGCTGGCAGCAGACCTCGATGAGGCTTCTGGAGTCATCGACCGGAGTGAAGCTTGTCAGCCTCTACAATGCGTTCGGCAATAAGGAGGCCTTGTTTCTCGCTGCCTTCGATCAATGGGCCAGGCAGGCCGCCGACGCACAGAATCGATTCATGAAAGACAAAGGAATCGACGGCATCTCACAATTCGTGAAAGCGATCGTCCGAGAGGACTCCCCTTTGCAAAAACCGCATTGCGGCTGTCTCGCAGTGAATACCGCACTGGTGGCACAAGGGGCTGGGCCGGCCATTCAGGAGCGGGTTCAACGTTACCGTGAAGAGATGTACGGGCGGATTCTCGACGAATTGTCACGCGCCAAAAAGCAGCACGGTTTAGTGCGTGGGCTGAGGTTAGCGTCGAGCGCTGAGCTAGTCTTGAATGCGATCTGGGGCATTTTTGTAACGATCCGGCTTTCCGGGACTGATCCATCCGTGGGCAAACCCGGTGCGGACGCTCTGGTGCGAACCCTACAGGATTGGGTGCCGTCTCCTGATCCGGTGGGAGCCTGATCCAGTTCCAATGTCACTCATAGAAACGGGGTCACCATTCGTGGGGCCTCTCGGCGTCTGTCCCTAAGAACTTTGAGGATGGGTCCTGATGTGATACTCATCACAAACTATGAAGAACACCGCTTTCGCCTTTATCGCATGCCTAGTAGCTGGCTCCCACCTTTCGGCCCAGTCGCAGGAGAGGCCTAATATCCTGTTTCTGTTCTCGGATGATCATGCCGTGAATTCCATTTCTGCCTATGGCAGTGCTTTGGGGGCGGTGGCTCCCACTCCCCATATTGATCGGCTTGCCAAGGAGGGAGCTCTCTTTGAGAACTCCTTTTGTGCCAATTCAATTTGCGGGCCGTCCCGCGCCTCTATCCTGACGGGCAAGCATAGCCATAAGAATGGGTTTCTGCGCAATACGAGGACCGAATTTGACTCCAGTCAGTGGACCATCGCCAAGGCCCTCCAGGAGGCGGGCTACAATACTTCGGTGATCGGGAAATGGCATTTGAAAACCAATCCGGTCGGTTTTGACCATTGGGAGATCCTGCCAGGCCAAGGGAGTTATTACAATCCGGACTTCATTCAAATGGATGGGACGACGAAGAGATTCCCCGGGTATGCCACGGATGTGACCACGGACAAGGCGATCCAGTGGCTGGAGGGACGAAATAAGGACAAGCCGTTTTTTCTCATGTGTCAGCACAAGGCTCCCCACCGGACCTTCGCGCCCGCACTGCGTCATCTCGACGACTTCGAAGAGGTCGAGATTCCCGAGCCAGGCACGCTCTTTGATGACTATGCCAATCGAAGTGGGACGCTCGCGACAAACGAGATGGAGCTCGATCGACATTTCCATTGGAGCTATGATGTGAAGCTGCGCAAGGACGAACGCGAGGGCATCGACCTTCCCGGGCCTGATCGTTATGGCTCGCTGGAGTATAGCCGCATGACCCCTGAGCAACAGAAGGTTTGGGACGCTCATTTTGGACCGAGGAATCAGAAGTTTCTTGCTGATTTCCAGGCGGGTAAGCTGAGCGACAAGGATGTCGTCAGCTGGAAATACCGGCGCTACATGCGCAACTATCTTGGAACGGTGAAAGCCGTGGATGAGAGTGTGGGGCGGATGCTGAAGTATCTTGAGGACAATGGTCTCGTAGAGAATACGATCGTGATCTACTCATCCGATCAGGGGTTTTATCTCGGTGAGCACGGGTGGTATGACAAGCGTTGGATGTTTGAGGAATCCTTCAAAATGCCCTTTCTCATTCGCTGGCCAGAAGTCGTTAAGCCCGGGTCGCGGCCGAAGGAGATGATTCAGAATATCGATTACGCCCCGACCTTCTTGGAGGTGGCTGGACTTGAGACACCGAAGGAGGTGCAGGGTAATTCTATTGTCCCCCTTCTGAAGGGGAACGCTAAAGGGTGGAGGAAGTCCCTCTACTACGCCTACTACGAGCTTGGAGAGCACAATGTTCCGCAGCACTTCGGCGTGCGAACGGATACGCACAAGCTCTTCTATATTCCTAGCACCCAGGAATGGCAGATGTTTGATCTCGTGAAGGATCCGGAGGAAATGGTGAATGTTTATGAGCGCGCGGAGTATGCGTCCCTACGAGTCAGTCTGACCAATGAATACGATCGCTTACGGGAGAAGTATGAGGCTCCTACGTATGAGGAGTATGCGAAGTAAGAGTAGGGCATATTCAGAGGATCGGGGTCTGTCCCGAATAGCACTGCATTAAGCGGAAACATTGAGGCAGATATTGTCTCCCCCCGTTTTATCGCCATAGTAACAAAACTCACTACCTCAAGCCACTATGTCAGAAGAACAACAAAACACGACTGCTCCATCTTTTGGATTTCCAAAATCAACACCAAAGAATCTTCAGGCAGACATCGAAAAACTGATTCCGAAAGAACTCCACGAGCAAGTCATTGTGATCTTACGTGACAATGAAAAACAAAGCCTCCGTGACGTTCTCTTAAGTCGGCCTTATAAGCTGACTCCAAGCATGGTCGCGATGTTGTTGAAAAATTATTACTCTCACGGCTGTGACACCGCGCCTATTTTGGACAAAGCGGCTCAACTCTCCGAGCTCATCAAGAAAGGTAAATAACACCACCTCACATTTGGGCGGAATCGAGCACCTGTATCTGGCGTTACGATGCCCAAAAGCATGGACATCACTGAACACAACCGTCAGGCATGGAATGCAGAATCAGCGGCAGGTAGCGAGTGGGCTACGCCGGTGGATGACGAGACCATTGCACGAGCACGAGCGGGCGATTGGTCTGTGGTACTCACTCCTCGGCGCGCCGTGCCTCGAGAATGGTTTGGAGATCTCTCAGGCAAAGAGGTGCTTTGTCTCGGATCGGGCGGCGGGCAACAGGCGCCCGTGTTGGCCGCTGCGGGTGCACGGATAACGAGCTATGACGTGTCAGAGAATCAGTTGGCCAAAGATCAGTTGGTGGCGGAAGCGCACGACCTTCCTGTGACCTGTGTGCGGGGTGACATGACGCATTTGTCAGCGTTTCGTGAGGCTCAGTTTGATCTCATCTTCCATCCGGTTTCGAATCTCTTCGTGCCAGATGTCGAGCCTGTGTGGAAAGAATGCGGAAGAGTGATCAAGCCCAACGGAATCTTGCTAGCTGGCTTCATGAATCCAAGTTTCTTCCTCTTCGACCATGAAGAGGCCACCGTGAGCGGGGAACTCACCGCGCGTTATCCCCTGCCCTACTCGGAGCCTACCAGCTTGGAAGGAGAAGCGCGAAGTGTCTGGGAGAAGAGCGGACGCCCTGCGGAATTCAGCCATTCGCTAGAGTCGCAGTTTGGTGGGCAGCTTGCCGCTGGCTTTGGCTTAACGGCTCTCTACGAAGATCACTGGGATGACGAGGCGACGCCTTTCAATCGCTACAGTCCCACGTCGATTGCGACTCGATGTGTTGCGGGCGTGTTAGACAGGAGTTTAAATGCTTAAGGGGTCAATCGGACATGTTTCAAGTCTATCCCCTTAATCCATATTGACTGCCCCGCTAACCGGTTGCCATTTCATACAGAGATTCGTGGTTTCAGTTGACCCCTTTTCTTTTATATAAACCTCACGACTACGAACTCAGGCGAGCCACGTAGATCCGGTGCCAAGTCTCTTCCATATCCTCATGGGCTTTCGCTGGATACTCCTTCAAATTGAAACCGGCTTTCTTCAGTGCCATCTCGAGTCTCGGCGATGGCGCCGCCATCCAGTAGGCCAGGCAGCCGCCCGGATTGAGCGATTCCCGCAGCAATGCCATAAAACTTGGCGTGTAGAGCTTTACATTGTCCTCGGTGATCACCGCTTCGGGCGTGTCGTCGATATCGATCAGGATAGCATCATACATGTCACCATCTCCCAGGCAGTCGAAGAGATCGGACAGAATCACGTTCGTTCTCGGGTCTTCGAGCAAGGGGCCATTGTGCTCAACCAGATAGGTGCGGTTCCATTCGATGACCTGATTCATCAATTCCGCAACATCGACGGTGGCCGGCGAGCCCACCAATTCCAGAACCCGTTTGAGGGTGAATCCCATGCCCAACCCGCCAATCAGTACCCGCGGGTGCTCCGGTCGGGTCGGCGCCCCTTCCAACAGATCGACACAGCCCAAATCCGCAAGCATCTGTTCGGACCATGTCAGGTTCGTGCTCATCAACTCCAACCCGTTGTATTCCAGGACAAATTCCCGGCCCTGCTGGTAGAGGGCAAGCAAGTTTCCATCGGGCAAACTGGCTTTGTCCAGTAGGGTATAGGGGCTCATGGCCCAAGTATCGCCGAATCCGCCCCCTCGACAAGGGGATTGGCAGATCCATCAATATTTATACAAAAGGGGTCGGCAAAAGGGGGCAAAGAGCGATGGCGCCCAAAGCCAAAGCAGGACACCAGAGAGGCGCTTTAAAAGCTGGGACGGATGATCTCCGTGGACTTGTCGGAATCATAGGGGACGGGGCCAATGACCAAGATCGCCCCCCAGAGAATTGAATCAGCGTACCCGGGGCCATTGCCGCCTTGTAGTTGTTGCTACCGGAGGCCTATAGACTCAATACTACCAAAGCATCAGGTAGAAATGAAAAACATCACCCCCACACAAGTCGCCGTTCTTCGGGTTCAGCTGATATTCTGTTCAGCAATTCTCTTTCTTCACAGCACCCCTTCAGCTGTCGCACAGAACGTTGAAGTCACTCAAGCAACGGAGAGCACTGCCTTCGAGGTCAGCGAAGAAGAGGGCCAGTTAACCATCGACTGGCCGATCGATGAGTCCCGCCGAGGTCAGGTTTATCTATCGCTCACCGAACCCGAGCGCCTCATCCGATCGATCGCAATTCAATCGGGAACGGCATCAGCCAAAACGATTCTCAGTGATAGCTTCCCTGTCTGGCAATTGCTCGTGGGAAAACGGGAAGCCAACGATGAGGGACCCTACACCTTCTTCGATAAAGTCGATGAACGCGGCTACGATGAGTTCCCGCTGCAATTGCAGATCGAATCGGTTCATGCCGAAATCCTGGAGAATCGGGTTCAGGTGCGATTTTCGAAACTGACCGGAAAAGGTTTCTCCGGCGAACTGCGATTGACGTTCTTCGCCCATTCGCCATTGATTCAATTGGAAGCCATCGTTTCCACCGCGAAAGAGAACCGGGCCATTCTCTATCGCTCCGGCCTGAGCAGTCAGCCGGATCAGATTGTGAACCTGACTTATCACCAGGCAGGCGGCAGCCAGACGACGATCCCGAGAGATCAAATGGTCGATTATCAGCCTTCCAAACAAATCACAGTGAAAAATGGCGATGGTCTCGGGCGCGGAGGCTTTAATCCGGCCACGTCCCCTTTGATGGGAAAAATGGAAGAGGGCTTGCTTCAGGCAAATTATCGAGCCGTTTCCCTGCAGACGGCGGAAGGAGCGGTTGGGCTATTTCCCCCACCCCACAAATTCCTGCCACCTCTGGACTACGCCGAAAACGTCGGCTTCAACTTTGTCTGGAAAAAAGGCGGTGCCATCGAGGCAGGCATTCGCCAGCCGCCATTAGGCGACGGTCGCTATCGTCCGTGGGTGGATTGTCCGGCCGGCAGTCAGCAGCATCTCGACCTTTTCCTACTCATCTCCGACCAACCAGCCGAGAACTGCCTGCAGGAAATCGCCGCGTATACCAACGAGGATCGCTACCCCAAACTCGACGGCTATCACACCTTTTCTTCACACTATCACATGCACCATGCCCGCGAGCTGATCATGGAGCAGCGGAAGCTGAAGACCGATTCGATTCCTAAAGATTTCGAACTCCCAATCTTTGTGGAGCGGTTCAAAGAACTGGGAATGGATATTGTGCACCTCGCTGAATTTCACGGTGGCCCGAATACCGGTCTGACTCGGCATGAGGAACTCGAGGTGCTCCACCGGGAATGCGCCCGCCTTTCCGATGATGACATCCTGATCCTTCCCGGAGAGGAACCGAACGTTCATCTGGGAGGACACTGGATTTCCTTTTTCCCAAGGCCTGTTTATTGGGATTGGCCGGACAGGAAGTCACTGCGGAAACAGAAAGAGCAGATGGTGGACGGTGAGTTCCCAGAATTCGAACGGAACGACCCCGAGTTGGGCACCGTCTATTTTGTCGACTCAGCCGAAGAAATGCTTCGCCTCGCTGAAAAGGAAAATGCGTTGGTGTGGACGGCTCATCCCCGCATCAAATCCTCTACTGGCTATCCCGATCAATTCCGGACCGAAGACTACTACCAATCCTCAACCTTTCTGGGCGGCGCATGGAAAGCGATGCCAGCGAACTACTCGGATGATCGACTGGGCCGACGAGTCCTCAACTTGCTCGATGACATGAATCAATGGGGCGAGCACAAGCAGATCCTCGCGGAAGCCGATCTATTCCAACTGAACGCGGCCTCCGAACTTTATGGTCATGCCAACATCAACTACATGAAACTCGATGCGGTTCCCAAATTCAAAGACGGCTGGGCTCCGGTTCTGGATGCCTTGAGATCTCGCCAATACTTCTCGGGCACCGGCGAGGTATTGATTCGGTCCCTCACTTACGACGGGAAGGAATTTCCATCGGAGATTTCCGCGTCAGATGCGGATGCCATCGAGATAATCGCCGATTTGAAATGGACCTTTCCGCTTTCGTTTGCCGAGATCATCAGCGGCGATGGCGAGACTGTTTTTCGAGAACGCATCGATCTCTCCAACACCGGCGAATTCGGAGAAGAGCAGCTCATCAATCGAACGATTGATCTGAGCGGTCGCAAGTGGGTGCGATTTGAAGTCTGGGATGTCGCCGAAAACGGGGCGTTCACGCAGACCGTAAGAATTCGTTGATTCGACAACTTCCGGCGCTCTTGCTACAAGCAAAGCCGATTCATGATGAAGCTCAAACATTGCCCCACCACTCTTTGCGCCGCGCTCGCTTTCCTCTCTGCCTTTTCCCCAAAAGGAGCCAGCGCTTCCGACCAACCCAACGTCATCATCATCTATTCCGACGACCACGGTTACACGGACCTGGGGATACACGGCATTGATGCCCATCTCGACACGCCGCATATGGATGCCCTCGCGAGGGGCGGCGCCCTGATGAAAGCCGGCTACAGTTCCGCACCGCAGTGCCGTCCGTCCCGTTGCGGCCTGATGGCGGGTCGCATCCAGAACGAGTTCGGCTTTGCCGACAATCACGCCGATGCCGGAGCTGGCGAAGGCACCCTCCCCCGCGTCTACCCTACCGGAACGGATATGGCCGGACAACCCTTGCTGACCATTGCCGACCGGATGAAAAAACTCGGCTACGTCACCGGCTTCTCCGGGAAATGGCACTGCGGTCCTAACGAAGACGCTAAAAAGCAGTTCGATCCGCGTGGTCGAGGCTTCGATGACTACTGGGTTGCCCCCATGACGACCGGCTACACCAATCTGGACCTGGAAGGGAATCGCGTTCCCCACCAGAAAGAATCTAATCCCGCTGATGCCAATCAGAACCGCGTCATTCTACAGGGCCAGTACGCCGAATCCTTCGTTGTGAAAAACAAGGACAAGCCGTTTTTTCTATTCTTCCCGATCTTCGGCCCCCATGTGCCCATGATCAAAAAAGACGACCCCTACTACCAGGATTTCCCCATGCATGACTACCCGCAATACAACGACGCCCAGGACGAGCATAGGCGGCGAGGGTTGGCCTTGCTCAAGGCGATGGACGATTCGATTGGCGGCCTCGTAGAGAAGCTGCGTGAGCTCGGACTGGAGGAGAATACCTTGATCCTGTTCGCCGGCGACAACGGCGCCCCCGGCAAGTTTAACACCAGCGATATTGGGAGCTGGAACGGATCCAACAACGTGCCGATGCGCGGCAACAAAGGGACGCTGCACGAGGGCGGCATTCGCGTCCCGATGTTTGCCCACTGGAAGGGCACGATCCCAGCCGGTCAAGTGATCGAGGAAATGGTGACAACACTCGACTTCACAGCGACCAGCCTGGCGGTGGGTGGCGGAGACATCCCACCCGAATTCGACGGCGTGAATCTGCTGCCACGACTGACCGGCGATTCCGCCGCCATCGAACGTGAGCAGCCGATGTTTTGGGATTTTTATACGGGTCAGGCCATTCGGATGGGCGACTGGAAGCTGTGGCGAAACGCCGACACCTCAGTGCTCTTCAACATTGCCAACGACCCCGCCGAACTCACCAACCTCGCCTATCAGCAACCGGAAAGGACTCAGCAGTTGACGAAGAAACTGGATGAGTGGTCGGCCGCCTTATTGCCGAGCGCCCGCTATGATCCAGACGGCCGTGGCAGCTCGATGGAACCTGCGTTTGGCGGGGCTCCAAGCAACATCAAGCCCGACCCACGGTATCTGGTCCCCTACGACAAGCCGGTCGCCACCCCCTACCCTGCCGCCGTCCAGTCCCCGGGTGGACATGCCATTACAGAGACGCAGCCTGAGCCCATAACTGCCCCGGCACAGAAACGCCGCTCGCAAGATCAGTTCCTCAAGAGCCGGGACCGGGACGGAGACGGAGTGATCACGCTGGAGGAATACATCGGCGATCCGAAGGGGCGCAACGTCTCCGCCCTGACCAAACACTTCAGTAAGCTTGATTCAAACAATGATGGAAAGCTGTCGCTCGAGGAGTTGAAGAACGCGGGAGGATGATCCCTCCCGGACATTCGCCGAGCATTCACCGAGCCTCCGATCCGACTACATCATAGGTAGATGATTTTGTCCAAAGGCCTGTCCCGAAGAGCTAGTGGAGTTAGCGGGAAGCAATGTCTTCGACTACTTGGTCGCCGCTTAACGCAGTGCCACTCTCGCCTGACCCCTTTTACTTTTGTCGCCTTTATCGAGATAACATCCTCCTGTCCGATCCAAAACACCAAAATCAGCCCAACAGACTAACAAAGAGCTGTGTGATGAACGGGTTGGTCAAATCGACGATGAACGCGCCGAGAAGCGGGATGATGAGCAGCGCGCGCGGCGAAGCCCCATACGACTGCGTGACTGCGGAGACATTGGCCAGGCCCGTCGAAGTTACGCCGAGGAAGACCCCAATAAAGCCCGAACTAATGACAGCGGCGTCGTAATTGGATCCCATTCCACGGAAAACCACGAACGCGGTGAACAGGACGACGAGTATAATCTGTGCGAACATGATCGACAGAACGGCGGGACCTAAACCAGCCATGGCCCAAAGCTGCATGCTCATGAGCGACATGACGAGCACCACGCTGACAGAAAGATCGGAGACAAGCGCGAGGCTGCGGGATTGATTGGGTTGAGGGAACTTGAGTCGGCCGAAAATTCGGGGTCCGAGATTGATGACGAGAATTCCGCTGATCAGGCAAACCGCAAAATCCGGAAGATCGAAGTTAACCGCTTTTAAACCCTTATTGAGGAGAAGTCCGAGACCCACGCTGATACAGATGGTGAGGCCTGTGCGCATCATACTCTCGTAGCTAATCTCGATAGGTTTATCTGTTTGCTCGATTCCGATTGCCGGAACGGCGTCCGCATCGGACCCGGATTCGAGTTTGTGACGGGTGATGAGACGAGCTGCCACGGGGCCTCCCAGGAGGCCTCCCAACAGCATGCCTAACATGGCGAATGCATTTCCCAGTTCGTTGGCCGATGCCACGTGGTTGTCGCTGGCCAGCTGAGTATCCCATGCGGCTGCGGTACCGGGTCCACCCGCCAGGGAGATGGTTCCGCCGAGAATGCCCACCAGGGGGTCGAGGCCCGTGACCCTGGCCACCAATGCTCCCACGCCGTTCTGGAGGAACATAAAGACGATAGCGATCACGGCGATGACGGCCAATTGCTTTCCACCCGAGATCATCGTTTCGACTTTTGTGGAAAGGCCGATGCAGGTGAAGAAGATGAGCAGGAGTCCATCGCGGATGCCCATGGTGTATGCGAACTCCGTGCCCGAGGCGACATAGACAATGCTGAAGATGACCGAAGCGAAGAAGCCGCCCGTCACGGGATCGGGGATATGATAGTGGCGCAGGAACTCCACTCTGGAGTTCACGAACTTGCCGAGATAAACGGCGAGGATCGCAATGATTACGGTCTGACGGCCGTCGAGTTGATAGGGTTCCATAAGATTTTTATTACTTGAGAGAGCTCAAATTCATTAACTTCCTTTAGATGGGCATCTTTCCGAGCCGTTCGCGCGGCCAGTTGATTACGACGACGATTTGATTGGGATTATTCCCGCCCGCCGTCTCCTTGTCGAGGATTTGGTCGAAGCGCCAGCGTACGGGCAGCGACTGACGGGATGTCCTCACACTGAGCCAACGGAGGTAGTTAGCGAGTGGAAAAGAGGAATGTTGTCACCTGACCCGAATGGCAGGGTTTTAAGGCCGGCCATCGTTCGATGGTCGGTAGGAAGTGATCCATGCCTTTTTCTTAATCCTTATCTTTTTCTTTTTCTAAATACGGTGCGGCCTTGCTCTTTCCCGAGATGGGGCAAACAGAGAAAAAGAAAAGGATTATGACTACTTTGGTCCCGCCATGGCGGGATCGGGGAAAAGAGGAGCGAAGCGAATGCAAATCCGCAGATCGTGCGAGCTTTGGCGAGTAGGATAAAAGGAAAAAGCGATTTCCCTGCCTCCGCTTAAAACCGTGCCATTCTCACCTGCCCCCCCATGAAAACCCAGCTTGCCTACGGCTGTCTCCGCTGCTCTTCATCCCATTGGATCCACGCCTGGGCCATTTGTTGAACGCGCTCAGGGTGCCCCTTGGCCAGGTCGTGCCCTTCCGTGCGATCGGAGGCGAGATCAAACAGTTGCCAACTTTTTAAATCCGATGGCTTCCCTTTGCCGACCAGTTTCCAGTCACCTTCACGAACGGCCTTGTTGCCGAGATGCTCCCAAAACAGTTGAGCATGCTCCTGGCGAGACTGGCCCTGAAGAAGAGACACAAGGCTCTTGCCTTCGGTGGGGAGAATCGATCGGCCAGCAAACGTACCGGGATATTCAAATCCAGCGAGCTCACAGAAAGTCGACATCAGGTCAATAATGTGGGCCGGCTCTCGACTCAGGCTATTCGGCTCAATGTGTTTGGGCCATTTGGCAATCAGCGGGGTGCAAATGCCGCCTTCGTAGGTGTCGCGTTTGAACTTTCTAAAGGGCGTGTCTCCGGCATTCGCCCACCCGACGTTGTAGGTGCGGTAGGAGTCCATCGGCCCCGGTGGAATATCGGGAGTCTGGTTATTGACCTCCGCACAGGCGCCATTGTCGGAGAGAAACAAAACCAAGGTGTCGTCGGCCTTGCCGATGTCGCGCAACTTCTTCAAAACACGACCGATGTTCACATCCATGTTGTCCACCATCGCGGCGTAGACCGCCATCTCCAGATCTCTATCCTCCTTGTTGGAAACAACCTCCCAAGCTTCTGCCTCGGAGTCGCGAGGCGACAAATGCCAACTCTCAGTCGCAAGCCCCATCTCCTTTTGTCGCTCCCATCGTTCTTGCCGCAGCTTGTCCCAGCCCTGAAGGTACTTCCCGCGATATTTCTCAATGCCCTCCGGACGTGCCTGCAGCGGATGATGGGGTGCTGTGTGGGAAACAAACAAAAAGAAGGGTCTTTCCTCATCCCTGTATTCATCGAGGTACTGCAGGGCATAATCCGTAAAGGCATCGCTGGCATACCAATCGGGATCTTCGGGTGTGTAGGGCTTCAATACCTCCCCGTCTCTGGCAAAGGGCCTGACCCTTCCGTGATCCTTGGCGGGCTCCGGCTCTCCTGGTCGACGGTGGCCCGGATTGAAGAAATTGCACGAACCACTGGTGACACCGTAATAGCGATCAAATCCGCGCTCGGTCGGCAGTTTCTTCACGCCATGCCATTTTCCTGTCATCAGCGTTCGATAGCCGGCCAGGCGCAAGACCTCGGCCAATGTCACGGAATTTGGAGTCGTGGCCTGTTGCGGATACAAGCCTGACATGAACGCCTGGCGGGTCGGCACACAGCGCGCACAATTGTAGAACTGAGTGAACCGCATTCCATCCTGCGCGAGTGAGTCGAGGTTAGGCGTGTCAATTTCTCCTCCGTAACAACCCAGGTCACTGAAACCCATATCGTCGGCCATGAAGATGACGATGTTAGGCCGGTCCGCCGCTGAAACGAGCAGGTTAAGGGAAAGGCATAATAGAATAAGAAGCGGTTTCACGATGAGCCCATTAAAGAGGAGCCATTGTGGATCAGCAAGTCCCCTTTGGGGATCCGATTTCCAAAGCCCACCGCGAGCGATAGTGGCTCGCTACAGGCTCCGTGCAGAATCCGGTGAGCAATCCATACCGCGACGGCTTGCAGACCGAATCCGCCGAATAGCCATCCGCGTAGTCCCCAGAGACAGGCCCGAATGCCCCGCATTAAGCGGGCCTATCGTGGGTGAGAGCTCTAAAAGAGCCAACTCAAGGAATGTCGCCCCTCCTTGGGGTTCGTTGCGGATGCTTACTATCGAAACGATGTCCTAATGCAGCGCCATTCGGGACAGGCCCTAAGATATCTCGAGAGAGACGAAGTGCGCGATACGGTTTTTTTGGATCACAATCTGTGACACCAATATGTTCGGCCTCCAGGCGGCGTGAGAGCTAAGAGCCCCACCTGGAAATTCGGAGTGCTACTGAGTACCCTCTCAATGCTCAGGAACGTGCTGCTGAAAATCCATGGCGCTGTGTAGAACACGAACTACTTGAAGAATACCTCCCTCAATTCTAAACAAAATGACGTGCTTTCCTTGCGTCGCCAGCTGACACCCCGGGAAAAGATCATCGCTCAAACGCCAACGCTGCGGTTCTTCGATGATGTCCTCGAATCGCCGCCACATCGCATCCAGGTATTTTTGCTCTGTTCCCCACCCCATTTTTCGAGGGTGTAGGAGCGAATGGACCGGAGGTCACCGATGGCAGCGTCCGTTAGATCGAGGTTCATGAAGTCACTCGCTTTGACCTCTGACCAAACCGAAGAACTCGTCCTTCGAAGCGACTCGGGTCACCTCACCTGCATCAAGTTGGGCAAAACCAATGGCGGCTTCTCTGGCCAACCAGTCGTTTTCTTCACCCTGCTTCAAGGCAATACGAAGTGCCTCTCGTATTACCTCGCTGGCATTGTTGTAGAGACCGGACGCCACTTTCCGCTTCACCGCAGATTCGAGTTCAGGCGTGAGAGAGACATTCATGACCAAGACTCGCAAGAATAACAAACTTTGTCTATCTTTGCGTCATGCTGGGCTAAACCCTGGTAGCCCCTCGGGAGAGAAATGATCCTTCCCTGCGCGAGACCCGATAGAATTGCAGGTTTGCAGGTTTGCAGCCAGGGTTGGATCAATTCGATTAACGCGGTTTCGAAGTCCCCATTGCCCACCGCAATCGCTTTCATGCCCTGATCGGACTGAGTGTGATCTAGAACTTTGTTCGTATTCGACATGGCCCAGTGTCGCTGATTGGTGGCTCGCCAGCTGGCGGCGATCCATTCGATTTCGTCAATGTTCATCGTTGGAGTTTTCGGATCATGAGGTGAATACCGCCAGCGAGAATGCCGAGACCAATGCCAAAGCTGAGAAGAAGGGTCCGTGCTTCGGCTTCACGCGCTCCGAGGACGACTATCCACGCGCCGATGACAAGCAGGCTGTAGAGAACCATGCGGGCAGGAAAGGGATCGAAAGCCGTGGGAGTGTCATCCGCGGTTAGAACTGACTCCTCCTTGGCGCTGTGAATAAGGACACGTTCGGCTCCAGAATCGACTCCGCTTCGTTTCTTTTCTAAGAGGACTAAAAGGATGATGGGAAGGATCACGCCGACCAGCACTTCGACATTCTTACTGTTCTCCGCGAGATAGGCTTTTATTGTCCAAAGTGAGGAACCTTCCAGGATCATGGGATTGGCGGAAAGCCCGAACCGCAGCGCGAGTCCGATTGTGAAACTGGTTAGAGCGACGGTAATCATATCGCGGATACCGATCTTCTTGCTGAACAGCCCCCAGAGTGTGGGGGCGAATAAGGGAACGACGAGCAGTGAGTTGATCGAGATAATGAGCTTCTCCGCACCACCCATTTTCGGGACCATGATCGCTGAAAATACGAGTAACCCGCCCAGCAGGAGAGTGAAGAAACGACCCGTTTTTAAGAGCGTTTTTTCCGAGGCGGCAGGATTAAAAAATGCCTTGTAGAAATCATTCGTGAGGACTCCTGCAAACACATTCAGTTGCGAGCTGACCATGCTCGCGGTAGCGGAGAACATTGCGGCGAACATCAAACCGAGAACGCCGGGTGGAAGCACTGATTTCGCCGCTAAAATGTAGGCTTGTTCCTTGTCGATTCCTTCGACCTGCCCGCGGTAGAGCAGCGGTGGAAGCAGCCAGAAAAGCGGGGTCACCAGATACATGACCCCGAAGAGGTAAGACGATTTCCTGGCTTCGCGAGGACTCCGGACGGCGAGGAATCGCTGCACGAAGGCCCACTCGGCGCCGATCATGAAGAAATGGATCGTGACCCAGCCAAAGAGAAAGAACCATCCATACTTGCCGGCGACTGGATTGAAGAAATGCTCCGGCACGGCCTCCTTGTAAGCGGCGACTCCGTCCATTCCCGTGATCATGAGAATCGCGACCATGAATACGACGACGGTGAGGACGATGAACTGGAGCACATCCGTCATCAGGACTGCCCAGAGGCCTCCTTGCATGGTGTAGATCACGACGATGGCACCAAAGAGAACGATGGCCCAGGTAAGGTTCATCGGGGTAAGGGCAACAAGCAAAACTGCCAGTGCATAGAGAGAAACAGAAACCCCGAGGATGCGCTTGATAAGCATCGTCCAGGTGAAGAAGTGAAGTCCGGTATTGCCAAATCTCAGCTGGACAAACTCAGCGGGCGTCGACACGCCGAGGCGGTTCCATTTACCGGCTACAAAATAACCGACGAGGAGCGCGGCAATGCCATAGCAGGTGTTGATCGCAACGGCGACGAAGCCGAGTTCGTAGGCAATGCCTCCCCAGACGACAAAGGTTCCCGCAGAGAACATGGTCATGAATCCACTTAGGCCCGAAGCCCACCACGGCGAATTTCGTCCGGCGGAGAACATTTCTTTCTGGCTCTTAGTGCGACGTGCCGAAAGCGTGCTGATCACAAAAATCCCTGCGATGTAGAGCGCCAGGGTAATGTAGTCGGGAGTGGTCATGACGGAATGAGAGTCATGCATTCGAGCATGGCGTCTGATGGCTCGACGCCGATGCCGGGAGTTTGAGTAAGATCAAAATTCCCGTTGTCACAGTTCAGTGCATCATTGGTGAAGTGTCGGAAAGGACCAAAGATAGAGTGCTGAAATTCATGCGAGGTGACCCCCTTTAAGGCGGCGCTGGCCTGCAGGCTCGCGGCGAGAAAAATTCCCGAACCGATCGTAGCATGGGGAATGATCTCGAGGCCGTGTTGATTGGCGTATTCTGCGATGCGTTTGAATTGAGTGATCCCGGTGTGGCCCATTTCCGGTTGCACGATGTGACAGGCTTCACGATCGATGCGAAGTCGAGCGTCATAGACGGTTCGCCATTCTTCGCCGACAGCGATGCGTTGGCCGGACTTTTGAGCGACCTCGCGAAGCTCTTCGATTTCCTCTGTGGCAACGGGTGCTTCGAGAAACCAGGGGCGAAAGGGCGCCAACTCTTCGGCGAGGGTGAGGGCCTCGGAGGCGGTGAGCGACCAATGAAGATCGATCGCAATGCGGGCATTTTCTCCAAGCGTTTCTCGCAGGGCTTTGATTTCAGCGAGGGCACCATCGTCGGCAACGGGTAGGGCGAATTTGAGTAAATCAAAACCACGTTCCTGCCACGACTTTGCGAGTTCACAGCGCTTGGTCAGCGTGTCTTCGGGCAGGCCTGATACGTAGGCGGGGATTTTGTGACGCTGAAATCCCCCGAGCAATTCAGCGACGGGAACCCTCGCGATTTTTCCAGCGATATCCCAGAGAGCGATATCGATCGAGGCGAGTGCATCGAGGTAGAATCCTCCGGTGTAGCCGCGCACGCGCATGAGATCGTAAAGTTCGTCGTGTATTGCTTCGACCTCAAATGGATCGCGACCAATAACAAAGCTGGTGAGCAGGTCGCCAATGATTGCCGCGGTCGCCTGAGGTGCGACGAGGCCGTAGGTTTCCCCCCAGCCGATGGCGCCGTCATCAGTGGTGAGCTTAACCACCAGTGAGCGATTCTTTCTCGGGTAGACGGTGCGGTTGCCCTGACGAACAAAGTAGCCTGCGTCGTTGACGGTTTCGCCTTCACGCAGTGAGCCGAGGTAGGGTTTGTCCTGACTGAGATCGACAAGGTAGACTTCGATTTTTGCAATCGCGTCCTGTGATTTACCTTCGTTCATGAAAGGGCACTTTCGAGGTCGATGATCATTTGGTCTAGATCACGCTTCGTATGCTCATCCAGTTCGGGCAGCGGAGCTCGCACCGAAAGTGCGTCAGCGATGCCTCGCTTCATGAGCACATACTTGGTCAGGCGCATGCGATACACGGCTTGCGACACGAGCAGCGGAAGGCTGATTCGATACAGGTCGCGAGCTCGCTCATGGTCTTCGGCGAAGTAAGCATCCCAAAGGGCGACATGGAGGTCCGTCAATTCCACGGCGGGCATGGCACCGAGGGCGCCTCGATTCAGTTCATCGATGATGTATCGAGCCCCTCCCCCGCCAAAGACGGCTTCGAGGTGGGGTATATCAGCTGCATCCAATGTGGTGATAGCAGGACCGGAGGGCAGGGTCTCTTCTTTTACATAAGTGATCGCGGAGTTCCCTGCGGCGAGTGATGCGATCGCATTGGCATCGAGTCCGGCCCCGATCGGAGATGGTGCGTTCTGAAGAATGATTTCGGCATTGGGCAGGGCCGCTGAGATTTGTTCAAAGAATGATCGATGGGCATCGAGATCCTGGCCAAGGCCACCTGGTGCCATGATCATGAGGTGATTGATTCCACTGGCAGCGGCCTGCTGTCCGGCGACGATGACTTCCTCCGGAGTAGGTGCACTTGCGCCGCCGACAATAGGAACACGGTCGCCAACTTCATTGGCGACGAGAGCGATCAACTCGCCTCGTTCCTCAGGTGTTAGGAAATTGTATTCACTGGCAACGCCGGGAAAGACCACGCCGTGGGCACCGGCATCGAGCGCAAAACGAACCACCGCGCGTTGGGCCTGGTGATCAAGCGCATTGCCGTCAGTGAACAGAGTGGGGATGACGGGGAAGATTCCTTTGAGCATAAAAGTGTTAGGGGTCGACTTTGAGAAGATGGCCCGCGTGAACTGTTTTGAGGCCGAGATCCCCGAAGTTTAGATTGAAGGTAACAAAATCACCCGAAATCGCGGTGTCCTCGAACAAGGCCATCAAAACGATAAAATGGTGTGGATGTATACTCAAAACTATTTGGTGCGAAACGTTTTGCTCTCGACGAGGTCCAGAATGAGATCACGAAATCCATTTCCGTTCACATGATTTTTCCTGACAATCGCTTCGACCTCCCGCTTCTCCGCATAGTTGAGGACGCGGCCGGTAGCATACGTCATTAATTGTTCGGCCACACATTCTGAAAACAAGTCGATATTTTCGACGAGCCAGGATTTGAACTCGATCGCATTGTTGATTTCTGTTCCGTCAGGGAGAACTCCGGATGGATCGATTTTTGCCCCCGCTCCCGGCCACTCGGTTCGCCACCGGCCAACTGGATCATAGTTCTCGAGAACAAACCCAATTGGGTCAATACGCTGATGACAGGCGGCGCAGGCGGCGTCACTAGTGTGAGCCGTCAGTAACTCACGCGGGGTCGTAGTCCCCCGGGTATCAGGGGTGAGTGCGGGAACATCTTTAGGTGGGGCCGGTGGTGTCATCCCGAGAATGTTCTCCAGAACCCAGACCCCACGGATGACCGGTTGCGTGTCGACTCCGTTCGCCGTTGCCATGAGAATTGCTGCCTGTCCGAGAAGGCCTCCGTGACGCCCTCCCCGCTTGATTTCCATGCGTCGCATTTTGCGCTTCTCTCCATTGCTTAGCTTGATGCCTTCTTTCAGCGCAAAGGGTGGAGTGAACCCGTAGTTTCGCTGAATGAAATCCACCGAGGCGAAAGTGAAATCAGGATCGATGAAGTCGGTCATTGGTCGGTTCGTGTTCAGGATTTCGGCAAAGCTGCTCTCGGTTTCATACTTGGCGATCAGGGTGCTTTCCTCTCCGAAATTGAACTTGGGATCCGGCATGATTCCGCTGAGAGTTCTCGTGTCGAGCCATTGTCCTACGAAGCTTTGAATCATGGGGTCCGTGTGATTCTTCGGCAGGAGCCTTTCTGCTTCTCGTCGGATCACCCAGTGTTCATTTTTGGTCTTGTCAGACTCGGAAGGTTGCGTAATTGAAAGGCGGTTGCGCTGAGCCAGATCGACCAAGGTTGCGTCGGGAGGCCCCTGGGTCAGAAAATAGGATAGCCGAGTCGCGAGGTCGAAATCATCCATCTCTCCGGGTTCCAGACTGCGATAGAGGAAACGCGGCGAAACGAGGATATTCCTAAGGAGAAGGTGTAGTCCTTCGTCGAGCGAGTGCCCCTCATCCCAGTGCCGGGTCGCGATCGTGAGATAACTCTCCACCGTTTCTTCGCTGACCGGCTTGCGAAAAGCGCGCGGTAGAAAAGCCTTCAGCATCTCCCGGGCGAACGCCTCCTGTGATTGGCCGGCCTTCCTCACTCCGGTGATCATTTCCTGCAGCTTTGCACGGGCAAGGTCTTCAGGGCTTTCGATTAACCTGGAAGGGCCTTCGATCGTGAGCCCGTGCAGTTCAAGCGCCGGACCGCGCTCGTGGTAGAAATGACAGAGCGCATCGGCAAAGTTGAAGGTTCCATTGTTAGAATCCGTAATTTCAAGAAGGCGTCGCGTCATTTCCGAATCCATCGTCGCGCGGCTCAGATCCAAATCAGGATTGGCCCAGTGTTTCGATATTATGTTCCAGCCGTTGCGCCCTCTAAGAGACGTTTTTTGGATGCTCTTGAAATTGTCTTTGGGAAACACTGCTTTTTGCCATGCGGCGAGGAAACGAGGATCGCGCTCAAACCACTCTTTGAGTTGGTCCGTCAATTCGGAATAGGCATGCGTCATTTCTGCATTGGCCCAGCGGAAAAGCACTGTTTCCCCTGCATAGAGATCAGATTCGAAAGTAGTCGATTCAGATTCTTCAGAAGTGACTTTGATCTCCTTGATGAGCCGAAAGTCAGACACGTTCGAACGATCCGTCGCCGAGACGGGACGAGCGTAGACCTCCAGCACCATGGCCGCCTCAAACGAATGGCCTTTCTCAGAAAGAAATTGGGAGGCATCGACCGAAATTTGATAAGTTCCCGAGTCTTTGATTTCAATCCGGCTTGGCCAGGAGCAACTCCGCATGATATCGACGCTTCGGGAGACGAGTCGCAACGCATCCCCGTGGACAGTCGCCGCAGAAAAACTCAAGACCATGTCTTCGGGACCAGCTTCCCAGGCCTGCTTCTTTGCGGCTTTCTTCGGCGGCGGGAAAACCTGATCAGCAATTGCTTGCGCAACTTTGGCGTAGCCGTCGAGGTGAGAGGGCGAAAGCACGAGGCCTTCACCTAGATTGTCAAAGCCATGGTATTCAGTGTCATTCGGGAATCCTAGAGGCAACTTGAATTTGGGGAGAGCGACGAGTTTCCGAATCGTGGCTTCATATTCGCCTTGATTCAGCCGACGCGGAAGAGTGCCTCCAATTGGGGTGTGCTCGAGCACTTTCCCATCGAGGAAGGCGAGAACGGTTTTGCGCTCTGCTTTCGTAAGTTGCTTTTCTTCGGGAGGCGGCATGAGCCCCTCATCGACCGCATCGAGAGCCCGGAGCCACACATCGAGATCGTGAAGGTTACTCCAGTCGATCGAGGTCTGCTCCAGATTGACTTCACCCTTCTCAGATAGAGAATCGTGACACTCGAGGCAGCGGTTGAAAATAATGTCCTGAACTCCCTGGGGGATTTCTTCGCCCGATAGGTTGCCACCTATGAAGGCTGCGAAGAGACATGATAAAAAAGCGATCGGTTTCATTTTAGATCAATGACAGTCTCCGTCTTAGCTGAAACTCTGGTTCATGTTACGGGACGCATTGGAGAATTGGTCGACCTCCATGCCAAGGCGTTGCATCAAGGTGATGTATAAGTCGCCGAGGAGCGGTGCATCGCTCTGTTTCGGATCGGTTGCGATGTGACTGCCGTGCTGAAATCCACCACCGGCCACGAGTGTGGGCAAATTGGCATTGCTGTGGCGACTCGCATCTCCCATTCCTGTTCCGAGAAGAATCACGGTATCGTCGAGGAGCGTTTTTCCTGCGGTGTTCTTTTTCTCCTGAAGTTGCCGGATGAATCGGGCGAGGCAATGGATGTGGGCGGTCTCGATGGAAACGAGATCCTTGATCATTACTGGATCGTTCCCGTGATGGGAGAGGCCGTGGTATCCCGCGCTGAGCGCTTCACCCTCGAAAGAGAACACCTGACCGAGGCCATGAAGAAAAAGTGACATGACCCGGGTCGATCCCGTTTCCAGCGCAAGGACCATGAGGTCATACATGATTTCCTCAGCTTCGATTTGAAGATTTGGAGTGATCGGGTCGTAACTCGGAAGCTTGTAGTTTGTCTCGGGAACGGGATCGTTGATCGAATCGAGTTGGCGTCCCATTCGTTTTTCCACGGCGCGAAAGGATTCGAAATACTCGTCGAGTTTGGCACTGTCCCGGCCCGGAAGCGATTTCTGCAACCGGAGTGCATCTTCGAGAACCATATCGAGGGCACTCTTGCCGCTTTGAAGCACATACTCGGTTCGCTTCCGATCGGCTTTTGAAATGAAGAGCTGCTTGTAGAGCACGCTTGGGCGCTGAATCATGGGAAGACCAACGCCCTGCCGGGTGTAACTCATCGCCTTGGAAACTTCACCAGCACCCGCAGTGAGTTCGAAAGAGGCGAATCGTGTTTTCTCGCCGATCTGATCCGCGATCATCTGATCCAAAGAGTAGGTGCCCGGACTAGAGCCAGAGAGGAAATTACTCCAGGATCCGTGGCCGTTTGGAGCGCGGTGATCGAGTCCTGAGAAAACCGTAAAAGTATCGCGAAGCTCATTGAGAGGCATCAGCGTTTTTGACATTTCGTAATTCAGTCCGACCTCCTTCGGGAAAAAGGCATTCTGATGCCATCCGAGCCAGGTCCCTACCGAGATGAAATTACGTGGTGAGTTAGTTTCTGTCGCCGGAGCAGAAAATGCCTCAAGCGCCGGCAAAGCAAGCGTCGCAGCGCCCGCTCGCAAAAAGTGCCTGCGATTGTGAGTGTAAAGAGATTCAGGTGCTTTCGACTTCATCTTCGATAGAAAGGGTTATTCGTAGGAATAAGTCCTTAATCCCCACTTTTGGACACTCTTTCTCACGGGCATCGATGGCGCGTTCAGGTTTGTTGCGTCATGCCGGGCTAAACCGTCACAGCCCCTCGGGAAAGAAATGATCTTACTCCGGAGTATTCCGGAGGGACAGGCCCCACCAAACTAGCTGTCTATATCCACGGGTGCCCGGGGAACTTTTTTGCGAGGACTTCGCGATGCTTCGGCAATACGCGCGCCCGGAAGTGCGCCCAGTCGGTGGTGCTGGCGAGGCATTTCCCCTTGGGAGGGCAGAGGTTGAGCTGCACCGGGATCTGGCCTTCGCAGAGTGTGGGATGCTCTTCCAGCGCGAAGCAGTCCTTCAGTTTCACCTGCGCTTCCGGTGACTCATTGAGGTAGGAAACTTTCACGCTGCTCTTGTCGACCCATGGGATTGAAAGTGGCAGCAATTCATCAAGCCAACTGATTTGGCCTTTTTCCAAATGCCGATGAAACGCGGGGAGAAGCGGCGCGGCCTGGGCCTCCTTCGCCCCCGTGAGGCCGGTGAAGGCACGGGCAAGGCAGGCGGTGATAGCGGCTTCATCGAAGGGGGCAAACTCCAGTTCGGGCATGGTGGCGTGGACGAGATTCACCCGGGCGATAAAATTCTTCAGCCGATGGTCCATCTTCGGTAAGTCAAAGGCTCCCCTGCCCTGCGCTTCGGCGAGGCAGCGTCCGCTGGCAAGTGGATCGAGATCGTTTTGCTGCGGCTTTTGCTCGATGATAAGATCCCGATAGCGCACGAGTTTCATCACGGCGACGCGTTTGTTCTTCGCGTCGAAGAGGTGCTCCAGGGTGGTGCTCAGATGCTGGGGAAACATCTCAGCGATCCACGCGGGCTTCACGGCGGTGGCGAGGCTGAGCAGGGTCAATGGAGTGGGGCCGCGCGAGGGAACTTGATGCAGATTGGCGGCGACGAAAAAAGGAGCGTCCTGCACCACGCTTTCGCGCACGAGCAGGCCTTCCCTTTGCTCGGTGAGATCGCAGTCGGGCTTGCCGGGTTCCCGCCGTTTGGCGAGTTGATCCACGAAGCCGGTCATGAGGCTACGCAGGAGGGCTTCGTCGTTCTTTGACTGGGTGTCAGGGGCGGCCTTGCGGTCGTAGAGGCGCTGTTTTTGGGCGACTTGCAGGATCTGTTGGCAGGTCTCATCCACCTGGCGGGCGACGTGGGCGTTGATGCCTTGGCTGCGGCATCGATCAAAGCTGAAGCGATTCGATTTCGCAAAGTCGAAGGCACGCATCAGGGTGACAAAATCTGTCTCCTCGCTGTCCTCGAACCTCTCGCGGACGGTGGCGGCTTTGTCATCATCGCGATTCAGACGCGTGAGCAAATCGCGACCACTGACGAGGGCGGCACACAAGGCGATATCGGGCACGCAACCGCGCTGGCTGGCCTCGATCAACATGCGCGAGTAGCGCGGGTGCATGGGAAGGCGCAGCATCTGGCGGCCGATGGGTGTTAGGTCCGCATCGAGCAATGCCCCGAGCATGGTGAGCAGGAGCTCGGCGCGTTCGACGGCCTGCAGATCGGGTTTGTCCAGCCAGTCAAAGGTCGCGGCTTCGCGAATACCGAGCGAGTGCAGCAACAACACGACCTCGGCGAGGTCACTGCGCTGGATCTCCGGCGTGTTGCGTTCCTCGCGGTTCATCTGGCCACCTTCGGTCCAGAGGCGATAACAGGAGCCGGGTGCCGTCCGGCCGGCGCGGCCTTTGCGTTGGTCGGCGCTGGCTCGACTGATCGGCTCCAGCATGAGCGTGCCAATGCCACGTTCGGCGTCGTAGCGGGCCACTCGGGCGACGCCGCTGTCGACGACGTGGAGGATGCCGTCGATGGTGATGCTGGTTTCGGCGACGTTGGTGGCGACAATGACTTTGCGAAGTGCGTTCGGAGCGAAGGCGCGGTCCTGCTCCTGCGGTTCAAGGGCGCCGTGTAAAGGAATGCAGTCGACGCGCTCCTGCGCTCTCAGATTCCGCAGCGCATCCAGCGTGCCGTTGATTTCGCCGCGCCCGGGCATGAAGACGAGGATATCGCCGGGGTCATTATCACTGAGGATTCGCTCGACTGCCTCAGCGGCTTGCACGGTGATGGCGCGTTGATCAGGGCGAGCAAGATAGTCCACCTCCACGGGATAACTTTGCCCTTCGGAAACGAGGATCGGACACTCATCCAAATACGCGGCGACGGGCTCGGCATCGAGCGTGGCGGACATCACTAACATGACCAGATCAGGGCGCTGGGACTGCTGCAGGTGTTTCACTAAAGCCAAGGCGACATCGCTGAGCAGGCTCCGCTCGTGGAACTCATCGAAAACAACGGCGCCGATGTGGGCCAGCGTGCGATCATCCTGGAGCCAGCGCAGCAGGATGCCTTCGGTGACAAAGGCGATCCGGGTGTCGGGGCTGATGTGATCGTCGAAGCGGATCTGATAGCCGACCTCCGCGCCGAGTTGGCTCTTCCGCTCCGAAGCGACGCGAGTGGCCACTGTCCGAGCGGCGACGCGGCGGGGTTGCAACACCACGATCATCTTCGTGTCCGCGATCCCAGCATCGAGCAGCATCTGTGGCACCTGTGTGGTCTTGCCCGAGCCCGTGGGCGCGACGAGCACCAGTCGATTGCCACCTTGCAGCGTGCGCAAGATGTCGTCGTGGATTTTCCAGATGGGGAGCGAGGCGGGCGCAGGCATGAGGTGGAGGCCGCATGCTAGAGCGACCGCGCCGGGAAATCCAACACGAAGTCCCGCTAACTAATACCTGACTGAATGGATCGGCAATGCAACGGAGACTACTGCCACCCGATCCAGAATTGCCATAGGCCAACCTTTTGCCGAGTGATTCATTGCCCCCGTCTGACGGCCAAATTTTGACCGAGTCAATCTCCCACGGTGACCTGCAGCTCCGAGATCCTCCCCGTAAAGTCGTGAGGAGGAGCCTTCGGCCCTACCGATGCTTTCCCACTCTCGTATCCTACGCTGAACCCTTCCACCGGCATCTTCTCCAACAGCCCGACGGAAGGTCCGTCGACTCTCTTTTCCCCATTGATTTCGATCGCCATTTTCTCGGCATCGTAGGAGACCCCTAGGCGAAACTCGCCCGCAGGAATCGCAGTAACCGGCAATCGAATTCGGCTGTTGAGCAACTGATCCGTGAAACTCTTCCGTCGGAACCAGAATTGCAGATAGCCATCCGCCACAAACACGGAAAAACCTCGTTCCCCCTCACCCAGAGCCACGATCGTCCCGGTCTCATCTAGGCCCCCCAATTCAATCAAGGCGGAGATCTGAACCGGCTTTCCAATCAGCGAAGGAATCGTTGCGAGTCTGACAAAATCCCCTCCCTCATAGGTTTCCGCCCACTCTTTCACCTGTCGAGGCGTCTGGTCCGAAGCCGTCGAAGGGCGATCAGGAGTGGCGCCGCCGCCGGCTGCATATTGCTTGAGACTTTCCCACTTCACCTCCTTGATACCTGAATCCCCGCTGCGAAATTCTCCCAGCAGATTTCCAGTGCCGTCCCTTACCCGGGCCACCATTCCTACCAGAATATCTTCAGCATCCGGCTTGGCATCATCATGGTAGACCAGGTCTATCTTGATACCGTTGGTCACTACTTCGACTTCTCGATTGAAGCCGAGTGGTTCCAGCTTTCTGATCTCGGTTTTTGCATAGGGGCTTGAGGCGGAACTGAACTTCATCTCGTTGCTTTCCTCATCATGGTAGATGCGCACACGCTCCTTTCTCAGGATGGAGTATTCGATCTCGGCATTCTCCAGAGTTTCCCGAGATTGATTGGTCAGCTTGATCCGATAGGCAGAGTATTCGCTCACCATCAGGTATTCCCCATCCTTGAACCGTTCCTGTGGCTTGGCCCTAATTTTCTCGACGTCGACCTGAAGGCGAAAAGCGGCAAGACTCGGTTGCGTCGCGATCCATTGTTTCAGGTATTGCTGAGCATTGAGACTGAGCTTGGTGATTTCCAGGGCAAAGGTCTTCCCTGACTCATCCAGGATCACCATGGATTTCCTGTCCTTGGCCACCGATACGACACGGGCCTTCAGTTGACGCCCCTGCTTGTCGGTGAAGGAATGAAACATTTCGACCCCCGCCGACTCGCTGGACGAATCCTGTGCGGAGACTACGCCTGTCGATCCGACAACCAGACTCAAACCGAGACCGGAGACGGTCAACCACCCCGAAGAGGATCGGGCCCAGTGACGAAAGATTTCAAGCATTCCAAAGGCCCTTCAAACTAGGCGAAAATCCCCTTCACGCATCTCATTTTGATCACGCCCAATCGCGCATTTGCGCCCTGATCGTCCCATTCCACGGCACCCTCCAGGTCGATGTCCACACTGTCGACATTCGATTTCAGCTTCGCCATCGTCGAAATCCTTAGGGACAGACCCTTGGGCGAAATTCGCGATTCAACAAAGTAAGATCTTGGATTTAATCCCGCTGGATCAGCGTATGAAGGAGAGAACGGGTTGGAATGGGGCACTGCGGATGCAGGGCTGGAGTTCCTGTTTCTGATCTTCTACTGGCTTCGCGACCGAATCCAGCCCGAATATTGAAGTGACAAAGCCCCCTCCCGCGAAGCGCCCCCCCGGAAATGAGCATGAGTGTCCATTCCTATTCCGTCATCAAAGCCAAGCTGGGGAATCCACGGCGAAGTCGTCGGGCCTAAGCAAATAGATTGAATAAAAGGGCAAGCAGCGGGAAAAGTAATCTGATGAAAGCTCTCTTTGTGATTTTCTGCGCTCTTCTTGTTGGTCTGCCGTTGGTATCGTCGGCAAGCGAGGAGGATAAACTTCGTATCGTGGTTTTTGGAGGGCATCCCGATGACGCCGAATACAAGGCGGGAGGAACTGCCGTGAAATGGGCCAGGCTCGGCCACCATGTCCTGCTGGTGTCGGCGACTAACGGTGATCTCAGTGATCGACCCGGTACGCGCGAGGAAATTGCAATGCGCCGAACGGCGGAGGTAGAAGCGTGCGCCGAAAGATTGGGGGTCACCGCACGCGTGCTCGATATTCATGACGGAGAGCTGATCCCGGACCTGAAAACTCGAGAGGTTTTTGTCAGGGTAATGCGGGAGTGGCGGGCCGATATCGTACTCGGGCATCGTGCCTCGGACTATCATCCGGATCATCGCGCGGTGGCTCAACTCATGCAGGACTCGTCCTTTCTTGTCACGGCAGGTCGCTATTGCCCGGATGTTCCGGCATTGGAAAAAATGCCGGTTTTTCTATTTACCAGTGACAAGTTTACGACGCCCCGACCATTCGACCCCGATGTTGCTGTTGCGGTTGACGATGCCTTTGAGCAGAAACTTGTGGGACTTCACGAGATTTCCTCTCAGGTGTATGGCGGGCCTGCCGCTCCGCCTGCAAATGATGAAAAGGCTCGGCGGTTCTGGCTAAGAGCCCGCTGGTCCGGGCGGCAGAGCAAGGAGGCGGAGCAGTACCGCGATCAGTTGATTGCTCTTTACGGTGAAGAAAAGGGGAAGGCGGTGAAGTATGCCGAGACTTTTGAGGTGAGTGAGTATGGGCGTCAGCCGTCTGAAAAGGAGTTGAAGCAGTTGTTCCCGTTTTTTGGTGATCAATAGATTGATGGCAGCGGAAATTTTCGGTCAGTATCCCACCGATGAGGCTTTTCACCCCTTCCTCCCCCTCCGCCCCTTGGCGATGCGCGGTGACAGCCGACTGAAGGGAGACAGCCTGACCGCAGGGCAGGAGCGAAGCGTCAAAGCAAAGGCTTGAGCCGGAGCGAAGACAGACTGCCGCCAGGCAGCCCGAAGGGTGGAGTGAACGCGGCCTCAACAAGCAAATTGACTCAAGGCCTCCGGCGTTTTCACCCTTCGGGCATCACAGTTGTGATGTCTTTCTTCGCTCTCGCCATTCGCTACGATTCCTAGCAGGATAAACTAAATCCAATAATCCCATGAAATTCAAAATCCCATTCTTTACCGCTCTCGGTGTCATGGCGCTTTCAGCTGCCGCGACAAGCGCTGAGGCCGGTCCGATGCTCGCCGAAGAGGCGATGATCACTCCAGCACCTTCCACGATGGGCGGAAATATTTCCGTTGGCTACGACTCCTCCTACATCTTTCGTGGTGTTAACTATGGCAAAAACAGCATCTGGGGATCGGTTGAGGCCTCTCTTCCGTTCACACCTGAAGGTGTCGACTTCACCGTCAGTGCATGGTACCAGAACCCAGTCGACAGTGTCGCCGCGAACCCTCTGAACGAAGACGAACTCGACCTCTACGCGACCTTGACGGTTGAAGTGGCTCCCGATGCGAGTGTTTGGCTCGGCTACGCCGCCTTCCTATACCCGGAAGCGGGTGGTGGTAATACCAACGAAGTGGGTTTAGGCACGGACGTCGCTATCGGCGGTGGTCTGGTTGACTTCTCGTTTGGTAGTTACTACGACTTTGATATCAATGGCTGGTTCTTCGAGACCGGTATGGCTCATACTGAGCAAATCACGGACATGTTCGGTGTTGAAATCGGCACCTCGATTGGTTACCAGGTCGACTACAACAGCTTCGGCAGTGACTGGAACGACGTGCGTGCTTACCTTGCAGTCCCGATCACTCTCGTCGAGAACGTCGCGCTTACTCCATACGTCGCTTACAGCTGGTCGCTTAGTGCGATCGACGCGTTCCAAGGCGATGAGCTCTACGGCGGTGTCGCTCTGAGCGTTAGCTTCTAATGGTTAGATCCTGATTGAAGCGACCTTGTTTTTCAATTGTTGCTGTAAAAGGGGGCAATCGACCTGCTTCAAGTCTTTCCATCCCCCTATTTCGTCTACCAACTCGCTGTCATCTATCGCTTCAAACCGGCGCACCACATGACTGGCATTTGCCGGTGATCTCAAGCCCATCCAGTTCGAGGCCGACTACTCTTTGACCGTCACGCCGTCCTTGTAGTGGATTCGCTCCACCACCTTGCCCTCCTCGTTCCACTTGGTCGCAAGGCCCTCCAGTTTCCCGTCCTGATAGGTGGTTTCCTGCTCCTTCTGCCCGTTCTCGTACCACATGGTCCACAGCCCCTCCGGCTGCCCGTCCTTGTAAGTGGCTTCCTGCTCCTTCTGTCCGTTCTCGCGCCACCAGGTCACCGGTCCCTCCTGCTTCCCGTCCTTGAAGGTGGATTCCATCTTCATCTGCCCGTTATCGTGCCACGCGGGGCATAGCCCCTCCTGCTTCCCGTCCTTGTAATAGACAAGCGTGCTCACTTGCCCGTTGTCGTGAATCATCTTCCACCAGCCTGTGTATGGGGTTTGTTCGCCCACTTGATAGGACAATTTCTCTTCGTCCGGCCCACGCTCCTCAAGACCCTCCCACCCTACGGCCTCCCTGAGGATCTTATCGAGAACCTTGGAATCATCGAAATTGGGCTCCTCGTCTGCGAAGACCCAGTTGGTGGCGACGAGGAGGGAGGCGACGAGCAGAAGGACTGTTTTCATTGAGGGATTCGACGCCACCGCTGACCGAGTTACAAGTCATGGCAGAATATCCCCTGAGATACGAGACTACTCTCTTCAATTGATGAAGAATCTTCTTCCTCTCGTGAAAAGGGTCGGTCCCTTGATTCTAGCATACGCACTGCACCTAGGCGCAGGCAGACCGGTGCGCCGCGTTGGCTTCCTCCACCGAACCGGGTATCGCTCCCATTGAGCTGTTTTGTCCCACCTCGGGAAAGAGCAAGGCCGCGCAGTATTTAGAAGAAGAAAAAGATAAGGATTAAGAAAAAGGCCTGGATCACTTCCTACCAACCTCGAACGATGGCCGGCCTTAAAACCGTGCCATTGAAGCCTGACCCCTTTTCTGACGCTATCCCAGGAAGTCCCACGAGGGAGGAAAAAGTTGCTGACAGCCTCAGGAAACCAAGCCAATCTTGCCCGAGCGCTGCCCCGCGGATCGACGATGTATCCGAGACCATGAAACTGCCCTTTGCAAAATTCGCAGACTTGCCTGGAACGTGCTATGCCGTGATCGCTTTAGCATTGTTCTCCCTGAATTCGTCAGCACAAGCGGTAGATATGGTGAACTACAAGGGCGTGGTGGTGCCGTTCTTGGACAAGCACTGCACGGGCTGCCACGATGATGACGATCCGAAGGCAGACCTCGACCTCTATGCTATCGACACGGATTTTGATAAGATTGAAACGGTTCGCCTCTGGCAGAAAATCTACGAGCAGGTCCAGTATGATGAAATGCCGCCGGAAAAGAAGAAGCGGCCTGATGCTGCGGCGCTGCAGAAGGCTATCCAGTGGATATCCTCTGAACTCAACGAATCAGGACACGGCACCGGTCTGGAGGAAAAGCTGCTGCTTCCTGAATACGCCAACTACATGAGCCACGAACTGCTTTTCAACGGCAGTATTAAAACAAAAGCGTACACACCGGCACGCTTGTGGCGCACGCGCCCGTTTATTTACGAAGCAAACTTCGCCGAGCGATACGGGAAAAAGCCCAGACAGGGATTCCAGATCGGTGGGACAGGCGGACATACCGTAAAGGAAGGCGAGCATGCGGGGAAGACTCTCGCACAGGGAAGAGCTTACCAGCACCTTCGCTACGCCAATCCTTTTTTCCAATTCGTGCACCATGCTTCGGGGATTACGGACTACAGCTCCATCGTAGCCGATCAGGCTTCGCTTGAAACCTTGCTTGTCAATGCGGAGAAGATGGCGGCCATCCTGACCGTCGGCCGCGCGATTCCTGTAAGCGTAACGGTTAAGGATGATGGCAGCAAGTTCGCCAACAATCCGGGCAGCTTTGCCGGGGGTGCAGTCACCGGCTTCGTTAAGAATGTCGGTTTGATCAAACCGGCCTTCATCAAGGTGCTCAATACCAAGGAAGCTCCGAGCGCCCCGGATATTAACAAGGCGGTGCAGACATGCTTTAATTTACTACTGCATCGTGACGGCAGCCCTGAAGAAGTGCGCCTCTACGTCGACGATCTATTTAAAAAGAACCTGCCTTACGGTAATCTGATGGCGCTGCAAAGCGTCCTCATTGCCATGGCGATCTCTCCGGAATTTGTCTATCGCCTGGAATTGGGCATGGGCGAAAAAGACAGCTACGGACGTCATCACCTCTCTGAACATGAGCTTGTTTATGCCTTGAACTATTCCCTTTTTAACAAGCCTCCCTTTGCTGATTTTGACTACCTTCCTAAGGACAAGCAGAAATTGGACAGCCCGGATCTGCCGGATGCAGACGATCTCCTTTACTACGCCAACAACAAAATGCCCGAGCATCCACTGGACGCCCCGGAAGACATGGAGCTTATCAATACGACCCTGAAAAAGTTCGTGATGAATCCAAGGAACAGCGCCTCAGGTCTCGGCGAGGTCATGAAGGCCGGAAAGCTCAAAACAAAAGAAGACGTGGAACGCGAGCTGCGCCGGTTGCTTAGCCGGAAAATGTTTACCCGCACAAACAGCAAGGATCGCCCGGCGCATACAATCGGCGCCAATCCCAGAATACTGCAGTTCTTCCGCGAATTCTTCGGCTACCACCACGCACCCAATGTCTTCAAGGACGAGAAGCGCTTTGATTATTATACAGACAGCACCCCTCGAAACCTGGTGAGCGACACCGATCAGTTAATACTCTACCTGGTCGATCAGGACGAAAATGTGCTGGAGAACATGCTGACCACCAATATCTCATTCTTCAACACGAGCATTGCCAAAAGACCATTGGAAGCGGCTCTAAAAGCGCAGGAAAAGTTTGAAAGCCAGAAGAGTGATGGCGAACTGAGCCCGGTTGAAAAACTGCATAATGAGCATTACACCATGGTTTATAATGTAAATCTGGGCAGTGCTGTAAAATCCACTGAGAAGCCGTTCAGCCTGCCCAAAGCGGAGCGCATCGGAATACTCACCCAACCCTCCTGGCTGGTTGCGCACTCAAACAATTTCGAAAATGATCCCGTGCGCCGAGGCAAATGGATCCGCGAAAAGCTCCTGGCCGGCTTTGTCCTCGATATCCCCATCAATGTAGATGCGAATGTGCCGGAGGATGAGCATAAGACCCTGCGCGAACGCTTCACAGTCGTTGAAGCGGACGAGTGCTGGCGCTGTCACAAAAAAATGAACCCACTCGGAATGCCCTTTGAAGCTTACTACGACAGCGGCCGCTTCCGCACCGAAGAAAAAGGCAAAGAGGTAGTCACCAGCGGCGCCATTAGCTACAGCGGTGAAGAGGGCCTCGACGGTGAAGTGCAGAATGTATCTGAAATGATGTGGAAGCTGGCCAAGTCCAAACGCGTCAAACAGTCATTCGTCAGGCACGCATTCCGCTTTTTTATGGGCCGCAATGAAATGCTCAGCGACTCGCAGACACTCATCGATGCGGAAAAAGCTTATCTGGACAACAACGGGAGCTTTAAAGAAATGTTAATTTCACTGCTCACCTCAGATTCATTTTTATACCGAAAATAGGGACTCGCATATGAAACACAGCAGACGACATGCCGTCAAAACCTTTGGAGGACTTGCTCTCGGCAGCCTCGCATTCACGCCCTTCATGAGTCACGCGGCTGCCTACCGCGCCACGGGGGCCACACCTAAAAGATTTTTGTTCGTGCTGAAAAGCAGCGGCCTTACCGAGGAGCATATCACCCCACCCGCCTACCTGCCTTTTCTTGAGGGCCCAGTCGATAAAGTGATCGACAAGCCACTACAAGGCACCGCACTTCCCGAGACACTCGCTTCCCTCGAACCGTTCAAGGACAAGATGACAATTGTCCAAAGGATATCCGGTAAAATGTGCTCCACGGGCCATAGCGGATTCTATGGCGCACTCGGCGCTTTCAAGGGCTCAGAAATTAAAAAGCCGATCGGCCCTACCATCGATGGCTATCTGGCAAACCAGTTCCCGAGCGTATTCAATCATGTGGGATTAAAAATGGGCAGCGGCTCAGAGTCTGTCGTCTATCCATCTATTTCTTCGGCTAAAGCAGGCAAGCAGCTGGCTTACCAGTGCAACCCCATGATGGCCTACACAAACCTCTTTGGCTCAATCGCAGAATCCGGGGATGTGCAGAAAAAATATGCGGCATCAGGCAACATTCTGGACTTCGTATCCAATGATGTCAAAAGGCTGAAGCGACAGCTCAACGCAGAGGAATCCGAAAAGCTCGATTATTATCTGGAGGGTTTCGACACATTGAAAGACCGCCGTATAAAGCTCACCAGCATGCAGAAGATTCTGAATCAGAACGCACCTGAAGTAACTGACACATTCACCTCGTCCACCCCCACACATCACCTTGAAGCGCATTTTGATCTGGCTGCGGCAACCTTGATCAGCGGCCTTTCCAATTCGATCAGCATTATCTGCGATGACCTTCAGACCAACTACGACGGGATCGGCATCCCCGGGACAGTTCACGGCATCGGCCATGGCGCAACCATCGGCGAACACAATTCCGAACAGTGTCGGGATATGATCCGCAAGTTCCATCTCGAACTGCTCTCAGGACTCATGCACAAACTAGCGAAAGTGCCCGAAGGCGACGGCACGATGCTCGACAACACAGTCATTGTCTACATCAGCGACAATTCAGACAAGCACCACTCCTTCGCAAATGAATGGCCTCTTTTGCTCTTCGGCGGGAAATTCAATGGCAAGCTGAAGTCCACCGGACGCTACTTGCAATATCCGGATTACGGCAAGGAAGGACACCGCACCATCGGCAACTTCCTCACAACCATTGTTCAGGCGGCAGGCTTGCCGGACAAACATTTCGGACAATTAGATCTAGGCCTGAGCGACATAGACCAAGTAGGCCCCCTCCACGAACTATTGACCTAATCCTAACTCTAAACCTAAACCTCACCCTACCCCTCCTCGCTCATTAGAACGTTTGTCAATTGGGCGAAAGGAGTCGGGCATGGGTTTTCTTCTGCCCCCTTTTTACGCCTTAGGGTGACCACCATGAAGACCGTTTTCCGCGCGACACTATTGGCTTTTTACATCGGCTGCGGCGCCACATCCTCGATCTCGGAAACGGCAGAGGTCGTTGAGCCGACGGGCACCGAAAGCGTGGCGCCGGAGTGGGAGGCGCCCGTTCGGGATCTCTTGGCCGAAAATCAGATCGTTATCGTGGGCGAAATGCATGGCAACGAAGAAGGACCACAATCGCTGTGGCAAACAGCAATCCTTGCCCTCGAGCAGCATGGCGCGGTTTCGATAGGGCTCGAGACGCCCGAAGGCGACACCGAAATTCTTCAAGCCTGGATGGCTTCGGACGGTCTTGCCGAAGACGGTGAAGCGCTGCTTCAAGCGTGGCTCTGGCATCCGGAAATGTTTGACGGTCGGGGAACTCAAGCGGCGATGCGGATGCTAGAGGACGCACGCCGCACTCGACATTCCGGGGCGGACCTGGAGGTCTTCGCTTTCGTGCGGCCCGGCGGGCACGACCCGGGCGACCAGAACCCGCACGAGCAGAGAATGGCCGATGTGGTCACGGAGCACGCGCAGGCCAGGCCCGAGCGCAAAGTCGTTATTCTCGTCGGAAACGTTCATGCCATGATTCGACCGATCGCACTGCCCGAGATGCAGGCACTCAAGCCCATGGCAATGAGAGTTCGCGCTGTCATCCCCGATACGGTAACCATTCGGCTCGCGTATAGCGGAGGACAAAGCTGGAATCGGGTTGGTGACGAAGGCCCCTCCCTGAATGAGTTTCGGGATCAGCAAGTGTCGAGCGCCTTCGAGCTGTTGGAGGATGATGACTACGACGCAAGATGGCCGGTCGGTGACGCCACGCCGTCGCTGCCTGCGCACCCCGACGTCGTATTGCCGGATTGATCTTTCCAGATGCGCGAGGCAACAGGCGCTAGTGTCAGACCTCCCCGCCGTGGTTGCAGCAACTCAATTTCCGTCATCTTACAGTGACGACACGCGGCCGATAGGATGTTTGCCGCTTCCTGGTCGCCGTGCCCCCCCCTTCATCGGACTGCTTCGGCCATCCCGATTGATTCGTTCTTTCACCTCCTGAGCAAACTGCTCCGCTGATAATCCATCACACTGCGATCCATCCCAGCTACCAAGCCCGCGCGAGCCGGATTGAGATGAATGCAGTCGATCAATGTTGTCAGATAATCGCTCCAATGAGCGCTCTGTGAATGAGCCTCTTCCTCCACCAACACGGCTTTGTATCGACCACCGAAAATATGCCTGCACAGCTTGTGCCTGCTGTTGATTCAACGCGTGTAGGTGTTTTGAAACCATCTCATCCCTTTGATGAGATTGCCCTCACCGCATGATCACAATGATTGTCCATCAAGGCCGAGGCGAATACTTCCCACCCCGTCTTCTCACACAGTTGACCCAGTGTTTTGACAAGCATTTCGCGGTCAACATCGTCCGTTACAATCGGTTCACGGCGATCATTTCGCGCCATGATGTGATAGATCGCGTTTTCGTTTTCAACCCCGGGGAGCTCTAGGCATGCCCTCGGGTGGAGGAGCGCTTTCGTTTTCTCAAAACATGTCGATTGACCCCTTTTTTCGGGAGTCAGCGCGCATAAAATTTGGTTACCAAAATAAAAGGCCGACTTGGTTGTATGTTTCAAAAATAGCTCTCGTCAGACTTAACCAAGACACCATTTGCCCATCATCAACCACACCTCAATCCGCCCGTCCCTGGTCTCAGTCTAAGGATTCTAAAAATAATGAACACGAAACGAGTATTCATCCTCAATGGCCATCCTGGAGAGGTCTCGTTGTCCAGGAAGCTTGCCGAGACCTATGCGGACGCCGCGATCGCAGCAGGGCATGAGGTGCGGATCACGCATCTGCATGATCTGAGCTTCGACATCGATTTCGGCTATGCCGGCTACTCCACGACGAAGCCCTTGGAGCCAGCGCTGGAGAAAGTGCTCGAAGACCTCGAGTGGAGTGAGCATGTGGTTCTGACCTCGCCAATGTGGTGGGGCGGCCTGCCAGCAAAGCTGAAAGGCATGATCGATCGCGCGTTCCTGCCGGGCCGCGTCTTTGACACCCGGGTGACAAAAGGCGGATTGCCGAGCCCCTTGTTGGAGGGGCGAAGCGCCCGGGTGCTACTGACGTCCGACACCCCGGGATGGTTCCTACGCATCGTCTACAAGAATGCGCTCTTCTGGCAGCTTCGAAAACAGATCCTCGGCTTCGTCGGCATCAAGCCCGCGAGAATCACGCACTTCTCCGGGGCCAGCCATGCCAAGCCCGGGGTCGTCGATAGTTGGATCGGGAGAGTAATAAAGTTCGGCGCGGCCGCTACGTAGCAGGGACACCCACATCTTTCACCAATCGCTCTCTTTGAGCCAATTCAAGCAAACGCTTGGACCAGAAAGATTTAAAAATGGAAATAGATAAATCAAAACCAGTAATGGTAACCGGCGCTACTGGCTACGTGGCCGGCTGGCTAATAAAAAAGCTCTTAGAAGACGGTATAACTGTGCACGCAGCAGTAAGAAATCCTGACAAAAAAGAAAAATCGCAACATCTTGATGCGATAGCTGAGAAGTCATCAGGATCTATCAAGTATTATAAAACTGACCTACTTGAAATGGGTTCTTATGCGGAAGCCATGAATGGATGTGAATTAGTATTTCATACCGCTTCACCTTTCATTTTAAATGTAGAAGACCCTAAAAAAGACCTGATAGAACCTGCAGTAAACGGAACAAAAAACGTATTTGATCAAGCCAACAATACAGAGAGTGTAAAGCGAGTTGTACTAACGAGTAGCTGCGCAGCAATCTATACTGATGCGATCGACACTGAGAACGCTCCAGGAGGAAAAATCACTGAAGAAATGTGGAATACAACTGCTACGCTAGATTATCAGCCTTACTCTTATTCTAAGACATTAGCTGAGAAAAAGGCGTGGGAAATAGCCGAAGATCAAGATCGTTGGGATCTGGTTGTGATCAACCCTAGCTTTGTATTGGGTCCATTTTTAAATCCTAAAGCTACAACCTCAGAAAGTTTTAGAGTTGTTAAGCAATTTGGTGATGGTGCGATGAAATCTGGAATTCCGAACATAGGAATTGGTGTAATTGACGTTAGAGATCTTGCAATTGCTCACTACAACGCAGGGTATACATCAAGCGCAAATGGTCGAAATATAATCAGTGCTCATAATACCAATTTCATAGAAATGATCAGACCCATTCATAAAAAATATGGAGATCAATTTCCAATAAAATTGAAGGCGATGCCAAAATGGTTGATTTGGGTTTTCGGACCAATGATTGACAAAGCTTTAGACCGAAAATACATCTCGAAAAATGTGAATCACAAATTCACTGCTGACAATTCAAAAGGGAAAACCGAACTTAGAATGGATTACCGTCCATTAGAAGGAACTATGGTAGAATCTTTTGATGTCTTGGTAGACAACAAAATATTGCTACCCAGAAAAGTAATTTGAGTAAGAATTCTCAATGTTAACAGGTTGTATTTGACGCTGAAGGTTTATGCCTACGCCACCAATTTTGCTGACTTACTCAACCATCAACCGAGACATAAATCTGAATGAAAACCAGTGTATAAAATATTCAGGCCAGTGGACGCCAACACGACTCGATCACACGCGAGCTTTCAAATAAGCGCTAGGTGCGCTCAATGCCACAGAGACTGTGATTCGCGACCTTAGAAAAAGGGTCAAACAGGAATGACAGACCATATTCGACCTATTTTGGGGGAAACAATGCAGATTAACCTTGACCGATCGGTCTTAGTCAGTTATCTGTCTATCAATGAAGCCCGGACCTGATAAACAATTCGACCCAGAGGTCGCCCTTGCAAAGGCAATGGAGGTCTTTTGGAATCGAGGTTATGAGGCGGCATCAATGGCGGAGCTGACTCGGGTCATGGGAATCGGGAAGAAGAGCCTCTATGACACATTCGGAAACAAGCGATCACTTTTCATCCAGACAATCCGCTACTACGCTCAAGACAACGTCGCAGAGCTACGGCGACGGCTCTTTGCCCCGGGTAGCCACTCCGTGCTCGAAAATGTCCTTAATGTCCTTAAGGAATGGCAGAAAAGCCACAGCAAAGCGGGCAGCAAAGGATGTCTGCTCGGAACCAACATCGCAGACTTCGATACATCCGATGAAGAAATCGCTGCAGCCCTGAGGCAAAGCTTAAAGCATGTCGAGGACGCCTTCACCGAAGCGCTTGAGCAATCTCAGCGCAATGGCGAAATACAGCTCGTGGCACCACCACGGGAGATCGCAAGAACACTGGTCTGCCTGAGCCAGGGTATCGCTTTGCTTGGCCGTGTCATGGATTCAGGCGAAGTCCTTGAAAGCGCGCTTCAAGTCGCCTCTTCTCAAATCCTTGAGCCCGCCTAATTTTTTACCCATACCTAGACCGTTCGTTCTAGGTAACGAAAAACAAAAACAAGAATAGAAAGAGACCAATACCATGAAAGTAACCAACAAAACCATCCTCATCACTGGAGCAAACCGTGGCATCGGCAAAACGATCCTCGAAAGCGTGCTGGCTCACGGCGCTGCCAAGGTCTATGCCGCCGTCCGCGACGTTTCGACCGCCCTACCGCTGGTCGAAGCCTACGGGGATAAAGTCGTTCCGGTAGCGATTGACCTCTCCCAACCGGAGACAATTACAGCTGCCGCCCAAACCGCTCACGATGTCGACATCGTCATCAACAATGCCGGCGTCCTTACAACCGCAGGCGCGCTCGATGCTCACTCCATCGAATCCCTCGAATTCGAATTCGACGTGAATGTCTTTGGTTTCCTCCGCGTCGCCCAAGCGTTTGCTCCGGTCCTTAAGGCCAATGGCGGCGGTGCACTCGTGCAACTGAACTCCGTGGTTTCCATTAAGAACTTCGCCAACTTTGCGACTTACTCCGCGTCGAAGGCTGCTTCTTACTCACTCACGCAAGCCCTCCGTGATTCGTTGAGTGAGCAAGGCACTCACGTCCTCAGCGTCCACCCTGGCCCAATCGCAACGGATATGGGAGACGCCGCAGGACTGACCGAAATCGCCGAGCCACCAAGCGTTGTCTCGGAAGCGTTGATCGAAGGTCTCGAGAATGAAACCTTCCACGTCTTCCCTGACACAATGGCCAAGCAATTTGAAGGTGCCTACAAGGGCTTTGCCGAAGCTATTGTCGAACCGCAAATGGCCGAAGCGTAAATACTGACTGAGCAAAATAAGAATCCGGCGACTCCAGGTCCGATCCCTTGATCCGCCAGCATAAGGAACGACCACGAGGTTTAATGCTCGTGGGGGAAGGCTGCTTTACCCGCAAGCAGCTCTACTTAATCACATTTGATGCCCCTCTTAATTCATCTTTTTTTAACATTACTATAATAACATCATGAAAACTATTCTTCATCTAGATTCCAGTGGCCGCAGTGAGGCCTCTCTCTCTCGCCAAGTTTCCCGAAAGCAAGTCGAAGCACTTGCCGCTTCAACCAAAGCCAAAGTTGTTTACCGAGATCTCTCTTCCGGCCTCGATTTCATAAATGAAACGATGATTGCTGGCTACTTCACTCCGGAAGCCGACCGCACTGAAGGCCAACGAGAAGCACTTAGGCTTTCCGACGAACTGGTCGCTGAACTTCAAGCCGCAGAAGCGGTGGTCTTGGGCTTGCCGATCTATAACTTCTCAGTGCCGGCTTCGGTCAAGGCTTGGGCCGACTTGGTAGCCCGTTATGGCGTCACTTTCGAACACACTGAAAATGGTCCCGTTGGCCTACTAAAGGACCGTCCCTTCCATGTCTTCGTCGCCTATGGAGGCACCGAGATCGGCAGCAAGCGCGACCACGCTACACCTTGGCTGAAAACCTTTCTCGCCTTTATCGGCATCAATGATGTGCGCCTTGCTCCAGCCGTGGCTGAGGCCTGAACATCGCAACTCAAACATCGGATCGATTATGAAATTACAAATGGCTCTCCGTCAGATTTGCTTAAGTGGTTGAGCGTGCATTTTGAGTTTCAGCGCCTGAAGAGGGGTCGATCGACCTGTTTCAAGTCTTTCCATCCCCATATTCAGTCTGCCAACTCGCTGTCATCCATCGCTTCAAACCGTCGCACCACATGACTGACATTTTCCGGTGATCTCAAGTCGATCCGTTCCGCCAATCCCGCTCGAGCGGGATTGAGGGGGTGCAGCCACCGTTGTCTCTCTCCAGATTGCCAAGGCAGTCTCTTCTTATTCTTAGCGGAAAAAGTCGTCGTCGGGGTCACCTGCTTTGCTGAGCGGGCGTGGTCCGGGATCTTCCTTTTTCTGAAGGGCGCGACGCAGCTTCTTGAGTGCGATGTTCTGGAGCTGGCGGATTCGCTCGCGAGTGACGCCGAATTCCTGACCAACTTCTTCGAGGGTCTTAGGCTTTTGACCGGCCAGGCCAAATCGGGCATCGACGATTTTTCGCTCACGCTCGTCGAGGACCTCAAGGAGGTCGTCGAGTTGCATATGCATATTCTTGTGGCTCAGGAGCTCCAGAGGAGTCCGCGCCTTCTCGTCGCCGATGATCTCGCCAAATTGGGTGCTGTCGTCGTCGCCGATAGGGGCATCAAGAGATGCCGGGCGCTGAGCAGCAGACTTGAGTTGCGAAAGCTTTGCGCGGTCGATTCCGATCTCTTCAGACAATTCTTCATCGGTAGGTTCGCGGCCAAGCTCTTCGCTGAGCACCATTGCAACACGGCGCATCTTCGAAATTTTGTCTACCATGTGGACGGGAAGACGGATCGTCTTACTCTGGTTCGCCAAAGCTCGCTTAATGGACTGTTTGATCCACCAGGCTGCATAGGTGGAGAGTTTACCACCCTTGTTGGGGTCGAAGCGCTCGACCGCTTTCATCAGGCCGATATTGCCCTCAGAAATGAGGTCGAGTAACGGTAACCCGTAGTTCGCGTAGTCTTGTGCGATTTTTACGACGAGACGAAGGTTCGCCTTAATCATGTGAGCACGAGCTTCCTTATCGCCATTTTTGATGCGATCAGCAAGTTCCACCTCTTCTTCGCGAGTAAGTAGGGCGGTCTTCCCAATCTCCCGAAGGTAGATCTTGATACCGCCATCCATTTCTAAATTTGCCATGTTTTTCGACTATGTTACTACAAGTAATCTTGCGGGGGTGCTTGCTCTATCTTGGGTCGAGAGTAGCAAACTTTGTTCTCGATTGGTTGGATTTTTTTCAAGAAGTTCTTATCGGCGCGCCGGTCCTGCCCCCGTTTTTCGCGATACACGCTACTAATGGCAGGCGCAACAGGGGTCAATCGACATTTTCAAGTCTTTCCATCCCCATATTTGATCTGCCAACTCGCTGTCATCCATCGCTTCAAACCCTCGCACCACATGATTGGCATTTTCCGGTGATCTCAAGCCCATCCCTTCCGCCCACCTGCGTTGCGCCACCAGCGTTGCGCCACCAGCGTTGTGCCACCTAGCGGTGCGCCACCCCTGTCTCTCTCCAGATGCGCAAGGCAAAGCCGCTCGTGTCAGACCTCCCCGCTTCATCATTTCGAATCCAGGGCGATGCCTCCGTCCCAATCTTCGCCTGGAGGTGAATCTAAAAACTCCTCGATCCGCTCAAGAAGCATATTCGTGGGAAGATCGTCCGGAAAGCGCTCCCGTAGTTTCCGATACATGCTGACGGCCTTCCTGAAATCCTGTCCCTGATAGGCCTCAAATGCACTTCGAAATTCTGAAGCGGCCGCCACCAGGGGATCGTTTTTCGTTTCCTCAGCTATCGCCGGTGAGGAAAGAGGTTCGTAGAGAGTAACGGGGGCGTTGCGGCCAACCACGCGCACTCGGTCCAGAGGCCGCAGCGCCCAGTCCGGCTCAGTGACTAGATACTTTGCCACGGCTTCACTCACAATAATCGGGACCTGATATCGTTTCGTAACGCCCTCTAGACGGGAAGCTAAGTTGACGGCATCTCCAATCACCGTGAGTTCCAGCCGCTTCTCCGATCCAATATTTCCGGTGATGGCGTCACCACAGTGAAGTCCGATGCCCATCTTCCATTGAACAGGTGTTCCTCCCTCCTGCTTTGCATCATCACGCCATCTCTGATTGAGCTTCTCCAGCTCTTTGCTCATACACAAAGCTGCCTGAACAGCCTGCCTTACGCTGTCGCGGGGCGCTTGCGACGGAACGCTGCCCCAAACCGCCATAATGGCGTCGCCAATGAACTTGTCGACCATGCCTCGATTTTCCTGGATCCGGTTTACCATGACATCGAAATAAGTATTGAGCCGGGCGACCATTTCCTCCGGAACCGCATTTTCACTCATCTTGGTAAATCCTCGGAGATCGGAGAAGAGAATTGCCACCGATCTGCGAACTCCTCCCAACTGATCGAGGTAGCTTCCGGGGTTCTCTAAGATCTCGTGAAGAACATCCGCTGATACCCGGCGCTCGAGCGCGCGGCGCAAAAGGAACCTTTCTTTGAAAACTTGGGAATAATCGTAAACAACTCCAGCCCCGCCGACGGTTACAATACAGAGAAGCGGGCCCAATAGGCCCACGGAATGGCCGGAAATCAAGGCTGCCCGCGCGGCAATGAGAAACCCGCCGAAGAGCAAAACCAAAATTCCAATGGCAAAGAGAGGGCGCCGAAAGAAGCCAACCGCGAGGAGGGACCCAAATCCCAGGAGAAAGATTACTACCGCGTCGAGTCGAGCGGAAACCGTCCTGAAGAGAGCGCCGTGCCTGACGGCAGTGACTGCATTGAGATGAAGCTGCGGCCCCAGCACAGTGCCCGCTGGTGTGGCATGGCGATCCTGAAGGCCCGCCGCAGCGGGGCCAATCATGACAATTTTCCCTTCAAAAGCCTCGCCATCAGCAAAATTCTGTCGCCACATGGAAGGCCAGAAGATTTCATAGATCGGCTTTGGGGAATAGACTGACGAAAGGTTGGAGACCATCTGCATCATGTGTCTGCCCCGCCGATTGAGAACTGGATGCTCTTCTCCCGCTGCCACCAGGATGGCTGTGGCCATTGAAGGGTATGCCGGAGAGCTTGGGTGATCAGAAATATTGGCCACGGCCTCAACCGTCTCTCGAAACCGCACCGTTCTCACTTGTCCATCGAGTTCCGGAAAGAAATTTACGAATCCGACCGGTAGGGTCGAACGATCTCCTTCCTCCGAAATCAGAGAATCAGAGGGCTCCAGATAACGACCCAGCCCGCCGCCTCCTTGCGAGGATGCGGGTGGACTCAGACTACTGGCCAGCACGATGCGCCCCGGATACTTCGCGATGATTTTTCGCAGGGCTTCGTCGCCGTCCCGGGGCGAATTGATCAAAAGGTCCAGAATGACTAATTTTGCGCCCGACTCGAGCAGACGATCAATGGCCAAAGCCCAGACTTCACGAGACCAGGGAAATGGCTCGGTCATCAAGGTTAGGGCACGGCTTTGCGCGATGACCGCCGGGTCATCTTCGCCAACGGTCAACGAAGATTCATCAATGCCTAAGAAGACAATATCAGAATCGGCAGGAAGCGGAGGAAGCGTTCCAACGAGACTATCTCTAAGTCGCAAATCAGTGACCGCAAGCAACGTGGAAAGAGAAACCAGCCTGAACTGAATCGTGGGAGACGTTAAAAGGCCCCCGAAAACAAAACTGAATCCCAGCCAGATTGCGACCAGGATCAACCATCTGCGTTTACTTTTGGATTCCTGCATTCCCGTCCCTGTGTTAGAAGATTTTTCCCTATTTTGAAGCAAATTCCTCTTTTATCGGATTATAAAGTAGCCTAAAAAGACGCTTAGCCGACTCGGAACGTAATGAACCCCTCCTATACGAGATTCTTAGGACCCCTCTGGTTTTTCCTTTGTATCCTCAGCGGTCCATTGGCTGGCTTGAGCGAAGACTCAATCAGCACCAGTCCAGTTGCGACGGAATTTCAGTTTGGGTCCGGCGATCTATTGCTGCCGGAATTTGCGCCAGAAAGTGAAGCCGATTCTGACCTAGGCGTGCAAATGGTGCTTCAACCGGAGGCCGAATACGATCCCTTCACTGTGTCTGCTTTCACCGGCTACTACTTTTCCAGCAACGCAAATCTAAGTGAATCGACTCCGATTGAAGATCACGTGTTCACCGCCGGTGCCACCATTTCCTATCTCCCCGTCCTTCAGAATAACCTCTATGGTGAGGCAACGTTCAGAGATCAGGTTTTTCTCTACAACAATCAGAGCAACCTCGATTTCAATGCATTCGATCTCGGAGCGGGCCTGATCTACGTGATTCGCCCATTGGGCGACACCTCGGTGTATACCCGCTACAACTACGCCCAATTCTCTGACCCGACGATCGTCAATCTCGGAACCAGTAATTATAAGAATCACTCAATTCAGGCTGGGGTCTACAAGGGGTGGATTCTCGCTCGAAATCACTTCGCCTATGCCACCTGGAGATCTGATGTCAGCATCGATGGTAATCCCGCTTCAGCCAAGAGAGACGATCACAGTGCGATTGTCGGCTACCGCTGGACACCGGTCGATCGACTCAAGGTGGAATGTTTTCTTCGCGGGGCTTTTCTCGATTATTCTGCTTACGGTCGCGAAGACTGGAATACTGCCGCTGGCAGCTCTCTGAGCTACAATTTCACGCCCAACATCTACCTCTCGGCATTCATCAGTTACACTAAAAACGACAGCAACCTCAATATCGACAGTGACTACAAGCTCTGGCAACCTGGGATCAAATTGGGCGGAAACTGGAAGTTCTGAGCCATGAAAAACATTTTTACATATTTTCAGTCTGGCCGGCTTTCAACGACAGCAGCTTTCGGGTTGATACTTGGACTGGCCCCGCTTCAGGGATTGACGGGGGCTGAATTGACGTCTGCCGGGGTTACCGAAATTGTTAAAGACGTCAGACTCTTGATGGAATCAGGCTCCGCTCGCGAAGCCTCTGTGGGCGATCAGATTGTTGGAAGCACCGCGGTGACAACGGGCCGCCGTTCCCGGGCAGAATTGCAGTTCAACGATGCCACCCTGCTGCGATTGGGGGCCAGTACCACTTTTAGCCTGTCGGTCGGAAAGCGTGAAATTGAATTGAGAGAGGGATCCATCCTGCTGCAAACGGCTCCCGGTGCCGGTGGAGTCAGTATCAGAGCGGGGAGTGTTACCGCTGCGATCACAGGCTCACTGGGCCTGTTTTCCGTTTCTCCTCCAGCGGATCCTGACAAAGCCAAAGAAGAACTCTACGTGAAACTGATTTCAATTCACGGAACCATGAGTCTCGATATTGGAGGTCGGACTTACGTGCTGGAGCCTTTTCAGATGATTTTTCTTCGAATTGACCTGCAGGGCAACTTGATCGGAGAACCCGTCATTACCACTCTGGATGGAGAGCAACTGGTGAAGTCGTCAAAACTCATCAATGGATTCGACGACGACTCTCGCGTCGATCCCGATGAGATCATCGCTCAATTGGGAGTGCAAAATCAGGAGATGAAAGAGAACCAATGGACCCGGGTTACCTCAGGAGTGGAGGACCGCGTTGTTGGCTTGCCCGATGCCAACACCATCGGTCTAGGGGCTCTGATCAGACCATTTCTCCCACCACTACCGGTTACTCCGCCACACCCTGTTACTCCACCACCACCACCACCTCCTCCGCCGCCTCCGCCGCCACCGCCGCCACCACCTCGGCCGATGGAGCCGATGACGCCGCCAACTAGCAGGTAATTTCGGCAACCTTCTAAAAGGCTGTTGAGGGGCAGCGGTTCAAAAACCTGACCTTCACACTCCATTGCGCTCATCGTCCCCTTGTCTCTCAAATGAGGAGGCTTACCAAAGCGCTCCCGATTCCCCTTCGTTCGCGACTCGATTAATCGAGAAACATCCGAATAAAAAGGAGTAGAGCAGTGGCTAAGGGACAACATCCACAGTCCGAAGTGATCTTATTGCACCCCCAATCCCGTCTTCTCACACAGTTGACCCGGTGTTTTGACAAACATTTCGCGGTCAACATCGTCCCCCGCCATCGGTTCACGGCTTCCGCTGACTAAAGAGCCAGTCGCCTAGGCCTTCAACGTCCTCCCATGCATTGCAGATCACCCCGTGACTCTTCTCCGGGTCTTCGGTGTACTTGATTTTGGAATCCAGTTTCTTGAGAGCCTCTACGACCACCCGTGTTCCGGAAACAGGGCAAGTGCGATCTCCCGCGCTGGCAACGGTCCAAATGGGCAGATTAACCCACTCGACAGCGCGCTTTGGGTCGCCACCACCGGCAATAGGCACCGCCGCGGCAAAGAAATCAGGGCGTCGCGCAATCGCATCCCAAGTCGCAAAACCACCCATCGACCTTCCGGTGACATAGATGCGAGAGGTATCGATCGAAAACTCTTTCACCAATGCATCTACGATCGAGAGAGCCGTCGTCATCTCGTCACTGATCGCCACCGCCTCGGAGTCATAGGCTCCTTCTGTCCAAATGTGATTGACCCATTTCTTTCCCATCGGGCATTGCGGGGCGACGACGTAAGCAGGATGCTTTTTCTGCATCTCAGCTGAAGTCAACACGGGGTAGGCAAGACTGCCGGACGCCAGGTTCTCCGTTCCACGACCTTTGGCACCATGGAAACAAAGCACAATGGGATAAGCTTGATCATCCTTCAGCCCAGCGGGAACAAACAGTCGATAGGGCATGGTTGCAGCACCAGCAGTCTGAAAGACCCTCGCCTCGCCAGCCGCCTTGGCTTTCTCGGCGCTGCTTGCTCCAGTCGAAATAAATACGGCCGCAAAAAGCAGACTCACGGTTTTCTTGATGGGGTTGTTTGTCATTTGGATTCTTTGTTAGAGATGTTCATTCACTAATTTTTCTGCGCTTTTAGCCAGGACTCATATTTCTTTATCTCTGGGCGTTTCGCGTGTGGGTCGACTGAAAGTAGTAGAATTAGGATCTGGGGTCAGTCGAAGTAGGACCGGGACATCGCAGTTCAATCGGCAGGAGCAGGATCTCTGCTCGATGACGATCGGGATAGTACTATCGCGTCTGTAGCGAGATTGCTCTGATCGGGAGACCAAGGCGCCGCACTTCTTCCGGCGGAGTATCCACCTTCTGACAGGCAATCGCTATCCAACCGCTCCACGGTGATTGCCGTCGCCCCAGATCGAATACCAGAATGGATTCGCCGTCGGACGGAGCGTCTGATAGCCGTGGCGAGACGGGACTTCCATCGGACCAACCAGGAAGCGCCACTATTCGACAGCAATCCAACTCCACGATTCCCGACACCACATGCAAATTGAGCGACAAATCCTCACCGGGGTCGATATCGATACGAATGGCGAACAAAGGTTTCGACCAACGAAATTGAATACCGCTCCATGTCTCCAATTGGTTCATCTCCGTCGCCGCGGTGAATCCTTCTTCCGCGGCCGGGCAGCGCACTCCCTTTTTCAATGAACGAGGTTCGCACTGGGAGGAGAATCGTGAGTAGTGGAGTAAGAGGCACCGTGAATTCTGGACTTCGTAGTAGCGTTTGAAAAACGGATAAGCAGCCCGGGGTGCCCAGCGGGCGAAAAGACGAACAATCAATGCGTTCCACTCACGCTGCAGGAATAGTCGGGAGGCGGGAGAGAGATTGAATTTGCCGCGCGGGGCAATGCCAAGTCGGGGGGCGTGACCTTCCAAATCTCTAAAAAGACGGGACAGATCCTCGCTCAATGGAAGCTCAGTCGACGGTGTAGCGAAGTAGGGAAGACGCTCTTCTTCCGGAATGTCGACGAGATATCTTGCCTGGCCAATGATGAATTCCTCGATCGCCTCGTCGAGATATTTTTTATTGAGGGTGTAATGGTGAATGACGCGAACCGAAGGGGCATACGCTAGATACAATCCGCGCCGGTGAAGATCGGCGGCTAGAAGCCATTCGCAGAATCGGCCATAGCGAAGCCGGAAACCACCCGCCGCCTCGTAGGCAGTCCGGCGAATCCCGAATCCACGCATGATCATCTTTGACCAATTCCCTTCCTGCTTCCATTGCTCGAATCCTTCTTCGGAATAGAACGCCTCCATGCCACCCCAGGGACTTTCAATCTTGTCGACGCAGTCCGTGCAGAATCCAGCCGCCTCACTCTGTTCGAAGAATTGACGCAGTTCGGTCACTGCATCGGGCGGCACCTCGCAATGGGGCTCTGTCAGGAAAATCCACTCGCTCGATGAGGATTCAATTCCTTCGACATACTCGCCCATATCTCCCTGTCCCATCGCTGCGGTGGGCAGATTGGTTTCGATCAAAGTGTCCTGCGGACGCAGATAGGGGCGAAGCGAATTCCCCAACTCCTGAGTCTCCTGATTGCTGATCACGACAAGCTGAAAGTCATCCGGCAAAGCCGTCTGTTGCTCAGTCCAACTGCGAACGCACAATTCCCCGATACCACGATGATCACTAAGCGGGATTACGATTAAAATTGGGAGAGACGGGCGCTCACTTTCCATCCAGAACGGAATTTCAAATCGTTCCTGACCGGGTTCTTTTGAGACTTTTTCACACCAATCCAGTTGCTCAATATGGTCCGAAATCAACGGAACCCCGGGCTCGTCTCCCGCTTCGACGATCCATTTATGAAACTGACGGTAGACCTCCGCAGTGGCTCGAAGATAGTCGTCCATCTTACCGGTAACTTCAGTTTCGACCCGGTCGCCAATTTTTGACAAGAGCCCCTGGGTGCCGAACTGAAGACTGCGGTCGCCGGCTGAAAGGGAGAGGTGTTTTCCCAGCCATCCGTCTGCTGCGGCGGGGCCACACTGAAGACGAAACGTATCTCCATTTTCCCAACTGGCCTCCACTTCGATTGCGAGTGGCCCCGGGTGCACGTGGTCAATACGCCACTCTGCCGGTAGTGGTTTCCGCGCGCTAATTCTTGCGGGATCATTTTCAACGACGACTTGATCGATGCTTTCCGGCAGACTTCCGAAGAATAGCGAAACGAGATCCAGAAGATGCACCCCTTGATCCAGGAGCTTCCCGTAGCAGGCTGCCTCGACGTGGCATGGATGCTTGCTCTTCCTGGTAGTAGCAACCCAATCAGAGACTCTGCCCGTCCATGGCAGGACGCGCAGTTGATGAAAAATAAAGACAGGAACAGAAATCCCTTCGAAAGCGCTCCGGGCCGCGTCCGAGTCAATAGCTGCCGGTTTTTCGATCAAAATCGCTCTTAAGCCTGGATGCAACACCTGTCCCATGAACTTCCGCGACGCTGACGGCGGCAGGCAGATCACAGCTAGAGGGCAGGGACTTTGGGCGAGCAACGCGGGTAAATCAGAGCCAACCCTCGCGAGCGGTCGTCGCTGCCGGGCTAACGCCTGTGCCTCCGGATCGGGATCGCAAATCACCTTCACCTCGACTGGCATGTTGAACGCAAGCAAGGAATCAAGGTGCTCATTGGCCCGTCGCCCGAAGCCGATCATTGCCACATCAAGGCGACGGCTTGACGTTGATCGGGTGGTATCTTCTCCTGCTGGCATAGCTCTCCTCATACTCCGGCAACTAATGAATACTGCTAGGAATTTCCTTACTGCTAGAAAAATTAGGGGCAGTCGAGAATGGCACGGTTTTAAGGATATTTTGAGGCCCAACGGGCCGGCTTCAAACTAGCCCAGGGCAACGCCCTGGGAATCGAACGCCAATATTTGAAGAGCCCTGAAGGGGCGGTTTCAACCGGCATTACAAAACGAATTGAGGTCGCACGGGGTGGCCTTCCACTTTCAGCGCTCTCTTGGTATTTGCCATTAAACCTGGGGCGTTGCCCCAGGCTAGTTTGAGTCCGGCCCGTTGGGCCTCTGGTCGCCGAAAACCCCGCTTAAAACCGCACCATTCCTGCCTGACCCCTTTACACGAGCTAATCCGCCTTCTCGATGATTCCGGTTGAGCTGTAATTGTTGCGCCTCTCAACCAGGATGGCCGTTTTTCCGTCAGCAGCAACGGTGATCAGGTAAGTTCCGAAACCATCTTCCCGTCCCGGCCATGTGAGTAGGTACTCGCGTTCTTTCCCGGTCGGCTTGTACTCGCGGGGCACAGACTGATTTTTCATTCCCAGCCAAAGCGCTTTTCCTTCGTCCTGAAAAGAAAAATAGCCGTTCTTAGAAGGGTCGTCTTTGTAGGGAAAGCCAATCGATTTGCCGACGAGAAAGTCATCTGTTTTCGTCTTTTCTTTCGTTTCCGTTGTGACGGGATCGACTGATTTCTCCAGGGTGCGGACTTCATCTTTGAGCGATTGGATTTTCAACTGAATCCAATTGGCTTCATCCAGCTTCTTAGCCGCCATTGCTATATCGAGTTCCTTCTCCAGAGACGCAATGTAACGAGTATTTAATGACGCGATGCCCTTTGCGCGATCTGCATCGTACTTCTCTAAAAGCAGTTCACTCCGTGAAGGAAGTTGCCCAAACGACGAATTAGTCAAAATGGCGAAACCGAGTAGGATGATGAAATAAAAAGGTGCGCGATTTCTCATGGCTGTCTCCAACGTATCAGGCTCTTCGAAGCATCGACAAGGGAAAATTGCACCCCCTCAAACCCGGTCGGACCGACGCCCCGATAAAAATCCTTAAATAAGAAAATCCCTATCAATCGGAGTTTCGGTTGGAAGGGCAAGAAGGCATCAGAGGCGAATGCGGCAGTCAGATTGTCTGATTTGACTCCCTGAATTCATTGCCTGACTCGATGTTGGGGTTATCGATTTTCGATGTGCAATCGAGATCAGAATCTGAGAGAGTTTTCGGCATGATAGGAACCGACCCACATAATCTTTTCGAAAGGGAGGAGATGGAGCGTCACCTTTCACGCTCGGAGGTGGAGGTTCTGAATCGCAGGGGGTTGATTGAGCCGGAGGATCATCAGGCTGCTCTCGAGGCCTATCGTCTGTCGGTGGATTGGCCGGTGTGGATTCGGCTTTGGGCCGGGGTGATTGGGGCAGTTTTTCTATTAACCGGGGTGTTGTTCTTTTTCGCCCATAACTGGAAGGAGATGTCGCCTCTGCTGCGATTCGGCATTCTTGAGGGAGCCATTGCGGTGACCGTGGTGGGAGCGGCGCTGGTTCGTTTTCGGAGTACGATTGGTCAGTGGTTGCTGGTCGGGGCGAGTGTGCTGACAGGCATTCTGATCGCGGTATATGGTCAGGTTTACCAGGCGGGGGCGGATGCGTTCGAGGTGTTCGCTTTGTGGGCGGGACTGATGCTTGTCTGGGTCGTAGTGGCCCGGTTCGCCCCGTTGTGGCTCTTCTGGCTAATGATTGCGGAAACGGCGCTGGTGCTCTATGGCGGCCAGGTTCTTGTGCCCGATGAGATGGCGAGCTGGTCGACAGTATTTCTGCTGACCGGGGCGGCGGCGTTCTTCTCTCTGGCGGTATGGGAGTGGTTTCAGAAACGGCATGGTGGCGAGTGGCTGCGAGGAGAGTGGATTCGAGTGGGGTTGGTCCTTGCGGCATTATTCTGGCTTTCCATGATCCCCTGGCGATGGATTTTTGACTGGGGATATCGGGATTCTGATGCGGACCTGATGAAGGTGGTCGGGACCTTGAGTTGGCTGGCTGCTGTGGTTGGGGGAACGTGGTTTTATACAATGAAACGTCGGTCGATTTTAGGGCTGAGCTTCTCCATTATCTGTTTCACGGTCATTTTCGCATGCATGACTGGACGCCTGGTATTGGAGGACAACTGGGATGAACCAGTTGGATGGTTGATTGCAGCGATCCTGGCCATTGGGATATTTGGTGGAGCGACGGCGTTGATCGGTCGACTCTCCAAGTTGCCGATCTCAACAGCAGAAAGTAGCCGGGAGGAAACCGTATGAATCTATCAAAACTGCAAGCAGGGGGCTGGCTACCGGATGATCGCATCGACGAAGCGATTGAGGTTCTGGGGCGGGAAAGCGAGGAGGAAAGGAAGTTGCCGTGGATAGCCCGATTTTCGATGGGGCTGGGCGCGTGGTTTGCTGGAATCTTCACCCTCGCATTTCTTTTCACGCTGCTGGAGAACATGGATTTCGAGAGTGAGCTGGGATATCTGGTGATTGGTTTGGTGATCCTTGGGATTGGAGTCGCACTCATTCGATTGCGGAAGAACGTGTTCCTCGATCAGTTGGCGCTGGTATTGGCCTTTGCTGGCTACGCGATGGCCTCGATGGGAATAGCTGAATGGTTGGGCTCGAGGGATTTTTGCGGCCCGATGATATTGTCGCTGGTGTTGTGTCCGTTTGTCTACTGGCTGTCGGGACACCTGGTGCTGAGGTTCATGTCAGTGGGCTGGGTGTGGTTCACCTGTTTTGCGATGGCTTTTGATGAGGGATTTCTCTGGTTGTTGTTAGTCAGTCTCGGGGCGGCTCTTGGATTTGTGGTTGCGGGCTATTCCGGGCGGCTTCGTGAGAGCCTTTGGCGGCCTGCTTTGATCGCCACTGTAACCGCTTTGTTTTCCGCGCTCTGGGCGATGTCTGCGGTGATGAACTGGAGTTCGAATCCGTTTTTCATGGAGGCCTATCCGGCGATCAGCACAATACTGGTACTGGGATTTACGTGTCTGCTGTGGTGGCTGGAACGTGGCGGTGGACTGAAAGCGACCGTCACGGTGGGACTGTTTGGGCTGGTTGCAGGGGCGATTGCTTATGCCGGGGCACCCGGAGTGGCCGTTGCCTTGGGGTTAATGCTGGTGGCTCATGCAAGAGGAGATCGTTGGCTGGCTGGGCTCGCCGTGATCGCCCTGACAGCCTTCCTGATTCTCTTTTACTATTACCTTGGTGTTTCCCTGATGGCGAAGTCTCTCTGGCTGATGGGAACCGGCGTGGTTTTGCTGGGGCTTTGTGCGGCCAGCGAGGCCACCATACGCAAAGCTCTAAAACAATCTTCTGCCCCGACTGACTCATGAAGCGATCTCTCTACATTGGGCTTGTCCTGGCCAACCTTCTTCTGGTGCTTGCAGTAGTCAACGGAGCGATCCTGCGGAAGCAGGGCATCGTGGAAGCGGGGCGGCGAGTGGTGCTGAAACTGGCTCCGGTGGATCCAAGATCCCTGATGCAGGGAGACTATATGGTGCTCAACTACGCCCTTTCTCGTGATCAAGATTTTGGGAAAGCGGCGGAAGAGACCCGTGGGCACGTCGTGCTTTCACTGGGTGAAAACGATGAGGGAACCTTCAACCGGATTGGTGTCGGAGGTGAAGTAGGTGAGGACGAAGCTGTTCTCAATTACCGCAAATGGCGGCGGGGCTTTCGGTTTGGGATTGAGTCATTCTTCTTTGAAGAGGGTTCTGCAGATCGATACCAGAGGGCCCGATATGCCGAACTGCGCGTCAGTGACGGAGGAGAGGCTGTCATCGTCAATCTGCTAGAGGATGACTTTTCGGTGATCGATTCCATGGAATCAGAGAATTGAAGAATGCCTGTTTTTGGGGATGACTCCATGTGGTTTCGGCACACGGCCTTCGGAGAGATGGTTTTTGTCATTCGGGGTCAGGCAAGAATGGCACCGTTACCCCTCGGGAATGAATCTCTCACCGCTCTCAGGCATCGTCAGAGAATTAGGAGTCAGTCGACAAAATAGGCATCGTTCCAAGCGCGACACTCTTTCCGTAAGTTTCCTCTCTCCAGTCGTTCAAACTAGCGGCTGGTTTGGCTGACATTTGCCGCCGTTCAGGGATCCATTGATGTCGCAGATTAGACTACGGTTAAATCGCCCGCGTCACTGCTGCTTTGCTTCAATGGCCTTGCCGGGCGGCGGCGGCAACTGTTCCCGGCTGTCCCCTCGTGCCACTACCTGATAGACGGCTCCCTCCTACTGGATGCGCGGCGCTCGTGGTATAATCGCATCGTATAGGAAAGAGAGGACAGCGTCGCAATTGCTTAATTTGTCGACTGAACCCTTTTACTCTGCGATTGCCGCCTCCTCCAATTTTCAATTGCACTGGCAATTTGAATCCGCCGTTAACACCCACGTAGTGGCAGTCAATAAATATTGCCTGCCGCCAAAAAAAATTCGTCTCGGTGCCTATCCGCAGTTCGACTGAAACGGATTGCAAATCCGTGCCACCCCGCAAGATAAGATCCTTCCTTGAAATTGAGGCGTATACCTTAAGATGAAAACACCCACGCTCTTTGCTTCGCTTCTAGCCCTCGTTCTCGCTGGCCCTTCTCTCACATCTGCCGCGCCGGATGAAAAAGACGAAACGCCATGGATCTGGAGAGGACAAACCGTCGCCGAATTCGACGAAGGAAAATACAAGGGGCCGGACTGGAGCATTGTGAACGACGGCGTCATGGGCGGGCTCTCGAAAGGGAAAGTTCAGATATCAAAGGACGGCATCATGAAATTTTCCGGAGATCTCTCCCTTGAAAACAACGGGGGCTTTTCTCTCGTTGAAAGCGGTGAGATCGATCTAAATCTCAGCAATGACATTGGCGTCCTACTCCTCGTCAAAGGAGACGGTCGCGAATACCAACTCCGATTTGAATCCGACGCGAAATTTCGCGGGATGCCGGTCTCTTTCTCGGGATCGTTTAAGACGAAGAAAGGTGAGTGGGAACAAGTCAAAGTCCCCTTCTCCGATTTTAAAGGAGGCTGGCGTGGTCGCGACCTCCCCGACGAGAAGCTCAATCCCGCCGCGATCGGTAACATTGGAATCATCATCGCCGACAAGAAGCAGGCGCCATTCGCGCTCGAGGTCGATTGGATCCGCACCTACGGGAAGGATCAGGGCCAGTATACGGAACAGAAAAAGGAACCGGCCTCCGAAGACAAGAAATCGACAGGACCGAAATCCCTCATCGCTACTGCGGTTGCGGACGGACGATTCACTACCTTGAAAGCAGCGCTGGATGCGGCCGGACTCACACCCTTCTTCCAGTGGGACAACAAACTCACTGTTTTCGCTCCCACCGATGAAGCGTTTGCCAAGCTCCCAAAAGGAACGGTCGAGGAACTGCTCAAGCCGGAAAACAAAGAGCGCCTTATTTCGATTCTCAAATTCCACGTTCATCCCGGCTCAAAGAATCTCGCAACTGCCCTGAGCGATGGCGAAGTCGAAACGATTGAAGGAACGCCTCTCAACATCGCCTTCACGGAAGGCCGGGTCCGCGTCAACAACGCCGCCCTCCTCATTGCAGACATCGACTGTGCTGACGGCACCATTCACGTGATCGACACGGTTCTTCTTCCGGAGCCTAAAAAGAAAACGCTTCTCAGCACCGCACAGGAAGCCGGTAGTTTTTCTACTCTCCTCGCCGCCGCAAGAGCCGCGGGACTCACCGATGCTCTCGAGGGAGAAAAGCCTCTCACGATTTTCGCACCGACTGACGAAGCCTTTGCTGCGCTTCCCGCCGGAACAGTCGAGTCACTTCTCAAAGAGGAAAACCGAAAGAAGCTCGTTCAATTGCTAACCTCTCACGTCGTCGCCGGATCCGTCTCCGCGGGTGACGCCCTCAACGCCTACACAGCCAAATCACTCAGCGGAAGCTCACTCAAGTTTGCGATCAAAGACGGTCTCTTCACCGTGAACGGATCGGTGATTCGCAGCACGGGAATCGACGGCGGCAATGGTACCATCCACGTCATCAGTTCAGTGATCGGTTTTCCAGAACTCGACAGCTGCGACAGCGAAAAATGCGACAAGCCGTGTGAGGAGGAATCTTGCGAAAAGGCTCCAGTGAAAGAGACAAAGACTACAAGCGCAAAAAACATCAACGCCGCTGACATGATAGTCGCAGCGATCGAGCGCGGTGTCCCTCTTTACAACAGCGGGAATATCGATGCCTGTGCAGACGTCTACGAAAAGTGTCTCCTTACCCTGTCACAGAGTAAACCTGTCGGCGAACGCACTCGTGCGATGCTCAGCAAGGTGACCCAAGCAGGCCAGAAGAAGGACTCCGACAGCAGAGCATGGCTTTACCGCTCTGCCCTCGATCACATGCTGAAGATCATCTCTACCCAGAGTTAAACCCAAATTCTTGTTTAGGTCTCCGCTTTTCGCTCATGCAAATGATAGGGAAGTCGTCTGTCCTTGGTTTTTGGGGCCAGGCAACATTTCTTGACTCAGGGAAAATAGCGGTCAGCAGACTCGTAGAATTAGGGCGAGATTTCTATTCATCAGTCTCGGGAATGAATTTCTCACCGCTCTCAGGCATCCTTAGGGTCGGCTCGCCGGTCAGGAAGCCGTGCTTCACGAGAAAGTTGTCCGTGGCGATGAGCATGACGGTTTCCCACTGGGCGCTGTGGTTCCAGAAACCGTGGTTTTCACCGGGCGCGATCTGGAGGTCAATGGTTTTTGTGCCGAGGGACTTCCATTTCGCGTAGGCGATGTCCCACCCTTTCTTCCAATTGTCATTCTCACCCCAGAAGACGAGGGAAGGCGGCAGATCGGCCTTCAGGTAATGCATCAGGTCGATCTCGGGGGCTTTGTAGTCCCCGCCGGAAAAGGCGGGATTGACCCATATATAGGCGACGACAGTCGTGTCGATGTCCTTTGGGTCGGCCGGATCGTTGAGGTCGCGGTTCATCGTGGCGAGAGCGCTGATGTGGCCGCCTGCACTGGTGCCGCCGGTAATGATGCGGGCGGGATCGATGCCAAGCTCGTCGGCGTGTTGCTTGAACCAGCGAATGGCGCTCTTGGCATCGATGACGCACACACGTTTGTGTGTCTCGCCCTCGGGCAGTTTTCCTGCCTCGGCTTTGCTGATTTTAAGCATCTGGTAGTCCACCGTGGCGCAGACGAGCCCGCGACTGGCAAAGTAAGCGCAGGTGCTGCGGAACTCCGCCAGCGAACCGCCGAGCCAGGCACCGCCATGAAAGAAAATCATGCCCGGCACTTTCGACTTCGCCGGGTCGTGATTCGGCGGAAAGAAGATCTCCATCTGCCGTTCCTTCCCGCCGGAGGTTTTATAGACGTAGGCTTTACCGGTGTCCGGGGATTTAGCAGGTGTTTCAGCGCCAAATGACGCGCCGCAGAGCGCTGCCGCGGAGAGAGTGATTCCGATCAGAAGATGTTTCATAGTGCGCTATTCAGAAATCGCTGGCGAAAGGTCATGGCAGTTAAACATCGCGAGGCGCCAGCGAAAAAAGGTGACTATTGATAATCTTGCTCCATCAGGCTTTTCATCACACTTTCCTGCCATTCTCGCAGTTGTCTGGATAGACGCTGGACGATGTCGGGGTGTGTATCCGCAAGATTGTTCGTCTCACCGATATCTTGTTTCAGGTCAAAAAGTTCGACTCCCGTGCCCTTGTCCCCATCGATCACTAGCTTAAAGGTATCGGTCAGGATCGCCCGCTCTCCACTAAAGTCGGCCTCGGTGACTCCCGGATGACGCTCGTTCCGAAAATTGCGCGTGTAGAGACCTCCCATTTGTTTTGCTAACGGGGTGGTGCCTTTCTGAAGCTCGGGATCAAGGTAAGGCTTCCCGGTCTCGCTTCTCCCGCTCACTGGAAAGTTCCAAAACTCGATCGCTTCGCCGCGTTCATTCATCTCCCCCGTCATAAGCGGCACCAGATCGATTCCATCCAATGGAACCTCAGGCGTCTCGACACCTGCCAGCGCGCACACCGTTGGTAGCATATCGGAGGTGACGGCATTCACCGTTGAGACACGCGGAACCGGAATCCCTGCCGGCCACTCAATGACTCCGGGAACTCGAATACCGTTCTCGTACACTTTTCCTTTAAGCCCGCGAAATTGGGACTCCCGCAATCCACTGGGCGGAATCCCATTGTCTCCGCAATACCAGAGTAGGGTATTGTCCCTTAGATCGAGCGTCTTGAGTGCGTTGCGGAGTTTGCCGATAGCGCGATCCATCGCGGTGATCTCAGCATATCGCTCGATGAGGACATCCCGCAGAGGACGTTTCACTCGCAATCCCGTTTCATTGGAAGTCAGGCTCACTTCCACTTCACTATACTTTCCCGGCAGATCCCGATACAGCGCGAGGTCCGTTTCCATCCCGCTGTAGGGTTCGTGTGGTGAGCCAAACCAGATCACCGTGAAGAACGGTTCCTCAGCTTTTTTCTTCCTCTCGATATAGTTGATCGCTTCATCGATGATGATTTCCGAGCTCTCACCGTAGAACTGTTGAGGAGCCCCACCGTCTCGCGAAAATACAGGATCCAGTTCGAAGAAGTTGTCGTGAGACAGCCATTCATCAAAACCCATTGCGCCCGGGCTGGTGGGAGAGGCTTTCTTGACTGGCCCGACATGCCACTTTCCAAAATGAGAGGTGGCATACCCCGCCTTTTTCACAAGGTGAGCAACGCTTACTTCCTCAGGTCGAATCGAGTATCCCGGTCGAAAAATCCCATAGCGATTAGGGTGCCGCCCTGTCAGGACACTGCCCCTTGTGGGAGAGCAAGTCGGCTGAGCATAAAAATTGTCGAGGCGCAGTCCTGACGCCGCCATTTCATCGAGGTAGGGCGTTTTGACATAAGGGTGATCATTGTAGCCGACCTCTTCCCAGCCATGATCGTCTCCCATCAGTAGGATGATATTTGGACGGGACGGCTCATCTCCAGTTGGCTCTGCCGCTGCCGTGCGAGCGAGGAGAAGAAGGGAAAATGCGACGGTGATGAATATCGTGTTTTTCATGATATAGGAAAGCGGTTGTCGTCTAAGACTACGGAAGAGTCCTCAACATTTCGACCGGCGGGATAAAGGTTTCTTTGTTATTTCCAATCGCAGGAATAAGCGGGGAACTGATTACCGGGGTCAGGCCCTCCGCCGTTCGAGGCTGGTAGGAAGTGATCCATGTCTTTTTCTTAATCCTTATCTTTTTCCTTTTCTAAATACTGCGCGGCCTTGCCCTTTCCCGAGGTAGGGCAGACAGAGAAAAAGAAAAAGATTAAGAAAAGGAAAATGAGTAGCGCAGCGAATGTAAATCCGAAGCTCGTGCGCGCTTTGGCGAGTAGGATAAAAGGGAAAAGAGATTTCCCTACCTCTCCTTAAAACCGTGCCATTCTTGCCTGCCCCCATGACCTGACCCCATGACTGAGGGCTTAGCATGAAATCAGAGTTGACTGATTTCTACAAACTAACGTCTGCTTCCTCAAGAGGACTCCGTTGCCGAAAAAGCCCGACTCCACTACAAATTCCCCGGTGCCGCCAACAACGCCACCACCATCAATCACCCCGGCATCATCCGCCTCAAGTAAAATGACCGCCCATCGCCTACTCATTCTTGTCCTTCTCATTTCCGCGTTCTCCGCGGCTAAATCCTCTGCGGCTCCTCACCCTAACTTTATCGTCATCTTAACAGACGACCAGGGATGGGGAACCACCTCCGCCCTCTACGACCCTCAAGTCCCCGACTCCAAAAGCGACTTTCACCAAACCCCCAACATCGAACGCCTCGCCGCCGCCGGCATGCGCTTCACGCAGGGCTACTCCGCCCACCCCAACTGCTCCCCCTCCCGCGCCTCGCTGCTCACTGGCCGCAGCCCCGCCGCGCTCCACTTCACCGACATCTGCAACCGCGACAAGGGCCCGCTCTACGACGGCAACCGCCTCATCCCGCCCGCGCACATCAACGCGCTTCCCGCCGAAGAACAAACCATCCCCGAACTACTCAAGGCCGCCCACCCCGAATACACAACCGCCCACTTCGGCAAATGGCACCTCGAGGGCGGCGGTCCCGAAGCCCACGGCTTCGACGCCAGCGATGGAAACACCGGCAACGGAGATGGTAGTCAAAAAGCCAACCTGCCCGACGATCCCAAAAAATGTTTCAGCCTCACCGCGCGCGCCATCGACTGGATGGAGGAACAAGCCAACGCCGACAAGCCTTTCTACCTCCAGGTCTCCCACTACGCCACCCATCTCGGCCTGCAATCGCGCCCCGTTACCACTGAGCCTTTCAAAAAAGCCGCCCCCGGCACCCGCCACGCCAACATTCCCTTCGCCGCCATGATCGCCGACATGGACGAATCCATCGGTCAACTCCTCGACGCGCTCGACGCCTCTGGCGCCGCCGACAACACCTACGTCATCTACACCTCCGACAACGGGACCTTCCCCATCGAGAGTCCAGGAAACATCAACGGCCCCCTTCACGGCAGCAAAGCGACCGTCTGGGAAGCCGGCGTCCGCGTTCCCTTTATCGTCACCGGTCCCGGCATCGCGGCCGACTCCATCTCCCGCCAACCCGCGATCGGCTACGACATTCTCCCCACCATCTGCGACCTCGCCGCAGTCAAAGCCATCCCCGAATCCGTCGAAGGCGGCAGCCTCCTCCCGGCCCTTCACCAGACCGGCGACATCGCCCGCACCCGCGACGCCCTCCACTTTCACTGGCCCCACTACCAGCATGGGAAAAAATCCAAACCCGATTCCACCATCATCGCCGGCGGCTACAAGCTCCACTATTGGTGGGAAACCGGCGACCTCCACCTCTACAACCTGAAGAGCGATCTCGCCGAAACCAAAAATCTCGCGACGACCCAACCCGAGAAAGCGGCAGCCCTGAAAAAGCAACTCTTCAACTACCTGAAAGAAATCGACGCCCAACTCCCCACCGAGAATAAAACCTACGACCCGGCCACCGATCCCGTTCTGAAGAAGGAACAGAGCAAGAGCCAAGGGCCGGCCAAGCCGAAAGGCCAACCCTCGGCCAAAGGAGGCAAAGTTCGCGGGGCCTGTCCCTCATTCCTTGATTGCGCCATCCGAATTGCACCGAATATGTCGCATTTTTCATAAAACAGCTCTCTCCGGCACAAGATTCCCCCTTCCTGGTGCGCTATCCTCTCAACGTGCGAATCGCGATCACTCGAAGTTTTTCGCAACGACCACAGCTTCGCACCGGACCTAACTTATACACCTCACTAACATGACGACTTTATCCCCTTCTCAACCTACCCAGCCACTCGACCGGGACAGTGCTGGCGCGGACATGATATTGAATCGCTATGTAAAAAAAGGGTATCTATTCTTAGTCGCGGGATTGGCCGCATTTATTCAGAACGCTCCGGCGGATGAATGGAAGCCGGTGGAAGGATCCATGCTGACCGAGTGGGGTGAGCAACTGGATTCCAAAAGCGTGTGGTCGGAATACCCTCGCCCGCAATTAAAGCGGGAAAAATGGGTCAATCTGAATGGGATGTGGGAATACTCAATTACGCGCCAAAGCGACAAAAGGGCCGGAGAATGGGACGGGGAGATCCTGGTGCCGTTTGCCATCGAAGCACCGTTGTCCGGCGTGGGACGTTCGCTGGAGCCGTATGAAGCTCTTTGGTATCGCCGCAACTTCAATCTTCAACAGAAACCCGAGGGACGGCTGTTGCTGCATTTCGAGGCGGTCGATTACCAATCCACGGTGTGGGTAAATGGAAAAGAAGTCGGTGGGCATGTCGGCGGAAACCTGCCCTTCAGTTTCGATATCACGGATCAGGTGAAGGCTGGTAGAAACACCCTGATCCTGAAGGTGGTCGATCGAACGAATATGGACGATTCGTTCCAGCTGCGCGGCAAACAGAGACTCGTCAATCGCGGGATTTTCTATACCCGCGTATCCGGGATCTGGCAGTCCGTCTGGTTGGAGCCGGTGCCGGAAAACCATATCAAATCGCTCAAGGTCGACACCAAGATGAACGGCGAGATCCGCATTGAACCCTCTTTTGTCGGCAAGGGAGACATCCGCACCGAAGCCTGGTTGGATGGCCGGAAAGTGGCGGAGGGATCAACGGTGGTGAAGGTGGATCAACCCAAGCTATGGTCGCCTGATTCCCCGACGCTTTATCAGCTGAAGGTTTTCATGCAGGACGAAAGTGGAAACGAGCTCGACCGCGTGGAATCCTATGCGGGCATCCGCGAGGTCGGCAAGATCAAGGATAAGGACGGCAACTGGCGTTTCACGCTCAATGGAAAAACCATATTCCACTGGGGGCCGCTGGATCAGGGCTGGTGGCCGGACGGGCTGCTGACGCCGCCTTCCGAGGACGCCATGCTCTTCGAGATTAATTTCCTCAAACAAGCCGGATTCAACATGATCCGCAAGCATATCAAGGTCGAACCGAGACTTTACTATTATCATTGCGACCGTCTCGGGATGCTGGTCTGGCAGGATCAGGTGTCCGGAGGTCCGAACCCGAATTGGTATCGCCTCGATCCCACGAGAAACAAAAATCACAGCACCCCCGAGCCGGGCGATCCGATCGATGCCGAGTGGCCGGATGCCGCCCACGAACAGTGGATGGCCGAACTCAAGGGGATGATCGACCATCTCTATAATTATCCTTCGATCGTTTCGTGGGTGCCCTTCAACGAAGCCTGGGGACAGCATCGGACGTTGGAAGTGGGCGAGTGGATTGTGAAGTATGATCCGTCGCGCTCCATCAATATTGCCAGTGGCGGCAACTTTGCGCCGGTGGGAGATATTGCCGATATGCACAGCTATCCGCATCCAGTCTTCCCGTTCCACATGAACGAATATGATGACTACATCAAGGTGGTCGGAGAGTTTGGCGGGCATGGCTGGAAAGTGGACGGCCATGAATGGGATCCCAAAAAGAAGAACTTTATCTATGGCGGCATGCCGGAAACCATTGATGAATATACGGAGCGGTATGCCGAATCGATTCGGCTTCTTGGCGAACTGAAGACGCAGGGAATTTCCGCGGGCGTCTACACGCAGACGACGGATGTTGAGGGGGAAATCAACGGGCTGATGAGCTACGACCGGAAGTTTATCAAGATTCCGGCAGAAGAACTCAAAGCGATTCAATCCGAAAATGGCTTGCTCACGAAATAGCGTTTTTCGCAACACGGGCATCGGGTTTTCGGCGTTTGACCGGGAGCGAACAAGACGTCGATCCTAACGCCTGACCCTGACGTTGATAGAAGGTATCTTATGAAACATCACTTAGTTATGAAACATCACTTAGCATTAGCCATTGTTCTCAACGCTCTACTGATCTGGCAAAACTGTCTGGCTGCAGAGGATACGCGTCACGAGGCAGACGTCTGCGTGTATGGCGGCACAGCTAGCGGCGTGATGGCAGCGTTGGCTGCGGAGAAAGAGGGGGCCAAGGTCATCCTCATCGAGCCCAGTCGCTGGCTTGGTGGTATGACCGGTGGAGGGATTAACCATCTGGACTGGGGTAAAGGAAATACGGTGGGCGGCTCGACCTACAAGATCCTGATGGAGGGGGTGCAGGCGCGGGAACAGAAGCATCATGGTGGGAATGCCATCCTGGGCATTGGCAACAAAGAATACCGGGAGCGCTTCAAGAAAGTGCTGGAGGACCGGGGCATCACCGTGATCTTCGAGCACCGCCTTGGCAAAGTCGACGTCGGGGACAGCACCATAGACGCGCCGACTCGCCAGCAGCCGATTGCCATGGGTGAAGACATCGTCCCGAAGGGTAAGGCGCCATCCATTCGGTCCATTACTCTCGACTACGCCCCTTTCGACAAGACAGGCTGCCCCATTCCCAAACCGAAGAAGCGCAATGCCATCACGGTCTCCGCGAAAGTGTTCATCGATTGTTCTTACGAGGGCGATGTGCTCGGGATGAGTGGGGCCAGCTACACCTGGGGCCGCGAGGCGCGTGAGCACTACGACGAATCACTGGCCGGGGTGCGTCCCAATCTGTGGGTCCACGACATCGATCCCTACATCGAGCCCGGCAATCCTGAGAGTGGGCTGCTTCCATTCGTTCAGAATCGCAAGATCGGCCCATTGGGCAGTGCTGATGACTTATCGATGGGCTACTGCTTCCGATACGAGTTCGACATGAGCGGCAAGGGCATCCCGATCCCCGAGCCGACGAACTACGACCCAGCCGAATTTGAAGTCTATCGCCGAGCTATTCGCGGTGGCGTCGATATTTTCTCTAATCGAAAGATGGGAAAAACACTCGGCAAGATAACCACGCAAAAGAAAGGGCCGTTCGTCGGAGGCGCCCAACTGAATCGCAACCTGATGGCGTCCACGGTTCACGGATGCAACGATGACTACCCCAATGGCGACTGGGCCACGCGGTCGAGGATCTGGAAGTTCCATCAGGAGTTCCTGATCAACTCCTTCCACTTCGCCAAAACGGATCCATCGGCTCCCAAAAGCATGAAGCAACGTGCCGAGAAAGTGACATTCAAGAAGGGTGTGTTCGACGAGACGGGAGGCTGGCCTCACCAGTTGTATGTTCGCCAGGCCCGTCGGATGGTGTCATCCTACGTCGTCACGCAGAAAGACTTGGAGGGCAAAACCGATCCGCCGCACACCGTCGGGCTGGCCGCCTATGGGGTCGACGATTTCCCATATACAGCGGTCGTGGAGGATGGCAAAGTCGTGGTGCAGGGTGGTGATTTTTCCATCGTCTACCTGGACGACGGGAAATACAACGGCAGCTACAAGATCCCCTACGAGGCCATCGTGCCGAGCAAAGGGGAGTGCGACAACTTACTTGTGCCCGTTTGCGTTTCGGCCAGCCATATCGCTTTCACGTCGCTTCGCATGGAGCCCGTCTGGATGCTTCTCGGAGAATCCGCGGGCGTGGCTGCTGCCATGGCGGTCGATGCCGAGATTCCCGTGCAAGAGGTGCCCTACAAGGAGCTGCGGCAGAAGCTCGATGACCTCGACCAGTCCCTGGAGCGGATTGAGCATGGCCAGCCGGCGCTCTGGAAATCCCGGGATGAATGGAATCAGCAGAAGAAGGGATGGGAGTGGCTGTTTCCCCATATGGATACCGACTCCGACGGCCAGATCTCGGCCGAAGAGTACAAAGCCTTTCAGGAATATAAAACGGAGCATGATGATTGGGAAGAGTTGCTCAGGAAAAAGGGAGCCCGGACGCCAACCGGGCTTCTGCCGCGCGACAAACCCAACATCATCTTGATCTTCGCCGATGACCTGGGAATCGAAGCGCTGAATGCCTACGGAGGTCGCGGTGTCGAAACGCCCCATCTCGACAAGCTGGCAGGCAACGGGATGTTGTTTACCCATTGTTTCGCCAACCCGGCCTGCTCTCCATCGAGAGCTGAAATCATGACGGGCACGTACCCGCGATTCACTGGCATCCAACATGTCCTCAGCAAGTGGGATGATAACACCTACCTGGACCCGAAGCAGTTCAACAGCTTTGCCAATCAACTGAATCAGGCGGGATACGCCACCGCGATCGCCGGGAAATGGAATGTCTCCTGGCTTGAACGCAACGATACGGTCCAAGCCCTCGGCTTCGATGAACATTGCCTTTGGCAAATGTATGACCGGAACGGCGTTAAGAGATCGCGTTTCTACCAGCCCTACTTCCGCATCAATGGCGAAATCGAAGAAGAGTCGATTGCCGAGCGCTTTGGTCCCGACGTCCTCGCTGACTTCATGATCGATTTCATGAAGCGAAAGAAGGACGAGTCCTTTTTGATTTATTACCCGGCTCTATTGGTTCACACGCCCTACATCAGAGTCCCCGGTGGCCCGAAGACGAATGATTTGCCCGATTCCAAGCAAAAGAATGGTCCGGAGTGCTTTCCCGAGATGGTAGAGTATCTGGACAAGAACGTCGGCCGGCTTGTGGATGCTGTGGATGAGCTTGGACTCAGTGACGATACCATCATTATATTTTGCGCGGACAACGGCACGCATGGCCCGGTAACTTCCGTCTGGGGAGAGGACAGCACTAAAATCAAGGGCGGCAAGATGACGATGACCGACCGGGGTTCGCGAGTGCCCTTGATCGCGAGCTGGCCGGGGACGATCAAACCCGGAACGCAGTGTGACGATCTCGTCGAGCTAGCGGACTTCCTGCCCACGTTCCTTGACATTGCTTCGGCGCCGAAACCGATGCAACGCGTCCACGGACAAAGCTTCTTGCCGCAGCTCGTGGGCGGAAAAGGCCCCTCAAAAGAATGGGTTCACATCGAGTATAAAAATAATCGACAAATCAGAACCAAGGAATGGATCTATACCGATAAGGGAAGGTTGACGAGGGTTAACGAATTGGGCCGCCCGGAAAACCGACCGGAGAAAGAAGGCGATCATGCGGATGCCCGGAATGAAATGAAGAGAATTTTTGCCTTGATCGATAAGGAAGTAACGAGAAAAAGGAACTGACATGCAAAGATACGATAAGATAAACGCGATCGCCGGATGCCTCTTATTGGGCGTTTTCTGTGGAATCGGTGTGTTCGCCGAAGAACATACTACAAAGGCGCCCCCATCGATCTTCGAGGAGACGCATACCGCGCCCGACGTTAAGGATTTCCCCTTGCGCATCGTGGTGGAAGCGACACAAAAAGATGCGGTTGCGGATGGTGTGCTGCTGGCACACGGCGGCAATGTAATGGGCTACTCGCTGCATGTGGAACAGGGAATTCCGGTTTTTGAAGTAACTCAGAAAAATGAAATTTTCCGGGTCGCCTGGCGGGAGCCGGTGAAGGGAAAAATGCGCATTGTCGCGGATCTGGGCAAAAACGAAATGAGTCTTTCTGTGAATGGAGAGCCTAAGGTGTCCTCAGCCTCTCCGGGACTGTTTCGAGCCCAGCCGAAACTCGGTTTGTCGGTCGGTTATGATGCCCGCAGTAATGCCGGGTCCTACGAAGTTCCCAATCCTTACAATGGAACGATTCTTTCCACTCGCATCGATGCGGGCGGAACGCCTCCGGCTGTGGCGAAAGTGATGCCGCGCAGTGAAATTGAAGTGGGTCTGGCTTCGCATGATCAAGCGCTCTTCATCAAAGAAGGCTGGATACGTGATCCCTATATTATTCTCGGTCCGGACGACCACTACTATTTGACAGGCACCACCCCGAATCCCGGCGATCCGCGTGAGCAATCCGATCCCTATAATACCGGTTTGGGCGATGAATCCATCGTCGGGTGGCAAGCACAGGTCTGGCGCAGCAAGGATTTGATTGATTGGGAGTCGCTCGGCACGCCGTTTACCTTGAAGGAGGGTATCTGGTTTGAGAAACGTTCTAAACGTTTTGAGGAGGTGCCGGAAAAACTGTGGTTCCTCTGGGCGCCGGAAGTGCATTGGCTGGGCGACCGCTGGGCATTGACGCATACCAGTCCGTCGCCGGTTCGCGGTGCCAATCTCGCATTGACTGAAGGTGCTGAATTGAAGGGGCCGTGGACGCATCCCATGGGGGTAGATATCGGGCACCGGCATGATCCTTCGCTATTTAAGGATGATGGAATCTGGTACTTGCTTTATGGCAATACGGAGGTGACCCCGCTGAGTGCAGATTTCAGTAGGACCACGGCGGAGCCGGTTCAGATTGATCCCTCCGGCAGCCGCACGACGCCCGCAGGCGATACCCTTTCGGTGATCGGCCATGAAGGCGCCACCATGCGGAAGATCGGTGATAAATATGTCCATATCGGTACCGCCTGGTCCACGGATACGGGCCGAAAGGGATCCTACAATCTCTACTATTGCACCGCCGATGAAATCACAGGCCCCTACGGGCCGCGTAAATTTGCCGGTCGTTTTCTAGGGCACGGCACGCCGTTTCAGGACAAGCAGGGGCGCTGGTGGTGCACCGCCTTCTACAACGGAAACATTCCGCCGGTTGAGCGCAAGGGCATTGAGACACGTGACCTGAGCGCAACGGCACAAACTATCAATCAGCGTGGTACTACCATTGTTCCGCTCGATGTAAGAGTGCTTGAAGACGGTGAAATTTACATCCGCGCCAAGGACCCGGCCTACGCCAACCCCGGTCCGGATGAAGTTCAGCAATTTGCTAAGTAAACCATAAGCCAGATCAAAGAGAAGAGATTGACATGTCAGCTCAAACACGCAGTCCATTTATTGGAATTAAGATGCCAGGAGATCAACGCATGAAATCAAACTATCAAAAACTCACAATGATTACCTGCCTGCTGGCAGGAGCGCTTTCCTTCGCCTTCGCCGCCGTCGCCCAGGATTCACCGGAAAAGGATCTTGTCTCAACCGTTTCGGAGAAACAGCCAATCTCACCGGAAACAGAAATGGCCATCATGAGGGTCATGAACCTGGAGAACCGCATTCAGACGCTCCAGACGGTTCCGGCCAAGATGACTGATAACGAGTTGGCAGGCCATTTTTCCGGAACATGGATCTGCTTCACGACGATGAGACTGAATGGTCAGTTGGGTCGAGGTATCATGGAAATAAGACTCAAACAAGACGGGGATGAACTCGTTGGAGAGGGCGGACAGCTCAAGAACCCCTATGATCCGCCCGCGACCATTCGCCCGATCGGTATAGGGCATGCGTTTGTGAGCGATTTCGTCGGCCAGTTCAAGAAGGCACGACACAACATGGTCGTGATTGAGCGGCAGAGAGTGGATGGTCCAACGTGGGCTACTTTTACCGCCGTCATGGCTGGCGATGGCCGTACTGCCCGCGGCACACTTGTCAATGCAGGCGGAAACTACGGATTGATGTTCATGGTGAGGCGCGAATTCCTTTCCGACTTCGAGCATCTGCTGACCGAAGAAGGGCGTCAGGCAGAGGCCGCGCGCAGATTGATAGGGATTGAAAAACTCGAATCTGCCCTGGACACCGCGAGTATGGACACCGCCCGAATCGAGTGGTGGAGAACAGACAAGAATAAAGACGGCAAATTGCAGTATTCTGAATTTCCACACCCAGACTGGAAACGAGCCAATCGCAACAACGACGATGCAGTCGACTGGGCAGAAGAAGTGTCGGATCGCGTTCTCAAGACGTTGGCTGAGGAGGGTGATTACCTGGCCAGGTATGGGGCTGACTCACAAAAAGAGTGGCCGTCGATTTACGCCTGGGGCGTTGCTCACCCCGGTTTTGAACAGATCTTCCACTTCGTCGATTGGGATCGCGATGGAAAGATCACTTCGGCGGAATACACGGCCTTTGAGGATCAATTGGATGCTTACAACGATCCATCCTTCCCGACGAAAAACCAAAAAGGACAAACCCGCGAAGACCTTCGGTCGAAGAAAGGATCGGGGAAGAAATCAAAAGGCGTCACGAAGACGAAGCCCAACGCGGACCCGCACATTGTGCAAATGGAGACCGCCTTCAGCGAAGAGAAGTTGGCCAGGTCACGGGAGATGTGGGCCGCTCTCGATAAGAATCACGATAACGTCTGGCAATACGATGAATTCCCGCACCCGGATTGGAAGCGTGCCAATCGCGATGGCGATGACGCCTTGAGTTGGAAGGAAGAATTGGCGGACCAGATGTTCAGGTCACAATCGCGTAACTATCCGAAAGCCCATGGTTCGGCATCACGGAAGAGCTGGGATTCACAGGAGGCATGGCTCACGGACCGCCCCGACTATGAGAACCTGTTTGTGTTCATCGACTGGGACAATGACGGCAAAATCACCGAAGCCGAGTACGAGGTCTTCGACGTGCAGATCAAGTCCTACACGGACGGTTCCTATGCAAAGACCAACGAGCAGGGAGAGACAGGAATGCAGGTCTTCAAGCGATTGGCGGCTGAGTCCCCAAAAAATCCTGCGCCAAAAACAGCCCTGTCTCTAAAGACCTCGTGGGATTCCCAGGAGGAATGGAACCGCGATAAAGCGACGATCAAGTGGATCTTCCCATTCATCGACAAGAACAGCGACGGCAAGATCGACAGCGATGAGTACCACGCCATTCAACAATATAAAAAGAAGCACGCGGATTGGCAGGATCGGGCTCGCAAGGCACTTGGGGTGACTGCCCCGGAGGACCAGTAATGACCACGATCGCTTTTGACGTCTACGGAACCCTGATCAATACCGACGGCGTGGTAGACCGATTGCGTGTGTGGATGTGAGGTGTCCCGATGAATGCAACCCAAAAAACTGAAAAGGCGAACGAACTACACATTTGATCGCCAAAATAATTTACCTATTAAGAAAGCCATGATCAAAAATTTATTCGTGAACAAAAATTCGGCAAAGAAGAAGCACATAAATAAAACAGCTATTACTACGATTGTTACATTGAGTTTTTGCTTCAACGCTTTCGCGCAGGAAGCGAAAGGCACAGACTGGACTGAAGAAGAGTGGAAAAAGGATAAGGGAGGCTACGGCTGGGTGTTTCCACATATTGACAAGAATGCAGACGGCAAGGTGACTGCCGCGGAATATGAAGCATTCCAGGAGTTTAAACGCCAACACCCGAACTGGGAGATTGAACTCAATCCGAATGCAAGGCCGGAAGGAAAGACGCCAACACCCAGGAAAGGTGGCTCAGGAAGTCCCGCCTGGGTAGGGGATCGATTCTCCACTGACATTCCGGAGTATCAGGCAGATCAAGCCCTGGAATTGCTCTCGCCTGAGGTTGAGCTGGCCATCATGAAAAAGCTCCATGCCTATGACAAAATCATGAACATCCAATTAATGCCGTCAAACGCCCGCAAGGACAAGCAGGCTGACGATGTTACCGGCGAATGGCTCATTTTCACGACCATGACCCATGGCCAAGGCATGCATAAGCTAACACTCAAACAGGAAGGAGAGAACCTCAGCGGCAGCCATGAGAGTTTGATCTATGGCCCTTACCCGTGGATCGACTCTGGAGTGTTGGACCAAATTCCAATTGCCGATGCTGGGGATTTGGTGGCGAGCTATACCGGATTATTTATGAAAACTCAAGCCGGGCACAATATGTTTTACCTGCATCGCAAGAACCACACCGGCTCCATGGAAGCCATCTTTAGCGCTACAGTCAGCGTCGACGGCCAGACGGCGATCGGGACGCTGGTGAACACAGGTGGAATGCATGGGACAATGCTGATGGTCAGGCGCAAAGCCTTGAGCCGTTACAAGCACCTATTGGAATCAGACCCGGCTCGGCAAGCGGAACCGGCCGTCACGAAGGCCCCCTCAGAAGCCGGTGTCGATGGCATACCCCAGGGTGTCGAAGCACTGGAAGCATCCCTCAACAAAGAGCGGATGGCGCAGGCAGTCGAAATGTTTGAAAAACTGGACAAGAACAAAGATGGTAAAATTACCGATAAAGAAGTACCACCGGAGCAATTTAAAAAGAAAGTATGGATACAAGCTAACATCAACGGCGACATGATCTTGAGCTGGGAAGAAGAACTGATCTGGCAGTACAACTATCAGAAGAAGAACGCGGGAAAAAATAAGTAACTGGACCTGAGTGAAGACGTAGAGACCGGAGCGAAGAGTATGGCCACACTAGCTTTTGATGTCTACGGAACCCTGATCGATACCGACGGCGTGGTGTCCCGATTGCGCGAGTGGATGGGTTCGCAGGCTGATGTGTTTTCGAAAACCTGGCGAAGCAAGCAGCTCGAGTATTCCTTTCGGCGAGGGCTCATGCGGCGCTACGAAAACTTCGCGGCCTGCACGCGTCAGGCGCTGGATTATTGCTGCGTCGAATACGACGTGTCTTTTTCCGCGGAGCAGAAAGACGCGTTGCTGCAAAGCTATCGAGCGTTGCCTGCATTTTCAGATGCCGACGAGAGCCTGGTAGCGTTGAAGGCTGAGGGGCATCGTCTTTTTGCGTTTTCCAACGGCACATCCGAAGCGGTCGAGGAGGTTTTGCATGCCAATGGCCTGCGTGAATTGTTTGAGGCTGTGGTGAGTTGCGACACGCTGAAGACCTTTAAGCCGAACCCGGATGTCTACCGCTATTTCATGAAGGAAGCAGGCGGCTCAAATGACGCGTGGCTGGTTTCCGGCAATCCGTTTGACGTGATCGGCGCCGTCTCGGCGGGCATGAAGGCGGCCTGGGTTAAGCGGTCCGACAGAGCGGTCTTTGATCCATGGGGAATCGAACCCAGCGTTACCGTCAAATGCTTGAACGAACTAGGTGAGAAGATAGCCAACCAGAGATAAAGGGAAATGTTATTAACAACGTAAACAACTAAAAGAGAAGAAATTGACATGATACTACATAAACGTATTTCCAGTGCAGTGGCGATCATGGCGTGCCTGCTATCCTTGGGGGGAGCCTCCGCACATGCCGAGTCGCCTAATATTATTCTGATTTTGGCGGATGACCAGGGGTGGAGTCAGCTTTCCGAACCCATGGACCCCACGGTGCCGAACGCTTCTTCGGATTATCTGCAAACACCGAATATGGATCGTTTTGCCAACGGTGGTATTCGTTTTACCAGTGGCTATTCTCCGGCCGCAATCTGCACGCCGACGCGGCGTGGAATCCTCTTCGGGACAAGCTCCGTTCGTAGCGGCAGCGAATTTCGCAGTCGGTGGGAACCGATGAAACATCTTTCACTGCCACAGGCATTGAAAAAGGCGAACCCGGATTATCAGTGCGCCCATTTTGGTAAATGGGGCGAGCTCATGGGAGCCGGGCCCGAGGCGGTCGGTTACGATGCAAGCCACGGAGAGACAGGGAACGGTACGGGGGGAATGCCAAACACGTTGGGCTTTGAGCGTGGGGTTCCCGATGCGCCGACTTATGCCATCGACAATGTAGATCCCAAGCGGACGCCAACCATCACCGATGACGCGGTGGAGTTCATGAAGAGCAACCTCAAAGAGGATAAACCCTTCTATGTTCAGCTGAGCTACTACGCGGTTCACTTAAGTTCTGTTCTTCGAGAGACTACACTGAAAAAGTACCAGCAAAGAGGTGAGCCGGACCGCCGCTACAGCCAGGGATGGGCCGGCATGCTGGACGATCTGGATCACGATGTCGGTCGTCTGCTGGATGCCGTGGATGAATTGGGCATCGCGGATAATACCTATATCTTTTATCTATCCGATAACGGTGGACGCGGCTCGACGCCCGGGGGCAATGAGAAGAGCAAACCGACAAACTTCCCGCTGACTGGAGCAAAACACACCCTGTACGAAGGAGGTATTCGTGTTCCGTTTCTCGTGCGGGGGCCAGGCGTTCCAGCCGGCGAGTATTGTCACGTCCCCGTAGCCGGCTATGACCTGCTGCCCACCTTTTACGATTTGGCCGGCGGCAAAGATTTGCCCTCTGAGGAAATTGACGGAGTCAGCATCAAGCCATTGCTTATCAATCCGGAGGGCGGAGAGCTTTCCCGTCCGGACGATGCACTCTATTTCAATTTTATACTCCCGAAAGGCGGCATGTCTTCGATCCGTTCCGGGGATTATAAGCTCATGCTTTTCTGGGACAGAAACGATCAACAGAAGAGCCGTGCACTTTATAACCTGAACGTTGATCCTTTGGAGCAGACAGATCTTTCTGGAA
>CAXBHX010000017.1:0-87703 GCA_963975655.1 uncultured Verrucomicrobiales bacterium
GAATGATTCGAGTTTCTACGACGAGCTCAACGAAGTGATTCAGTATGAGCCGGCGACCGCTTGGGATCCTGAACTGGTAGGACAGGCTGGAGCGATTGGCATCAAGAAAGGTCAGGAGTTCAAGCCCGATGACCGGATGAAGAAGATTCTTACGGAGGCGTCCACCATCGCAAACGCCTACGCCCGGACTGTGGTGTTCCGGCCTCGCAATGAGAGCGTCTACTTCTACCCCGGGAAGCGTCAGTGGTATTCGCCCCTCGCTGGAGGCAGCTATGAGTTCCTGAACAAGGGCGAGCGGGTACTGGATGATCGCCTGAGCTTCTACTACTACGCAACGGGCAGCACCCCGATGATGGTCAAGCCGATGGTTGGAAAGGGATCGGTCTATGAGATCGGATCTGCTGACATCAATGGTGAGCCTCTGGATGGAGGAAAGACCTACAAGGTGACCTTGCCAGCGCCGATTCCAGCCAAGGATTTCTGGTCCTTCATGGTCTACGACAACCAGACTCGCTCGATCCTTGAAACCGATCAGGTCACCGGTGGTCTCGACAGTAACTCAAAAGGCGTGAAGCTGAATGAGGATCAATCCGCCACTGTCTATTTTGGCCCCAAGGCGCCGGAAGGACAGGAAGGTAACTGGGTACAGACCATGCCCGGCAAGGGATACAACGTGCTTCTACGTCTCTACGGACCACTTGAGCCATGGTTTGATAAGACCTGGATGCCCGGTGACTTCGAGCCTGTTGAATAAATTTCAGGACTTCTATTGCTCTTAACGTCAGGCGGTTCCTCAACGGGAGCCGCCTGTTTTTTTTGCCTTAGAAGCAAGCGTCTATGCAAAATTTCTCACTGTGAAAGTTTCCGGATACGGTTTCCGCTGATTGGGCCATACTACAGCGATGTCGAAGAACGGGGACAACATTCTCATCGTTGGTGGTGGAGTCATCGGCCTCTGCTCGGCGTGGTATTTGAGCCGAGCTGGCTATCGGGTCACCATTCTGGATCGCGATCTGGATCGAACGGAAAGCTGTTCTGAAGAGAATGCCGGTATGGTTGTTCCCAGTCACTTCATCCCGCTGGCGGCTCCTGGAGTTGTCAGTCAGGGGCTGAAGTGGATGCTCGATTCGAAGAGCCCATTTTATCTGCGTCCGCGCCTTGATCCGCAGTTGTGGTCATGGTGCTGGCAGTTTCTTCGTCATTCGAATGCGCGACATGTGGCGAACAGCCAGGAACTGCTGCGGGATCTCAGTCTGGAAAGCCGCCGGTTGTTTCTCGACCTGACGAATGAGTTGGATGTCGAATTGGTGACCCGCGGGTTGATGATGTTGTGTCGTAGTGAGGAAGGCCTCTCTCATGAAGCGGAAGTGGCCAAAGTCGCCAATGCCATCGGGGTGAATGCTGAAATTTGTGACCAAAGTCGAGTCCGGGAACTCGACCCGGCTACGACGATGGACGTGATCGGAGGAGTGTGGTTTTCCCAGGACTGCCACTTGCACCCGGGGACATTTTTACAAGCTCTTCGAGATGGGATTATACGTGGCGGAGGAAATTTTGTTGGAGACGAGGCGACGGATCTGGTTTGCGAAGGTGGGCGAATTGTAGCGGTGAAAACTAAATCAGGTGATTCCATTGCGGCTGATGTGGTCCTGCTGGCAGGAGGAGCCTGGACTCCGGAGATGGCATCGAAGCTGGGCTGCCGATTGCCAATGCAGGGAGGCAAGGGGTATTCCCTGACATTGAAAGAACCTCGCGAGCTGCCGCGGCTGTGCTCGCTGTTGAAAGAGGCTCGGGTCGCAGTGACTCCGATGGGTGGCCAGCTTCGTGTTGCTGGAACCATGGAGATCTGTGGGCGGGATCTTTCGGTGAATCGCAAGCGCCTTCAGGGGATTATCGAATCATTCTGTCGTTTCTTTCCCGCCTTTGAGCCAGAGGATTTCGAAGGGATTCGGCCCTGGTCAGGATTGCGCCCCTGCAGTCCTGACGGGTTGCCCTATGTGGGGCATGTTCCGGGAATCGAGAATGCGATGGTCGCCACCGGCCACTCCATGTTGGGTTTGAGTTTGGGGCCGGTCACTGGTCGACTAGTGACTGAGCTTGTCTCGGGGGATGCTCCTTCGATCGATATCAGCCAGATGGATCCGGGACGCTTTAGCTGATTGGGGGATTGATCCCGCAGGTGAAGGGATCGGCAGCATCAAACAACAGTTCTGACTCGGCTGTGATGAAGGCTGATCCGGTCACTGTGGGGATGATGCCTCCATCCGGATGGGGCTCAAAACTTCCCTCAAAGATCGTGTCCAGAATACCAGCCTGACGCCAGTTCTGTCCGGCCTCGAGTTTGCCAGCTTCGTGGAGGCAGGCCAATTTTGCACTGGTTCCTGTTCCGCAGGGAGATCGGTCATAGGCGAGGCCGGGACAGAGGACAAAGTTTTTACTGTCCGCTAGAGCCGGGTCGGTGGGGGGAGCGAATATTTCGACATGATCAACTTCAATACCGTTCTCCCCGGTGACTCCCTGACTTCTGAGTGCCTGGCGAACTTTCGAGGAGAAGTGAGTGAGCTCCTTCAGGTTCTTGACGTCCACGCGGATGCGGTCGTCCGCCTCGATCAGATAGAACCAGTTTCCACCCCAGGCCACATTTCCCCTGACTTCTCCGAAGTCGGGGATATTGAGAACCACATCGGCGGCGTAGACAAAGCTGCGCACATTCTGAACGGAAACGACGCCATCCTCTTTCAAGGTCACTTGAACCACTCCGGAAGGTGTCTCAAACCCGTAGGTTCCCACTTCAATCAGTCCGAGGTGAGCCAGGGTCACTGCGACCCCGATGGTGCCATGAACGCAACCGGGAAGGCAGCCGGCGTTGTTGAAGAATATAACGCCGGTGATGCAGTCTGATCGCTCGGACTCGCACAGATACGCTCCGACGATGGCGTCAAATCCTCGAGGCTCGTTGATACATGCGGTTCGTACCCAATGGCCGACTTCTTCAAAGTGAGTGCGCTTCTCCGCGACGGAGTTTCCATTCAGTTCCGGACCGCCGCTGAGAACAACGCGAGTCGGTTCGCCGCCGGTGTGTGAGTCGATTACTTTGAGATGACGATTTGATTGAGTCATGGACGTCTTCCAGTTTACGCTTCCCGTCTTGCCGAAATCAACTGGAACCCATCGGGGCGAAGCAGTTGGTTGCTATTCGCGTATAGCTTGCTAGGGGTTGAATATCGTTTTACCAAGCATGAAAGCAGAAGTTATTTCGCAAAAGCTCTCCCAATGGGGAGAAGGCCCTCTCTGGTTCAATGGATGCCTCGTCTACGTGGATATCGAGGGACATCAGATCCGATCTCTGAATCCGGACACCGGGGAAGAGAAGTCCTGGGATACGGGCGAACGAGTGGGGTTCGTGATCCCGCGGGAAAAGGGCGGCATGATTATGGGAGGCGACAATGGACTCGCGTTTTTTGATCCCGAGTCAGGGGTGAAAACACCGATTGTCGATCCAGAGCCAGATAAGAAACCGGACAATCGCTTCAACGACGGTAAATGTGATCCGGCTGGTCGCCTCTGGGCGGGCACGATTAGCACCGTGAAAAAGCAGGGGGATGCGGCGCTCTATCGACTCGATCGTGATCTGGAATTGACGGTTCAGTTTCCCAACGTGACGAACTCAAATGGTCTCTGCTGGACAAAAGATGGGGCCAACATGTTCTATATCGACACGCCCAGTAAGACAGTTCGAGCCTTTGATTTTGACAGGGAGAGTGGAGCGATTTCGAATGAGCGAATCGCGATCGATACGGCGGATCTGGAAGGTTCACCCGATGGCATGACGATCGACGAGAATGATCACGTCTGGATTGCGTTTTGCCGAGGCGGTTGCGTGAGGTGCTTTGACCCGGTTACCGCTGAGGTGCTGGAGACGATTGAGCTCCCGATATCAGGGCCCACATCCTGTGCCTTTGGTGGTGAGGGATACGAGACGCTCTTCATCACGACGGGTAGCTTTGGGAATCCAGAGGAGCCGGAAGCGGGCCATCTTTTTGCCGTTAAGCCCGGAGTTAAAGGGCTGCCGACGGTGGCGTTTGGTGGGTGAAGGCATATCGATCTCCCTCGCGCGGTAGCGCGGCTAGCAGCGAGCGGCTCGCTCGCTGAAAGAGTGTTCGTAATTAGGAGGTTGGCCAGATCAAAGGGCGCGCGGGCCGCACGTCCCTACCCGGGCTGCCGCCCGAAACAAGTGAGATAGCCCCCAGAAGACACGTCATCAGGGGAATGGCGCCCCGCATGAGACGGGGCGAAGATGAGGCATGAGTGTGTCTCAAAAGTCACCTTCCCGACGCTATTTCCTTAAGTCCGTCGGCGCGACCCTGTCGCTGCCGACGCTGCATTCACTGCTGCCTAATGCACTGGGAGCCAGTTCTGCCCTCGGGGCGACGGTGGCTGAGAGTGCGACCCCCAACCGAATGGTGGCGGTTGGGAACCTGCTGGGCTATCAGCTGCCCTACTTATTTCCTAAAACGCAGGGCAAAAACTACGAGACGACACGCCTGCTGAAGCCGCTCGAGGGATTGCGCGAAGACTACACGCTCTACCGAGGCCTCGATCACGGGGTGAAGGGGGGGCACTTCGCAGTGCATGCCTACATGACCGGGGTTCTTTCAATGGATGCCAAAGGGCGTTCCGACGGCAACATCAGCTTGGATCAGCTCGCGGCCGAGTCGGTGGCGGGCCGAACGCGCTTCCCTTCACTTACGGTTGGATCCGAGACTGGAATTCATGGAGGCTGTCAGTTGTCATGGACGCGCAGTGGTGTGCGGGTGCCGCCGATCCCGGGACCGAGACAACTCTTTGAAAAACTCTTTGTCGGTGAGCCGGTTTCCCAGTTGGCGCAGGTCAAAGATAAGCAGGCGCTTCAGGGATCCATTCTCGATGCTGTCAGTGGTGATGCTAAAATGCTTCAGAAGCGTATCGACCAGGAGGATAGAGAGAAACTCGACGAGTATCTAACTTCCGTTCGTGAGGTCGAGCAGCAGCTCCAATTAAAAGAGCAGTGGGTGGAAATTCCTAAGCCCGAGGCGCCTTTTGAGCGGCCCACGAATAAGAACATGGTGGAAGACTTGCCGCTACTCTACGATCTCATGGTTTTGGCGTTGCAGACAGATTCGACCCGCATCGCGACCTTGGAGATCGGAGGCGAATTCGAACCTCGACACCTGGGAATCGAAAAGAGCTACCACACGCTTTCTCATCATGGAAAGAAGCAGGAGCTCGTCGATCAGCTACTTGTTCTGGAAGATTACCAGTTGCTGCAGTTCGCTCGATTCCTCGAAAAGCTAAAAGGCATTCAGGATGGTGAAGGCACCTTGCTGGATCACACTTCGGTGCTTTTCGGCAGTGGCATGAGCAATGCGAGTTCCCACTCGAACTCGAACCTACCCATCATTCTGGCCGGTGGTGGCTTTGAGCACGGCGAATTCAAAGATGTGCCGATGGATCATCACAAGGTGCCGCTTTGCAATCTCTACCTCAGTGTGCTGAATCAGTTTGGGGTGGAGCGGGATCATTTTGGGACGAGCACCGGCACTTTCGCCTGATCAGGAGTTCTATGATGAAGTTTCGACTATCAGTAATTGCGCTTCTTGCGTTTGGGGGAGGTCTTCACGCCGAAGACAAGGCGGAGATCGCGATGGATTTCGTGGCGAACTACTGCTTCGAGTGTCACGATGACATTGTGCAGAAAGGGGAGCGCCGTTTTGACGAACTCTACTTTCCGATCATGGATGAGAAAGGTCTCATCGCAGTGCAGGAAATGATCGATGCCATGAACGTCGGCGATATGCCGCCGAAGAAGGCAGATCAGCCCAGTGATCAGGAACGTGCCAGTGCGATCGCCGCCCTGACAGATCAGGTAGCCGATGTCTACGCGAGCCTCAAGAGCACGGGCGGGCAGACGGTGTTGCGTCGACTCAACGAGCGCGAGTATCTCAACACCCTTGAAGATTTGTTTGGTCGACGGGTCGATACAATTGCCCCGACCAGCACCTTCCCTACGGATCAGACGGAGGAACATGTCGATACTTTAGGTGACGTGTTAGTGACCTCCGGATTTCTGCTTGATAACTATTTCCATGCAGCGGATCAGGTTGTGGAGAAGGCGCTGGGCCTCGTCGAAAAACCCGAGCTGAAGGAATGGATCTTTAAGGGCAAGTTTCAACCCGGAGCGGAGATGAGCTATTCTCACAAGGCTGTCTTCGATAATCGATATCTCTGCGTCTACGAGGTGATGAATTCATCGAACCATGAAGGTGGTTACGCGGGAATCAACGAATTTAAGGAAGGGGTGCACGCCGATGGATTCTATGAAGTGAAGGTGTTAGCTCAGGCGATGAATCGGGATTCGCACTACGACAATAGTATCCTGAAGATGGAGCTTTCGGAGCCCTATCGTCTCGGCATTGTGACAGGCGTGGGCAGCATTGGTGAATTGCATCACCCACAGCCTATCGAGCCTCAGTTAGCGGAAGTCACCATGAAGGATGGCAAGTCGCAGTGGTACACCATGAAAGTCTGGCTCGAAAAGGGGCAGCAGCCACGATTCACTTTTCCTAACGGCATGGCAAACTGCCGTCAGGCCTTTGGGAAAATTGCCCGCGAATACCAGGATGATTGGCCCGAGGACGATAAGCATGACGGGAGCATTGTTCAGGCCCGTCGCATTGTCTTGCAGCATGGCAAGATGCCTCACATTCGTATCAGTGAAGTGAAGCTACGCGGTCCCTTGTATGATCAATGGCCTTCCGCGTCCCAAAAACTGGTGTTCGGCGAAGAAGGATTTAAGGCGGAGAATACGGAGAAAATCCTCAAGGAATTTGCGTCGCGGGCTTTTCGTCGCCCGGTCAAAGATGGGGAGGTGAATCGCTTCACTGATCTGGTCGAGGTGCGGGTGGCCGCAGGTCATTCGCCACGTCAGGCCACGCTGGATGCGATCAAGGGGATTCTTTGTGCGCCGTCGTTTCTCTATCTCAACGAATCCAGTTCTGGTAAGGATGGCCTGCTCAGTGCGCACGACCTGGCCAGTCGGCTGTCCTATTTTCTGACGGGAACGGTGCCGGATGAGGCGTTGCGAAAGCTCGCTAATAATGGACGAATTCTGGAGCGCGAAGTGCTGGTATCCCAGGTTGATCGTTTGCTCGATGACTCTCGCTCGGACGCATTTTTAGATGGCTTTCTCGACAGTTGGTTGAACCTGCGTGCGTTGGGCGGTATGCCGCCGGATCGCGATGACTCGGGGCAGTATTTCTATGATGACCTTGAGACGGCAATGAAGGAGGAGGTGAAGCATTACACTCGCAACCTCATTGCGACGAATGGGCCGATCACTGATTATTTGAAGAGCGATTACGTGTACGTGAATTACCCGATGGCAAAGCTGTATGGCATTCAGGATCAGTTTCCCAATGATGATCGCTACACGTTCCAGAAAGTCAGTCTGAAGAATTCGAATCGAGGCGGCCTGCTGGGAATGGCGGGAGTATTGACGGTCAGTGCGAACGGGATTGAGACCTCACCGGTCGTTCGGGGGATTTACATTCTCGATAATATTCTAGGCACGCCTCCGCCGAAGCCGCCGGACGAGGTGCCAGAGTTGGAGCCTGACACGCGCGGGACAAGTTCGATTCGGGATCAACTGATGAAGCATCGCGAAGTCAAGACCTGCGCGGAGTGTCATGTGAATATTGATCCTCCCGGATTCGCTTTGGAGAACTTTGATCCAATCGGTCGCTGGCGAACGAAGTATCCGGACAACAAAGGGCGCCAGGGTCAAGGGCCAGTGATTGATGCGTCAGGAGAAACGACTGACGGCACTCCGTTTGCTGGGCCGAATGACTTCAAGGGTTACCTCATCAAGCGCAAGGACGTGTTCGCCAAACATTTAGCGGAACGGTTGCTCACCTACGGATCAGGCCGCCGCGTTGAGGCATTGGATCGGCCGTCGATCGACAAGATCGTGAAGGAGACGAAGGCTGATGGATACGGTCTGCGGACGATGATCCGCGAGGTGGTCGTGAGTGATTACTTCCTGTCACGCTAGGGCAACAAGGATTCGAGCAGTTGGGCGGTTTCGTGTAGGTCCTCTCGAATGTATGCGTCGTGGTCGCTTTCGACGGCGTGTTGATGCACTGAGCCTTCGGTTTTACTGGACCAGAATTCGATTGTTTCTGCAATATGCTCTGAGTCGGAGGTCGTAATGACGTGAATGTTGCTCCTGATCGAATGCGGTGCCGAGTGTTTCAATAGCTGGTAGTATTGCCGAATGGCTTCGGGCATGTGTTGCTCCTTAGGATGGCTAGGGGCAGGGTTCGTGGGTAGTGCCTTTGGTGTGAACGGGTCAAGCAGAATGACTTTCTCAATGGTTGTGCCTTCTTCCTCCAGTAACGAAGCCGTTTCCACCGCGAGAGGACTGGCCAGACACTCTCCAATCAGAGTCACCCTGGTGGGATCGACACCGAGCGAAATCAACTCATCAACGAGTTCCCTGGCTCTCGAGGCTAGAGTAACATTCCCGGCCTCCCAATCCGTCTCCATCGCTTTGGATCGAATCCCGAATATTTGCTGGTGGACACTGAGCTGGCGTGCGATGCCTGCAAAAACGACTATTTCCTGGTCACCTCCCCAGCCCCCGGGGAAGAAGATTACGGAGTCACTTTCCTGTGATGATTTCAGAGTGACGATGAAATTACGAGATTGTCCTTCAAATGATGACGGCTGGCCTCGAGACATCTCGAGTTCCTCAGCTCGCTTCGCCATAGATGCGATCGTGAAGGCCTGAAACACATCCACCGCAGTGAATGCGACACCGTAGGCGCTTTCAATGACAGAAAATAGTGACAGAGCATTCAGCGAATCTCCCCCGAGTGACATAAAGTCGTCGTGAACTCCGATATCCGGTCTACCAAGTAGTTTCTTCCAATGGTAGAGGAGACGGCTTTCCCACTCGGTTGCAGGTGGCGCGGGTAGCGCAGTAGGCTCTGAACTCGACTGAGAAATGGGGGGCTCTTCTGCTGAATCTGCTATGAGAGACTGAGTGAGCTTCACTCGATCCAGCTTTTGATTGGGCAAGTAGGGGAACGTATCGACGAAGCGATAGTCCGATGGGATCATATGGCCGGGCAGCGAAACCTTCAGTTGCTCAGAAAGTGCTGCGGGAGTGGGAATAGCATCTTCGGATGGAATGATGAATGCCGCAATCCGGTCATTTAGAAGTTGGTTTTGATAGTGGACGACGACGGCGTCCCCGACTTCGGAGCATGACCGAAGTGCCTTTTCAACTTCCGAGAAATCTACCAGGTGTCCCCGGATTTTAATGGAATTATCCTTCCTCCCGAGGTGAATGAGGAAGTCGCCCTCAATTCTCTTTGCAAGGTCCCGGGTGTAGTAGGTGGTGATTTCAGGAGCTTCAAGGTCCTGGCAAAATCGATCGGATGATTCCTCAGGACGACCAAGATACTCGCTGGCAATGAATTGGCTTCGTACCACGATCTCGCCGACTTCTCCAAGGGCGACCGGTTTGCCTTCGTTATTGAGAAGCACCACCTCTTTAGTTTCCACGGGATGACCGATGGTGATGTGTTCACCTGATGTGATTAGAGGCTGTGATCTGTGATAGTAGTAATGAGTGACGGTTCTAGTTTCACTCGTTCCAAAAGCATTTTGAAGAATGCAGTGATCGGAAAAGTATTTTTCAAACAGTTCGACATCATAACGGTGAAGCGGCTCGCTGCCGGGGGCAAGCAGTCGAAGGCTGGGGAAGTTTTCTCCCTCAGTGAGGAGTGGAACTATCTGACGAAACGTGGAGACATTGATGTCGAGAATTGTGATCCCTTCGCGTTCGAGCCAAGTGCAAACGTGGTGAAAATTCGAAACCTTCAGATCGAGAGGGCAAAGTGTAGCACCGTTCAGAAGCGCGCCCCCGAGGTGACAAATGGCGGCCGAGCTTCCGAGATTGAATAGAAGCCCATATCGGTCCTTCTGGGTGACCAGAAGATCGCGTGACTGGCGCTGGATGTCAGCCAGAATATTTTCGTGAGTTTGCGGAACTCCCTTGGGGCGTCCTGTGGAGCCGGAAGTGTAAATGATATAGGCAAGACTCTTGGAATTCGCTGGGCTCGAATAGGTTCCGACCACTTCACCTTCGGAGGGAAGGGCTAGTGGGATGATTTCCGGAAGCCCTGGAGAGCAAAGGAGGGGATGCTCTTCTTCGCTGATGTCGTCAGGGGATTCTTCAACGATCAGGCAACTCGCCCGGGTTTCCTTCAGTATGAATTTTGCCCGGGATACGGGCAGGTCAGGAGGCACGAATACATACGGTCGGCCAAGCTTGAAGCACGCAAACAAGGCGGCAATCATGGTGGTGCTCGTCCGACCAGAAAGCGCAACTGGCAAGGTGCAGGAACCACGGCCTGAGCTGATCGTTCTGGAAAAGTGATCAACGAGGCGACCAAATTCACGGTAGGAGATCTGTCCTTCCGGAAGTGAAATAGCAATATTGTCAGGAACGAGCTGGACGACTCGATCCAGTCGCGACGAAATAGAGTCTTCTATCTCCGCACTGAGAAATGGCAGGCGTTCGCCAGCTGGTAGAGGCAGTCCCGCACGGGAGAGCACGGCTTCCAATGAGTGGTAGTCAGTCACGGTGAATCATTGAGTGTCGACGAAAGTTTGCCCAAAATTCAGCGGAGTGCCAGCAACTTCTTCGCCGTCTCGCCAACAGAGATTCCCTGGCCATGTTTCAGTCCAGACAGCAGCGGTAGAATGGGGCCTGTTTCGGCGATGCCCGCCTCAGCGACTGCTGCGTGCAAAACCCGGATGGGGTTGATAGCATTGCGGTGATCTTCGAGTGGTTCGAATATCGTCCGAATTTCTTCGGCCCTATCGTAATCTCCGGCTTTGATCGCTTCGAGCATGGCTTGGCTCAGGTCGGGCCTGACGCAGACACAGCCCGAGGTGAATCCATTGATTCTGAAGTCGCGCAGATGAATGATAGCGGGTTGCTCACCAATGCCGGAGACAATGAGGCCGGGGTCGACCAGGTCGGTGAGCTGGCTGAGATAGTCGTCCTTTGAAGGATCGTCACGGACGATGGCATACTTGATCCAGGAAACGAGGCCTTCATCAACGAGCGACTTCACTGTTTTCGGTTCGATGTAACCTTCGAATTTGATGTAAACCACGGCTGGTTTTCCGGAGGCTTCGACGAAGTGGCGGATCGAGGTAGCGACGCCTTCGTCAGTAGTGAGCCCCTGATGGGGAAGGATCATGGCCGTGGGGAACTCGGTGCCCTTGAGCACTTCGGCTTGGTCCATCATCGAGCCGTAGGCGGGCCCTGCTGAGGGGATAATGAGCGTATTTTCTCCGGCTGCATTGGCGAGGTCGCTGAGGAGTGACTCGTATTCGCTGGGGCGGATATTGTAGAAGTTTGCGTTGCCACCGTAGAGCAGGATGTTGACCCCTCCTGATTCGATGTGGCGGATCAACTTGGTGTTCTCGTCAGGATTGAGTGTGTAATCTTCGTTTCGGGCCAGGGGTGGCACGGCGATAACGCTGGAGGCGAGACGTTTGGAAGTGATGGTTTGGGTGTCCATGGTCTGGGATGGAGGGGCTCTGCTGAGAAAAAGAAAAAGAAAAAGAAAAAGAAAAGGATTAGGAAAAGGAAAAAGGGAAAGAGTGAAAGGATTCTTAATCCTACTCATAATCGTAATCTTACTCTTTGGAGAGCACGATCAAGATTAAGAGCAGGAGCAAGAGTTGATTTTAGGCGGATCGGCTCTGCGGAGAAAAAGACTACGAAAATCTCGATCCACGAGATCTGGAGATCGTGCGAGCGTTAGCGAGTAGGATAAAAAGATTAGGAAAAAGACTGCTGTGGTCCCGCAGTAGCGGGATTTGTTATGATGAGCGAAGCGAATACTAGATGGCAGGTCGTGCGAGCCTTGGCGAGCAGGACAAAAAGAGGATTTGAGATCAGTGAATTTCAGGTTCAGGCGTTTCCGGCCCATCGTGAAGGAAACGAAAATCGCATCCTTCGTGGGCCTGAGTGACTTGCTCCGCGTAGAGTTGGCCATAGCCGCGCTTGATGATGGGTTCGGGAGCGATCCATTCGCTGCGACGTTGTTTGAGTTCCTCGTCGCTGATATCGAGGTGAATACGACGACCTTCGACGTTGAGTTCGATAAGGTCCCCGTCCTTGACCAGGGCAATGGGGCCGCCAATGGCAGACTCGGGGGAGACGTGAAGCACACAGGTGCCGTAGCTAGTGCCGCTCATGCGGGAATCGGAAATTCGAACCATGTCGCGGACGCCCTCCTTGAGCAGTTTGTCAGGAATCGGCAGCATGCCCCACTCGGGAATGCCGGGGGCGCCAATAGGGCCCGCATTCTGCAGGACAATGATGTGATCTTTGGTGATGCCGAGCTTGTCGTCATTGAGGCGGGCCTTCATGTCAGGGTAGTCTTTGAAGACGACCGCTGGCCCCTTGTGATTGAGGAGATGAGCTTCCGCCGCGGTGGGTTTGATGACACAGCCGTCGGGAGCCAGGTTGCCCCGAAGAACAAAGGTGCCTCCGGCTTTGGCGATCGGTTGATCAACAGGTCGGATGACGTCGTCGTCGAAGACTTCGGCGTCTCCGATGTTTTCGCCGAGTGTTTGGCCCGACACGGTGGGGCAATCGAGGTGCAGCTGATCGCGAATTCGGCTGAACATTCCGAGCAGGCCGCCGGCATCATAGAAGTCCTCCATGACGTAGTCACCGGAAGGGCGGATGTTTGCGATAACGGGAGTTCTGTGTGATATCTCGTCGAAGCGATCAATCTTTAGCTCAACGCCGGCGCGTCCAGCCATGGCGATCAGGTGAATGATGGCATTGGTCGAGCCTCCGAGGGCCATGTCGGTGGTGATGGCGTTGTCGAACGCTTCAGCTGTGAGCAGGTCGCGAGGTTTGATCTGATCCCAGGCGATTTCAACGGCGCGCCTGCCGCAGCGTGTCGCCATGCGGGAGTGGGCGGAATGGACTGCGGGAATCGAAGACGATCCCGGTAGGCTAAGTCCGAGGGCTTCGGCCAGGGCGGTCATGGTGGAGGCGGTGCCCATGGTCATGCAGTGGCCGGGAGAGCGGGCGATGCCGTCCTCGAGTTCACACCAGGCGTCACAGCCGAGATTGCCGGCGCGGCGCTCGGCCCAGAATTTCCAAACGTCGGAGCCGGAGCCCAGAGTCTCGCCGCGCCAACTGCCTTTTAGCATGGGGCCGGCGGGAAGAAAGAGGCTTGGGATATTCGCCGAGGTGGCGCCCATGATGAGGGCGGGCACGGTTTTGTCACAGCCACCCATGAGCACAGCGGAGTCGATGGGGTAGCACCGCAACGTTTCCTCTACCTCCATCGCAACGAGGTTGCGATAGTACATGGAGGTGGGCTTCATGTAGGTCTCGCTCAGCGTCATGATGGGGACCTCGACCGGGAATCCTCCCGCCTGCCAGACGCCCCGCTTCACTTCCTCTGCTCGTTCACGAAAGTGGGTGTGGCAGGTGTTGAGATCGCTCCAGGTATTGAGAATGGCCACGACCGGCTTGTCGGCAAAGTCGTCGGTGTCATAGCCCATTTGCTTGGCTCGGGAGCGGTGGCCGAAGGAGCGCAGGTCGTCAGGGGCGAACCATCGGGCGGAGCGCAATTGGCTGGGATCTCGTTTTTGTTCGGGCATCGCCAAAGATTTTAAGTGGGGTGGGGCGAGAGGCGAGTCCTTTTTCGCGGTGACCGGCACGGTTGATTTTCCATTCTCAGGTTGATTGAATGGCGTTCGTTCGAGGATGTCGTGAGTGACGACCTTGGCGGACCGCTTTATGAACCCCCTGTTAATTCTACTGATCGGAATGATCGTCGTGATTGGCGGCATTCTTGGGCTGCGCCTGCATGCCTTTCTGGCTCTGTTGCTGGGTGCGATTGTTGTCGCCATCCTGACGCCGGCGGATGCGGTGAGTGAGTTCTGGATGAGCAGTGGGAAATCGGCAGCCGAAGCAGAGGCGTTGGCAGGCAAGACCTTCATGGAACACGTGGTGGTGGGATTTGGGGAAGGCTGCCGCAAAGTGGGGATTCTCATCGCTCTGGCAGCGGTGATTGGGAAATGCCTGCTCGACAGTGGTGCGGCGGAGCGGATTGTCCTGACATTACGTCGGTTATTTGGAGAGAAAGGCACGCCCTACGCTTTTGCCGGGAGTAGTTTTATTGTGGGGATCCCGGTGTTCTTTGACACGGTCTTCTATTTGATGATGCCGCTGGCGAAGGCCCTCAGGGTTCAGACGGGACGCAATTACTTGCTCTTCATTCTCTGCATCGTGGCAGGAGCGACGATGGCACACTCGCTAGTGCCACCCACACCAGGGCCATTGCTGGTGGCGAGCGAATTGAATGTCTCCATCGGAGTGATGATGATCGGGGGATTGATTGTCGGATTGATCACGGTGAGTTCCGGGATTCTCTATGCCCGTTGGGCCAATGCCCGCTGGGAGATTCCGCTCCGGGAAGGATCGGCCCTGTCTCATGAGGAATTGGAAAAGATTCAAGACCGGGATGAGAGTGAGTTGCCGGGATTTTTTGTTTCATTGCTGCCGATCTTGATACCCATCGTATTGCTGGCGGGCTTCGCGGTCCTGTCAGTTAATCTGGGAAGCGATCATGATCTGGTTCAGAAATTGGTGATTTTTGGCGACAAGAATGTGGCGCTCGCCATTGCGACTGTTGTTGCCTTGATCCTGCTGGTGAGTTCATCGGGTGCGGAGGGGCTGAAAGACAAAATGCAGGGCGCTCTGTCCAGCGGTGGCGTCATTATTCTGATCACAGCTGCCGGTGCCTCCTTTGGCTACGTGCTCAAGCAGACCGGAATCACGTTGGAACTCAAGGCGATGTTCGGCGGCAAGGATCTGTTGATCCTGCCGGTCGCATTTTTTCTAACGGTAGCGGTGCGTATTGCTCAGGGATCTGCCACGGTGGCGATGATCACGGCAGTGAGCGTGGTGGCTCCGCTGGCGGTAGCAGGACTGGCATTTCATCCAGTCTACGTGGCTCTGGCAATTGGATGTGGCTCTAAACCGATTCCCTGGATGAATGACAGCGGGTTCTGGATCATCGGGCGCATGAGTGGAATGACGGAAGGGGAAACCTTCAAGACGGCGTCGATCATGATGTCGCTGATGGGAGTGGTCGGATTTGTAGTGGTGGTTCTGGGAGCATGGCTGTTGCCTTTGGCGTGAGTGAATAGTTGAGGAATAGAAAGGCTGTCGTGAGGTGCCGGTCCAGAGCTCACTTAAGGCAGCTAAAGCTTGTATTGTAAGAGCAATTATTTAGTCTCCGCAGATGGGGGTTTTCTTTCGTTATTCGTTGGCTCTGCTGCTAGTTACTTTGGTGCAGCAGGTGTCGGTCGGTTTGATTATGGCGGGCGACAAACCCAATATCATCGTCATTCTGGCCGATGATCTGGGGGTGATGGATACAGAGCTGAGGGAGGAGGGTTTTTACGAGACTCCGCATCTTAAAGATTTAGCTGCTCGCGGGATGACATTCACCAATGGCTACTGTGCGCATCCGCGTTGTGTGCCCTCTCGCTACGCCATCCAGACAGGTCGCTTTCCGTGCCGCAATGCCACCAACGCCGGGGCGCCTGAGGTGCAGATGCAGCGCCGCGTCTTGCTGGGTGAAGCCTTTCAGCAGAATGGGTATGCCACTTTCTTTGCGGGAAAATGGCACCTCGGTAAAGTGCCTGAAGATTGGCCTCATCACTGCGGTTATGATGTCAATGTAGGGGGGTGCCATGCCGGGGCGCCGGGGAGCTATTTCTTTCCCTATCATGTGTCTCGAAAGACTGGAAAGGAAGATAGGTATGGGCCGATCTTTGCACTTGAGGAGGGGGAGCCAGATGAACACATTACTGAGCGGCTCACGGACGAAACGGAGAAGTGGATTCGGTCCACGGTGAAGGAAGGGAAGCCGTTCTTCGCTTTTCTTTCTCACTACGCGGTGCACACGCCGATCGAGGGCAAGCCGGAAGAGGTGAGTTACTTTGAAGGCAAGGTGAAGGAGCAGATCGGGAAGCCCTATTTGAAGAAGGACGGGCAGACCAAGGTGACTCGGGATGATCCGAATTACGCGTCTATGATCAAGACGATGGACGAGAGCGTGGGGCAGATGATGGCGTTGTTGGATGAGCTGAACATTGCTGACAACACCGTAATCCTGTTCACCTCAGATCACGGCGGACTCTCGAATCGAGGGCTGGAGAGCCAGCGCGGGGTCGCCACAAGCAACCTGCCCTATCGAGCGGGCAAGGGCCATCTCTTCGAAGGCGGACTGCGGGTGCCGTTTGTGGTGGTCTATCCTCCGATGGTGGAGGCTACCAGCCGGACTGATGAGGTGGCTGTGGGGACTGATATCTATCCGACCTTGCTGGATCTCGCTGGGATAGAGCTTTTGCTGGAGGAGCACAAGGACGGCGCCAGCCTTGTGCCTGCTCTTAAAGGTGATGAAATGAATAGAATGAGGCCCTTGATCTGGCACAGTCCTCTCCCTCGGCCGGATCAAACGGGTGATGCAGCTGCTTCTGCCATTCGGGTAGGAGACCTCAAGCTGGTGAAATACTATTTTCCCGTCAGTGTCGAACTCTACAACGTAATAGAAGATCCCTACGAAGAAATGAATCTAGCCAGCCGGAAGCCGGAGATGGTCAAGAACTTGCTGGAGCGCTTGGAGAGTAATTTGGTGCGCTGGCAGTCCATGGAGCCTCGCAAGAATTGGAAAGACAAAACGGTGACGGCACCGTTGGTGGGGGAGTGAGTCAATTGACTTCGCTTCACTTTGGACGCTTCGCTCGACTCTTCGAGGCGCCCGTCTCCCCCGCTTCCGCGGGGTCGGCTGTCTTTCTCCGCTTCGCTCCGAATGGGTTGGGACGGTGGCTTAACCCTGTTCAATCGGTGGCTTTGTCGGCAATCCCGTCTCTGTCTTCATCCTTTACCCCGGAGAGAGGGTGGTGAATGACAGCCTGCCAGGCAATCTTGCGAAAAACTTTGTCGAGCGCCGGGCCAGGAAACTTGGGATCGCCTCCGAACTGAATTTTTTGGGTGATTAACTCTGGTGACTTCCCGTAGAGGGTGGCGTAAAAGACATATCCCTCGAGGCGTTCGAAGCCTGGCCCGAGGTGGCCCAGTTGGTCCCTCCAGAGGGATCGTTCTTTGCCCCCGATGACCTTGTGAAGCCCCTCGATGCCAGGAAGTTCGCCGCGGGTAAAGTGTTTGGCCGCTCGGGTCATGGCGTCTGCCGTGGGCATGATGAAGACTTTGTCAGGGTAGTCTTTCCGCAGTGTGTTGATGAGATCAGTGTAGCCTTCATTTCTTTCCTGGTTGAGGCGGTCGAGCACCTCCTCGGTAAAGAATGTTTCGGACACTGGGTTTTCATCCAGTTGGTGGAGAGAAATCCAAGCGTCGGAGAGATAGAATTTCATCTCCGGATGAAACTGGTGGCAGAAGTCGATCCAACAGGCGTAGTACTGTGGACGGTCGTTGAAATAGGGGCCCCACATCATGGCGTCCCAGTCTGCATTGGAGATCGAGGCGAGTAACTTCGGGGTAGGCTTGCCTTCGAACTGAAAGATGCCGTTCTCTTGCTCCCACTTATAGCGGGTGCTGCCTGTCATGCCGCCGCCGGTGTGAGTGTGGAGAGGTTGAGTGAATCCGGAGGCAGTTGTGATTTTAGGGAGCGTATTGTAGCCGGGAGCCATGAAGCTGTGACCCGTGCCGACGATACGGAGTGCCCCGTCGGTGGGCTTTTCAAAGGAGACTACTGCGGATTGGCCCTTCTTGAGAGTGCTTTGGTAAATTGCCTGAATCTCTTCGGGAGACTTGCGAAAAACGGCGTGCTCGGGAAAATCGGGTCCGTCCCAAGCCGGGTCGACTTCGAAGGTTCGTGGGGCGCCGCCGCCTTTCTTCTGGGTCCCCGCTTTCTTAGTCATCACCTTTCGAAAGGCGATGGCTTCCTCCAGGCTCAGAGTTCCGTCTTTGTTGGTATCGGCACCAGGGAAGCGCTTAAGCCATTTGGCGAGTTGCTCGGTGTCGGGAATTGCCTGGGAGAATACACTCGTCAATGCAAGGGCGAGCATTGAGAGGATGAGAAGATGCGTGCGGATCATGGGGTGATTAGATCAGGAATCGTTCGAAGGCACAATATTCTAAGGTAGGGGCAGGCGTCCCGACTGCCCGCGATGAATTGAACGCATTCGGTTTTTAGCGGCGCGTGGAAGGCCACCCCGTCCGGAGGCCACGCCCTACCACGCTACTTCACCCCGCTGTCTTCAAAGTGTTTTTGAAACCAGGCATTGATGGGGGCGGTTCGAGTGGCAGGATGGTAAGCCGCTTCGGTTTCAGGGAGTTGCTGTCGAAGCTCTTTAATCTGCTTCTGGTATTCTGGATTGCCGGCAAGATTGGTCCATTCGTTGGGGTCCGAATCGTGATCGTAGAATTCCTCGCTACCGTCTTCGTAATGAATGTAGCGGTAGCGATCGGAACGCAGGGTGTTTCCTCCTCTTGGGTAGACGGTCAGGATGGCGTCGCGCCAGTCTGATATTGGATTCGCCATGAGTTTGACCAGGCTTTGTCCCTGGTTGGCTTCGCGGGCGGGAAGGTGGCTGAGTTCAAGAAGAGTGGGATAGAGGTCGATGAGGCCGACAGGGCGATCGATTACTTTGGCGTCGTCAGTTTTGGACTCTGATCGGGCCCTCGCGACGATGAGCGGGACACGGGTGGCTTCTTCCCAGAGGGTGTGCTTGCTGATGCGATCTTTCTCCCCGAGGTGGTAGCCATGGTCGCTGAAGAGCACGATGGTGGTGGTGTGCGCATAGGGGCTGGCATCGAGCGCATCGAGAACGCGGCCAACCTGGTGATCGACGAAACTGATGCAGGCGAGGTAGGCCTGAACGGCGAGCTTAAGCTGCTCGTTGTCATTTTCCTGGAGCCACTCCAATTTGGGATACTTTGGCATCTCGTGAACAGCCCTGCCGATAGCGGGAACGTCGTCGAGGTCGTCAAGTTTGACTTCGGGGAGAACCAGAGTGTCGAGTGGGTAGAGATCGAACCACTTTTCCGGGACATAAAAGGGGACATGAGGTCGGGAGAAACCGGCAGCGAGGAAGAAAGGTTTCTTGTGGGATTTGCCAAGTTGCTCTGCAGCCCAGGTGGCGACTTTGTGATCAGGCATGTCTTTGTCACTATCGGGAAAGGCGCCCCAGTCAGTTTGTGTTCCGGTCCAGGGAACGTCGGGAAGGTGATAGTTGAATCGAAAGCCATTTTTGGGTTTGGGGCCGGCGGACCCTCCCGGGCCATAGTCTTGGAAAGCTCGGTCATTGTCGTAGCCGTGGGTGATCTTTCCTGCACCGAGCGTTTTGTATCCGTGTTGAGCGAAGTATTGCGGAAGAAGTTGGCCGTCGAAGAACTTCTTGTCCTTGTTCATCGCTCCGGTGGGCTGTTGGTAGACGCCAGTGGTGAACGGATAGAGCCCTGAAAGCAGTGAAGCACGCGACGGCCCGCAGATCGGAGCCTGACAGTGAGCATTGGTGAAGAGGGTGCCCCGTTTGGCGAGGCGGTCGATGTTGGGTGTCTGCACCTGGGGATGAGTCTTGAGACAGCCAACCCAGTCGTTGAGATCGTCGATCGCGATGAAGAGCACGTTGGGGGGCGTGTCTTCAGCAGTCGTCAGCGTAGGCAATGTCAGTATAGAAAGGAAGGCGACGAGGATTTTCATGGTGAGATGAAAGATGAATGGGGGGGATGAATAGTCAAAACTCGAACCCGGCGGGAGTCGGGATAAAGCTCATGCGGAAAGTGATGGGTGAAGTGACCCGTTACTGTCGCATTTTTCTTAAAAAGGCTCCAATTGAGGAAGATCGATCGGTTTCGTGCATCAGTATGTATCACCTCGGGATTTGACGAGAGGTTTCACCCTGAACGCTCCCCGGTGTTCCACTGGTAGTAGAAAGGCTGAGTAGGCGATGGGAATTGATGATTTTTAGAATCTGGAAGAGTCCGGTTTCAGATTGAAGTTGTAGCAAAGGCAGCGAGACTCACTGAAGTGCCGGAGGAGGAGATTCGATAAATTGCGTCATCAATGATAATTAGCAGAAGCGAGAGCGAGGGTTTCGACTCCGAGGGGATTGGTTTCTCTATCGTGATCCCCTTTCATAATGAGGAGGACAGTGTGGGTAGTGTGATTAAAGAGAGTTTGGATGCCCTCGACAACCTCAAGGATCGCAAAGGGGAGATTATTGCGGTCGACGATGGAAGCAAAGACCGCACTGCAGAAATTCTGGCAGAAGTCGCGGCAGAAGATCCTCGAGTCAGGGTGATTACTTTTGAGACGAACTGTGGTCAAGCACCCGCCTTGTACTATGGCTTGAACAGAGCATTCGGGGCAATTGTGGCTACACTTGACGGTGACGGTCAGAACAACCCTGCTGATTTTTCGGCCATGATTAAACTGCTTGAGTGCTCAGATGCTGATTTGGTGTCGGGTGTTCGCAAAAATCGTAACGATACATGGCTACGGCGGACCATGTCGCGAGTGGCAAATAGAGTGAGGGGTGGATTCCTGAAGGATGGCGTCACTGACTCAGGATGTGCGATCAAGGTGTTTTATCGCCCTGTGGTGGATTCGCTGATCCCTTTGCAGACGCTCTATTCATTTATCCCGGCGCTCGCCTGTGCTGCCGGATACAAGGTGGCTGAGTGTCAGGTAGATCATCGGGAGCGCGTTGGAGGAGAGACGCACTATGGTCTTGGCGTCATGTTGTGGCGTCCGGCGTTTGATATGCTCGGGGTTTGGTGGTTCAGCAGGCGCCGCTTTGCCGAAAGGATGGATTCTGAACTAAGAGCATGAGTTCCGTGGCGGAAACTTCTCAGAATACTGGCGGGCTATCTGAAACGAAAGGCCTTTGGCTTTTGTTTGGTTTGATCGCTTTGGCGATGATCCTGCCTTTGGGAACCTTTGGTCTTTTGGAGCCCGACGAGGGGCGCTATGCGGAAATCGGCCGGGAAATGGCTGCGGCGGATGGCGACTGGCTGATTCCACACCTCAACGGCATCCCTCACTATCAGAAGCCACCGGTGTTTTACTGGCTCACTGCAATTTCCCTGAAAACGTTTGGAGTAAGTGAGTTCGCTGCTCGGTTGCCAGTCGCTCTTTGCGCCATGGGAACTCTATTGTTTTCGATTGGGATATCCCGTCGGCTCTATGGCAATGAGCTGTCTGCTAAATTGACCTTGGTGATTTTGGCGTCTTCTCCGTTGTTTTTCATTTTGAGCCGTTTGATCACCCCTGATACGACGATGACGTTCTGGATTACCGGCGCAATTTATTCGCTGACTCGGGCGCAGGAAAGCCGGAGGTGGGGGTGGCTGCTGTTTGTGTTTGCGGGACTCGGGTTTTTGACCAAGGGACCTGTTTCCTTCTTGATCCCGTTTTGTGCTGCGATCGGCTACTCCATCTCGCTGAAACGAACGACAGGGCAGTCTTTACGACTGCCATGGGTATCGGGCATCATTCTTTCGCTTTTGATCGGGCTGTCTTGGTTTCTGATATTAGCGATAAGAGTGCCCGAACTGGCGGACTATTTCTGGAAATACGAATTGGTGGAGAGGTTTGGTTCCTCAGCTCATGGACGATCCCGCCCCGTTTGGTTTTTCATCCCTATAATAATAGTGGGATTTCTCCCATGGACGATTGTGTCGTTTCAGATGACCCCTCGAATTGTTCGCCTGCGGTCGGAGAGAGCGGGGCTCTTCATTGGTTGGTTAGTGATTCCGTTTTTGATTTTGTCACTCTCTGGTTCCAAACTTCCAACATACTTATTGCCCTTGTTTCCAGGTTTGGCCGTTTGCCTTGGTGGTTTTCTTGCCGGTGCGGTTAGGGATGGCCGGTTTGCCGAGGTTTTCCCGAGATGGGTACGTGTTTCTGCCGTTTGGTTATTGTTCCTATTAGCCGCGGGGCCTCCTGTTGTGTCGCTCGGTCTCGGCGCTCCATTGGAAGTCGAATTCTGGTTGTCGCTAGCGATTTCCGTTTTTCTGATTGGTGGTGGTATCCGCTGGTGGATTCGCTCGCGAAAAGTGTTTTCTGAGAGATGGCTGATTTCACTGATTGCGTTGGGAGTGCTGGGTTTGGTGTCGCTGTTGAGCAATCTCACTAGTTGGAACGATTATTTGGCCCAGCAGGCGAGTATCAAGCCGATCGCTCAAAGGATACTAGACGAATCCCAGGGGTTGGAGGAAAGCCCGCGAGTGATTTCTTGCGAAGTGCGTGCCCACGGGCTGGAGTTCTACCTCGGGCGTATAGTGGAGATTACCCGAGGGTCGGCTGATATCGCAGCGCACTCAAATAGCCCTACCTTTGTGGGAACTCGAACAGTGTTGCATGATAGCGCTGAGGCTGTAGCAGAGATCGAGGGGGACGGGGCTCCGATATTCGTAGTCGTGAGGAAGAAGATGTATGATTCTCACTTTGCTCAATATGGCTGGGAATCTTTGCAGGCATGCGGGGACTTCCTCCTTCTTCGGCGGTAGAGGGTGATACCGGTCCAGATTCCTATGCCGACGACAAGCAGGGCGACCGGATAGCCTTTGAGCACTTTGAATATTTGTCCGCTGGTGGCGACGATTAGTGCGGTGTAGAACGACTGAATTGGAATCGCAATGAGAAGGTATTTCCAATAGGTAAGTCGATGTAAACCAGGAAAGTAGTTTTGAATGAACAGGGGGACGCCAGGGGTAATATGGAGGAGAAATGTGATGGTCTGCACGTTGCGTTCGTTCATTTCAATCCGCCCCTGAAACCTCTTGCTGACTCTTTCGTCTATCCTCTTTTTGAGAAAGTTACGGAAAGGATAGGCCGCAGCCCACCAAGTCCAAAGAATGTTCACAGTGACGGCAGCAATGGCGAGCAAAATTGCATTTTTGACACCAAATGCGGCCGTCATGGTAGAGCCAAATAGGATCAACGCCGGGCAATTTGGCAATCCGAACCCGGGCAGGATCGCAATAGCAAAGAACAATACCCAAGGGTATTTGGCGATCCAATCGATGAGTTCCTGAATCTCCATATTGGAGTGGGTCTCGGGGTGATCGCCCTGAGAAAAGAGCGAGAATCTGTCAAAAATGAGATGATAGAGCCCGCTATCTCAGTCGAAGCGACCTTCGGGACCAATCTGGTAAACGGTCTATATTGCTCGAAAATGAGAACGGATTCAACTGTTTGATTAGCTGCTCGGCGCTAAAGTAGACGGAGATGTGGTAAACGTTGTGAAATAGCACCCAATATTTGATAGGTGACGTTCATAATCGTCCTTTTTTCGGCCAGTTCTTTGCCAGGTCGCAAAATTCCAAGCGTCAACTATAGGGGCTGTCGGTGAGCCGAACGTTTTCATTGTGACAGCAGGATGGTTTCTCAGGCGGCTGAGGTCAGGGTTCCTTCGCGGCGGAAGCGCGCAGAAGAAGATGAGATTTTTCGTCGAAGAATACCGGAACACGTACCCCCGATATGTCGTTTTTTTCCTAAAACTCTTCCGGTCGATACAATACCCTCTTGGCAAAGCCCCCTAGATATATCTCTCCAACCTTATGAAATCATTTTCACTGATCCTGTGCCTGCTGGCGGTTTGTTCACTAGCGTTCCCCGCTGCTGAAAGACCTAACGTTATCTTGGTCTTCATCGATGACATGGGATGGGAGGACTTTTCCTGTTTTGGAAATCAGGATGTCCAAACGGAGAACATCGATCGCCTTGCCGCGGAAGGGCTGCGCTTTGAACGCTTCTACGTGAATTCTCCAATCTGTTCGCCTTCGCGGGTGGCGGTATCTACCGGTCAGTTTCCCGCCCGTTGGGGTATTACCTCCTACCTGGCTCACCGAGAACTGAATGATGAACGGGGTATGGCACAGTGGTTGGATCCGAAGGCTCCTATGCTGGCTCGGTTTTTACAGGAGGCCGGGTATGCCACAGGACACTTTGGGAAATGGCATATGGGCGGGCAGCGTGATGTCCATGACGCGCCATTGATCACGGAATACGGTTTTGATGAGTCACTCACGAACTTCGAAGGGCTTGGGCCTAAGGTGTTGGCTTGGTGTTATACGCCAGAAGATGCGCAACCTCCCCGAAAGCATTTTGGTGAGGCTGAGGATTTGCCGGGCCCGACGACATGGATCGACCGATCGGAGGTAACCGAAGCGTTTGTGAGCGCCGCCCTGCCTTTCATCGAAAAGGCGAAAGAGGAAGGGAAGCCATTCTACATCAATCTCTGGCCCGATGATGTTCACGGCCCGCACTATCCGCCGCTGGATCGTTGGGGTGACGGGAGCCCCCGGGCGCGATACCTCGGCGTTCTCAAGACGATGGATGAGCAACTTGGGGTGCTGTTCGATGCTATTCGTGACGATGAAGAGCTGCGGGAGAATACTCTCATTCTGATGTGTTCTGACAACGGGCCTCACATGGGGGCGGGTTCGGCCGGACCCTATCGCGGATACAAGACCCATCTCTACGAAGGGGGAATTCGCTCTCCTCTCGTCGTGTGGGGGCCTGGATTTGTTCCTGAAAAGAAAGTCGGTTCGGTCAATACGAAGTCTATTTTCTCGGCAGTGGATCTGGTGGCCAGTGTTCTGGAGTTTACTGGCGTTGATGTGCTTGATGGCGTTGAACTCGATGGCGAAGCTTTGGCGGGAACGATGCTGGGGAAGTCGAACGAATCACGCAAGGCACCTTTGTTCTTTCGCCGTCCTCCAGACCGGGACGCCTACTACGGAGTGGCTGAACTCCCCGACCTATCCATCATTGAGGGCAAGTGGAAGCTCCTGACTGAATTCGATGGCTCTGATTCAGAGCTCTACAATCTGGAGGAAGATAAATCCGAGACGAATGATCTGGCGGCACAGAATCCGGAGTTGGTCGAACGTCTCACCAAGGAACTTCTCGCCTGGGATCGAGCCCTGCCGCAGGACAACGGGGCAACCTATCTTGAGAAGAAGAAGGCGCCCAAGAAAGCTATAAAGAAAGCGCCCGGAAAAGCCGCGAAGAAATAGAACTCATTCCCATACTGAACGGCCGTATGAAATCCCTGTTATTGCTCGTAGTCTTCTCATGCCTGTCGGTTGGCCGATCTGGTGAGTTGCCAAATCTTGTCGTTTTTCTATCCGACGATCTCGGCCGCCTCGATACGTCCATTCATGGCTCGGCCGATGCCCGGACACCGACGATGGATAGGCTCGCGGCAGAAGGTATGATCTTCGACAATGCCTACGTGGCATCACCGGCCTGCTGTCCCGATCGGTTCTCCCTGCTGACGGGGCTGATGCCGTCACGACATGGAGCGCACCCCAATCACAGCAAGGTGAAGGAAGGAACCAAATTTCTTCCTCCTATTCTTCAGAAGATGGGATATCACGTCGCTTCCTTCGGGAAAGTGGCGCATGGCGCCCGAAACTTTGAGGGGGCGGATCATGCCGATGGAAATCCGAGAGAAATGCATTCTCGAGTGGTTCCGTTCTACGATGAGAATGAGATTGAGGGGCCCATCTGCTTGATGGTGGGGGACCGGAGGCCGCATGTGCCGTGGATTGCGGAGAGCACCTATGATCCTGACGAGATCACCTTGCCGCCGTTTTTCATTGATACAAAAGAGACTCGGGAGCATTGGGCTCGCTATCTCACCGATGTGACTGACATGGATGCTGAGATGGGGCGGGTCTACGACTTTGCCAAGGAGAAGTTCGGCGACAATTTTATCTTTCTGTTCACCAGTGACCACGGAGGGCAGTGGCCTCGTGGGAAATGGAACCTCTATGACTATGGTGCACGGGTGCCGATGGTGGCGGTGTGGCCGGGTCATATTGAGCCGGGAACTCGAACAGATGCGATGGTGAGTTGGGTCGATATTTTGCCGACTTTGATCGACTTAGCGGGCGGTGAGGTGCCGGCTGATATCGATGGGAAATCGTTTGGTCCCGTCGCTCTCGGTGAAACGGATACTCACCGCGATAAGATCTTCACGACTCACACAGGTGATGGTGCCATGAATATTTTCCCCATCCGTAGCGTTCGGATCGGGAAATACAAATACATCCACAACTTGCGATCGGATGCCTATCACACCAACCACAGTGATCGCCATCGCAAAGATGGAGCGGGTGCCTATTGGGATTCGTGGGACGAGGCAGCGAAGAATGATGCAGAGGCTGCACAGATAGTGAAGCGCTACTACACGCGCGAGGAGTTTGAGTTTTTCGACCTGGAGAAGGATCCGCTGGAGCTGAATAATCTGGCAGGGAACCCGGAGTTTGCTGGCAAGGTAGAGGAGATGAGGGGGAAATTGGCAGATTGGACCGCTTCTCAAGGCGATGATTTGCTGCCGCACCAAGATCCCTATCTGGTGACGGAACCATTGCCGGAATTCGGGGATGAAAAGAAGCCCAAGGGCAAAGGTAAGAAGAAATGAAATTTCACCAGTGGGCGCCGACGCTTCGGCAACTGCACGCTAGGTTGCTTGGGCCGTTGGAGTTGCGGTGATTGGGCCCCTTGCATGTAGAGGCTATTCGAAGGATAGAAGAGTGATGAGAATCTGGAGCGCTTATTTGTTGATGGCTTTATGTGTTTCCGCGATGGCGGCGGATGAGAAGGGGACGATTCTTCCTGGAGAAGCCTCCAAGAAGGTGAGGAAGAAGAATCCGGCCTTTGCCAAGGTGATTGATGATCCGGATCTGTCACGAGTCTTGATCATCGGTGATTCGATCTCAATCGGCTACACGGCGGCGGCTCGCGAGGCACTGGCAGGAAAAGCCAATGTGCATCGAATTCCCGGGAATGCAGGTCACACGGAGATGGGGATTGCTGGATTACCGAAGTGGTTGAATGAAAAGAACGGGAAGTGGGATTTGATCCATTTCAACTGGGGCCTCTGGGATCTGTGTTATCGAAACCCGAAGTCAAAAAACCAGGGGAATCGTGACAAGGTGGAAGGCACGCTGACTCATACTCCTGTGCAGTATGCGGAAAATCTGGAGACGATTGTCCAGGAACTCAAGAAGACAGGAGCCACTTTGATCTTCGCGACAACGACACCGGTGCCGGAGGGAGAAGCCGGGCGGAAGGTGGGGGATGATGTGGTTTACAATCGCGCTGCGCTGGAGGTGATGGACCGGCATGGGGTGGCAGTGGACGATCTGCATGCCGTCATGGCGGGCCGGATGGATGAGTTTGGCAGCAAGCCGGGTGACGTGCATTTCACCGATGGCGGGTACAAGGTGCTCGGTGAATCGGTTGGGGCGGCCATCGAGGAGGTTCTGGCCAGTAAGAGTGGGGGCTGAAGCGCCCGAACCAGTCGGCCTTTCCGGTTGACTTGGGGGGGGCTTCACGGATCATGGGGCCATGAGAAACCGCGCCTTGTCCCTCCCCCTCGGCTTGATCTTTGCCTGCTGGATTGTACCGGCCCAGGCAGGTGATTTTTTCGTCGGCGACAGCACGACCCAGATCACGGTGGGTGACTTTCCCGGGCTCGCTGCAGGGGATACCATAAATTTTCAGGGCAATATTCAGGTAGGGCCGCCTCCGGTTGCGGTTTTGTTGACCGGTGTTCCGGCCGGCCTGAATCTCAATTTTCAATCGGGTTCTGTCACGAACGGTGTGGGGCCCTTTGGAATAGGCCTTCGTTTTGACGGCGATCTGGATGGTAGTCTTCTCAACGACGGAGTGGTGTCCGGTAGGCGGACAGGTATCCGAATCACTGGTGCGACGAGTGGATCGTTTATCAACAATGGCACGATATTCAACAGCCCTCCGGGCGGAGGGCCTTCAGGGGCTATTCGGTTCGTGGAATCCTTGACGTCGACGGGGTCTTTTCTCAATACGGGGCGAATCACTGGCAACGATTCTCATGCGATCATTTTCGCTCCGGGAGCCAACTTAGCCGGTCGCTTTGAGAACAGGGGGCTGATTCAAGGAATCGGACCTGGACCGGCAATTGGTGTATTCGCCAGGGGGCTCACTGCATCGGGCGTGTTTATCAATTCAGGCACTATTAGCGGGATGTCTGACGGTGTGCATTTTAACAGTGATATCGACGGCGTGTTTATCAACCACTCCACGATTACCGGGGGAGTTCTCGGCGAAGGCGGTGTTCATGTTGTCGGAGATTTGAACGGATCTTTTTTGAACTATGGAACCATCGCGGGTTTCGAAGATGGGGTGCATTTCGATGGTGATTTGAACGGATCCTTCGTGAACTATGGAACGATCACTGCGGTCGAAGATGACGGCGTGGTTTTCGATGATGATTTGAACGGATCCTTTATGAACTATGGAACCATCATTGCTGAAGATGACGCTGTGGATATCGATGACGACTTAGCTGGGCTGTTCATCAATTATGGCTTTCTTCAAGGGGTTGGAGACACGGGTATCCAGATTTACGATGATCTTGAACCGGGATCTAGGCTCTTCAATTACGGTACGATAAGAGGAATGTACGAGGGGATTTACATCGATGACGACATCAAAGCTGACAGTGGTATCTACAACTACGGTACGATTCTGGGCGATTTCGACGGAATAGATATCGAGGGTGATTTTGAAGGTTTGATTTTTAACTGCGGTGTCATCGAGGGCACGCAGGAGAACGGTATTGAGATCGATTTCAGTTCCGGGGGAACTATCCGAAATCACGGTGGACGCATCCAGGGTGGAATGAACTCTATATTCATGGGGGATGGAATGGGAGCGACGGTAGTCCTGTCGGGACCCTCTCATCTTGTGGGGGCGATTTCCGGATCGACGGGAGCTAGCGACGTTCTCAGGTTTGAAAACATGCGGGGTATCAGTGCCGCGAAGCAGGCCGAGCTCGCTGAATTGGCAGCGGCCGATCCGACGACTGGATCTGTGACATTATTCGGCGAGGTCGTTGAATGGCGTGATGTGGAGGACATTCAAGCCGATGGTGCCAGCCTGGTTTCCTATCAGAGCCTTCTTGATTCAGGTCTTCGAGGTTATGCTTCTTCGCTCGATAATGTTCTGGGTCTGAATGACAGCTTTCGCGAGTATCTGAAGGTGCTCAATGACATTGATGCCAGTCGACTCAACGCGATTGCCAGCAATGCTTCCGGTCGAAATTTTCGGGATGCGATGAGTGATTTGGCACGGGAGCAGGACACCAACTTCTTTCACCTGTTCTCAAATCAGTTCTCGTCCCTGCGAGGCGATGTCTCAGGCTCTCTGGCTTCGAACCAAAGTGCGGGAGTTCAGAGCTCAGGTCTGTTTTCCCAGGAAGTTCAAGTGGGCATGGCAGTGGCCGAGCCGAGTGATGAGGTTAACACCTGGGTCACCAGCTATGTGGGCAGTGGGAAACAGGACGCGAATCGATCCCGTGCTGCGGCAGACTACGACAACACTTCCATCCTTTTCGGTCGAGGATCTGACATTAACGAGAATTGGTACCTCGGTGCCTTCGGTGGATACTCCCGCAACGAAGGACAGGTCGATGGATTTGGAAGTTATCTTGAGAACAACGGTGGATGGGTTGGAGCGAACGCCCAGTTTCAGAGCGGCGATGTATTTGCCAATTTCGCAGGGGCCCTTGGATTTCAGGATGTGAAGTCCATTCGGAGGGATTTTCTGGCGAACCAGATGCAGGGGGACACGGAGAGCTTTGGCGGCTTTCTATACAGTCAGATGGGTCGCGACTTTTTTGTCGGGGAGGAAAGGAACACAAGAGTGAGTCCATACGCGGGCCTGACCCTGAGTTCTCAGAAAGTAGATGCTTTCACCGAGCAAGGGCCGGTTCTAGCGAGCCTCCGGTTCGATGACGACACGACCACCACCTTTCAAACCGTGCTCGGGGTGAATGTGACGGGTCACTGTGATACCACCAACGGCTGGATACGCCCGCGAGCCGATTTGGCGTGGTGGCACAATTTTGATGACGGTCAGAGCTCTGGCGCTGGACTCGCTGCTCCCGGAATGCTCAATGGATTTGTCGTCACTTCAAATGGTGCGAATCAGAACCGGGGTGTTTTCCAGGTCGGTGTCGAGTTCGGCTGCGACAAGTTCGAAAGCTGGGTTTTCGAAGCGGGTTATTTTGGCGTGATGGGCGAAAGCAACTATAACTCACACGGTGGAACCTTCGGGGCTCGGGTGGAATTTTAGGACTCCGATCCGAACCACTCTTCTCACTCTTCGCCCAGCTCTGAGAGGCACAGGGCACGCGCATCGAAGAGAAGTGATATCGCTTTTGGCATGTCACTTGGAATCTGGATGTAGCCTTCCTTGTCGTCGTATTTGTGACGAAAAAGATCTCTGGAGGCCATGGGAAGATCGTTCAGGTCCACTACTCGCATACTCCAGTCCTCAAAGCTCCGATTAGCAGTTTGATCGTAGCTGAGCAGAGTGACCTCGCTGTGCAATTCGTCCCGAATGATCCGATTGAAGATCATGTTAACAGCAATGTCAGGTCCTTCGAGAACCTGGAGAAAAGTCTCGTCGGAAAGAACCAGCAGTCCCGTGATATCGAGTTCACGATTGTTGCTGGCGCTTCGCTGGGCCAGATTGCGGAGCAAGTCATTAGTGAGGACATCCCACGAGGTCTTGCTCCGATAGATCAGTCGACATAGCTGCATAGGTCGATACATACTAACGAACCTGCCTCGAGACAGCAAGGAATTCTCTAGAGCTGTCGGCTACTGCTTATGGGAGCGGCTTCCACCGCAGGTTGCGAAAGGCAACTTTGCAACCTTTGCCGTGATCCTGAAGGGCGATGAAGCCCTTGACTCGCTTCATCTCGCTGTCGTGATCGTTTACGGTTGAGAAGACGACCCCGTTGACTTTTTGCACCAGAGTATCTCCCCGGGCAATGATCTCCATGGTGTTCCATTCGGCTTCGGCGTAGTGTGCTTTAATCTCTTCAGGATCCGCTTCGATCTGCACCGTTTTTTTGCCGTTTTCCGAAATAGTCACATTCTCTCCCGCTAGAGTCATGAGGTGGCGTTCCTCACGCTTTGAGTGGTCTTTAGGTAGAAGGGAGTGATGCCAAAGGCCCATCACATCCTGCTGGGCGATCTCAACTTGATACCCGAAGACCTGCCAGTCGCCAAGATCGTCGCTTCGCACCTGCACACCTGAGTTTCCATTCTCCCAGAGAAACTCCAACCGAAGCACAAAGTCGCCGGGCTGCTCTTTGCGCCAGATGAGCCAGTTTCGTTCTTTGGATGCACCGGTGCACCAAATCTCACCGTCCTTCACTTCCCACGCACCGGGTTTGCTGTCCCAGTCAGTGAGATTCTTTCCGTTGAAGAGTGAGGTGAAGCCTTCTTCTGCCTGGAGTGAGGCATTGACTACAAAAGTGATCAGAAGCAGGAGGAGGTGAGGGTGAATAAGTTTCATGGTTGCTCTATCTAGCGTCAATTCAGTGAGAAGGGAACGGACGTGTTCGGGGACTGTCACTGACGGTTGTGTTTCAAAGAATGAATTCCTTCGCCAGATACAAGCTCAGGGCAACGATTGCGAAGATACCTCCGACAATTTCGCGCTTCCCGAAGTGCTCGGCCCGATGGTGATAGCGGACGAACTCAAGAAGTTTGCCGGTGGGGCAGCCGTAGCGACAATAGCCCATAGGAACAAAGGCGGAGAAGATGAGGCTGCCAATGAGCAGGGTGATCGTGATCCAGCCAGCCGCTTCCCAGACATAGGCGTCAAAGGGTTCGATGGAGGCCATATCAAGGTCCAGTCCCAGCATGCCGGTCAGAAAGACGAGGAGGAGCAGAAGGCCGGGGATGAGTTTGACCCAGCGTTCTTGGCGATGCGGAATATGAAGGCGCCACTTTTTGGGGAGGTAGCGCATCAGGAGTTGCTGCGCGGCGCCGTGGGGGCAGGCGTGATGGCAGTAGACCTGGCGTCCTGTGGCGATGGGAAGCAGGAAGGCGGCAGCAACGAGTAGAACGAGCCCGGGGCTGATGAGCCAGGCGATGCCGCTTTTGGCCCAGCCTAGCAGAAGGGCTTGTGCAACCATGTCGCCACTGATGAAGCCGACGTAGATGACGAGAAAGAGCTGGTAGGCAAGTTTGACCTTCGGCTGAGTGCGCAGGCGGGTGAAGGTCATGAGGCAGGCGAGGATGATGATAACGACGAGACCAATATCGCGGAGTTTGAACTGAGGGGTTTTCCAAACGGGGTCGGATGTTGATGAAGCGCCTTCTTCCTGCAGGGTCAAAGCGACCGCTTCGGCGAGCGCGTAGCTGGTCATGGTGGCGCCGCTGACGCCGTCGATCCCGTGCTCGGTGTAGTCCTGGCCGAGAAAGCTGGTGACCTCGCGATTCTCGAATTTTCGGAAGAAGTACTTCTCGAAGATGACGTCTTCGACATAACGAGCGTTGTCGTAGCTTTTTCGAATCTTGACTCCGACGAGGGTCTTGCGATCCGGGTTGAGAGCAATGAGCACATCAATAGGGCCCTGATAACCCTGAATGCGATTGGCGAGGTGCGCGGTGTTGAGCGCGAAGCCGAGGGTTGAGCCGTCGGCGGATTGGACGTCGAAGACGGTGGGGGAGTTTTGGGATTCTTCGAGGTGGGCGACTTCCGGAAAAAATTTCTTCACCTCCTCCTCCGTGATGGGATCGGGGAAGCGCAGATTGGGCCCTTCCCCGGCGAGGCGATGAATGACGCCTTCGTGAATGGCGAGGCTGGTCAGGGTCGCGCCACTGACGGCATCGAGCTCACGGAATTCAGCAATCTCGTCCCAGGTTTTGCCAGTGTACTGATCGAGAAATTCTGGCTCGGACAGGATTTTATCGACGTGGTCCTCGGTGTCGCCACTCTGGAGAATGTGGGCGCCGAGGCAGGTGCTGGTTTCGTCAAAGACGAGCAAGGTGGTGGTGGGACCGGAGTAGCCAATGATCCAATCGCTGGCAGGGGCGGTGATGGCAAAGAAGCCGATCCGTTCGCCTGCTTCATCGAGAATGAAGCGGGTGCCATCGCCCTGGGGCTTGTCAGCAAGTGAGAAAGCGTTGGGCAACCACTCAACGAGATGGCTGATAGTGACCTCGGGGATGGTTTCCTGAGAACGGATCCAGTCGTGCTGGGAACGAATGATCCAGGCAATGGCCACGAGGATGGCCACCCGGTAAAACTGGATCAGTCGTCCCTGCCAGGCTGGTCGATTCATTCAGCAGACTCTACCGCAAGAATCTGAACGGCGTCAGCGTGAATGTTGCCGGTGGAGCCTTCGTTAGACAGAATGACGGCAGCCGGGACAGCTCCTTCGAACTCATAGGTCCCGAGGGAGTGAAACCCTTTCTCCAGCGTGGCGGCTACCTGTTGATTAACACGTTGCTCTGCGGTGCCGCTTTTGGCTCCCTCTACTTTGACGAGCGCATTGGGTGAGCGATTTTCGTGGGCCTGCCAGGAGATGCGCACATCGTATTTGCCAGTCTTGGGAGGCGTGAACTCAAATCGAGCCGTCGCCGAGTTTTTGCCGGAGGCCGCGTAAGCGTAATCCGTGCCGATGAAATTCTTGAGGCCTTCACCGGTTTTCCACGAACCGGTCTTTTTGGCGTTGCTGTTATCAACGACGATGCCGGGAAGAGACTCGGGGTAGATGAAGGAATAGGCAAGGGGGGCCATCTCGGTGAGACTTTTGTCCGGTTCGAACTCGCTGGTGACATCCATGCGACGCATGTTGCCGGGAAGTTTGAGCAGGCCTTCCATTTCTTCCCAGTGCTCTTCGTAAACTTCACGAGGACCGCAGCCTTTGTCGATGCAGATGGAAGCGGCTTTGCCGACGACCACGCCCATCATGCCGCAGGTCTTCATGACGCGGACGGTGCCGAGTGCTTCGTGGGTCACACTGACATTACGACCTGAGGTGAAGAGGTTGTTGATGTTGCGCGAGTAGAAGCAGCGGTAGGGCACCGGGTAACCGATGCGCCTGTCGATGGCCCGTTTGTGTTCGGCCACAGAGATAAAAGGATTCTCCTTGTACTTGCCGAGGTATTCTTCCTTGGGGTAGTGAAGGTCGACGGACCAGGTCGTGAGCACACAACCGTCTTCGAAGTCCTTTTTAGCGATGATGTCGGACTCGGTCAGGATGACATCACCGATGATCTGCTGGGTCTCCCGGGTGCCGCCCACGTAGGCGAGCCACTTGAGTTGGGCGTTGGCGTGGGATTTTTCGAGCGGGTCGTAGTCGCCGTAGAGCCCCTTGTTCTTCATCGCGCTCCAGGCGCCGTAGGAGGCGCGAAGGTTCCAGTCACGAATCTTCTCGAGGTCGTTCAGCGGGTCGAGGTCGAATCCACTTTCCCAGAACCACTCCGCGTGAAAGCGACGGGGGTAAGGGAACTCTTCCTCGCTGAGGTCGAGTGCCCAGGGCGTCTCTGGGAAGGATTGCTCTTCGGTGGTGTTCTCCCACATCCACATGTTGCTCATGCCCATGCGGCCTTTTTCGTGCATTTCAATATCGGCTCCGGCCCACAGGCCGATGAAGCCGTGACCGGTGGTGTCGACGAAGAAAGGGGCTTCGAATTTACGAATCTTGTTGGTGCGGGTTTCGAGAGCGAGCACGGCGCCGATTTCCTCCTTGCTATTCATCTTCACGTCGAAGGCGTGATGACCGAGAAAGAGAGACAGGTTCTTCTCGTTGCGAAGAATCTTTTCTTTCTTGTCATCTTCCCATTCGACGAAAGGAGCAGGAGAAGAGGAGGCTTCGTCTTCGAGTTCACGGATGATGTCGCCGACGGGGTAGAGGCCTCCAGGGGTGTTGCCTTTGGCCCAGACGCGGATTTCCGAGCTGCCGTTGCCGCCAAGCACATCGCGGTTCTGAATGAGGGCCACCTTGATGCCCATGCGAGCGGCTGAGACCGCGGCTCCCATCCCGGAATAACCTCCACCGACGACGACGAGATCAAAATCTCCGGCGCTTTCAGGGGCCGCGTCCAGCCCTAGCATGGTTCGGCGCCAGGCGGGCAATGGCTCATTCGAGTTGTCAGGAACGAACTCTGGATCGGTGGAAAAGAGAATCGCGTCGCAGCGTCCATCGAACCCGGTCAGGTCGGTGAGTTTCAGTTCGGCATCACCTTTGGCCACTTCAATAGTGCCGCCGTTTTGCCAGGCCCAATCTGCGCTCTCGGTTCCGAAGTCGGTATCCAATGTCTTGCCGCCCACCGCGAGTTTGAAGCGACCGGGTGATTCATCTCTATCCCAATAGCGTGTCCAGTCTTTGGTCCGAACCCAGACATGATAGGTCCCGCCTTCATTGAAGGATACGGTTCCGACGGCGTCCTCGACCGGCTGGCCAAGTCCGTGTGCCAGTAGATAGGGCGAACCCATGATCTCGATAAACTGAGTGTCGAGTTTCCAGCCACCATGAGCCTTGAGGCTCTCAGCTTCGACGAGGATTTCCTCCGCCTGGCTAAGGTTGCCGGCGACAAAGGCAAAGGCGCATAAAACGCCGATTTTGAGGGAGAGATTTGAGATGTTCATGGGGTGAAATCGTCTTCGAACAATTAGATAGGCGTAGCTGACCGGATCGAGTACGACCCATTATGGAAAAAGACTACATAAGAGAAAGGCCAAATTTTTCGGGATTGGACAAAAAAAGTGCATGAGTTTTCCGCGCGATTGCGTCGATCGAGTCCCGGCAACGATGTTTTGAGGGTGGGCTTCCCTCCACTACTGGCAGTTTTGGCCGCCTTAGGCCGCTCTCTTAGTATGTTTTTAGGAAAGCAGCCAGATCGGCAAGCTCCTGAGCCGTGAAGCCGAGTTGATCGGCTGACAACATCAGTGACCCTTTGAGTTTTGCTACCTTCTCGACTTGTTCGCCGGGAATGAATTGAGTCAGGCCACCCATGGATTTTACGATGACTGGATCGGTCCGATTGTAGGCAAGTCCGTGGATGTAGCGTCCGTCTTTCAGTTTGACGCTGGCGCCGCTAAAGCCGTGTGCGATCCCGGCGGAGGGTGTGATGACGGCTCTGTAGAAAGGTTCTTCGCCCTGGTCGGCAACCCAGTTGCGGAGGTCAGGCCCGTAGTCGACGCCATTGTTTCCGACCCGGTGGCAGGCATAGCAGCGCGAAGCGAGGAGTTCCCCTTTGTTGGGATCTCCAGTTAATTTCATGATATCTGCGATGGGCGGCAGATTGGACTTTTCGGGCGCTGGAGGAATCCGACTTTCCATGATGGTCACGTTGTCAGGATCGTAGATCCCGAGTTCTTTGAGTTTATCCTGAATGCCAAATTCGCTCCACTCACCCCAGGCTCGGGCGAAGAGCCAAATCTTGGCTTTCCCGTTTCCATCGGCGGCGAGTCGGGCCATGGCATCGGCGGCATTGGCCGTGCGAGTGAAGGCAATCGTGTCGAGGGCACGCTGTTGTTGCTCTTCGGTGAGAGATTGGTTGTTGATGCGTTCGACGAGGGCGGGGACGGCTGCTCCGGGTTGAAGGCGCCAAGTAATCCAAGCAAAGGAATCGGTCCACTCTGCTGCCGTGGGTGCGCCAAGGTCTTCGTAAAGTATTTTCCAAATCTCACCTTCGGCTCCCTCAGCAGCGAGGCCGCAAGCCTCGAGGTAGGTGCGATCGTCGTCGGGCAGTTGCTTCAAGAGAGCGGCGACCCACTCCTTTTTGGTGGAGGCATCAGTGTATCGGAGGGAGACGGCAATCTCGCGGCGGACTGCGGGGGACGGATCAGTGACCAGTAGGGACATGGTATCGGCGTCGAAATCGTATTTGGCATTGCGTAGAATGCGGTAGGCAAGCAAGCGGTCGTTAGCATCCTTGCTGTTCAGTAGCTGTTTCGCTTGTGCCACTCCCTTTTCCCCGCCGAAAGGTAGGAGCCATGCGGCCCGGGCTCTGAGGTAGGGGTTCGAGCTTTCCTGCAGCGGTTTGAGAGAGGGAAGCATGTCTGCCCCCATCTCCTGCAGCGCCACGAAACCTGTGTCTCGCACGTTGGGCGACGGGTTACTTAGGAGGGCCACTGCTCCCGCTGCGCCTTCTTTGCTTTTGGGGATGTCAGGAGTGAATCCTTTCGGGGCAACTCGGTAGATGGTGCCGGAAAGGCTTTCATCCCGGTCGGCGTGTCCCCCGACTCCCGCATCGAACCAGTCCGAAATATAGATGGCTCCGTCGGCTCCGACCATGACGTCGGAGGGGCGGAACATATTGCCTTCGGTGGCCTTAAAGAAATCAAAGCGTTCCAGCGTGTAGCCGGCTCCTTCCGCTTTGGGGTAGTAGCCGAAGATGGTCTGGGCACGCGCTTCGCAGCTCAGTAGGAGTCCGTTGTATTTTTCGGGCAGGGCCCCGTTTTCGTAGTAGGCGATACCGGTAGGAGAGCCTGCTCCGTAAACGTCGCCCGGAGGCAGGGTGCCGGGATTGTCCTGACGCCAGTGGGCGACAGGAATACTTTGGCCGGGGCGTTGATCGCTCTGCCAGGTGCGTTTGCCGTCGCGGGAGAAGAAACCCAGAAATCCGCCTTCCATGAGCCAGGTGGTCCGGCAGGCAGGAGGGTCGTCGTTGTCGTTCTGGAAAACATCTCCGAACGAAGTGAGGCAGTGTTCGTAAGCGTTGCGGAAGCCATGACCGATGATCGTCACTCCGGATCCATCGCGGTTCATGCGGGCGGCGAAGCCACCGGTCCAGACGCGACCGTCGTCACTGACTTGGCCGCCGAGTTCGGGGTTGCTGTGGACATTGCTGCCGCCGCCTCCGCTATAAGGGCCGCCTACCCGGAAGTATTTGCCATCTTTGTCGGCAAACATGGCGCCGGTATTGCCGTGGTTAAAATAGAGGTTTCCGTCAGGGCCGGCGACGACGGCATGAAGGCTGTGATCGTGTTGCCGGCCGTTGAATCCGCTGAGCAGGTTTTCCCGGGTGTCGATATTAGGGTCAAAAACTAGGTTCCGATCGACGTCAGTGTAGACGATGAGATGGGGAGGCTGGGAGACGTAGATCTTGTTGTCGAGTACCGCGATGCCAAGTGGTGCTTCGAGTTCGGGATCTTGAATGAAAGTGTGGGTGCTGTCAGCCTGCCCGTCACCATTGGTGTCTTCGAGAATGACGACGCGATCACCTTCGGGACGACGTCCGGCGTGGCGGCGGTAGTTGACCCCCTCGGTGACCCAGATGCGACCGGCGGCGTCGGTGTCCATGTTAGTAGGATTAAAAAGCATGGGGCTGGTGGCCCATACCGTCACTTCAAGGTCTTCGGGAACCTGGATGATCTCGATGGGGACTTTTTGAGGATCGAGATTTTTGGGGTCAAATGTAATTCCCGGGGTAGCTGGCTTCGATGTTGCTGCAGACGCGTGAGAAGGCGGAGCACTGTTGTAGATGGCAAAGCTCACTTGAGCCGGTGTTGATTTCCCGTCACGGATGGCTCCACCGTCATCAAGGGCCACTTTTCCAGAAATGCCCTTTGCGGATTTGGGCAGGACGTAGTGAATCACGGAAGGAGCATGGGTGCCGATGCCCTCTTCGTGGATTTTGCCGCCAACCGTGAGGGGGTTGTCTTTGTGGTTTTTGTCGACCCGAGTGGTACCTGTTGATTTGGCCGACTCCCATTTGAGTTCTGAAAGCGGTTGAGTCGTTCCATCTGTGAATTCGATGATCGGAGCAATCCAGTTGGACCAGTCGTGCGATCGATTCCCCTCGTCGGAGACAACGAGGAAGAGTTCCTTTCCATCCTCGAGGCCAACGTTGAACTCGTGGAGGCGTTGTTTGTCGCTGCTCTTGAGGACCGGACTTTCATAGAGCGCGGTGCTCTTCTCTTTGCTTGAAGTGGAGGCGGTTGCCTGAGGTTTCGAGGGTTTGGCTTGCGGCTTCTTTTTCCGTGCTTTCTGCGCGGCGGCATGGTCTTCGGGTGAGGTCCAGGGATTGGGGGAGAGGGCCATCACCTCCTCGGTGGTTGGAATGGTGATGCGAGGATTCGGTTTGCCGTAGTCGTCTAAGTTTAGGTTGAGCTGATCTTCAGTGACGCTAAGAGAACTCACTCCGCTCTTCGGTACGTCCATGCCGGCGACCCAGACAATGGCGTTGAGCACGATTTGACGCACGCCGTCGATGGCCCAGTTACGGTGGTAGTGGCCACCAGTGTAACCGATGCCGCGCCCACCATCTTCACGTTCAATGCCCCACATTAGCGTCTGGGGCTTGTCGATGCCTTCGTAGCCCTCTTGAGTCCACAGATTGATGATCTTCTTTAAACGTTCTTTAGTCGGAACAGCGGTGACAAGATCGAGCACCTGGCCGCGATCTTTCTTGAAGCGCATGTTGTAGTAAAACTCGTCGTAGGCCGTCGGCGTGCCTTTGACTCCATTAGAAATAGGATGGTCCGGAAGGGTTTTGAGGTCGGCGACCCAGTGGGGGTTCACTGAGAATCCGGATTCAAAGGCGCCACCAATCCAGGGGCGAAAATACTTTTCACCATCCTGCTGGCTGGGATGAACGGCATAGTGCATGAACATGATGCCCATGCCTGATTTGACGAGTTGATCGGTTTTCTCCCAGCCCTTGCTAACTACCTTGGTAGCGTCTGAGTAAATGATAGTGGCGTCAACGCCCTCGAAAACACTCTCGTCTTCAGGCCAGCCGTTGATGACAGTGGCTTTCACATCGAGGTCGCTTTGTTCGTTGAGCGCTTTGGCAAGCAGTCGGCATCCGGCGTTGAACTCATGGTCACCCGATCCGTGGCTTCGGTCACCCGCGAGGAAGAGGATGTTCGTGGTGTCAGCGATAGCCGTGGCAGAGGCCAGGTGAGCGGCTATCAGGATGGTGGTGATTTTAAGTAAAGTCATCTTCAGGGGCGATTCAGGTCATGCGGATCGAGGGGCGCAATCTAACGAGGTGAGTTTTATTGTCATCGCCAGATATGCGCCGAGTTCAGCTTCAAGGGGAGCTTTGGGTGGAATGACAGTGAGCCTGTCTGAACCTATTTTGACAGGGGTGTCGCGGATCCTCTAACCTACTTTGGCGCGTTACTTTCTTCTGATTGTCCTGCTGCTGATGTTCGCATCCAGCGCGCAGTGCCGGGGCGTCACGGCCTAATTAGCTTCTGCCCTTTTCGGATGATAGGAGCGTTTCGGCGCATTGAAGGAGAAGTGCCCTCACAGGATCAGGGCGATCCTTCTTGACGAGAGCTCGTCGCCGACGTCATCATTCTCCGGAGATCACTTAGGATATGTTGATAAATGCGACTGGATTATGAGTCCCATACCCGCTACTCTCGTCGTACAGTGAGCTGGGCCAGCCTTCTGAAGACCTATCATGAATCGAACTTACTTTTCCGTCGGAGTGGTGTTTCTGGGACTTTTGTTCCTGGGGATTGCCTATCTTCGTCATGAAGGGAAGCCAGTGTCGAATCTCCCGAGTTTGGAGTATTCCGGGTCAAATGGTGGTTCGGCCTTTCGTGGAGATTCGGGTCAGCCGTTTGAGGCGACTACTTTTGTCAAAGAGAGCCGGGCAAAAGTGTTGAGCCTTCCCGGGGAGAGGGAAATAGATTCGTTGCGTCGCCAGTTAGAGGCTACCACCAAGGAGTTGGATCGGCTCTCCCGTCCCCTGAATTCAAACGTCCTCAGTTCTACCGTCAACGCAGAGATTGAAAAGGGTGAGTCTCTCGTTTCGGGTGGGTATCAAATGTCTGATGGAAGTTATGAACTGACTTTTATCACACCGAAGAGCATCGTGCTTGCAGATCGGGGTGCCGCCATCGAAGTGAATTCGAGAGTGATCTCGATCGGTGACAGTTTCATGAAGGCTAATGGTTTGGGAACTCTCGCCACTAACGCGAGGAACACTCTTCAGCACGCCGAGGCGTGGCAGCAGGATGATGTCGAGGCTACATTGGCGTCTTTGCCCGAATATGGCGGCTCTTCGAATGTGTCAGAGCAACGAACTACGGTGCTCCCTTCGGTGCCTTTCCAGATTACGATGGGCGATCCGAATGGGCTGTACTACACCCTCGACGCTACCGTGGAGGAGTCTCTCAATGGCGGTTACTTGATTCAATCCCGTATCGAGAGATCCGGCGATGCCCTGCAATCCCACTGACGGGAATCCGGTTGGCTCTTCGCTTGATGGCATTGGTGGCGCCCCGTAAATAGGAGGTCTTATGCGCCTATTTTTGCCCCTCGTTGTTTTCGCTCTCACACTGAATCTCCATGCCGACGATGCACTGGTGTTGGCCACCAAAGGAGAGCTGCTCTACGAGGAGAACTTTGAGGAGCTCACGAAACGCCTCTCAGTTGGGGCCGGTGACTGGCAGATTGTTGATGGCAAGTCGATCAAGGGAATGCAGATGAAGAAAGACGGTCATACTGCTTTCAGGAAGATGTTTCTCGATCATCAGGATGTGATCTACCAGTTTGATTTCAAATTCGAAGGAGAGGCGCATCCGAAATTTTTGATCAACTACGAGTTGGTCCATCTCGCCAACTGCATCATCAAACGGAATGAGGTCTCGATTTCGAAGCTGAACGAAGCTGGGAAACGCAAGCAGATGGAAGCCCTGGCAAAAGAGCAGGGTAAACCAATCGAAAAGGGCGACTGGCAAAAGATGAATGTCGTTCTCGATAAGAAGGCTGTGTCTTTTGAAGACGATCAATGGTACACCGTGACGATCGAGCTGGTGGGGGATCAGTTAGCCGCCCGGATCGGGGACGTGGTGATTCGTGGTCAGCATGCCGGGCTCAAAGAGCGAAAGACCAATTTTGGGATTCAGGCAGACGGATTGAATGAATGGGTTCACTTCGACAATCTTCGGATCTGGGCCGCTGAGCCGAAGCAGTGATGTGAATGGCGATTTCGCTGCCCTTCCTTCAACATTGTCCTTAGTTCGAGTTCGCTAAGTCGTTGCCTCCGATACGGCGGGCCTCGACGGCGGAGGTATACAACGCAGTGATGAAGAACCCTTCGCTGAACAACTCGAGTGATTCTTCCGTGATACCCCGGCCTGATCTGGAAAGAAATATATCACAGAACTCCGGGAGCCAGGGCTCAACCTTGTAGATCACCATGGAATCAAAAGCGATGGCTACTACGAGGCAGAAGAAAGCGGCCGCGAAAGGGAGCCAGGATCTTCGAAACGTAACAAACTCCCGACGGAAGAAGATCAGGACTCCAATAGCGCCGATGGAGTAAAAGGATACCGTAATGCCGTGGATTCTACCGGTGTGAGTTCCGAAGGCACTGATGGCCCGGTCCAAGTATAAGTGGACCGCGGTTATTTCATCCACTGCCATGAAAAAGAAGCCCAGGCAGATGACTAGCCAGAGATGACGTGAATGAGGGCCACGAGAGTCCTCGAGCGTTTCTTCTGAATGAGCGAGTCGTTCCAGATAGACTTGCCAGGCTAGAGCGGCAATGACAATCAACTGAACTAGGGACATGAAAGAAATCAGTCGAGGCCCCTTGAAATAGTACATCGGACTCTCTCTAGCCGGTGGGAGCAGCAATGCCGCGGCAATGACGAGAATATTGAGCCCGATCACGATGACGCCAATTTGAGCGGGTGGGCGATTGCCAAAAAGGTTCAGGATGAACCTGCTGAATCGACCGGGAATGCTGTTGGAACGGCGAACGGATTTGGATCCCTGGGTCATTCAAATGATGTCAAAACGATGGGCCGAAACGATTGAGGGCGAAGTGCGGAGCGTGAGTTGGAGTCCCTTTAATCACATGCCTCTGTCCATCGGTCAATCTTGATGGTCACGGTAGAGTTTTACTCTGCCACACTGTTGTCTGGAATTCTTAGCCCAGAATTACGCTAACAAGCCCTGGACAGCGGCGTGCTTTTCCACTCCGGTCAGTCGGAAGTCGAGGCCGTTAAGTCGGTAGTTCAACTTCATGTGATCGAGTCCCAGGCAGTGGAGGATGGTGGCCTGAAGGTCGTGCACGTGGACAGGGTTCTCCACGATGTTGAAGCCGAGTTCGTCGGTTTGACCGTATTGGACACCGGGCTTGATGCCTCCCCCGGCCATCCACATGGAAAAGGCCTGAGGGTGGTGATCTCGTCCCTGACTGCGTCCCAGCGCTGCGCTGGACTCGACCATCGGAGTGCGACCGAATTCACCGCCCCAAACCACCAGTGTATCTTCCAGCATGCCGCGTTGCTTGAGATCGGTGATGAGAGCAGCACAGGCCTGGTCGGTTAGCTGGGCTTGAGATTCGATGCCCTTGGCGACCTGGCTGTGGTGATCCCAGCCGGAGTGGTAGACTTGAATAAATCGGCTTCCCCGCTCGGCGAGGCGGCGCGCCATCAGCACATTGTTGGCAAAGGCCGCTTTCGGATCACCTGGTTTGGCGCCGTAAAGATCGAGTGTGGCCTGGGACTCACTGCTGTAATCCATCAGTTCGGGAGCTCGGGACTGCATGCGGTAGGCCATTTCATAGGCATTGATGCGCGTGGCAATCTCCGGATCTCTCGCACTTGAGGCGTGCTGCTGGTTCAGGTCTCGAATTAGATCGATGGACTCACGCTGGCTCTTCATGTCGAGCCCGGCGGGATTTGAGGTGTGGAGAATGGCGTCGCCTCCTTCGCGAAAGGGGACACCCTGATGAGTGGAAGGTAGAAATCCGTTGCTCCACATGGAGGCCCCGCCACTGAGGCTGCCGCCGCTTTTGAGAACGACAAAGGAGGGTAGATCGTTTGCTTCGCTTCCGAGTCCGTAGCTGAGCCACGAGCCCATGCTGGGGCGTCCGGGCACCCCATTACCGGTGTTGACGAAAAGTTGAGCCGGAGAGTGATTGAACTTGTCCGTCGTCATGGATCGAACGATGGCGATGTCGTCGACCACCTTGGCGAGGTGGGGAAGAACATCGGAGATTTCCGCTCCAGACTGGCCATGTTTGTTGAATGAAAAACAGGGCCCCAGGGTCGCGGCGTCGGGCTGGATGAATGCGTATCGTTGGCCATTGATGACAGAAGGCGGGATGGGTTTTCCTGCCAGTTCGGTCAGTTTGGGTTTGTAATCAAAGAGCTCCAGTTGGCTCGGAGCGCCGGCCATAAAAAGGTAGATGACCCGCTTTGCTTTGGCTGGGAAATGAGTCGGTTTGGGTGCGATTGGACTGGTTGATAGGCTGGCCATTGCCTGTGCCCCCATCGCTTTGGATCCGCCCTCTGCCAAGAGAGAGGCCAAGGCAATTTTACCGACGCCAACTCCGCAGTCGCTGAAGAAATGTCGCCGGGTACGTTCGTGAAGCGGGTCGAAGTTCATTCAATTATCCTTTCGTAATCGTCTCGTCCAAATTCATGATGGCACGGGCCACCAGGGTCCATGCGGCAAGCTCGGGAGAGGCGCTCTCGTCATCCAATAGCTTCGACGAATCGAGCTCTCCGTTTCGAAATCGCTCTGCCTGACTTTCGAAATACTGCAGTAAGGCGGCTACTTCCTCTCCATTAGGCGGTCGTGTCAGGAATCGACGGAACAAATTACTGGTGATGTCAGCAGGGGTGGATCCTGACTTAATGGCTTCGCCTGCGGCAGCAGATGCCAGCTCCAGGTACATCGAGTCGTTTAGCAAGGTGAGGGCCTGGAGCGGGGAGTTGCTCCGATCCCGTTTCGCTATGCAGGTCTCTCCGGTGGGAGCATCAAAAACGGTGTAGGCCGCAAATGGGGCGGTGCGTTTGGAAAAGGTGTAGAGACTTCGGCGGTAGCGGTCTTCACCTGTTGATGGCTTCCATGCTGTTTTTCCGTAGGCCATTTTAGTAACGCTTTCGGGCTGGGGGGGGTAAACGCTGGGCCCGCCCATCTTGGTTGAGAGTAACCCTGACGCGGCGAGAGCTTGGTCTCTGACTATTTCGCCATCCAGTCGGAAGCGGGGGCCTCGGGCAAGCAGGATATTCGAGGGGTCGCTTACCAGTTGCTCAGAGGTGAGGTCAGAATTCTGCCTGTAGGTGGCGCTGGTGACGATAAGCCGGTGCAGTTGCTTTCGAGACCAGCCGGTTTCCATGAACTCAGTCGCCAGCCAATCGAGTAAAAGAGGGTGAGAGGGGGCCTCGGATTGCGTGCCGAAATCGTCGGCAGACTTCATGAGGCCTCGGCCGAAAATCGTTTGCCAGGCTCGGTTGACGGCCACCCGAGCAGCCAGCGGATTGTCTTCACTGACGAGCCATTTCGCGAGTGCCAGTCGATTTGATAGACTGTCTTTGGGGAGTTGAGTGAAGATAGCCGGGACGGCAGGAGAGACTTCTTCTTCGGCATTGAGATACTCTCCGCGATGGCGCCGATGAGTGGTGCGGGGATTTTTTGGTAGGCGCTCGCGCATCACCATCGTGGTGGTGGCTGCGGGCCGCTTTTTCTCCAGTGCATCAAGAGTCTTCCGAGCTTCTGCCATCTCCTTGGCGGTGCGGGCATAGGCAATCCGCAATTTCCGCTCGGAATCGGTGAGTGGATCAATCTGTGGCCAGGAGCGCGCCCCCGCAGTCTTTTGGGAGGTGGTCAATGACACTCTGAACTTTCCAAGGGCGGCGACGAAGTGGCGTTCAAATAGAAGCTTCACTGAGAGTTCGCCTAGAGCCTGTGGTGGATCTGCAAAATTGACGACTAATTCGTGGGGTTCGCCTTCTCGGGTGGCGGTGGACCAGCCGCTGGACCCTTTGCCATCAAAAACGGCTTCACCCGGAGCGTCTCCTTTTCCTATGTAGATTTTACCGAAGTCCCGGCTGGCCGAGGCAATTTTCACCGGCAGTCCATTCAGGGCCAAGGTGACTTCGCTGAGGAAAAAATCACCGGCGCGCCCTTCGTAGTAGGCGGCTCCGGGGCCGTTCGCAGGCAGGCGCTCGTCGGGCAATGCCTCGAGACGGAGGGCCGTGATACGCTGACCTTTTAACTTCTCTGGCAATTGATATCCCAATTCATAGACGTCGCGCTTAGTGAAATCACCGCTGGCGAATACGATGCCCTCGCCCTCGTGTTCGAGGTGCGGGAGGTTCGACTTCATCGTGGCGGGTTCAAGCGCTTGCCAGATCACGGCCTTGGCCTGTTCAGCATTTTTCCAGGTCTGGTAGTTGGCGTCTTCGATCTTACTGAGTAGTTTGCTCTCAGCCTCAGCAATCTGCTGATCGATCGAGGCCTGCTGTTGTTCAGTGTCTGCATCAGGCACTTGGATGGCCACTTCGTCAGCGTTGTCGAGCAGCGCCATGAGACTGAAGTAGTCAGTGTGTGTGATGGGATCGTATTTGTGGGTGTGGCATTGCGCACAGCCCGTTGATAACCCCATCCACACGGTGCCGGTGGTGGCGACCCGGTCGACCATGGCGTAGTAACGATATTCGAGTGGGTCGATGCCGCCTTCTTCGTTGATCATGGTGTTGCGATGAAAGCCAGTCGCAATGCGCTGGTTGCGGTTCGCATTCGGCAGCATGTCGCCCGCGAGTTGCTCGATTGAGAATTGATCAAACGGCATGTCGGCGTTGATGGCATCTACGACCCAGTCGCGGTAGGGCCAGATGGTGCGGGGACGGTCTTTCTCATACCCGTTGGTGTCAGAGTAGCGGGCCAGGTCGAGCCAGGGCCGCGCCCAGCGTTCGCCGTAGCGTGGGGATTTGAGTAGTTCGTCCACCAGATCTTCGTAGGCATTGGGTGCGGTGCTGTTGACGAAGGCGTCGGCTTGGTCAGGGGTGGGTGGCAAGCCAATGAGGTCGAGGTAGACGCGTCGGGCGAGGGTATAGCGGTCGGCTTCAGAGGACGGCGACAGATTTTCGGTATCGAGGCGGTGCAGGATAAACTGGTCGATGGAATTGCGAGCCCAATCGGTATCCAGGGGAGTGGGAGGTTCGGATTTTTTTGGCGGGGCAAATGCCCAGTGCTGCTCGTAGGGGGCGCCTTCGGCGACCCATTGCTTGAGGAGGGCTTTTTGCTCGGGAGTGAGGTGCCGATGTGAATCGGCCGGGGGCATGAGATCGTCCTCATCTGTGGTGAGGATTCGTGCGATCAGTTCTCCCTCGACGCCGAGCACGTCGGCCGCGGCCTCGCGGGAGTCGAGTCGAAGGTCGGCCTCAACGGCTTCTTCGTCGGGACCGTGACAGTCATAGCAGTTGCTGGCGAGGATGGGGCGAATGTCGAAGTTGAACGACAGGTGCTCGGAATCCGCTGCCGTGGCGATGGCAGAGTTGGCTGAGATCCCAGCGATCAAGCTGAGGAGGTGAAGGAGTCGTCCCATGGAAGCAACGTGCGGTGGTTTGAGTTCGTTGTCTTGGGACGTGATTGACTGAATTTGGATAATCGCGCCATATCGAGTGGCGCGATCGTGGATGGACGCGTCTGAAGTGGCGTCGTTCTGAGTAGGATTCCGATCCTACTTAAAAACGATCAAACCCTTTGAATTTCTGCCTGCGACTTGTCATCAAGTCGCCTTTCGCCCGATCCAATATAGCGCGAATCTCTTCATCCGACTGCTGATTAATGCCGGTACAAGCTGCTTGAATACAGGCGAATAGAACCAGGCCAAGGCAGGGAAAAAGGGCCCGAGTGATCGCTGGATTGAAGGGGTGTCTCATAGTCTTTCCCTAACGTCAAACAGTGACAACCTGCCGGCAGCACCGCTTCAATTTCAGGATTGATAGCCAAGCGATCATTGACCTTTCGTGTATCCCCGGGAAGGCAGTTCGTGTCCACTCGCTTGAGCTCTCTGTTTGAAGGTCACTTTTTCTAGGAACGCCAAGATTGACGATGGACAATTCTCCCGATTCGTAGAAGAGGCAGAGAAAAAGACCGCATTGCGATCGACATTTCCGTGTCCAAGCGCGTGGTAACTAGTTTTGTTCTCTCCCTCGGATTCGATGGTCATGGAATAAGTGAAGAAGTAAACTGACTCTCCGTCGACCTCGTGTCTGGTCGTCTGCGAAAAATCAGTCATCGTGATCATTCCCTTACCATCATTCAGTGACTGTGTTGCATTCGATTGCGCGTCGGTTCTCGCATCTTCAATGCGCTGTCTTCCAAAATGATCGGACTTGGCTGTGCCAAGGTGCTGCAAGTAGTTTTCCTCAGCATCAAGATACACACTGTAAGAACCCTCCTCCACTGATCTCACGCTTCATTCATCTGAAATTGGAAAAGAGATCAGCTTATCCGAGAAAACACCCGAGTCATCGGCGCCGGAATGAGGGGGCTGAGGATCAGAGCAACCCGCTAGCAAGGCAGCGATTGCTACGAATATTGCGCTTTGAATGTCTTCCATCGAGTGCCTTCTATTGAGCCATAACAGTAACATTTTGCGTGCATGATGTCTGGAGGGTTATTATTCGCTCGCACCCGGGGCACGTGTTTCGGTTGCTTAGTTAGCAATCTTCAGGCCCCGTGGGTCAAGCGAATCCGTCGGCATTCTCTCCTGATGTTTACTTAGGGAATGGGATCATTGAGGCGTCTTTGTATTTGAGCCTATTTTCTTGAGCGCTCTGAATTTCAACTCGGCACCGCATCAGCGCGGATGCGCGGTCCTCAAAAAGTTGAGCTTCATCTAGACATTCTCGCCCACTAACAAAAAGGCCGGGCACCTCTAGGCAACCGGCATTTTCAAATTGGTTTTCCCCTGACCTATCAATCCATCGCCAGTAATTCAGCCGCTCTGTTGCGCAAGTCCTCCACGCTCACTTCGCCGGCATCCACTTTCTTGAGCAGCTCACGCTGGGCGGTGTAATCGGCGTTTTCGACTCCGGCTTTGCTTTGCAGCATGCGCCAGGCTTTGCGGCGTTCGACGCAGAAAAGGACGACCTGACGGCTCACCGCGATGTGTTTCTTTTTGCCTCCGATTTCGGCTACCATATAGACGCCGTAGTCGGGGATGTAGGAGCGGTGGCTTTCGTCGAAGACGTAGCGTTTGACCACGTCGTCCTGTGAGACGCAGACGAGCATGTCATCGAGGAAGGTCATGTCTTCTGCGTCCTCGGGCTTGATAGCTTTGAGGTGTTTTCGGAAGCGAGCTTCGGTCGTGGCCCAGTGAGCCACGGTGTAGTGATACTTTTGACCGGCTCCCGGTGCCCCGGAGCCGGCCCGTGGGGCGACTCCTTCGGCGTCGTCTTTCTCGCGGCTCCCGCCCGAGCCGCTCGAACCCTTGTCCGAAGCCATGGCTTCTTTCGAGTAGGTAGCTTGCCACCAGTCATTCTTGATGCTGGGGTTCCCCTTTAGGTCGAAGCATTCCTGCGCCAATTCGCCGAGCTGGGGATCGAAGACAAACTCGGGCATGCCTCGACTGTCGCGAGAGAGCTTGGCCTGGTGCGCGGACATGTCATCGGCCACGCCGTGCTCGGGCTGGCAGGTGGTGTAGCACTGGTAGAAGGCGGTGCCGCGATACTCGAGTCCGTCGAGCAGAGACTTATAGAGTTTGCCGGAGTTGGCCATGGACACCTGCGCGACGTAGGGGCTCCCGTGTCCGCCGGTCAGGATCTCGGCGACGCTTTTCTTCTCGGTCAGTTTGCCCTGGCTGGCGCGACCGAACTGGTTCATATCGTATCCGCCAAGCATGTTGGAGCTGTCAGAGTTTTGGCCGCCGGTGTTGGAGTACACCTGGGTGTCGAGCATGAGACCTTTTACATTGGGGCGGTTCTGCAGGATGACTTTGGACAGATTCTGGAATCCGATGTCACCGAGGGCGCCGTCACCACCGATGATCCAGACTTTCGGGAGTTCTTTGATCTCCCGGTCAGTCATGAGGTTCTCGGTGAGGTGCGTGAGATCCCAGTAGTCCTGCTCGCAGAATCTGGAGATATCGGCGAGTAAAAGGTCGGCGAGTCGCTCGGGTACGATCGAACGGCGGGCATTCTGCAGCATGAGCGATTCTCCCAGTAGCCAGCTGATGGTGGCACCGTCCTGGAAGAGTGAATTCATCCAGGGGTAGGGGTGGGGGTTGGACGGAGGAGTCGATCCGTAGACGGTGTTGCAGCCGGTACTGGCGCCCATGAACATGGTCGACATGCCATTGGCGAGACGTCCGTCAGTGGCCTGAAGCAGTTTGTGATTGTAGGCGTCGAGGTTCATGACCTCGGCCATTCCGTTGATGACTTCTTCGTCAGAGATTTTACCGTGGTCTTCGAGGCGAAGGGTGGTGTCTTCTTCGCTTTCGCCGCCCAGTCCCATGATGACATGGGCGAAGGTGCGCTTGAACAACTGATAGGTGTCCTCGTGAGACGCTTTGAGCTTATCAAGAATAGCGAGACCTTCGGTTTGAAGCTTGCCGGCCTTGTCGAAGAGGCGGTCGGCCTTCTTGTGAAAGAGCGGTCGCATGTAGGCCTCGGTCACGGAAGCGACCGCGCGGAGGATGGACTTCTCGCCGCAGCCGGCGCAGGCACCGTCACCGGAAACGAGGGCTTCGTAGTTGCGGCGTACCATGAGGTGGTTGCGCAACGCGGCGGGACGTGAGTCTTCGGGAGCGTCGTCGTTGTAGAGGCCGAGGTATTTCTGCGGGGTGTCCGGCAGGAGGCGGCTGAAAATTTGGGCGCCGGTGAGGGTTTGGTTGAGTGCCTCGGTGTCGGGGATCATGACGAGGGCGCCATGGTCACCGCACTGCTCCACGCACTCGCCGCAGCCTTTGCAGAGATCGGAAACGAAGATGGAGAAGATACCGCCTTCACCGGGCTTCTTCTTCTCGATGTTGCGGAAGACGGCGGGCACTTTGTTGTAGGCGATCGGCACAATGTCGAGAATGGCGCTCAGCTGATCTTTGGCTTCGTCTGTGACGGCCCCGTTGAGACCGGCGACTTGTTCTTTGATGATATCCTTGAAAGGGACTTTCTCTTTGGCATCGGTGGCTTCGATCATTTTGGCGCGAGCCGCTTCTTCGATAGCAGGGACGTGACCGATCAAAGCGCTGCGCGCCGCTGAATCGGATACGTAGTTGGCAATCGCTGCCGTTAGAACGGTCTGCATGTCCTGCGCCGTGTTGGGCAGTGCGGTGTCCGGGCAGGCCGTGATACACTCCATGCACTGGGTGCAGTTTTCCGGGATGTAGAGAGGGGTTTCGCGACGGGCCACGTATTTTGACTGTGAGGCCCCGGTGCCTGCTGCCATGACGCCGAGGGAGGCGAAGGCGCCGGCAGGCTGGTGGTAGCCTTTGCCAGCGCGGAATTCAGAGTCGAATTTCTGGAGCTGTTGGACGGGAGCTTTAGCGGGTTGATCTTTGGGCGCCTCGATGGAGCAGGCACTATCCAGGTGAACGCCGGCGGTGGGCAGAAAGGTGTAGGACTCGCCAATGGGGGCCAGGGGATCCAGGCGCATATTGGAGCGGTCATTGTCCTCAATTTCCCCGTAGTCGATTTCGACGACCTGGGAGAAACCTTCTTTCATCACGGTCATGTTCGAGTCGACGACGGCATCGCCGAAGCGGCCGAATTTCTTCTGGTACTGTTTGCGGATGACAGCTTCGTATTGCTCTTCACTGATCTCGTGATCTTGAAGAAAACTGGAGACTTTGAAGAAGGCTCCGAGGAAAGAGTTGCCTTGCATCCGCAATTGCAGGTCAGGGCGTTCGGTGGCGGCACGAGCGATTTGAAATCCGGGCAGGATAAAGACGCGAATGTTGTTTTCTTTCACAAATTCTCGGTGCTGCCGAGGGATGCGCTCCCAGGCAGTCTCGGGGGTGTCGGAGGATTCCCAGACAAGACAGCCGCCCTTATTCACCCCGGCCAGCGGGTTGGTGTGGGTGAAGGCTTTCGGGTCACAGCAAAGGACCACATCGACGTGATTGAGTTCGCAGTTCACTCTGATGCGCTCAGGCGCGACGGTGAGGTAGTAGTTGGTGGGAGACCCTTTTTTCTCGGAACCGTATTTCGGGTTCGCCATGATAAAGAGCTTATTCTTGAGGCGACCCTTGTCGTCATACTCGGGATGGGATTCAGCGACGTAGCGGCCAAAAGAGCCCACAATCTCTCCCATGTTTTTGCCGGTGGTGATCATGCCCCAGCCACCGATGGAGTGGAAACGGACGGCGATGGATCCTTCAGGAAGCAGGGATGGTTTGTCCCTGGAGATGACCGAGTAAGGATGGTTGATCCCCAGGGTGAAATAGCTTTCGCCTTCGGCCGCGGTTTTGCCATCGCTGCGCGCGATCGCACCGGTGGCGAATTCGTAGGCGCCAAGAATGTGCTCAGGGCGGAAGTCGCGGGATCCGATGCCGTAGGACCCGGTGAAGAGGCGCGGGGTCTCCTCGGGACTCAGCGCGGGGACCGTTCCGGCACCCAGTTGGTGGGTTTCCAGTGCCCGATTGAGAGCCGTCCGGATGTCACGGCCGAGAGGGTTGTCGCCGGCCATGCCTTCGTCGGTTCTCTCGACGATGATGACATTCTTTTTACCACGAAGGGCTTCGATGACCGCTTCCTGCGGGAAGGGGCGGATCACGTTGACGTGGATGGAGCCCACTTTGGCACCGCGCTGGTCGCGCAGGTAGTCACAGGCTTCTTCGATGTTCTCAGCCGCGCAACCGAGTGAGACAAAAACGGTGTCGGCATCGTCGCACTTGTATTGATCGACGAGGCCGTAGCGGCGTCCGGTGAGGTGGGCCCACTCTTCGTAGGCCTGCTCGAGGAAGCCGAGGATGGGCTCGTTGAAATTGTCGCGACGGGCGACGACACCATTCATGTGGTGTTCTTGATTCTGGACCGGTCCCAGCAGGATGGGAGCCTTGAGGTCCATCATGGCGGGGAGGCGTCGTCGAGTCGGGCCGAAAAGCTCCTTCTGTGCGTCAGTGGGGCAGTCGATGAGGTCTTCCTTGCTGCCGAGGTATTCGCGGAGCAGTTCTGCCTCCGGCTTGAGATACATGCGCTCGGAGTGTGTGGTCAGCATGCCGTCCTGAACGTTCATGCCGGGGTTCAGAGTCAGTTCGCAGACTTTTCGGAGAATGACTCCCTGATCGGCAGCCTGCTGGGCATCTTTGGCGAAGAGAATGCTCCATCCGGTGTCGAGGGCTGCGTAAATGTCGTCATGTCCGCAGTGCACGTTGAGGGCGTGCTTGGTCAGCGCGCGGGCACCGACCTCCAGCACCATGGTCGAACCTTTGCCGGGAGCGTGGTAATACTGCTCCATGGCGTAGGCAATGCCTTGTCCGGAGGTAAAGTTCACGACACGGCGACCGGTGACGGCCAGTGCGGTAGCCCCCCCCTGGGCGGCGTGCTCACCTTCGGTCTCGATGGCGATCTTCTGATTGCCCCAGACGTCGAGTTTGCCCTCGGCGTAGGCCTGCTGGTAGATCTCGCCGCCTTCGGTGGACGGGGTGATGGGGTAAAAAACGCCTCCTTCAGTGACTCGAACTTCGACGTGCTCAGCAACGAGTTGATTGCCATTGCAGGTGACTGCAATGCCGGGGTATTTGGGACTCGCGGTGTTCTTCTTAGCCGCGGTGTCTTCCGTTGTGTCCGCTTGATCGGTGTCAGTTGGCATAGATTCAAAAAGTATCGATTTACCCTGCCTGTGAGCTATACGGGAACAGGAAGTCTAACAATTTGGGGCGGGGGAAGGCAATGCTTAGTTTGGTACACGCATGCGCGTAACGGGTACAGCACTCCCGCAAGTATTACGACGGATCGTCCGATCAGGAGACGGTCGAGTTGATCAGATTCAGTGGCCCTTTGTCCCCGAAAGGGAGGGAGGTGCCGGAACTCCGTAGTTCTCCTTCAGTGCTTGGAGGCGGGATTTCAAGCGGGTGATCTCAGCCTGATATTCGGGATTGGCGTACTGATTGCGCAGTTCATGCGGGTCGGTCTCCAGATCATAGAGCTCCCAGGCATCATGATCGTAGAAGGAGATGAGTTTGAATCGGCCGTCCCGCACACCTTCGTGGCGCGGCATGTTGTAGGGGCCGCGGTGCTCTGGAACGCCCCCGTCAAAATACTGGTAAAGGATGTCCTTTCTCCACGTGTCAGGGATGTCGCCGCCAAGAATGGGCTGCATGGGAATCCCATGAATCTCAGCAGGAACGTCAATCCCCGCCGCGGTGAGAAAGGTGGGAGCGAGGTCGATATTCTGAACCAGAGCAGAGATCGCCGAGCCCGGTTTGATCGTTCCCGGCCAGCGGATCAGAAGAGGGGAGCGGAAACTTTCTTCATACATCCAGCGCTTCTCGGCCCAACCGTGCTCGCCGGTGAGGAAGCCCTGATCGGAGCTGTAGACGACGATGGTGTTTTTAGAGAGTCCTGCCTCATCAAGATAGTCGAGGAGCCGGCCAACGCCCTCGTCAAGACCGTCGATGCACCGGACGTAGTCTTTGATGAATCTCTGATAGGTGTAGAGGATGGCTTCGCGGCTCTCTGGCTCAAGTTTGCCGTCCTCCAGCATTATTCGGTAACGCTCGTTTCGCGGGTCGTAGGCGGCGTGCCAGACGTCGCGTTGGTCTGGAGTCATCTCTTCGAGGAATTTCGGTCGCTGGTCCGGGTTGGCATCGAGGATCTCCTTTGAAGGGGCGATGTTGAGCACGTCTCCCTTCATCCCTTTGAGCGCCATCCAGGTGTCTTTGACAAAATCGGAGCGGGTCGCGTAATCGTCGAAGAGAGTTTCCGGAGCCGGGAACTCCATGTCGTCGTACCCGCTCATGTGTTTGGGGGCGGGGATTCGATGAATATGGGGCACCTTGAACTGGGCACAGAGGAGAAACGGTTTCGAGTTGTCGCGGTTTTTGAGCCAATCGAGTGATTTCTCGGTGATGATCTCGGTGGAGTAGCCTTCTACTTTGGTGACGCCGTCAGCGGTAAGGAATTCGGGATTGTAATAAGAGCCCTGTCCCCCTTTTCCGTGGAGGATTTCCCAGCTCTGGAATTCGTCAGTGGGGTCACCTTTGAGGTGCCATTTACCGATGAGTCCAGTCTGGTACCCCGACCGTCCCAGTTCGCGAGGGTAGACCCACTGCTGGCCGTTCCAATCGGAGCTATTGCCCCAGATGCCGTTCGCATGGCTGTGCTTGCCGGTCAGGATGGCGGCTCTACTAGGGCAGCAGATCGAGTTGACGTTGTATGAGCGATTGAAGATGGCGCCCTCATCGGCGATGCGGTCCAGGTTGGGCGTCTGGTTAATAGAGCCTTCATAGGCCCCGATAGTGCGAAGTGCGTGATCGTCACTGAAGATGAAAAGAATGTTGGGGCGTGCGGCCTCCGAGCGCCGGGCTTCCGGGCGCCGGGCTTCCGGGGGCTCGGCGAAGGAGGAGGCGGCGAAGGAGGAGGCGGCGAGAAACAGGGATACGAGGATCGGGAAATTGGGCTTCATTAAAAGCAATTCGGGGTCGTTTCAGGAGTAGGGGATACGCTCTGGTTTGTCACAGGGAAAAAATAGCAACGCCGGAAGGCCGCCCCGTCGCCCCGCTCGTTGTTTTTGTTATTCTGCGAGCGGGCCGCTCGCAGCTACCCGCGCTATCGCGCGAAGGGGTAAATGGCCGATTTCGACAAAAACGGGACAGATCGGTCCAAAATCGGAGTTAGTTTCGTGGATTGCGCTATTTGCGATGATCACTTAACCCTGTTGAATGGGGGACCCAACCCTGTTGTTTTTTATATCCATGAAGATCTTGATCCCCATTTTTATCGCTGTCGCAGTTTTCCTAGCCGCGGAGACTCAATCGGCCGAGCGACCCCACGTGATTCTCATCATGGTGGATGACATGGGCTTCTCGGATTTGGGATACCACGGTTCTGAAATCGCGACTCCGAATCTGGATGCGCTGGCTCACGGTGGGGTGCGGTTCTCTCAGTTCTATAACTCAGGCCGCTGCTGTCCGACTCGGGCGACTTTGATGACGGGCTTGCACCCTCACCAGACAGGGATCGGGCACATGACCCAACCGCCCAATAGCGACCGAGGCAAGACGGCACCGCCCGCCTATCAAGGCTACCTCAATCGCGAATGTGTCACGGTGGCAGAGGCGCTCAAAGGGAGTGGCTACGCCACCCTCATGGCAGGCAAGTGGCATCTCGGCAACAATGCGGAAGATCGCTGGCCGCTTCAGCGAGGGTTCGATAAATATTTCGGCTGCATCTCGGGAGCGACCAGATTCTTTTACCCGGAGGACCCGCGGGGGATGACTTTCATGAATGAACCGGTGCCGAATCCCGAGAGCACGACGGACGAGGCTTTCTACACGACTGATGCGTTCACGGACTACGGGATGCGTTTCATCGGGGAGCATCTCGATGAGAGGGCCGAGGAGGATCCGTTTTTTCTCTACTTGGCATTCACGGCTCCGCACTGGCCGCTGCAGGCATTTGAAGACGATATTGCGAAGTACCGAGGCAAATACAAGATCGGCTGGGATAAGATGCGCGAACAACGCCTGAAAAAGCAGATCGAACTGGGATTGATCGATGAGAGTTGGGAGCTGTCTCCTAAAACCGAAAAGATTCCGGATTGGGATTCACTCGACGAGAAGAAGCAGGATGAAATGGATCTCAAGATGGCGGTCTACGCGGCGATGGTGGATCGGGTGGATCAGAACATCGGCCGACTGACTTCGTTTTTGAAGGAGAAGGGCATCTTTGAAAACACGCTCATCATGTTTCTTTCGGATAATGGCGGTTGCCAGGAAGGCGGAATGTTAGGTCGCGGTGACTTTTACAATATTGAAAATCGCAATCTGGAATCCGGCAACAGTTACGGTGAGGCGTGGGCCAATGCGAGCAACACGCCGTTTCGGCTTTATAAGCACTACGTGCATGAGGGGGGCGCATCGACGCCGTTCTTTGCTCATTGGCCGGCGAAGATTCAGGCGCGAAAGGACTGGTATGGAAATCCCGCTCAGCTGATTGATCTCGTGCCAACGATCCTCGATGTGGCGGGAGCGACATACCCCTCGAAGTTTCATAGCAATGATATCCCGTCGCTTGATGGAGTTTCGCTGCGTCCCGCGTTCGAAGGAGATGATCTGGGCCGGGAAAAACCCATTTTTGTGGAACACGAAAACAACGCCTTCATTCGCGATGGTGACTGGAAGCTGGTCGGCAAAGGTGTCTCGGGAAACAATGGTGTGGATGCTTCCAAGTGGGAGCTTTACAACATTGCCGCGGATCGGACTGAGTTGAATGATCTTGCGGCCGAGAAGCCGGAGATGGTCGGGCGCATGGCCGCGCAGTGGGATGCCTGGGCTCAGAGGGCGAAAGTCTATCCCAAGGTGAAAGAAGGAGCGCCATCCGAAGGGGCAGTTGCGCATCCGAATCCGCCGCAGGTGACGGGGCGGGCATTTGAAATCACTGCGGAGGTCAAGGCGGTGGGCCCGAAGAAGAAACTGAACGGCGTGGTGGTCTCACACGGCGGAGTGCGTTTCGGCTACGCCCTCCATTTTGAAGAGGGGAAACCTGTTTTCTCGATTCGAAATGAAGGCAAGCTGACGAATCTAAAGGGTGGAAAAGAGGTGAAAGGGAAAGTTCTGTTGGAGGCGCGGTTGGACGAGGATACCATGTCGCTCTCAGTCAACGGGAAAGAAGTAGCCAAGCAGAAATCACCGGGACTAATTGGCGATCAGCCTGGCATTGGATTGTATGGAGGTCAGGATTTCAGAGATCCTGTGGGAGCCTACAAGGTTCCTAACATGCTGAGGGGTGAATTGTTGGATTATCAAGTCGAGGTGGTCATCCCGAAGGTGGCGATGCGCACGCAGTGGTCGGAGAAGGTGAATGAGGACAATGTGTGGAAGGCCTATCCTCGTCCCCAATTTCGCAGGGAAAACTGGACTAATCTGAACGGTAATTGGGATTTCTCGGTGACTTCGATAGAGGCAGAATCGGCCCCGAAGAATTGGGAAGGCAAGATTCTGGTTCCCTTTGCGATTGAAGCACCTTTGTCAGGAGTGGAGCGACAGTTTACCCCTGAAGATGCGCTTTGGTACCGCCGAACAGTTGATGTCGAGAAGAAGGATGGGAAGCGGTATCTGCTCAACTTTGAAGCGGTGGACTATCAGTCGACGGTTTGGGTGAATGGAGTCGAGGCCGGCTCTCACACAGGTGGAAATTTACCCTTTTCGTTCGATGTGACGGATTTGTCCAAGGATGGTTCGAACGAGATTCTAGTGAGAGTTACGGACGCCACCGATCAGCTCGGAGCCTATCAGTTGCAAGGCAAGCAGCGTCTCAATCCGAAGGGGATTTGGTACACTCCCGTGTCCGGTATCTGGCAGACGGTATGGATGGAGGAAGTGCCGGATACTCATCTATCGAGGTTAAAGGTCACGCCGAAGATAAGCGGCCGGATCGCAATCGAGACTGACGTTCAGGGTGATGAGAACCAAAAAGTGACGGTGACTGCATTTTTGGGGGAGACAGAGGTAGCGAGTACCCATGGCTATCAGCTTTCGATTCCGAACCCTCGTCTCTGGTCGCCGGACTCACCCAATCTCTACCGGTTGATGATCGAAGTGGGGGACGATGTGGTTCATTCCTACGTTGGGATTCGGGAGACTGGTATCGATCAGGATGACGAGGGGAACTTGAGATTCACTTTGAATGGTAAGCCGATTTTTCACTGGGGAACGCTCGACCAGGGCTGGTGGCCGGATGGATTGCTGACCCCTCCTTCTGAAGAGGCGATGGTTTCGGATATTAAATTCCTCAAGGCGGCTGGGTTTAACACGATTCGGAAGCACATCAAGGTGGAGCCTCGCCTTTATTATTATCACTGCGACAAGGTGGGCATGATGGTGTGGCAGGATCAGGTGAGCAACGTGTCACCTGATGATCCCGAGTGGACGAGATTGAAGGAGAATCCCGAGACGGCGGTCTGGCCGAAGCCGGCTCACGCTCAGTTTATGGCGGAGCTGAAAGGGATGATGGATGCTCTTCACAATCACCCTTCGATTGTGCAGTGGGTTCCTTTCAATGAACGCTGGGGACAGCATCAGACGCTTGAGGTCGGCGAGTGGACGGTGAAGTATGATGCCAGCCGACAAGTCAATATTGCCAGTGGAGGGAATTTCTTCCCCGGTGGAGATATCGTCGACGCTCACGCTTATCCCCACCCTGAATTTCCGTTTGATCAGGGAGAGGGTGGGCGGTTTGAGGGCTATGTGAAGGTGATGGGTGAGTTTGGTGGCCACGGATTTCCGGTGGAAAATCATGTTTGGGATCCCCATGCTCGCAACTGGGGTTACGGAGGACTGCCAAAGGATCAGGAAGAATGGCTGGATCGTTATCGAACCTCAATAGAGATGCTGGCAGATCTGAAGAAAAAGGGCATCGCGGCTGGGATCTACACGCAGACCACGGATGTGGAAGGTGAGATCAACGGGCTGATTACCTATGATAGAGAAGTTCAGAAGGTCTCGCCTGAGGAGTTGCACAAAATTTCAAGGCAGCTCTTCGAGTAGTGTTCTGAAAGTCTCTTGATTCGGAGTAGTTAGCCGGTATGCCCCGAATGGCACGGTTTTAAGAGGGTTTTTCGGCACCCAGAGGCCCAACGGGCCGGACTCAAACTAGCCTGGGCGGGGGCGGCCATCCGGCAACGCCCCAGGTTTGATGGCGATAAAACTAAAAAGCGCTGAAAGCGCGACCTCAATTCGTTTTGTAATGCCGGTTGAAGCCGCCCCGTTGGGCCTTAAAATATCCTTAAAACCGTGCCATTTCGGTATGCCCCATATCTAGGTCTAACATAATGGCGAGAGCTGGCTCTGTACTCGGTCTCTGGCCGTTTTGGTATGGCTGGCCAGAACACAGTCAACCGAGTGGCGGATCAGCTCTTTGATGAATGATTCGTTGAGAGTTCCGTCTAGAGTCAGAGTATTCCAGTGGCGTTTGTTCATGTGGTATCCCGGCGCTATCGCGTCATGCGTGTCTCGCAAGTCGAGGGCACGGTCGGGGTCGCATTTTAAGTTCATCCGGACCGGGACTTCTTCGGGTGACAGGGTGGCGACCATTTTCCCCGCGATCTTGTAAACCAGGACCTCGGGTCCGAAGGGGGTTCCTTCGGTGGCTTCGGGGTAGGAAAGGAGATTCACTCGTATGCTCTCAATGTCATTCATGGCCTCCGGCAACTGTAGCGGGGGAGGTTGGCGATTGTAACAATTCTTTCCAGGAGGCTTGGAAACATCACTCAATTTAGCTTTGCTTCCCTGTCTCAAAGCTGGCATTCTCCGGCCTGATCTGGGCATAATACATGCTGATAGATCGAGCTCTCAGCGCCATGCAGCCTCCGGAACAAAGCCAAATATTGGGATCAACTCTTGAGGGATCAGGGAGCCCTGATTCCACTTTTCCAGAAGTGGGTGAGAGTAGTGATGGCGGAAAGGTAAGGAGCAAACGGTGGGTGATCTACTGTTTGGTCGCGGTGGCAGTGGCGTTTGGTGCCTATGGAATGACTCGGTCAGGAGGCAGTGTGGTAGCGGGTTCCACTCTTGCTAAAGTGGTCAGCGGAGATCTTGAGATCGTGGTGCTTGAAGGTGGTAGCATCAATGCGCTTGAGTCTCTTGAACTTAAGTCGCAGGTCGAGACGCGCGAGGGGGTTAAGATTCTGTCCCTTGTCGACGAAGGCTACGATGTCACGCCTGAAGATGTGGAATCCGAGAAGATCTTGATCAAGCTTGATCCTACCGAGATGAAGGAGCAGATCGAGCTTCACGATATCGAGTTCGAGAATGCGCAGACAGCCTTGACCGATACGGATGAAGAGCGGGCCATTCAGGCGACAGAGAGTCAGAATGAGATAAAGATAGCCCGTCAGACGGCCAGGTTTGCTCTGATGGATTTGGAGAAATATTTGGGGCAGGGCGCTTCGATGAAGGTGCTCTCGATTCGCGATTTGCCGGCCGATGAAGCGTCTTTGCTTCGATATGAAGAGGATTTTAGAAAGCGATTGGTCGGAGGCGGTGCGAAGGAGTCAGAGCAGGAAGCAGAGTCTGAGCCTCTGACGAATGAGGAGATCATCAGTCGGGGCGACTGGGTTCGGATCGACTTTGCCAAGTTCCTGGAAGATGAGGAGTTGGGGGATGGCGAAGCGCAGCAGGAACTTCGCAAGCGGCTCGATGAGCTATTGGTGGCTCAGAGTGAATACGCGGTTGAGCTGGAGAATGTGACTGGATCAGAGAGGCTGGCTAAGGAAAGGTTCATCACCAAGGCGACGCTTGATAAAGAGCGGGTAGCCTTAAAGAAGGCAGAGATCAAAGAGCTTAGTATGGAGACTCAGTTGGAACTCTATCGTCGCTACGAGTTTCCGAAGCAGGCGGAGGAACTTCTGACCAAGTACGAAGATGCCCTCAATCTGCTGGATCGAGAGAAGAAGGAGGCATTAGCCAAGTTGGCTCAGGCGGCGGCGAAGTTTAGGAATGCCGAACAAATGTTCAAAATGGCCACCAAGAAGCGGGATGAGTTGGACGAACAACTGGAGAGCTGCACTATCGTGGCCAGTAAACCGGGACTGGTTGTTTATGGGTCCAACGATAGGGATCGATCCTACTACGGAAGCGAGGAACAGATTGAGGAGGGGGCACAGGTTCGATACAAACAAACGATCATTACAATTCCGGATATGAGACGAATGGGTGTGAAGGTCTCGATTCAGGAGTCTCATATTAAGAAAATCGAAACCGGGCAAAAAGTGCGCATCGTCGCCGATGCTGAGACAGACAAAGTTCTCAACGGCGAGGTGAAGAAAGTGGCGGTACTTCCTGACTCACGGCGCTCATTCCTGAGCCCGAATCAGAAAGTCTATCCCATCGAGATTCACATCGACGGCACTCATGATTGGTTGAAGCCGGGCATGAGCGTCAAAATCGAAATCGTAGTAGAAGAACTCAAGGACATCCTGAAGATCCCATTGCAGGCCGTTATGGTAGAAGCTGGAGAGATGGTGGCCTACATTGATCGTGACGGTGTCATGGAGCGCCGTCTGATTGAGATTGGGGGATTCAGTGACGAGTTTATCGAGGTAAAAGAGGGACTCAGTGAAGGGGAGTTTGTGTTCCTGAGTAAGCCTGATATCGGCGACGGAGTTGAGGTCGAGGAGAAATCTAATTCTGACTGATGGGTTCATCCAGGCCAATCATTGAGCTGGATGGTGTGGCCCGTTCCTACAGGATGGGTGATTCTGTAGTTCGGGCGCTCGACGGAATTTCTCTCCAGGTTGAAGAGGGGGACTATCTATGCATCATGGGTCCGTCCGGCTGCGGAAAATCGACGCTGCTGAATGTGTTGGGGTGTCTCGATCAACCTTCTGAGGGAGACTATCTATTAGGCAGTGATAACGTTTCGGATCTGGATGATGACACTCTGTCTGCCCTGAGAGGAAAGCGGTTGGGCTTTATTTTTCAATCCTATAACCTAATCCCTCAGTTGACGGTCCTGGAGAATATTGAGGTGCCGATGTTCTATCAGGGTATTCCTGAGCATGAGTGCCGCAAGCGGGCATTGGCTCTCGCGGAGAGAGTTGGATTGGGAGATCGCGTGAGTCACCGGCCTACTGAGCTGTCTGGCGGCCAGCAGCAGCGAGTTGCCATTGCCCGGGCTCTGGCAAATGATCCGCTCGTCATCTTAGCGGACGAGGCGACCGGAAATCTCGATACGAAATCAGGAGAGGAAATTTTAGCTATCTTTGCTGAACTGAATGCTGAAGGAAAGACGCTCATTTTTGTGACTCATGATGAGGAGATGGCTCGACGGGGCAATCGAATCATACGGTTGCGTGACGGTAAGGTGGAAAAAGACGAGCAGCGGGAGCGCGGCAAAAAGTGGGACGGGTCGGGGTCGATGGTGGACGAAGGAGGCCGCTGGAGAAGTGGGGCCACGGGCCGGGCCTTGAATCTCAAGCGCAGTATCCTGCTGGGAATGAAGAGTCTATGGTTGCACCGGTTGCGATCGTTGCTCACGGCTCTGGGTATTGTGTTTGGCGTGTCTTCCGTGATCGCTATGCTGGCCATTGGAGAGGGTGCCAGTTTTGAGGCTCAGGAACAGATTCGTAAGTTGGGGAGTCAGAATGTGATTATTCGAAGCGTCAAGCCACCGGGCTCAAGCAATAGCAGCAGTGGCCGTTCTTATGTCCTTGAGTATGGCGTGACGGCGCGGGACGTTCGGCAGATTCTGGCGACCATTCCAGGGATTAAAATGGTGGTTCCGAACCGGGAGATTGGGGATTACATTCGGCACAAAACCCGACGAGTGGATGCGAGGATTTCCGGAGTGATCCCGATTTTTCCCGAGATGCGGAACCGTGAAGTGGTGGAGGGCAGATTCTTCAACCTTCTCGAGATGGAGAGCAAGAGGAGCGTTTGCGTTCTCAATCGAGAAGCCGCCCGAAAGCTATTTCCGTTGGACCCTGTGATTGGTAATACCGTTAAGCTGGATGACACCTACTACCATGTTGTCGGGATTCTTGATTCTGCTGTAGCTCTTCCAGATGGAGCACCACAGACGGAAGAGGAGGAGTATGAAATGTTCATCCCGCTGGAGACCATGTTGGAGAGGTATGGGGACGTGGTGATGAAGTCCAGGACAGGTAGTTTTGAGGCGGAGAAGGTCGAGTTTCACGAGGTGACTGTCGTGGTGGACAATCCTGTTGAGGTGGAATCCAAGGCAGATGCCGTCAGGCATTTGTTAGAATCAAATCACGACGAACCTGATTTTAAAATTGTGGTGCCCGTTGAGTTGCTGCGGCAGGCTGAGCGAACGAAACAGATTTTCACGGTAGTGTTGGGATCAATCGCCACGATCAGCCTGATCGTGGGGGGGATTGGAATCATGAATATCATGCTGGCGAGTGTCACTGAACGTACCCGTGAGATCGGAATCCGCCGGGCTCTAGGAGGTCGACGTCGTGATATCACGACCCAGTTTCTAGTTGAGGCTACTTTGCTTTCCGGTATCGGAGGGCTTATTGGAGTTGCCCTGGGCCTATCAGTGCCGGCAATTGTGACCGAATTCAGCGGAATGGTGACGGTGGTGAAATCCTGGGCTCCTGGACTGGCGCTGACTATTTCTGTTTTCACTGGAGTGGTTTTCGGCCTCTACCCGGCGCTGCGGGCCGCCAGACTGAGTCCCGTTGAGGCGCTTCGACACGAGTGATCCGTTCGCAGTAGATTGATGCATCGCTTCAGCCGCTCTGGGGCGTAGACTGGTGAGATTCATGAAATTGCACCAAATGGAACAGACTCAGATCCTGCCGATTTCAATCGAGGAGGCATGGGCATTTTTCAGCGATTCGAGCAATCTCGATGATATGACTCCGCCGGAACTCGGATTTGAAACAATATCAGGCAATGGTGAACAGATGTTTCAGGGCCAGATTATCGTCCATCGAGTTCAACTTGCTCCGTGTATCAAAACGCGGTGGACCACTGAGATTACGACGGTGGAAGAAGGGGCGTATTTCATCGATGAACAGCGTTCTGGTCCCTACCGGTTTTGGAATCACCTTCACCGGTTTGAGACATGTGCGGGTGGAACGTCAATGCTCGATAGAATTCATTACGCTCTACCATTCTTTCCTTTTGGTGAAATAGGTTTGCCCCTTGTTCGATCCAAGTTGAAGCGAATTTTCGACTTTCGTCGCGAGCTTCTCAATGATCGCTTCGGAACATCAGGACATTGAGTAAGGGGAGTGACATCACGAGGAGGGCGATCAGCAAAACGACCGCCACAATCCACCAGAAGAAATCTTTGCCGGTTTTTTTGGGTTGGCCAGTTCCAAATTCACGGGCAACGAAGTCGTCGTAGTCAAATTCGTCGTCTGGCAAATCAATGCCGTCGTAGGAGCTCGAGTCTGCCCATCGGCCGTCGACTTTCTGGGCGCCGCAGTTGCGACAGGCTGAGGCATTGGGGGAGACTTCTTCACCGCAGGTTGGACACTCAAAATCGGAATGGCTCATGGCTTAGCCCAGCTCGAAAGTGGTTATGCCATAAATCTGATTCCACGGGAGGTCTGGGATTTCGCCGTGGTACATTCGTGCGCAGCCGAAGACCTCTGTCATCCCGTGGCGCGTCGCCAGAGCTACCGCATCGGAATTGTTCTCCGGGATGTCCATCCAGATGGGCTTGCCATCCGCCTGGGAGCTGAGAGAGGTAAAGAGTTGTTCAGCCGCCTCAGGAGTTTCGGCAAAGAGTGGGCCGATCTTATGACCCTCACGGCATTGCCGGATGGTGCCGAACCCGCAAAGTCTATTGTCGTCCACGAAGCCAAGAGCCGTTGAGTCAGGCATGGTGATCCACGATTTGATAAAGGAATCGCGAGCGCACCCAAAATGACTTTGATCAAAGGAGTAGACCTGATCTAAAGGGACGCTTCTCAGCGGGACGACCAGAGGATGGCGGGAAGCGGCTTGTCCAGTGCCATGCATACGCAGATTTCGGTGTGTGAACTGAAACCCGCCTCTGGCATACCAATCCTGCATATCGAAGACTCCATCCATGCCGATTGCTGCGCCCGGGTTGAGCCGTGACCTGAGTTGGTCCCGACGGAAGAACCACAGCTTGGTACCGATGCCTTTGCCGCGAAGGTCGGGACGAACGATGAAGAATCCCATGAATCCGAAGTTGTCGTCATAGGAGACGATGGAGCCAGTAGCAACGAGGTTGCCTTCGTATTCGGCTCCAACAAAACCTGCCGGATCTGTCTCCCAGAAAATATCGGCGTCGTGTAGACCGGGATTCCATCCCTCTTCGGCGGCCCATTCAATGGCCTGATCGAGTTCAAGACGTTCTAAGGGGCGAAGGAGAAGGTCCTCGAGATTCATGCCTGGCTCACCGCATCGAGTTCATCAATGGCTTTCAGTGTTCCTGCAACCGTGCCAAAAGTGGGAGCAAACATCCAGCCGACAAAAGGGATCATCATGAGAAGCAGGTAGCCGGACCCAAGGCCAATGGAAAGGGACTTGCGATCTTTGACGAAGGCATCGCTCTCGGTCACGGAGAAGCCGCGATTCTCCAAAGGAAAATCCATGAGCCCGTATCCCAGAAATCGGGACTGGGTCAGAAACATGCCGGAGGCGGAAATGGCTGAGCCGATCAGGGGAACAAGTCCACAGGCAAAAAAGAGCAGATTGGCGAGAAATTCCCGGAGAATGTATTGGAGATTGATCCTGGCGCTTCGGGAAAAAGACTGCCCAATAGTGAGTTTTGTTCTGACGTAGTCATCACCTTTGATCGCTTTGAGGGTTTCCTCGGCGATAATCCCTAGAAAGGGAGCGAGTAGGATCAGGGCGATATGTTTGTGTACAAACGCGAAACCGGCGACGAGGGCGAGAAAAGTAAGTATGACCGTGGTTACTGTAACTGTCTTGTCGAGCCACTCCCAGGGGATAATGATGAGCCCGTCTATCCAGGTGGAAAAGCCGTCTGCTGCGAAGTAGAATGCCACCAAAATCACTACGCTCAAAACGAGGCTGATCACAGCGGGAAGCAGTTGGTAGGGCCAGAGATGGTATCGAAAGAGGACCCGGGGAACCCGGAGGTAGGCGGTAAATCCAGTCAGAATATTAGAGGCGGGACTGAGGTCTGGCATGGCTGAAACGGGCGGGTGCGACACAGTGTCTGGTGGCCGATTGAATCTATTAAAGTCAGCGTGAACTTGGCCCTGTTAGGTGGATTTCTCCACCTCTCTCTACAGCTATTCTTTAGCTTTTTCCATCATGCTCTCAAGCGTTACTTCGGCCCCGCCCAGACGTTTACTTTCGTCTGCGGCCTCCATGAAGGCATAGATCTCGAGAGTCTCCTCAGGCTCTACCGGGATTTCTCCGGTTTTGAAATAGTGGGCAATCTGAGCCAGCAGAGGTTCGTAGCCGTCGTGGTCGCCGATGGATGCGGTGCCTGTTTCGCCGGTGGCCGTGCCGGAGAACTTTCCCTCAACAAATGCGCCGGTTCTATCACCTGACCATTTGCCGTCGACCCGGATGAGGCCATCGCTGTTCAGAGAGCGTTTCACGGAGATGCACCCCGGTCCCATGACGGTGAAAAGTGATTCCACTCCGTGTATCCCGTACCAGAAAAGATCGGGATGGGTCACTTCGATTTTAGCGGGACTACTCGTTTCGGCGTGGGTAACCCTGCCTATTGAACCGGATTTGACTGCCTGCGTATCGGAGCCAAAGCGCAGAGAAGACGAAGAGAATAGCGGGATTCCATACTTCTCTGCCGCCTCAAAAATCAGGATCGCATCGGAAAGAGAGCCGGCGATGGGTTTGTCGACAAAGACTCGTTTTCCGGCCTTGAGCACGGGCAGCACCTGTTCGAGATGAGGGCGACCGTCGTTGGTTTCGAGAAGGACTGCGTCCACCCGTGTGAGGAGGTCGTCAATCGAGGTGACGATTTCCACGCCCATGCTTTTGAGCTCTTCGGTGTATTTAGGCACCCTGCTGATACTCGATTCGATGTCCGTGCTTCCTTTCGGGTAGGCTGCCACGACGCGACAGATGGCGAGGTCTCCCTCTGCGTCGGGATTGTTGAGCGCCTTAGTGAAGGCACTGACATGGGAGGTGTCCAGTCCGATGATTCCGACTCGAATTTCTTTCATGGTGTCTTCCTGTGACGTTCCGATCTGGGCGAGGGCAACAATAATCAGTGTGAGTAGTCTCATGAATACTAGGCAAAGACTCCGCCGAATGGGGGCCAGTCTCAGAGTATCCTGACAAGAGGCTGGCAAGTAGACAACCCCTGAAGAGCTTTCAACCTCCCTTCATCAGGCCCCTCGACGAATGAGGGGGGCTGCCGCTAGAATACCGGCACAATGATGAGTCGTTTTTTGAATCCCCCTCTTTTGATCTGCGCCGCACTGACGTTGATCTCTGTCGCATCAGCCGCCGCTGAAACTCTTTCGCTCCCGCAATTTTTCAGCGATCACATGGTTCTGCAGCGGGAGGGGGCCGCAGCGATCTGGGGCACGGCTGCTCCAAATACGAAGGTGACGGTTTCTTTCAAGGGCAATACCGGGTCGATTCAGTCCGACGCAGCCGGCAGCTGGCGCACCGCAGTGATGACGGGGCCGGCTGATGCGCAGGGTGCCGATTTGACCGTCGAAGCAGGGGAGGAGAAAATTACGCTTGAGGATGTTCTTGTGGGAGAGGTCTGGCTCGCTTCAGGGCAGTCGAATATGGTCTTTTCGGTGGGACGGGTTGAAGCCTACGCTGATGAGATTGCCTCGGCCGATTTCCCTGAGATTCGGTTTTTCCTGGCCTCTATGGTGACGGCGGTTGAGCCGCAGACTGATATTGAAGGGGAGTGGAGCCTGTGTTCACCTGAGACGGTGCCCGACTATTCGGCGGTCGCCTATTTCTTTGCCAAGAAGCTGAATCAGGATCTGGGAATTCCCATCGGTGTGATCAAATCGGCATGGGGTGGAAAGCCTGTGGAAACCTTTACGAGCCGCGAAGCGCTCAAAACAGTGCCGGGAACTAAGGCGATGGTTGATGTTCTGCTGGAAGCCGATGCGGCGTATGACCCTGAGCAGGCGCAGAATTTCTATGCGAAACGTTTGACCGACTGGGAGGCTCAGATTGCTAAGTATAAGGCGACAGATTCCAAGGAAAGAGGTCGCGCGCCCAAAAAGCCCGCAGAGCCCAAGCGTCCGCTCGATACGGAGGGCAAGCCGGGTGTGTTGTTCGATTCGATGATCAATCCATTTGTTGGCTACACGATGCGTGGCGCGATTTGGTATCAGGGCGAAGCGAATGCCAAAGCGGGCGCAGTTCCCTATGATGTGACGCTACCTCTGATGATCAATGATTGGCGTGCGCGGTGGGACGATGATTTTTCTTTCTACTTTGTCCAGTTGGCTAATTTCAAAGAAGTGGCTACCGAACCGGGCAATTCAGACCCTTGGCCACTGCTTCAGGACCGTATGCGTCTAGTGCTCGGGACTACCCCAAAGACAGGAATGGCGACGATCAATGATGTCGGTGATGCGAGTGACATTCATCCCAAGAATAAGCACGATCCCGGTCAGCGTCTGGCTCGTTGGGCTTTGGCCAAAGACTACGGGAAAAACAACCTTTACTCAGGGCCTCTCTATCGGACAAGCAAGATGAGGGACGGTGCGATGAAGGTGATGTTTGATCAGGCCGGTTCGGGCCTTCAGGTTCGAGGGAAAGGATCCCTGAAGCACTTCGAGATTGCCGGAGAAGATCGTGTCTGGCACTGGGCTGATGCGGAAATCGAGGGAACGGATACAGTGATAGTAAGCTGCGAAGAGGTTCCTGCGCCGGCGGCTGTCAGATATGCGTGGGCCGCCAATCCCGAAGGGGCCAATCTGGTGAACAGCGAAGATTTGCCGACCTCTGTCTTCCGGACGGATGACTGGGATGATGTGATTTCTCAGGAGGCCATCGAGACAGCGGCTGCGGCCGAAGAGCGTAAGGTTTTGCAAGCCCGTATCAAGGAGCTGGCAGCTCAGCGCCAGACTTTGGATCGACAGGGTGATGAGTTTAAGAAAGTCGCAGCAGAGCACGCCAAGCTGATGGAGGAGTGGCGTGCGACCGCACCGAAGAAGTAGTGTCACTCCTTTTCAGTTTGCTTAGCGTCTGAGAGATTGACTGTGGTGACTTCATTAGTCATCAGGGGCTATTGTTCTGAAGCCGAACCGCTAAGGGGTTCAGGTTCCCAGATTGACGCTCTGTTGCGATAGTCATACTTGTGGAGCCCCCCCCAATCCATCCAATCCATCCAATCCATCCAGTCCTCTGTCACTCTTTCAAGAATTCAAGGTTCCTGAAAAGAAGCCATAGAGCACGCTAGATATTGATCTTCATTCGAACTTAAAGAGCGATTGCCCCTTGGCCGGCATTCGGTCCAGGACGGCTTGCAGCTTTTTCCTGATGGGAGCGGTCTCGGGATTGTTCACCTCCACTTTTTCAAAGACATCGTTTTTGATGTCGAACAACCGGCCATCAGCATAGAGTTTCCAGCGCTGGTTTCGCGCAAATATCTGGGGCTGCCCTGTCTCGGGCCGCGGCCAGTAGTAGACGTAGATGGATTCGCGCGAACTGCCGCGCTTTCCGTGAAGTTGCGGCAGGAAGCTTTGACCGTCCGTCGGGGTCAAAGGATTGACGCCGGTGGCTTCGGCGATGGTCGGCGCGAAGTCGGTGAATTCGACGAGTGTGTCCGAGACCTTGCCGGCCGGGATGGTTCCTGGTTGATAACCAAATAGCGCCACATGGGTTCCGGCATCAGTGGTCTTCGCCTTGCCACCGACGACCTTTTTGTCTCCCATTCTTGATGTGATCGACTTGTGGGTCCCGTTGTCGCCAGTTACCAGGATGAGCGTGCGGTCGGCGATTCCCAGGCTCTCGGTCTTATCCACAATGCGGCCGATGAGTTTGTCCATGTAGGCCACCATGTCCCCAAAGTTTTCTTGCTTGTTCTTGCTCTTCAGATTGTCGCTGTCCGGCGTGGCAACAAAGGGAGAGTGGACCAGCACCATTGGGTAGTAGAGGAAGAAGGGTTCGTCCTTGAACTCCTCCATTCGATCGAGCAAATACTGGTTGTAGATATCCGGTCCATAAACGTCCTCGCCGAATTCCTTTAGCTCGCCGTCGATAGTAATGCTCGGCTCCCAGAAACGGCCGCCTAATTTGTCGACTTGCCAGACGCAATGGCGATCGAACCCCATGTTCTGAGGCAGGGAGCCCTTAGCGCGAATGTTGTCCTTGTAATGTTCGGCGCCGTAGAGTTGCCACTTGCCGGCAATGGCGGTGTGATAACCGGCATCTTGCATCATGTGGCCGAAAGTTCGCTCGGTCTTCTTCAGGACCGAGAAGGAGGCGTAGTTGCGAACGTTGCTCAACCCGGTCATAATCTTTACCCGGGTCGGCGTGCAGACAGGGTTGGAATAGGCGTGATTGAAACGCATCCCTTCTGCGGCAAGCTTGTCTAGCACGGGAGTCTCGTAGGAGGTTCCTCCGTATGCTCCGTAACATTCGTAGCCAATGTCATCGGCCATGATTAGAATGACGTTGGTCTTTTCAGCAAGCGCTGAACTGGCCGAGAGGGCAACGGATAGTGCTATCGCAATTCGACCACTCCTCGAAAATAGTTTTCTGTTCATTGAATTCAATCTCTTCATATTTCGAAAATTCCTGATCCTCATTTTCCTTTGTTCGCGGGCTGATTCCAAAGCCGTCGTGGGTCATCGAGCCCTACGCCAAAATGCCCGGCACGACCTGTCCGTGCACATCAGTGAGCCGGAACTGCCGACCCTGAAAGCGATACGTCAGTTGTTCGTGATCCATGCCGAGAAGATGCAGAATGGTGGCCTGGAGATCGTGCACGTGAACGGGGTCTTCGGTAACGGATAACCCCAGCTCGTCCGTCGCCCCATAAATCGTCCCTGGCTTCACCCCACCCCCAGCCATCCACATCGTGTAGGCGTCGATGAAGTGATCGCGACCTCCAACTTTGCCCTTCCGGGTTTCACCCATCGGGGTTCGCCCGAACTCTCCGCCCCAAACGACGAGGGTATCATCGAGCATGCCGCGGGCTTTCAGGTCTTTCACCAGAGCCGCAGAGGCCCGGTCAATTTCCCGGCATCGCGCAGCGAGATCATCTCCAAGCGTTTGCCCTGGCCCGCCATGGTGATCCCAGTCGGTGTGATAGAGCTGCACAAAACGAACGCCTCGCTCGACCATGCGGCGCGCCAGGAGACAGTTGTTCGCATACGACGAAGCCCCCGGTTCCGCCCCATACATATCGAGGACATGTGCCGGTTCCTTAGCGATATCCATCAACTCGGGCGCGCTCGACTGCATCTGGTAAGCCATCTCATACGCCGTGATCCGTGTCTGAATCTCTGGGTCACCCACCACATCGAAACGCTTTTTATTCAAATCACCTACCGCATCATAAAACTGACGCTGGCGTTTATCGTTGAATCCACCCGGACTCGTGAGGTTGACGATTGCATCTCCGGAGCCGCGAAAGGGGACTCCCTGGTGGGTTGTGGGAAGAAACCCACTCGACCAGAGCGATGAGCCTGCCCGCGGACCGCGCGGACCTGATTGCAAGACCACGAATCCCGGTAAATCTGAAGCCTCGCTTCCGATGCCGTAGGTCGTCCACGCCCCCATGCTCGGTCGACCCGGCTGCGGTGATCCTGTATTTAGAAAAATCTTCGCCGGACCATGATTGAAAACATCTGTATGCACGCTGCGGATAAAACAGGCGTCGTCGACGATGTCCCGATGACAGGGGAGTAACTCACTCAGGCTCATTCCGCTCTGCCCGTAACGTCCAAAACTCCGTGTTCCTCCCAGCAACTTTGCTTCCGGCCCCAGGAACGAAAACCGCCTGCCTTTGATGAACTCATCGGGGGGTGCCGATCCGCTGAGTTCCGCCAGTTTTGGCTTCTCCTCGAACATCTCCAACTGGCTCGGTCCGCCCGCCATGAACATGAAAATCACGTTCTTCGCTTTGGCCGGGAAATGCGGCTTCCGCGGTGCAAGCGGATTGATCGGCGCAGCCTGTTCCGCCGCCCAACCTTCCCGGCCAAAAAGCCCGCCAAGTGCGATTCCTCCCAGGCCAATTCCGCATTCATTGTAGAAATGCCTTCGTGTGATGCTCTTCAGGTCTCTCATCGACTCCAGTGATTCAATCGCCTTATTCGCGCGTGATAAATTCATCCAAATTCAGAAGCACCCGCGCTGTTGCGATCCAAGCCGCCGCCTCCGCTGATGCGGCCCCTTTGGGCCACTCGGATTCCTGTGCCGTTTCCTCCTGGCGAAATTCTTGCCGCTGCTCCTCTAGATAGATTGAGAGAGCATTCAACTCATCTTCCTGAGGTGCCCGACAGAGGCATAGCCGAAACATTCGACTCAAACGCACGCGATCCTCATCACCGGAAGTCTCTCCGAGAACCCGGTCGGCCAGGCCAGCTGCTAATTCAAACAGGCCCGCATCATTCGCCACCATTAGGGACTGCAGGGGAGTATTCGATCGCAGTCGCTTTGTACAGGTCGCGTTAAACCGCGGCGCATCAAAAGTCGTCAACATCGGGTGTGGCGCACTCCGATAGAAAAAGGTGTACATCGTGCGCCGAAAGCGATCCTCTCCCTCACTCGTCGGCCACTGCTGCTTCTTTTGCGTGAAGGCATACACGCCCTCTGGCTGGGGCGGGTAAACTGAGGGGCCTCCCACTGTTTGTGTCAACATCCCGCTCGCACTGAGAGCCAGGTCGCGCACGATTTCCGCCTCAACCCGCAGTCGTTCCTGCCGCGCCAAAAGGTGATTCAGGGGGTCTGACTCCTCCAGGTCAGGTCGCGCCAACGAAGCCTGCCGATAGGTCGCCGAATTCACCACGAGTCGATGAAGGTTTTTCATCGACCAACCTCCTTCGACAAAACGCTGCCCTAACCAGTCGAGCAACTCTGGGTGGGTCGGAGGCGTGCCTTGTGTTCCGAAGTCGTTCTCCGTTTCGACGATCCCTTTACCAAAATACTTCTGCCAGACGCGATTCACGGTCACCCGCGGTGTCAAAGGATTGGAGGGATCCATCAACCATCTCGCTAGATCGAGCCGTGTCGGCTGCTCTGATTCAGGCTGAAAACGATGCAAGGCCGAGAAGGTTCCTGTATCGACTTCCTCCGCCGGACGAAGAAAATCCCCCCGGGTTAACACATGAGTCGCTCGCGGCTTCTCAAGATCACGCATCACGAGGGTCTGCGCATACCGGCCCTCGATCTCTGATTTTTCCGTGAGCAAACGTTTCAGCTTGTCTCTCCTCTCATCTTCCGCCGAGGACCCTCCCGTGAGGCTTTTTCCTGACATCGACACGCGGAAGCGACCGAGGGTATAGGGTCGCGATTTGTGCCAGAATTTCAGTCTCAGATCGACCGCACCCTGATCGTCCGCCTTCACCGGCTCCGCCAAGTCAAAAACGGCCCATCGATTCACATTTCCTTTCTGGCTAGTGTTGATCGCCCATCCCGTCTTCGGATCGCCGTCGATCGCCCGCGAAATATCGTGTCCGGACTGCGAGTAGTCGGCCGCACCTGCCCCCAGCCAGTTATACTTCACCCCGTCGGGCTTCGAGAGTTCCACTTCGGTGAGCACAAAATTTCCGTTGGCTGCTCGCCCCGGGCCACCCATCGGCAAAGACTCATCTACCATCGCTTCGATGCGTACCGAGGAAACTTCCTCAGCCTCGATACGAATGCGCAGCAGATATTCGTCTTCTGCCACCAGTTCTCCTGAGACCAACAAGGAGCCATCCTTCAACTGTTCAATCGACGCGCCGCTCGAAGCACGCGCCCTTACCGGCCTCATGATCTCCCAGTCGCTCTCGGCTAAGTTGTTTTTCGCTATCGTTGGAGCGCCAGTATCCATCGCGCGCAACGCCTTTTCCTCCGCCGCGATCTCATCGAGCCTCGCCACATCGACTGCCGTTGGCTGCGGCGCCAATACCCTCGGCCCCAGATTATTGACATCTGCGCAACTGTTGAAAAAGGCGAACATCTGGAAATACTCCTGATGGCTGATTGGATCGAATTTGTGTGCGTGACACTGCGCGCATCCTACGGTCAGTCCCAGCCATACCGCCCCGGTTGTGTTGACCCGATCCACCACGGCCTCATTGCGAAATTGTTCATTGTCAGTGCCGCCCTCCCCATTGATAAGGGTGTTGCGATGGAAGCCGGTCGCCACCAACTGCGCGTTGTCGGCCCCGGGAAGAAGATCTCCTGCCAACTGCTCTATACTGAAACGATCAAAGGGCATGTCGGCATTAAGGGCCGCAATCACCCAATCCCGGTACGGCCACATAATGCGCGGCCGATCGATAGTGTATCCGTTAGAATCTGCGTAGCGCGCTTGATCGAGCCAATGCCGTCCCCATCGCTCCCCGTAATGCTCTGAGGTGAGGAGCCTATCTACCAAAAATTCGTAGGCGTTTTCCCGTTGATCACCGACAAAAGTATCCACCTCCTCTGGAGTCGGAAGTAAGCCAATGAGATCAAGATGCAAGCGCCGAATCAACACTTCCCGGCCAGCCTCCGGTGAGGGATGAATTCCAGCTTCCTCTTGCCGCGCCCGAACAAAGCCGTCGATTCCGTTGCGAACCCAGTCCTTATCGACCACCTCTGGAGGGTCGGGATCTGCGAGAGGTTCGAAAGCCCAGTGATCTTCAAAGACTGCCCCCTCCGCGATCCAGCGTTGCAGCAATTCTTTCTGCGCCGTGGTCAGCTTTTTCTTCGACTTCGGTGGTGGCATCAGATCCCCCCGATCCTCCGTCAGAATTAGCGCAACAAGTTCACTCGCATCTGGATCGCCACTCAAGACCGCATGGTAGCCACCCAAATCAGCCTTCGCCCCGGCCTCTGTATCGAGCCGAAGATCAGCCTTTCGCTCCTCTTTATCCGGACCGTGGCACTGGTAGCAGTTCTCCGAGAGAATAGGCCGAATATCCCGGTTGAAGGACACATCGGCGCATAGTGTTCCTATTGTCGCGATGAGGATCAACCCCACCGCAGCGGAAGAGTTGACGATGCTTCTCCGCGATATGTTTCCCGCTTGATTCATGATTGCTGGTCGATGTTCGCTATATGATCAGGCAATTTCCATTGCGGCCCTACTTATCACCCGAGGGAGCCATGCCGGTCAATTCCTCGTAGACTTTTTTCATCCCCGCCGAAGTCTTCGAGCCGGTATTCTGGAACTCCTTCTCCTGCCAAGGTATATGCCGACTGAAGATCTGGCGATGGCGCGTGTAGGCTTCTGAGTCGACGCAATTCTCTGACCACTCCGCATGAAACGCGTCATAGAACGACTGCATCTTCTTGAGGACTTCCGCGGCTTCCGGGTTCGCCGCCAGATTCTTCAATTCTTCCGGATCATTGTCGGTATCGAACAACTCCTCGCTGGGCGGAACATTCTCATCGCCGAAGCACCAGTGAATGTACTTGTGCTCTTCGGTGGCAACCGCCAGGGCGCGGCTGTGATCATCTCTGGCCCAACCCCAGTTCTGAATTACGAGCAAGGACTCCCGCACGCGCGCCTGAGAATCATCGATGAGCGGTCGGATCGACTTCCCGTCCATCTGCTCAGGGATGGGGAGCCCTGCGTAGTCCAGCATTGTCGGGGCAAAGTCAATATTGCCGACCACAGCTCCGGATGTCTGCCCTGACGAGGCCGATGATGGATCTCGCACAATCAACGGAATGAGCGCGGCATCATCATAGGGAAGCACTTTTCCCTGCAAGCCATGGGAACCGCAGAAATAGCCGTTGTCGGAAGTGTATATCACCACCGTATTGTCTGCGATCCCTAGCTCTTCGAGTTCCTTGAGAACCATGCCCACGGCGAGATCGACTCCCGAGATCAGCTGGTAGTAGACACGCAAGTGACGCTGATATTCCTCCGCATCGATCCACTCCTTGCGTTGCGCATACTGGCGCCCCAGTTTGGCCTGCAGGGGCAACGCCTCGAGGCCCGTCTCCCCCCAACTCGCGCTCTTGGGAAAGGTCACCTCTTCGTAGTAGGGCTCCGTCTCTGGCTCGACATAGTTGTGTGGCTTGTGGGGGGCCTTGAAGCTCAGCGACAGGCAAAAGGGTTTGTTCGCCTCGGTGGATTCGCGGATAAAATCCCGACCGAAGGCTCCGAGAGCTTTACTCACATGAGGATATTTTTCTGCATAGGATATGAGGGAGGGATTCTTGCCGGTTTCGAAACTCCCTTGCCCGGCCCCTTTGAAGCCGCCCCACTTGTCAAACTGCTCCGCATAATTCAGCGCCTCTGTGGGGAATCCCCATTTCCCGGCAAAGGCAGTAAGGTAACCTGCCTCCCTCATCAATATGGGATAAGAGCGAGCCCAGTCGGCCGCCGACAATTTCCCAGTACTAAAATTGCAGCCGGTCTTGTATTCGTACATTCCGGTCATGACCGTGGCCCGACTAGCCAGACACAGTGGACTGGTCGCGTAACAGCGAGTGAAGGAGATACCGTCCTTAGCCAACTGATCCAGATTGGGGGTCATGATCTCCTCGTTCCCCCGGCTGCCAAGTGCGAGCGAGCGGTGGTCGTCCGCCATCAGAAAAACGATATTGGGAGTTTTGCCGAGTTCCTCGCTTCGAACGTTGTCGATTGCTCCGAAAGCTACAAGTAAGGTGAGGCCTAGCTGCCCTACGTAACGGCATACTCCCAGTTGTAATCCCGGGCGTCCGTTGTTCGTATCATTTTCTCTGTTCATTAGGATGCTCAATTATCTGATGGTGATTTAGGACTCAATATCATCACGAGAACTTGAATCCTGCAACTGCCGGAATTGCGGAGCAGCCATTGCCAACTTATCAGATACTCGACAGATTAACCCGACTGCAAAGCAAGATCAGTCCATCAAGCCCGGTAGGTCGTCGGACGATCTCGAGATTAAAATGGGAGGCATCCCTTCCTGGCTCGTCAGAATTGGTTCGATGAAACGGTCGAAGCGGCGACAGAGAGGTTTGATGGAAATTTGGAATGATGCACTTTGATCCTTAATACGCGATGCGGGGCTTATCGAATCGGGGTGCCTCGTTCATGCTGTCGGCTCGATGAAAAAAAGTGTGCGATTGGTGATTGTCTATTTCCTGTGCGTCGTGGGGTTTGTGGGAAACTTGTGGGCGGATGAGGTGCTGCTGGATGAAGCGATGCACCACATTCGGAATGGTGCTTCGCGGGAATGGTCCAGTTTTCCGGTAGAGGCGGAAGCGAAAGAATACGTTCTAGGTTTTGATCTGGAACGGCCCGATGCGATGCGGCTTTTGACGTTGCTGCTGGAGGGCACGCGTCAGGTGTGGTCGCTGAAACTGAATGGTCAGGCCCTGACCAAATTGCCGAGAGATCACAATCACTTTGAATGGGGGCTGGCGATTCCAGAGGGTCTACTCAAGGAGTTGGACAATGTATTGGAGGTGACGACAGAGGCGGAGGATTCGGATGATATTCGAATTGGAGCTGTGGTGTTGCATGACGAGGTTGATCTGCTGGTAGACGAGGAGCGGGCGGAGGCATTGTTCGCTCAACGCGGCTACCGGCGTGCGGTGCCGGTGATGCAGCAAGAGGTGAGCATGGGGGCGATCGAAGCGGAATCGGGCCAGGCTGTGCCCTGTCGCTTTACGATCATTGATGAGGATACTGGCGCCCTGGTGTTCATCGGGGCCGAGTCGAATCAGCGTATCGCGGTTCGAGAGGGAGTGGTGTATTCAATTGATGGAACTGCCACGATCAGGCTGGCGGGAAATGCGGCGCACCCTCGCCGCTATACGGTCTATTGCGGGCGTGGTTTCGAGTACAGTCTGGAGAGCACTTCGATCGTGATCGATGGGAGTGAAGACGATGTGAAATTGTCATTCAGTCTCAAACGCGAAGTCGAGACGCCCGGCCTGGTTGCCTGTGACACGCATTTGCACACGTTTGAATTTGATCGGCACGGCGATTGTTCGGTGGAGGAACGTATTATTTCAGCAGTGGGAGAAGGCGTGGAACTGCCGATTTCGACGGGGCACGATAAGCACATTGACTACGCGGAGTTGGCGGAACAACTGGGTGCCTCGAACTGGTGCACGCCTGTGGTGGGATGTGAAGTGACTACTCACCTGGGCCACTTCAATACCTTTCCCGTCGAGGTCGGTGCGACACCAGCGGAGCACAAGCTAAGAACCTGGGATCAGATCTTCCAGAATATCTTCGCGACGCCGGGCGTGCAGGTCTGCATTTTGAATCATGCGCGTGATGTCCATCGCAATTACACGCCTTTTGCGCCGGAGCACTTTGATCGGGAAACGGGGGCTTTGTCAGGCGGGAGAAAACTCTCCGCCAACGCGATGGAATTGATCAATTCGGGAGCACAGAAGACGGATCCAATGCAGTTGGTTCATGACTGGTTTGCACTCTTGAAGAGTGGGAAGCGAATTGCCGGCGTAGGGTCGAGTGATAGCCACACGGTGAACTATGCCATCGCGGGGCAGGCCCGGACCTATCTGGAGTGTCCGGATGAAGATGTATCTCAATTGGACCTGTCAGCGGCGGTGGATTCGATGTTGAGTGGCCGAAGTTGGGTGAGCCTGGGCTTGCTGACGCGGTTGGATTTTGATCCGGGTGGAGAATCGGTCACGGTGAAGGTGTTGGGGCCGGGATGGACCTCGGCGAATTTCGTGCAGGTGTTTTTGAATGGCGAGGAGGTGAAGCGATTTGATCTGACTGAGTCCCAGGGACAGAAGCCCGGTGAGAAGCTCTCTGAGAGCTTGAGCCTGTCCGATCTCGGAGCAAAGCCGGGCGACTTTCTCTGCGCCGTTGCCATGGGGCCTGGGATTGCAGGAGGGGAGTGGATGATTCAGCCGCCGTATCAGCCCGACTCGCCTGAGTTTGAACCCTTCGTGATGGGAATCAGTCCGGCGGTGTGGGTGGAGTAACCGACTGCAAGGGGAGCAGAAGTTTGTCACTTTGTTGTTAATTATAAGCAGTGTTCTGCCTATTTATAGAGACTACCATTTTCTCTTGTGAGCAATTCAAGCAACAAACTGACTCAGATTACGCTGCTGTGGACGACCGCGCAGCCGTCGGTGATGGCGTTCATTCGCTCGATCACTCCTCAGTTGGCAGACGCGGAGGATATTCTTCAGGAGACTGCGCGTCAGGTCGCAACGCGGTTTGATGAGTATGATCAAGAGCGGCCCTTTGCACCTTGGGCCATGGGGATAGCGCGCTACAAGGTGCTGGAGTGGCGTCGAAAGCAATCAAAGGGCCCCGTGCTGCTCGATGAGGATGCGATCGAGGCGATTCACTTTTCGTATTCGGAGAAAGCTCAGGACTGGCCAGAAGTGGGGAGGGCCATTGATCTGTGTCTGAAGAAAGCTTCTCCGGCTGCGGAGAAACTGCTGGTGCTGCGGTATTTGGAAAATTTGAAACCTGCCGAAATCGCGAGGCGACTCGACTCGAGCGCGAACTCGGTATCGGTGCGATTGAATCGAGCCCGCACAGCGCTGCGCGACTGCATCCGACGCCGCATGAAGGAGGCTGAGCTAGGATGAGCAACGAATCCGACAAGTTAATCGATGACTGGCTCGATGGTGTGATGGACGAGGCGGGGCGCAGGGAATTAAATGCATGGATCGTGGCGTCTCCGGAACACGCGACGGAATTTGCGGAGCGTTCGCATATGCATTCGCGTCTCTTCGACTGGGCCAAAGCAATTGGAAGCTGTGGTGTTGATGACGTGGTGGAGTCCGTCGCCGAATCCGTCGCGTTTCAGCCTGCGAAGATTTGTTGGCAGGCCAAAGCTTTCGCGGCAGCTGTGGTGGCTGCGTTAGTAGCTGTGTTTTTGTTTAATCCTGAGAAGGGGCCAGTTCCCGGTGAACCGGTGGCGACATTGGGGGAAAGCCCTGGTGCGGAATTGCTGTATTTGGGGAGGGCTTTGCCGGAGAGCGATACCGTTTTGAGGGCTGGAGAGTATAGACTGAAACAAGGCATGGCGTCAGTGGAGTTTGCGACTGGGGTACAACTGCTGATCGAGGCGCCGGCTCTGTTTCGCATGGTGTCACCGGAGTTGGTGATACTGAGCGAGGGTCGCGTGGCAGCGCACGTTCCGCCGGAGGGGATAGGGTTTAGGATTGAGACTCCCTCAGCTGAGATCGTCGATTTTGGCACGGACTTCGCGGTAGATGTGGGGCTCGATCGCGCGAGCGAGGTGCATGTGTTTAGCGGGGAGGTGGAGGTGCAACCTCGCAAAGGTGAGGTCGACCCGGTGCTGCTTTTGACTAACGGAGCGACAAGAATTGATTACGATTCTGACGTTCCGCTAGGTATACCGGTGGACGGAGATCGTTTTCTGAGGAGCCTTGATGAGCCGAGTATTGAATACTCTCAGCTGATCAAGATGATGAATCCGGTTCTTTACTATCGAATGGGAGTGCCGAAAGACGGAATGAGAATTAAGGATGTGGCAGGAGATGCGACTGGGATGATGATTAGTCGGGGGGCGGTCCGTCCTGCCTTTGCGACAGGGCGAGTTGGATCGGCTGGGCGATTTACGGGCTCCCAAGACAGTCCCTATGTGGCGACGCCGGATTACCCTAAGTCGAGTGGTCAGTTGAGTGTATCCACTTGGGTGTTTGCCAGAAGTTGGCCGAGATTGGCGTGCATTGCTGCCAATGACCAAAAGGACTTGCTGGGGCAGTTTCGGATGGGGCTATACCAGGATACTGGTATTTTGCGAGTCAGGGTCCGTAATGCGAACAACAAAGAGGTCATTGTGCACGATGCTGAAGCCCTTCCGCTGGAGCGATGGCACCATATTGCCTTCGTTGCTGATGGAGCTACACTGCGTCTCTTTCGTAATGGTCAGGAAGTGGCGGTCGTCCCGTGTGGACCGATAGGACCAACGGAAGTGGCTAATTTGTTTGTCGGGGCGCAGGACAATAAGAAGGGGGATATCGCTCACTTCTGGCATGGCCGAATAGATGAGGTAGCTATTTTTAATCATGCCTTGAGTGAAGTCGATATTGCCCGGCAGGTCCGCTCGGTGCCTCCGCGTTGATGCCGGTTTACGGATTGCCTCATTTTTGCCATATTGCACCATTACAGTATGAAATACACACACATCATCCTCACGTCGTTTGCCCTGACAGTCTTTGCCCACGCTCAGCTTCCAGATACTCCGTCTGCCGGCACGACCATCCGCACGTGGACCAATACTGACGGTGTCGAGATCGAAGCTAGTCTCCTTGAAGCCAAAGAGACCAGTGTCCTCCTCAAGTTAAGTAACGGCAGAACTTACGCTGTCCCGTTTGAGAAACTCTCGCCTCAGGATATTGAATGGGTGGAGGGACGGGCGGCAGCCGAATCGGCTGCGGCGCAGTCAGCGATGGGGCTAGCATTTGCCCCTCTCCTTGCGACTACGGGCGAAGTCCTCTTCGAAGACGACCTGTCCGAAATTCGCGAAGGCTGGGGAGCTGGCAACGGTGAGTGGAAGAATGTTGAAGGAGCTCTTGTCGGCAAAGAACTCGCCGAAGATAATCACGGTGCGACATTCAAACGCGCTCTTCCTCTCACTGAAGCAGTCATCCAGTTTTCGTTCAAGCTCGATGGTGCCAAAGCCACTACCTTTTCGATCGACAATGCCACTGGCCACCTTTGCCGTCTTTCCATCAGCGCCGCTGGTTTCACTGCGCAAAAGGACGACAACGACAAAGACCTGGGGCCTGACACGGGTGCTCGTTACAACACGGTCGAGCGGGAACTCGCCGATGGAGAATGGCACACCGCGATGCTTGAACTTGTCGGAGATACTTTCCTCGCTCAGATCGATGGGGAGGGGGAGGAAGTTTCCCTCGGCTCTCATGAAATGATTGCGGGTGAAAAGAAGAAACTCGGGTTCACGATCTCCGGAGAGTCGGTTCACTATAAGGATTTGCGAGTGTGGGCCGCGAATCCCAGCGATGGCTGGGAAGACACCCGGGACAGTCTTCTGAAGGATTCGGACTAAAGACATCAAGGCAGGGCATCTCGCCCCTCCTACTCTCTGCTTATGATACTTTCCTCATCAGGGGATAAGGCTCAATTGTGCCTGTTAAGATTTATGGGAAAGCGGTCTATAGAAGGGTAAGGATAGCGAATGGCTATTCGAGCTTGTCTCTATTTTTCATGAAATCTCCAATTCATCTGATCCTTGCAGTGCTCTGCAGTCTTCTCGTTACTGCTGTAGAAGCTGCCGACCAAAAGTCGCTCAAACCCAATGTCGTCCTCATCTACATCGATGATCTCGGCTACGGCGACCTCGGCGTTTACGGAGCGCCAGATATTCCGACTCCTCATATTGATCAGCTCGCCGCCGAGGGCGTGATGTGCACCACGTCCTACATCACCAATCCGCCGTGTTGCCCGAGTCGCTGTGCGCTCATCATGGGGCAGTATGGTCAACGTTTCGGCAAGTATGGCATGTCCCGTGGTTTGCCCATTCCAGAAGACCGCCCCACTCTGGCGCGGTTCATGCAGGACAATGGCTATGTGACCGGTCAGATCGGCAAATGGGACATTGGTACAAAAAATCAGGGGCCCCTTCAGGTCGGCTTCATGGAAGTGGCGAAGAAAGCGCCGAAGAAAGAATACACTGACGCGGAAGTGGCCAAGATGTCGCCGGCCGTCCGCAAAGTATTCGGAGGAAAAAAGCGAGCTTCGAAGTATTTCTGCCTCAATGAGGAGGGCGAGGCGGTCTGGCTCACTGACTACGATGGCGACATGATGGTGGACTTTATTGAGCGCAATCAGGAGGAACCCTTCTTTCTCTACTGGTCACCCGAGGCCGTGCACTCCCTCAGCGTGGAAGCACCTAAGCGTCTCAAGGATCGCACCACTGCGCCGAAGAATCGCATCGCGCTGGCCGGAGCTATTGTTTCGGTCGATGACCAGGTGGGTAAATTGATGAAGGCACTGGACGAGCAGGGCTTGCGCGAAAACACGCTCATCATTTTCTCCAGCGACAATGGAGCCAACACCGGAGAAGGTGGCACTTCGACGCCCTACACCGGCGGCAAGGGAGCCGGCACTCAAAAGGAAGGCTGGGTGCGTGTCCCGACCATTTTTTCCATGCCGGGTATGCTTCCTGAAGGGCAGCCCTACGATGGCATGATAGCGAACTTCGATTTCTACTCGACCATCGCTTCGGTCTCCGGACTCGAGATTCCCGAGCACTGCGACGGGGTAAATCTGATTCCTTTCCTCACCGGTGAAAAGAAAGGCGATGCCCACAAGCACCTCTACTGGCACAACAGCGAGCCCGGCGATGCCGAACGTCGCCATCTGTTGGCGGCGCGCTGGCAGGACTGGAGGCTTTACCGCAAGTATGCGGATGACGAGTGGCAGCTCTTTGATCTGAAGAAAGACCCTCGTGAAGAAAGCAACGTCGCTGCGCAGAACCCTGAAGTGGTACAGCAGTTGGCGAAGAAACACGCAGCATGGGCGAAGACGCTCGTGCCGGTCGCAGAGATTCCGGAGATCGAGGGGCAAGGAAATCAGGCGCCTAAGGGATACGGCTGGGCGACGGCTCAGTGATCTGGATTGTGTTCGAAAGGAAGGTAGCCGCGAGCGGCCCGCTCGCGGGAGTGCGCTTTCGGGAAACGGGGAGGCATTCTTTGCCTGGAGACCGAATGGACCTGCGGGCCGCAGGTCCCTACCCGTGCTGCCGCACGAAGATTGAAAGGCCAGTTGTATGATGATGAGATTTTTGACGTGCGTAACCGCGTGTTTGCTTAGGTCTGGCGGACCGGTATCCTTTTTGAAATGAAACACTGTCTCTCCTTTCTTGCTCTCTCGCTTTTTCTGCCGGCTCTGGCTTCAGCTGAATCCTGGGTCGTTGATTCTCAGAAAGACTGGAAGGCCGCTCAAGGTTCGTCCGAAGGATTGAAACTGGCTGATGGCTTTGCGGAACCCACCGCTGGGAAGGGTGCCTTTCATAGCGTCGTCAAAACCTTTCCCAAGAAGCGTAAGCTGAGCTCGGTGGTGTTTGAGCAGTCACCTGTTTGGGACAACTGGGAGCAGATCGACGACATCACGCCTCCAGGGCTGGGCAATGCCTACGTGTTTCTTCCCGTTGCTCCGGGTGACTACTACCTCTTTGCCACGTATCGGGGAGGTCCAAAGCTGGAGTATCCTGAGGGGCTCAATCGGAAAGAGCGGCAGGCCTACAAGAAAGAGTGGGAAAAGAAGAATCCCAGCAAAGGTGAGAAAGGCTATCACGCCTGGCACAGTTCAGACCTGAAAGAGTGGAAACACCTCGGCCCGGTTTGCTGGTCTAACTGGATGACCACAGCGGAATACGCCGACGGCAAGTTCTACCTCTACTACGACGAGCCTAACGATCAGAACCCGCATCTGATCGTTGATGAGGATCTCACTGACGGCGTGCAGGGCAAGGACTACCGCGAAGTGTTTACCGATCCGTCTCACGGATCCGACGCGGGCGTTTTCCGCGACGAGGATGGCACTTTTCACATGTTCTACGAGGACTGGAGCCCGATCAATGCCCAGCAAAACGCCTGGGACTCACCTTTGGCCGGACGCGTTTCCAGCCCGGATGGCATCCAGGGCTTCACCTACGGGGAGCACCCGGCTGCGGTGGATCACCGCACCAAGCCGACCGGCGAAAAAGGAACTTACCGGCACACTTCGATGAACGTTTCCAACGATGGGAAGGAACTCGAATACGAGATTCACGAACCGAAGCAGGACGCCTACGGCGATTGGACGGTGATCAAGATTGGCAAGTACTACCACCTTTTCTGCGACTACGATTCGGCGGATCACGACAAGTCCATGCGCATGGGCCGCTTCCACAGTGATGACCTGGAGAAGGAGTTCACCTGGTCGGGTGAGATCGGCGAGGGCTTTCATCCTGACCCCAGCGTGGGATTCGCCGAAGGCAAATTCTACGCCATTATGCAGAAGGAGACTGACTTCGTCAGCCCCGGCCCGTGGGTCGATGGCATTGAAGCTCGCGTCGGCGTCGATAATGATGGAGACGGAAAGATCGATCAGTGGACCGACTGGCAGCCAGTGAAAGAATCCTATTCCCAGAAGCCCGGATTTGCGCGCATCGTCGACGTGGAGCCGGCTGCATTGAATACGGACAAACTGCCTGCAGGCAAAGGTTTTGCATTCGAATACCGCACCAAGAGCCTTGCGAACGGAGCCCAGCCCATCATGGATCGCGTGACGCTGGAATTTGAATAAACTTTTTATCCTGAACTCCTTTTCATTTGTCATGAAGCTCACCGAATTATTTGTCCTTACTTGTTTCGCCCTAGGAGCTTTCAGCCTCACCGCAGCTGATAGTCCTAGCATTGTCTTAATTCTTTCTGATGATCTCGGCTACGGAGACATCCACGCCTACAATCCAGACAGCAAGATACCGACGCCGAATCTCGACCAGCTAGCTGCCGAAGGAATGCGCTTCACTGACGCGCATTCGGGTGGCTCTACCTGCAAGCCATCGCGCTACGCGCTGCACTCAGGTGAGTTCGCCGTTCGGATGGAGAATATGAGTGACAAGAAAGGGCCTCTGCTGCCGGAGGGGCAGGCCACCGTCGCCAGTGTGCTGCGCGACAATGGCTATCGCACTGCCATGGTCGGCAAGTGGCACCTGGGCTTTGACCAGAACGGAGAGGAAAACAATGAGCTGCTCAATGGCTTCTCTTTTGATCCTGAGAACATGAGCGGTGGTCCCAGGGATCGAGGTTTTGAGACCTACTTCGGCATGCATGCTTCACTCGATATTCCGCCTTTCTTCTACATCGATGATCGGACCGCAACAGAGGTGCCGTCCACAGTGGTTGAGGCCAATGATAGCATCGACACTGACGAAAACTGGAATCACATTCAGGGCGCTTTCTGGCGCCGGGGTGGCATCGGATCCGACTTCAAGCACCTCGAAGTGACACCTCGCTTCTGTGAGGAGGCTTGCCAGGTGATTGAAAAGCATAACGGTGATAAGCCGCTTTTTCTTTACCTCGCCCTGCCATCACCACACACGCCCTGGGTGCCGACCGAAGAATTTCTCGGCAAGAGCGGCGCCGGGATGTATGGCGACTTTGTGATGCAGGTCGACAGTGTCGTGGGGCAGGTCATGGCCAGCCTGGAGGAGGCTGGTATGACAGAGGACACGCTGATTCTCTTCACCAGCGACAATGGGCCGGTTTGGTATGAGAAAGACACCGAAAGATTTGGGCATGCGGCCACTGGTCCTCTTCGAGGGGTCAAGGCGAGTGTCTGGGAAGGAGGGCACCGCGTACCGTTTATCGTGCGCTGGCCGGCAGCCGTGAAAGCTGGATCGACGAGCGAACACACCGTCGCATTTGCTGACGTCTTTGCGACTCTTGCTGAGCTGGCTGGGCAGGATGAGATGGCGGAAGACGTCGCACAGGACAGTGTTGGTTTCGTCGAGGTTCTTCGGGATCCAGATTCAGAACTGGAAAACCGTCCGCCTATTCTTCATGACGAGGCAGTGATTCGTGAGGGGGATTGGAAGTTGATCGACAAGAGGGGCGGTCGCGGCTTTGGGGCACCCAAGGGGGTGAAATATGGCATCGAGCTCTTTGATTTGAGCAATGATCTTTCCGAGGAGAATAACCTGGCCGATCAGATGCCGGAAAAGGTGGACTCAATGCGTGGGCTCATTCAGAAGGTCCTTAATGAAGGGCCAGGGAATTGATTGCATAAATGATAGAACTACAGACCATGAAATACTTGCTACTTGTTCTTCTAGCCATTGGTGCTGCTTTTTCACTTCAGGCAGCAGAAAAACCCAATGTCCTCTTCGTTATCTCCGATGACCTTAGTTATAACCTTGGCGGGTTGGGGCATGAGATCTGTCAGACGCCCCACCTCGACGAGTTTTCTAAGTCGTCTGTGGCTTTCACCCGGGCCTACACCCAGTTTCCCTTGTGCGCGCCGTCACGAGCTTCGTTGTTCTCCGGTCAGTATCCCGCGAAAAATGGTGTGTCGGGCAACGGCGGCAATGTCGCCGAAGATCGCGTGACCTTACCGAAACATTTCCAGAATAGCGGCTACTGGGCGGCGCGGGTCAGCAAGATCTACCACATGGGCATTCCTGGCGATATTCTTCAGGGCACCAACGGGGGCGATCATGAGCCGTCCTGGAACGAGCGCCATAACATCATGGCGATGGAGTCGATGACGCCGGGCAAGATCGTTGACCATCTCAATCCCGACGACCCCAAGGCCTTTGCCGCGGAGCGCAAGGTCTGGCAGGAAGCGAATGATTCGGGCGA
>CAXBHX010000018.1:0-86045 GCA_963975655.1 uncultured Verrucomicrobiales bacterium
AGAGACTTCGACCAAAGTTCGCGCCCCCACAATCTTGGCGCAAGCCAATAGAACATCCCGGCGGCCATGAATCCATTCCAACCGAGGGTTCCGCTGTGGACGTGTCCGATGATCCAGTCGGTGTAGTGGGCCATGGCGCTGACGGATCGAATCGAGAGGAGCGGGCCCTCGAAGGTGGCCATGCCGTAGAAAGTGATCGCTACAACGAAGAACTTGATGACCGGATCAGTCCGAAGCTTGTCCCAGGCTCCTCTGAGGGTCAGAAGACCATTGAGCATGCCCCCCCAGGACGGTGCCCACAACATGAGGCTGAAGAAAACGCCGAGCATTTGTAACCATTGCGGTAATGCCGTGTTGAGGAGGTGGTGGGGGCCTGCCCAGATGTAGAGAAAGACTAGCGACCAGAAGTGAACAATGGAAAGACGATAGGAATAGACCGGCCTCTCTGCCGCTTTGGGCAGAAAGTAGTACATGATACCGAGAATCGGAGTGGTGAGAAAAAAGGCGACCGCATTGTGGCCATACCACCATTGCACGAGAGCGTCCTGAACCCCTGAGAAGACAGGGTAGCTGTGGGTGAGGCTGGTTGGGATCTGAAGGTGGTTCACGACGTAGAGCATCGTGACCGTGATGATCGTGGAGATGTAAAACCACAGCGCGACGTAGAGCGATTTCTCTCGGCGGATTTTGAGAGTCATGAAAAAGTTGGCACCGAAAACGAGCCAGATAACGGCTACGGCAATGTTGATCGGCCAGATCAATTCGGCATACTCTTTACCGCGAGTGAGACCTGCTGGAAGGGTGATTGCTGCAGCCACGATGATCAGCTGCCAGCCCCAAAAATGGATTTTTGAAAGGAGATCTGAAAACATGCGCGTTTTGCAGAGGCGCTGAGTCGAGTAGTAGATCCCTGCAAACATCATGTTTCCGACAAAGGCAAAGATCGCAGCGTTGGTGTGCAACGGGCGAAGTCGGCCGAAAGTGAGGAAGGATACGCCCTCTGATTTGAATGCGCCGAAAGTGATCGCCTCGAGGAACTTGCCGTTCATCTCCCAGAAATTCAGCTGAAAGGCGGCAATCACGCCGACGAGCATGGCGACAACCGCCCAGCCAATGGAAGCGACCATAAACCGTCTCGTGGACTGATCGTCGAATTCGATGGTTATTTTGTGAGCAGAAGAGCTATCGCTGGTCATCGTGAGATACGTTGTTCGGTGATGGGATTGTGCGGTCGGTTGGAGTCGGCAGAGTCTCAGTCTTTGCCGGGGTGAAATTAGTCTCCTCGTCCCGGAACGGGATGAGAGCGTCTTGATCCGCGCAGGAACTGGTATTCTGCCTCGTCCGAAGGAAGAGGAGCAGAAACAGGATCGCGAAAAGCACGCTGAACAGGGTGGTAAGAACAATGACTTCCATTAGGGGTGAATGCGGGCGGTCTCGTCGTCAAAATGGAGACGGAGTGAGGCTCATCTTCGTTGTAGTGGTTTGCTCCGCATTTTTGGTGATACCCTGTGCAAAACTTGCGGGTTCCTGAAATTACTACGAATTATCGAATTGTATCGACGAATTTATTTTCATCGGTGGGGAAATATTTTCGCCAATGGGGGATTCTGAACAGTTGAGTGGCCGGTTGAACTTCGATTCTGAAACAGGATGATCCCAATTGGAAGTGTCAGGTTCGCTGATCTTTGCGTGAAATCCCAGACCTTATTCACTGCTATTGAGTCGTTCAATAATTTCAGGGCCTAGTTGTCGCTATGGTAAGTGAGTGATTCTCAAATTAGCTCTTTATAGGAGGTCAGTCGACTCAGCCTTTTCTCTATCGGTTAGAATAGAGCCTGAATTGGCGACATCATCACGAGGAATTCTGGCCAGTCTGAAAAATCAGATCAAGCGAAGCAAGCCATGGGGATCGGTCGAAGACACCCTATCTGTGAACCGAGCTATGGCAGAGGGTCTGAGGGAATCGGTGGAGCGTGCTCGTCAACACGCCATCGTTCGAGTCAAATCAAGCGAGGATACCGCTTTTCTCGTCGATTTGGCTCACCGGAGGCCCGTCCAATTTACTTCTTCTTTTTGTTCTTTGGCGCTTTGTTGCCCAGCCAGTCGTCCTTGAAGTATTCGATCCGGCGCAAAGATTCAGTCTTCGTATCGATCGTGGTGAAATCATCTGCCTCGAATGGGAACGATAAGTCAGAGTGCTCGTGGAAGAATGCGGCCGCGTTCAGAGCGATGAGGTGTTCGATCGGGTGATTGGTGGAATTGACGACCTCGACCAAAGTGCGACGAGGATCGATTTTGCCAATGCGCCCGAGAAATTCAGCCGCTCGAACCCTAACCATGAGATCTTCGTCTTTCAGGAGAGGCATGGCGGTATCGGCCAACTCGCTGGCGTCCTTTCCAAATGAGGCGCATGCGGTGGCGGCCCAATAGCGTTGCATGGGATCTTCCGATTTCAGCGCTTTGCTGAGGCCTCCGTGTGCCTCAAGGTAGGGTAGCAGCATGAGGTTGGCAGTGTCGATGAGCCCTGAAATCTGCTCTTTGTGATTCTGACCGAATTTCACCGGGTTGGTCATTGCTGCGTCGTAGAGGACGTTTTCCGGGAAAAGACTGAGATCCGGCATGGCCTTCAGTTTCTCAGTTAGCTGCTCTCGCATCGTAAGGAGCCGGGCTTGGTGTTGGGGGTTGCCCGCGAGATTGTTGACCTCGTGAGGATCCGTCGAGAGGTCAAAGAGAAGCTCGGCGGGTTTGGACTGGTAGAACTGAATCTGGTTCTCATCGAGTTCACCCTGATTGTGTAGGTCCCGCCACTCCCGATAGGCCAGCATCTTGTAGCGGTAGTTGTTCTGAAGCCCGTCCGGGTAGTAGGGCTGAAAGCTTCGCATGTATTTCCAGTCGCCGACTCGAAGCGTCCGGATCATTTCGTATTTTTCGTCGAAGCGATCGGCGTAGCCAAAGGTGCTGTTCTGCTTTGCCACTTCGGCGAGAGAGGTGCCTTTGCCGAGGAAGGGTTTTCCGTCCATTTGTTCGGGAGTCTCGACTCCGGCGAGATTGAGTGCGGTTGGCCCGAAGTCAATGAAGCTGACAAAACCAGCATTGCTGCTTCCTGAATCTGCGTCGACGAGGTGCTTGAAGTTTTCAGGGATCCGAATCACAAGTGGAACGTGAAGGCCGGATTCGTAGACGTAGCCTTTGCCTCGGGGAAGGACGCCTCCGTGGTCGCCAAAGTAGAAAACGAATGTGTCTTCAAGGACGCCGTCTTCTTCCAGTTTGGCGATGGTGTCGCCGACGATGTCGTCGATAGTTTGAATATTGTCGAGGTAGCGGGCGTAAGTGTAGCGGAAGAGAGGCGTGTCAGGGAAATAAGGAGGAAGTGTGACTGCGGCAGGGTCGTTGTTGGTCTCTTTGTTTTGGTAGGATTCCTCAGTGAAGTGCAGGCTGCTCTCGTGGGTCTGCCCGTGGCTCTCCATGTGGAAAAATGGCTGTGCGCTGTCAGATCGGCCTCGCCACGTCGCCTTGGACGAAGACGCGTCCCAGGTGCCTTCGGATTCGATGGCGTTGTAGTCCTTTTTGGAATTGTTGGTGGTGTAGTAACCTGCGTCACGGAGATAGGCCTCGAACATACGAAGGCCTTCCGGCATTTCGGCCATCTTCGAGCGCCGATGGAATTGAGTGCCGATACGCGGTGCAAGGCAGCCAGTCGCTAGAGTCGTGCGGGCGACAGAACAGACTGGGGAATTGGAGAAGGCGCGAGTGAACGTGATGCCGTTCTCTGCCATCGCTTCGATGTTGGGAGTGCTGGCTCCGGCCTCATCGAAGAGCTTGAGATAGTGCTTTGAATTATCCTCTGAGACGATCCAGACAATGTTGGGCTTTTCAGCGGCCAGGGCGGGTAAAATGGAGGCGAGAAGCGTCAGTAGAAGCAATCGGGTGATCATGTGGGAAGCATTACCGTGATCGACGGGCTTGGAAAGGCCGTTTTTGCGGCGAGCGCCCTATAGCCAAGGTCGGTGGCCCCGGCCGGGTGATCGCCGTCTCTCGAGTGCGCCTCCCTGATGCAGAACCGAATTCCGCTTTTTCGAGTTGCTTGAGCGGATCAACGAATTCAGCGAAATATCGATCGAACTGGTTAGATTTCCCCGAGGCGATGAAAAAAGTCAGTTAGACGATTTCTTGCGCTGTGTCGCGACTTCCGGCTGCAGCACTTGTAAAACATGAGAAGTTCGTTGTGATGCTCCTGCATCAAAGTGAAGAGACGTCCCCGTGGGTCTCCGGGATTTGGTGATCAGGGTAGTGATTTAATTTACTTAACTCTTCGAAAGGGATAGGGCTTCAAGGGACAAAATCGTAAGCATTCAGGCGAATTAATTCTCGAAAAACCAGTGAGAACAAGGGTATGGCCCGATAGGGCGGAATTGGGAGTCTTCCTGAACCTGCAAATTACCGCTTGATTGCGCGTTTTTCCGCAGCTAGTGTCCGCCCCTTCTCAATTTCAATTACGACCATGAAAGCGGATCTTCACCCCGATTACAAAGAAGCAACTATCCAGTGCACGTGCGGTAACGTCATTCAGACCCGCTCGACGGTGGCTGACCAGCACATTGGTATTTGCTCGGCCTGCCATCCATTCTTCACCGGTGAGCAGCGCTTTGTCGATACTGCTGGTCGTGTGGACAAGTTCCAGAAGCGTTTTGGTGATAGCAGCGGACGTCGCTCGAAGCCGAAGCTTTCCGATCTCTAGTCAGATCCGACGGGAAACCGTCACTTTTCGAACGGTGATGATGCCCTGCCGGGTGTTATCGCCGTTTTTTATTGGCGTAATCGCCAGTTTGCCTGAATCATAAGATCTCTTGGACTATTCTGCTCTCATCGAAAAAAAGCGCTTCCGCATTCCGGAGCTGGAATCTTTCATGGCGCAGGAGGGGTTCTTTGATGATCCCCGACAAGCGGGTGAATTGACTCGGGAGTACAATCGAACCAAGTCCCTGCTGGGTGATTGGGAGACTCTCGCGAAGTCGCGGGAGGAGTTGGCGGAGAATCGCGTATTGGCCAGGACGGATGATCCTGACATGGCTGAGATGGCAGCGGAAGAGATTCCCGGGCTGGAAACTAAGATTGAGGAGCTCGAAGCCAGCGTACAATACGCCCTTCTTCCTCACGATACGACCGAGGATCGCGATGCGATCGTTGAGATCAGGGCCGGCACAGGGGGTGATGAAGCATCGTTGTTTGCCGGGGACCTCTACCGTATGTATCAGCGCTACGCGGAGACTCGTGGCTGGAGGACGGAACCAGTTGAGGCGAGTCCTTCCGATGTGGGTGGCTTCAAGGAAGTAATTTTTAAAGTGAGCGGTGAAGAGGTTTTCCGATTCCTCAAATACGAAAGTGGAGTGCATCGCGTGCAGCGGGTGCCGAACACGGAAACACAGGGGCGGATTCACACGTCGACTGCAACGGTAGCGGTTTTGCCGGAAGCGGAAGAGGTGGATGTGGAGTTGAAGCCTGAGGAACTGAATATTCAGGCGACTCGCGCCGGTGGCCCGGGTGGCCAGCACGTCAATACGACAGACTCGGCCGTTCAAATAACGCACCTTCCGACGGGAATTCAGGTGAAGTGTCAGGACGGTAGAAGCCAGACCAAAAACAAGGAAAAGGCCATGCAGATTCTACGGGCCAAGTTGCTGGAGGCAAAGATTCGTGAAGAGCACGAGAAGTATTCGGCTCAGCGGAAGAGTCTGATTGGATCAGGCGGTCGCGAGGAGAAGATTCGGACTTACAACTTTCCGCAGAATCGCCTCACGGATCATCGGGTGAACATGACTCTCTACAATTTGGATCAGGTCATGACCGGAGATCTCGAAGAAACAGTTGGAACTTTGCAGGCAGCGGAGATGGCAGATCGTCTGGCTGAGTTGGAGGCGGGTTAGTTGTTTCGGGAGTCAGGGTTGGTTGTGCAAATAGCCCAGCTTCAGGTCAGGAGAGTCTGAAGGATGGGAAATGATGCGATTGGACGCTTTGCATTTTCCCTGTGGCGGGTCATGATACTTGATGACTCACCGTTTCACCTATCGCCGCCGCGTCGAATTTGCTGACACGGATGTTGCGGGGATCATGCACTTCTCAAATTTCTTCCGCTTCATGGAGGTGGCTGAGCATGCCTTCTATCGGTCGATGGGATTTTCAGTGCATCCTTTCAACACCAGCGAGGATGATGAAGCACATCAAGTGGGATGGCCGCGGGTTCATGCGTCGGCGGACTTTCGTCTCCCCCTGCATTTCGAGGAGGAAGTGGAGATTGAATTGCTGATCGAGGAAATCCGAAACAAAACGGTGAAGTATTTTTTCAATTTCTGGAAGAATCCGGACTCCGAACAGGATCGTGTCATCGCCGCTTCGGGAAGGTTTACCGTGGTGTGCGTATCATTTGATGCCGATTCACGCAGGATGAAAGGGGTTGCGATTCCGGACGAATGGCGCGAGAAACTTTCGGTCGCACCGGATGGGTTAATTCCGGAGAATGCATTGTAGAGGGACTCTAACACCCTCTTGGAGGAATCTTTTTATTACATGGAAATCATGAACAGTTACGCTTGGCTTTTCTTCGCTCTGGGAACCGTTGTTACTTGGGGGCTCTACGGAATCTTTCTTCACATGGGGCAGGTCGGTATGGCTGATCCTGTCAACGGGCGCTACAAAGCGTTCCTTTTTGTGGGGGTTGCTTACTTTCTCACGGCGGTGATCGCCCCACTTGCTATTCTAGTGGCAAGGGGCTCTGACTGGAATTTTCCGGGCAAAGGACTCTGGCTTTCGTTGATCGCCGGTATTCTTGGCGCGGTGGGTGCTTTCTGCGTGTTGCTGTCACTGGGCGCGCTGTTTGCTCAGGGTAACAAGAGTGCTCCCGCGATTGTGATGTCGATCATTTTCGCCGGCGCTCCAATTGTGAACGCTATTGTCTCTCTGGTCATGCATCCGCCTGCAGGCGGATTGGCCGGGATGCGTTGGCAGTTTGTCGTCGGAATCTGTATGGCGGCATTAGGAGGCTATCTGGTTGTGAAGTTTAAGCCCGAACCCGCTTCGGGCGGGCACGACAAGAAAGTGGCGGCGACTGCGGTCGAAAAGGCTAGCTGAGTCACCCGAGGTGAACCTTTGGTCTAATTTACTGTCTCACCACTTGAAAGCGGTGACCCTTTCCTTGTAACGTGTCAGGAGATGACTGACCGATCCGCTACCGAAAGTGCCCAGCTGAAAAAGCTGCGTGCCTTGATCGGAGAGCTGGAGAAGGGGAATGATTTTTATCGCCCCCGGTTAAAGAAGGCGGGATTGGATGGCGCGGTGGCGTCGCTTTCCGATTTTGTATCCTCGATGCCCTTCACCACGAAGATGGACCTGGTCTGGGATCGTGAGGAATTCCCACCCTACGGATCGAATCTAACTTACCCGGTCGAGCAATACTCAAGATTTTGCCAAAGCAGCGGCACGACTCGCAGCCCTTTGCCTTCTTTGGATACCAATGAGAGTTGGTCTGCGATGTTGGATTGCTGGGATCAGGTATACGAGGCTGCTGGTATCAATACCAGTGAAGTTGTTTTCTTCGCCTTTTCATTCGGCCCGTTCCTTGGATTCTGGACTGCCTTTGAGTCGGCGACTCGTCGAGGGAATCTTTCAATTCCCGGCGGAGGATTGAGCAGCAAAGCACGGCTGCAAGCCATGGCAGCACATGATGCCGGGGTGATTTGCTGCACTCCGACCTATGCTTTGCGGCTGGGAGAATTGTATGCGGAACATCAAGATGATGAGATCGCAGCCTATCGCTTGAGGAAGATCATCGTAGCGGGTGAGCCTGGTGGCAGTATTCCTGAAGTACGTAATCGGATCTCTGAGTTGTGGAACGGGGCGGAGGTGTTTGATCACCACGGTATGACCGAGGTTGGCCCGGTGACTTTTGAGCACAGTGAGAAAGCACTGAGCCTCTGCGTGATTGAGGGTGCCTATTTTGCTGAAGTTATTGATCGCGAGACGCACCAAGAGGTTGATCCAGGGCAGAAGGGTGAGCTGGTGCTTACGACTCTGACCAGAGTTGCCTGCCCTCTATTGCGCTACCGGACTGGAGATTTGGTTGAGAAGACATTCTTTCAGCCGGCCGATAAATCCGAATCGCTGTTCTGTCTTGAAAGCGGAATTCTGGGCAGGGTGGATGAGATGGTGGTGATTCGCGGGGTGAATGTTTATCCCACGGCGGTGGAAAAAATCATCAGAGGCTTTCCTCATGTAGCAGAGTTTCAGGTGATCCAGACTACGCGTCAATCGATGGCTGAACTCGAAGTTACCATTGAGGTGGGGCCCGATGCTCCCTCCGATCTCGCCGATCAGGTGGCCAAGGAACTGGCCGACGCCTTCACTCTGCGAATTCCGGTTCACCTCGCTGAACCGGATTCACTGCCCCGATTCGAATTTAAATCCAAACGCTGGATCAAACAGTAGATACTCATGAGTGGAGAAATACTAAGGTTGGAGAATGTGACGAAGTGGTATGAATCTGCTCCTGAGCGAAAAATTCTGGAGGGTCTCAATTTGTCAGTTTCGGCGGGTGAACGATTTGCAATCGTGGGTCCGTCAGGGTGCGGAAAGAGTACTTTGCTCAATGTGATGGGGACTCTAGATATTCCTTCTCAAGGGGAAGTCATCGTTGATGGGATCTCTGTTGCTGGGTTAGGGGAGAAGGAGGTCGCAAAAATTAGGTCCGAGAAAATTGGTTTCATTTTTCAAATGCATCATCTGCTACCGCAATGCACTGCATTGGAGAATGTTCTGGTGCCCACGCTTGCTGTGGCGGGTGGGGTGATTCCTGCCGCGGCGTCGGAGCGAGCCAGGATGTTACTCGATCGGGTAGGGCTGGCGGACAAAGCGGATAGTCAGCCGGGCCAGCTTTCTGGCGGCGAGCGGCAAAGGGTCGCAGTCGTAAGAGCTCTGATCAATACGCCACGCCTGTTGCTAGCTGATGAGCCCACCGGTGCCCTTGACGAGGACAATGCGGGCAATTTGATTGAGCTGTTGGGTGAATTGAATGAGTCGGAAGGGCTTGCTCTTATTGTTGTGACCCATGACCGACAGGTGGCCGAGTCCGTCGGCGCGATACAAGCTCTTAACCGAGGAAAGATCGAGCTGGTTTAATGAGTGCTGTGCGACTCGTGCTGAACTCGCTGTTCCACTATCGGTGGATCAATCTTTCGGTGTTGGCCGGAGTGGCGCTCACCTCGGCCATCTTAAGCGGAGCTCTCGTGGTTGGGGATTCGGTTAAGGAGAGCCTGAGTCGAAATGCCGATGCGAGGTTGTCAAAAATTGGCCCAGTGTTGGTGGGTGGTGAGCGGTATGTGACTGCAGCTCTGGCTGATCGCATTTCGGATCGCCTGGATTGGGAAGTGGCCGTGGCCCCCATTCTTCAGATGGAGGGGACCGCCTCTGCCCGTGGTGGCGGTCGCCGGATCAATAAGGTGCAGATTCTCGGGATCGATGACCGTTTCTGGAATTTTTCAATAGCTGGTGAGGCGCCCGACGGGTTTGAGGAAGACCGGTGGATTGCGATCAATGAACCGATGGCCAGTCGAATTGGCGTGGAAGTCGGAGATACTCTGATTGTCAGGCTTGAGTTGCCGGGTGCTCTCTCTCGGGATGCTCCATTGTCAGGAGAGTCAGAACAAACGACGCCATTCACCGCTAAGGTCACTTCGGTACTGGGCAGTTCAGATTTCGGGCTCTTCTCCCTCCGGGCAGAGCAGGTGCCTCCGTCGACGATTTTTGTGAAATTGTCACGTCTTCAGGATTTTCTTGAGCAACCGGGTCGGGTCAACGTGCTGGCTGCTCCTCGGGGGGTAGATCCCGCTGCGTTCGCCGCCGCGACTCAGGCCGCCTGGGATCTAGAGGATGTGCAGCTGACTGTTTCTTCGGTGGGGGACGCAGGAGTCCAGCAGATGGTGAGTTCCCGGATCTTTTTTGATGAAGTGATTGTGAAGGCGTTGCGCCAAATTTCATCCAGCGTTGCACCGGTCTTAACCTATCTGGCCACAGGCATTCAGGGGGCCGACGGAGAGACTCCATACTCCATGGTGAGTGGAGTCGCCCCGGCTCTGAATGGTATTGTGGATGAGGACCTTCCGAAAAACGGCATCGTTTTGTCGGACTGGTTGGCTGACGATCTGAATGCTGCAGTCGGCGATGACGTGACATTGGTTTACAATGTGGTGGGAACAGGGCGTGCGCTGATTGAGCAAAGTCGTGCTTTCAAAGTCGCTCGTGTTGCTCCCATTGGCGAGTTTGGATGGGACCGGAGTTGGACCCCCGAGTTTCCCGGCATTTTTGATGTCGAGGACCTCGATGATTGGGAGCCTGGTATTCCCATTGATCGTGACCGAATCCGGGACAAAGACGATGAGTTCTGGGACGAATATCGTGCCACCCCGAAAGCGTTTGTATCTTTGACTGCGGCACAGGGAATGTGGGCCAATCGTTTTGGCAGTGCGACTGCCGTCCGATTCGTGCCGAATGACACTGCAGGATCACTTGATGACGGGCTACGGCAAAGCTTACATCTTGAGGATCTCGGGATGGCATATCGAGATCTCACTGCTGAAGCGGAGGCTGCCGTGGCGAACTCATTCGATTTCGGGGCCCTATTTGCGAGCATGAGTTTCTTCCTTGTCTTGGCTGCGTTGATTTTGGCCGGACTGGTGTTTGTATTCGGCATCGAGCAGAGGTCTTCACAGATAGGATTGCTGCTGGCTCTCGGATTCACCCGGAGAAGGGTGAGACGAATATTTCTGGCTGAGGCGGTGATACTGTCGGTGGCGGGTGCGGCCATTGGGCTGCTGGGTGGATATCTTTATACCCGGCTGGCGCTCTACGGCATGTCAGGGGTTTGGCAGGATGCTGCCGCCGGAATTGAGTTTGTCTACTTTCTGCGACCACTTTCTCTGGTCATTGCCTTTGGGATTACGGTGGTCGTTGCCCTGATTGTGGTCTGGCTTGCCAGTAAGCGGGTCATGGCAGTGGAGCCCAGCCATTTGATCTCGGGTGGGGAGGATCTCTCCCTTGGTAACTCGTCGAAAGGCTGGGACCGCATCGTTCTCATCGTATCCGTGCTAGTTGGTCTTACCCTTCTTTTTGTTCCCAAGGAAGCGGGCACGATGGCCGAGCAGGGGATGTTTTTTGGAGTGGGATTCCTGTTTACTGCTGCAGGTGTCGCTGCCTGCTCCTTGTTTATTCGGCGCTTCTTGCAGCCGTCATATGCGCTCACCTCGCTAGGGGCTTTGGGGCGGCAGCACACGGTGAGGCGTCGGGGGCGCAGCCTGGCCGTGGTGGGGCTCATGGCCGCGGGTGTCTTTATGGTTACCGCGATCAATTCGTTTCGACTCGACGGGACGCGGGGGGCTGAGAGGCGGGGTGCCGGAACTGGAGGGTTTGCCTACGTGGGTGAATCCACTCTACCTATTTACGAAGATCTCAATGGAGAGGCAGGCAGGAAAAAATTTGGTCTCGATGACTTCGATGAAGATTTTTCGATCTATCCGTTTCGGGTTAGCAATGGAGAGGACGCGAGTTGCCTCAACCTGAACAGGGCGCAACGCCCGCGCATCATGGCGACGGATGTATCGCGAATCGCTGCACTTGATCCGTTTAGCTTTATGAAGCGGGATGACGACGGAGAGGGTAGTGGATGGACTCTATTGTCTGCTTCCCCGCAGAATGATGAGAACGGAGTTCCAGTCATTCCCGGGATTATTGATCAGAACACAGCTACCTATGCGTTGAGTAAAGGGTTAGGAGATCTAGTGACCTACGAGACCGTTTCCGGCGATTCATTTGCGGTTCGCATTGTCGGCTTCTTAGATACCTCAATTCTTCAAGGGAACTTGTTGATCTCAGAGGAGAATTTCATTCAGTTCTTTCCTGATGCCGGGGGCTATCGATTCTTTCTGATGGATGCCGATACGGTGGACTCATCTGATCCGGTAGCGGCACATCTCACGAGGATGTTTGGAGATCTGGGACTGGAGATGCGACCGACTTCAGATTTGCTCAATGAGTTCAACGCAGTTCAGAACACTTATCTCAGTATCTTTTCGACTTTGGGCGGCTTGGGCATCTTTCTGGGAACGCTAGGCTTAGCTATTATCGTAGGGCGAAATGTGTTGGAGCGCCGGGGGCAACTGGGTGTGATGCAGTCGATGGGATTTACTCGTGAAATGCTCGCCCGCATGGTTCTGTCAGAGCACTGGTTTCTTCATGTTTTTGGGGTGATTTTGGGATTTGTCGCTGCCATGATCGCAGTGGCTCCGAAGCTGTCGTCAGGTGCATCAGCTCTACCTTGGGCTTTGCTTGGAGGGATCAACGGTGCCGTTCTTTTGGGCGGCCTGATCTTCTGTTGGCTGGCGGCCCGGGTGGTCCTTCGAGGTGACCTACTTGATTCGATTCGACGGGAATGAAACGATTCGGAATTGCGTTGATATGGATGGGGCTTTCAATAGGAATGCCCGTCAGTTCCTTTTGCGCAGAGGATGATCCTAAAGAAGCGGATTCTGCCGAGCCGAAGGAAAAGAAGCCGCAAAAGCCGATCGCCTTTATTGATATTTCGAATTCAAAAGAGGGTTCCTATCCGGGAGGATCTACTCCCAAAAAAGGGAAGTGGTACGTGGATGCCTCTGCCAAGAAACTGAAGGTAGCGGTCGAGCCGCTCGTCGAAGCCTGGTTTGAATTTGGACCTGAGATCAGAGAGAAGGGGGCAACTATCCAGGCCATGGGACGAGCTCCAAGCGAGGCGCGAGTCAAATCGCGTATGGGGGTGGGGCTCTACGGCCACAATGGGTTTCAGCTTCGGCTGCTCTTTGCTAAGAACGAACTCGAGATTGTGAGGCGAGGAGAGATTCTGAAGTCGGTGCCGTATAGGCTCAAGGTGGCTCAACTCTACAGGATGGAGCTTTCAGTGATCGAGGATGAGGATAACTGGCTCATCAGTGGTCGCGTCTGGGAGGATGATGCTATTCGTCCCGCAGAGCCCTCTATTACTGACCGCGCATTGGGTGATGAACTGCTGTTTCCTCTGGCGGGGCGTCCCGTACTGGTTGCGACACCTTTCTCAGGTGTGCCTGTTGAATTCGCGGCGGCCAAGGTATTCGACGGAGAGTATGAAGTGGTTCCGGATGATGAACCTGCTGAGTCTGACGAAAAGAGCATGAAGTGATCTCAGCCCGTTCGATCGATTAGCTTTTTTAGCTGTCGTGAGACCCTGTCGTAGCCAAAATGCCCCCGAGCGAGCTCAAAGTTTGAGTCAGCCGATTTCCGGACTCGTTCCGGGTTGCCTAGGAGCGAAGAGACGGAGGCGACAATAGTTGGAGTAATTGTTCCGTCTGCGGCGATGAAGTCGAATCCAAGCGGCTCGATATCCTCAATAAACACGGGGTAGCGATTGACGAGTGCCGGCTTTCGAAAATAGAGAGTCTCCAGGAGCGCGTTTCCGAATCCCTCATAGAGGCTGGGGTAGGTCACAAAGTCGGCAAGGGGATAGAGGTCCCACAGCGTATAACCGCGCTCACCCTGCCCGGTGTTGACGCGGGATGTCGAGATTCGACTGCCTATAAAGCGGAGGTCCACTCGTTTGTCTGCTGCAAGGCGCTCCAGATGCTGCTGATAGCTGAATCCTTCGTCGCCGGATTCGTGAGAGACGACGAGTTTGATCGATGGATTCTCCAGTTGGCTCACCAGATCGATGGCAAGTTCGATTCCTTTTCGGGGGACGACCCGAGTAGGCTGCAAAAAGATAAGGTCCTCAGAGGTGAATCCGAGGTCGGTCTTCATGTTTCGAGTGTAGGTATCAGAGGCCGGCGGGGGCGTTTCAAAGTTCATCACGTTGGGGATGAGTGCAGCGTCAATACCAAAGCGAACCTTCAATTCTCTGGCGGCTGCTGAATTGATCACCACGTGGGCGATAGATTGGTGCCGGGGCGGAAAGGCTCGATCGAGATAGGGGCGGGCAGCCTCTCCGGAGAATCGCTCGCGTTCCCAGTAAAAATCATGGTGGTGTGCAATAGTCCTGATGCCGGTCTCTTCAATAAATCTAGCGAGAGCAAGCCCAAGTGGAAGATTCATTGGAATCGTGAGGGCGTTCTGTGGAATTAGAACATCGATCTGAAAGCGCTTTTGATATTCCCTCAGTGACTGTGTCAGCTTAACTGTGAGGCGGTCGATGCTCTCTTTTGTAGCGTGGCTACAACGATCATCACCCCAGACCGACTCATTGATCTGTGCGATATCCGGATGTTCAAAGTGAGCCTCGGGTACCACGTGTGAAGATTCAGCGGGGCGGTCGCTCAGCCCCGAGTACCAGAATGTCTGGTGGCCTTCCTGCTCGAGCGCGTCGGCCCACTTCTGCGCTTCAAGCGAGACGCCGTCAGTGCCGGAGAAGCGGGTCGAAACAAATCCGAAGTTCATGGAGGAAGACGGTCATCGAAGTTGAGCGAACTTCAACTGCCAGGGGCAGAGGAGGGGCCTATTTGTCAGTAATAATGCTTTTATACGCAGGGGATATCCCTAGGTTCCTGTGACCGACAATGGACGTAGGTAATGAGCATAAGCAGGCAACGGAGTCGATTCATGAGAATCGAAAATCCTTGCGTCGGCTTCGCGAGATTCTGTTTGCCAACGTTGTCATGGCAGGTGAGATCCCTGCCCCAACTGGGGCGGAGCGGAATTTGACTCGTTTTTTGAGCGACCGATTCACCGAGTGCTGGCTCAACGATATTTCTCAGGATCAGGAAGGAAACGTTGCTGCCGTTCTTTCGGGACGCGATCCGAAGCGGAATCTTTTGGTGGCGGCCCATGTCGATAAAATATGGCCGGAGTCGGATGATCATACGGTATCCGTGGGTGTTGGCATGATGAGTGGAAGGGGGATTGCTGACAACGGCCTGGGTGTTGCGGTACTGGCGACTTTGCCGTGGGTGCTCGATGCTCTCAATGTGAAATTGAATTCCAATCTGATATTGCTCGGTACGACCCGGAGCTTTGGCAGAGGTGATTTGGGCGGAATGCGGTTCTTCCTCAATAATTCGAATCGAAAAATCGATGCCGCGCTTTGTGTCGAAGGGATGAACCTTGGCCGGCTCAGTTATTCGAGTTTGGGAATGGCTCGTGGAGTGATATCGGTGGCGATGCCGATTCCGGGTGAGAGTGCCGATGATGTTACCTCTGGTGTGATTTCGGCTCTGAACCGGTTGGTCACATCGATCCTGGAACTGAATCGGAAAGGTTTTCCTGAGACTCGGATTTTGTTGGGGTCTGTGGAGGCTGGGTCTGGCTACAACGTTCCTCCGGGTAGCGGGAAATTACGATTCGAGATTCGCAGTGAAGATGCTGAGAATGTGAAAGAAGTGGAGAAGGTGGTTGTCGATCTGGTTCAGAAGTTCGACCGAGAGGAATCAGGTAAGGTGATGGTAGAGATGATAGCCCATCGGCAACCGGGCAATTTGGGTGATGATCACCCTTTGGTGGGGCAGGCTCGAATTGCTTTGGAGGAGCTGGGGATTGAGCCGCGTGTGGAACCAAGCATTTCCGAGTTGGCTGCCCTGTTAGACAAGAAAATCCCTGCTTTGACATTGGGAATCACGAAAGGCGAGGGTCGGCATTCCCCCGATGAGACGATTCATCTTGAGCCGATATTTGATGGCCTTGCCCAGATAGTCTCCGTTCTACAATTTATGGATTCCGGCAATTTTTCGTTCGAGGAATAAAGTGATGCCGGATCTCGACGACAGAATCTCAAAGTGGCTTGGAACGAACACGTTCCACCACAGCGAGTTTTGGGATATGCAGGAGTTGGTTCGGGCGAAAGAGAAGGCCGGAGTGACGATCAGCCTCTGTATCCCAACGCTGAATGAGGAGAAGACAATCGGCAAGGAGATCATCGTGTTTAAGAGCGAGTTGATGGATAGGTACCCGTTAATCGATGAGCTCGCGGTGATCGATTCGGGGTCAACCGATCAGACTCTTGAGATCGCAGCGAGCTATGGAGCCGATACTTACCTTTCAGCCGATATTTTGCCGGAGCATGGATTCAAGGCCGGCAAAGGGGAGAATCTGTGGAAGGCGATTCACCAGTTGCGAGGAGATATTATTTGTTATGTCGACGCGGATATTAAGAATATTCACCCAAAGTTTGTCAGTGGGTTAGTGGCGCCGTTGATCTACCGGCCGGAGATTCAGTACGTGAAAGCCTTCTATGACAGGCCTTTGGCCATGCCGGAGGGGACTCGTCCATCGGGCGGAGGTAGGGTAACTGAGATTCTTGTCCGGCCGCTTTTCTCCATGTTTTTTCCGGAACTCACAGCCCTAATGCAGCCGCTCTCGGGCGAGTATGCGGTGCGACGGGGGCTGCTGGAGACTCTTCCGTTTCCGATCGGGTATGGGGTGGAAACCTCCCATTTGATTGATGTCTACAAGGCCCATGGACTTGATGCCTTTGCGCAGACGGATTTAGACAAGCGAGTGCATCGGAATCAGTCGACCATTGATTTGGGAAAAATGTCCTACGGGATTTTGCAGAGTTTCTTGAATCGATTGCAGCACTACGGCATCGTGTCAGAGTTACCCGAGGTGAATGGGTTGTTCCGGCAATTGCAGGCAGACGGCCGACGCTACGAAATGCTGAACCGGGAGATAATCGAAGAAGAGCGACCGCCTATGATCACATTACCTGAATACCGAGAGAGCCATGGCAGGTAGAAGAGAGCGACTCAAAGTTGTCATTGTTCACTACCACCTTCGGCGTGGTGGAGTGACTCGTGTTATCGAGTCAGCTAGAGAGTCTCTTTCGGGTAGTGAAGTCGATGTTCTAGTGTTGTCGGGTGAGTCTCCTCGGGTAGACGCGGATCAAGGGGGTGTTAGGGTTATTCCTGCATTGAACTACCGGAAGACCGGAAATTCAGTGATCGCTGAAAGCCTTGCTGAGGCGCTTAAGAAAGAGGCGGTGGCGCATTTTGGTTCGCTTCCTGATGTGTGGCATTTTCACAATCCGACCTTGGCCAAGAACGTATTAATTCCAACAGTGGTGCGTGAGTTGGCGATGGAGGGCGCAAAAATTGTGCTGCAGTTGCACGACTTCGCTGAAGATGGACGGCCGGGGAATTATTCAACCCAGCGCTCGTTCTTTGATTCGGAGGCCAGCTTTGAGTCAACTCTCTACCCCACTGCGAAGCAAATTCACTACGCCACGATCAATCATCGCGATCATGACTACCTGAAGGCAGCAGGCATCCAGAGCGCAAATTTGCATGTGATGCCCAATGCTATATCAGAGCTGAATGTGACCACGACTCCGGAGGATCGTCCGTTCTTCAGTGATCGCTTGTTTGCGCTTTACCCAACACGGGGGATCCGTCGGAAAAATCTGGGTGAGCTTCTGCTGCTGGCTCTGATATTCGGTGATCGAATTGATTTTGCCACGACAATGAGTCCGGAGAATCCGGAGTGGAAAGAGGTGCATGATTTCTGGGGTGCTGCGGTTGAAGAATTAAAACTACCTGTACAGCTGGGGATTGCTGACAGCGGGAAGTATGAGTTTCTCGATCTGATCGGGTGGTCTGATTTTATCGTCACCACCAGTATTTCCGAAGGGTTTGGTTTGGCTTTTCTGGAACCGTGGATGGCGGGGAAATGCGTCTTTGGGCGCGACTTGCCCGACATCACGAGAGATTTCGCCGCCAATGGGCTTCATCTTCCGAATCTCTATCCCCGGATTGGATTTCCGATCGAGTGGCTGGACGAGACATTGCTTCGATCGGAGATTGAGTCAATGCTCAGGCAGAGCTACCTGGCCTATGATTGCCGCATGCCAAAGAATGCCGTGACACAGACGTGGAAGGCCTGGGTTGGGAAAGGTCGAATCGATTTTGGGGTATTAAATGAGGAACTCCAATTGTCCGTGCTTCGGAGAGTTCGAAAGAATCCTGAGCTTCTCGATCAGATGCGGGTTCCGACCTTGTCTCTCTGCACCCAAGCCGAGATCAAAGAGCATCGTGATGTGGTGAGAAGGGCTTACAGTCCAGCTGGATACGGGGCGCTGCTTGAATCACTTTATCAGACTGTGGCGGGGTCTCAGGTTAGTAAAGTTAAACACCTCTCGACCGCCAAAGTGCTGAAGCAATTTTTGAATCCATCCCGTCTCAATCTCCTCAGGAACTGAGCTCATGGCCACCGCGAACTATGTGCGGCAAATGATGAAGCCGTTGAGCCCTGTGGATACCGGCGTTGTTCCTGTCCTGTCGGAAATCGACGGGATTAAGGCCGTGGTGTTCGACATCTATGGCACTCTCATGATTTCAGCAGCCGGAGATATCAGTCTGTCTGATCAGTCAACCTCCATGGCGGGAATGGAGGCAGTCCGTGCAATTGAAGCGGCGACGTTTGGATCGATTGAGTCAACGCGACTGCTTGATTTGTATCAGGAGACGATATCACGACATCAGGAAGAGCGGCGAGGGTGTGGGATTGCGCATCCCGAAGTGGAAATCCGTGAGGTCTGGAGCGAGATGGTTGGTGTTTTGGGAGTATCGGAATTCGGGAATGAGCGAATCGAGCGAGTTGCTCTGGTCTACGAATGTGCCGTGAATCCGGTCTGGTTGATGCCGGGCGTGACTGATGCTTTGGCGGCTATAAAGAGTGCCGGGTTGAAAATGGGGATAATTTCGAATGCTCAGTTCTATACCGTCCCTGTTTTTGAGTCTTTGTTAGACCTAAGTCTACTTGATTCGGGATTTGACTCGGAGTTGATGGTTTTTTCATACCAATGTGGTGAAGGGAAGCCGTCGTTGCGGCCCTATGAGAATTCCCTAGATCAAACCCGGAGAAAGGGCATTGCTCCTTCTGAAGTTTTCTATCTAGGGAATGACTTGTTCAAGGATGTCATTCCAGCCTCAGCGGTGGGTTTTAGGACGGGGTTGTTTGCCGGCGATCAGCGCAGCCTCAGGACTGGTGATCTGGATATAGAGACGGCCTCACGAAAAGCGGACGTAGTCCTTAGTGAACTGAGTCAATTGCCGGGGGTGCTGGGTATATGAATATAAAGACTTACTCTGTGAAGTTTGATGCCGATCTGGCACTCGATGCTGGCGAGTTATTGGATGATTTTTCGTTCCCGTGGTTGGATCGTCCCTGCCCCAGAACTGAGTTTCAGGCGGTCTGGAATGAAGCGGCTTTGCGCTTTCGCTTTGATGTCGATGACGATGATGTCGTGGCCTTCGAGGGAGTTGATCAGGATGAGTCAGTGCTGGGGTCTGACAGGGTTGAGCTTTTCTTCGCTACTGACCGAAACCTTGACCAAACCTATTTCGGCGCAGAGATGGATCCCCGCGGTTGGGTCTATGACTACTCGGCCAGGTATTACCGTCAGTTCGATCCGTCATGGACGTTCACTGGACTTGAGTGTCGGGGTGAAAAACGTGGCGATGGGTACTCGGTTGAAGGTACCATAGAGCTTGAATCCCTTCGTTCGATGAATTGTCTCAATGGAAAGGCGATTATCGCTGGAATCTATCGAGGCGAGTTCTCACATGGGGTTGATGGTATCGTTCAAGACTGGATCAGTTGGGTCGATCCGAAGACCGAGAAACCGGACTTTCACGTTCCTTCGTCTTTCGGGCGATTTTTGCTGGTAGATTGAGCTATGGGCCAGCACTTGTCATCACTGCGGCCCTGTCCCTTTTTGCCAGGAGTCGAAAACCCTCTACGGGCGGCATCTATGAAGAGTCTAGGGGCAGAGCGAGGTGAGGATTTTTATATTCATGCCCTAGAGTGTGCTCAGTCTCTGTGGCTGCAGGGCTTGCCTGCCCAATCCATTCTGCTGATGAACAGGGCTTTTTCTTCAGATCTCGGTGGATCGGAAGGAAGGTTATCGGAGTGGCCTTTGCCCTATGAGGCGATGAAGTGGGTGATGTCGGAGCGGACTGACGACCAGTTCATCGGTAATCCGAGGCGTCATTTTCAACACCTCGCCACTCGAATGGTTGAACCCCGAAAGGAACTGAGATCGTGGCGCGCCTGGGCATGCTGGTGGTTGGCGTGTCAGGTTTTTCCAGACTACCTGGCTGACGAGGAGCAGCTGGCCAACGAGCCTATCGCTGAACCAAGTTTCTCTCAGATTAGGGGGAACCTGCTTCGAATTGGTCTGCCGGGGGAATCAGAGAAATGGGAAGGAGTTGCTGATGAGGCTATTCGTCCATCTCAAGAATTGTAGAGAGCGTCTCGTTGTAGGAGATTGCATTCGTTTGAACATCTGGATGATAGCGAATTTCGGAAGGCAGTCTGCCGATCAATGATATCGCCTGTTCGAGGTAGAAGATAGCGAGAGATCGTGACGAGTCGTCTTCGACCTCGAGACAATAGGACGCGTAGGCATACGCATCTGCGAGGGCGACCTTCTCATCAGGATCGTAGGGCCGAAGGCGAGTGGCGTCCTCTCTCAGTTTGATTTCATCCCGGAAAAGGACCAATGCGGCCTCTGGCTGTTCTTGATCAAGTTGAATTCGGCCCAGAGAATTGACGGCGGAGACGTAAGCTCGCTTCGCGTCTTCAGCGGCGGTAGGGGGGGCATCTTCGAGCGCATTCGCCAGGTTCATCATGCCTTGATAGGTTGCCGAGGCAGCATCGAGATCACCGGTGCGATACTCAATCATCCCTTTTTGCTCCATCGTCCGTATGGCTTCGATGGCGTAGCCGGGGCCGTCTGGATTCTCGGGTTCCGCCATTTTACCTTTCAGAATGATGAGGATCTCTTCGATGGTGGCGAGAGCTTGTTCATCGTCTTCGAGGAGAAAGTAAACGCGACTGGTGGCACGGTAGGAAGAGGCAAGTTCACGGGTCTGCGGCAAATGCTCGAAACCGTTCTCTGCTCCAAACTTGTTCCTCCATGCAGTCGCCTCTATGTAAGCTTCAAGGGCAAGGGCGTATTGCTCTTGAAGTTCATGGATTTTTCCAATTTGCATGAGATCCCGGGAAGCAAGGAGAGGGAGGTCAGGCGGAGAATTGGGATCATCAGCTAGTTCCGAACGGATCTCGTAAGCACTGGTGAAATCCTTCAAGGCATTCTCAAAGTTCCCCCGCTCGTAGGCTTGCCTTCCGCTGAGCGATGCTGTCTGGGCGGAGAACCGAAGGATCTGCGATGAAGTTCGTCGGTTTTCAAATCGGGTTTCCAGGAAGGTGGAAGCATTCTCTGAGACGATTGAATAGAGTCGATCCGCTCCGAGACCAGAGATCTCCCCTTTATTCAGCTCGCTGACGAATAGCATCATCAAATCCATGGCAGCGCCGGCACTTTGTTCGGCCTCCTCCGTCGCGACAATAGCTCCGTCGGTTGCGATCTTCGCTTTCTGGGCTTGGATGAAGGCGAAGCCGGATGCCCAGATCGCGATGACGAGGAGAGTGGCAAAGATGGTGTTGAGCCTGCGTGCCCGCTTCACTACAATTTGCTGATCGATGTGTTGAAGCCGGCTCCAGACTTCGCGCATATCGGCAGGGCGCTTCTTGGGATCCAAGCTGAGGCATTGCTCGATGATCTCTTTCTGATTGCTGGGAACGTAGTAGTCGGCTGGCCAGACGATCTCTTCGACCGCTTCGGTCATGGTGGCAAGTTGCTCCCCATCGATGGCATTGCCAGTTTCCGCCATGGTGGCCTCCAAGCTGGCTTCCACTAACGTTGCATCAGGATCAAAACTGGTGTGCTCGACATCGGCAAGGGCCTGAAGCCGGGGCAGTTCACCTGTCAGCAGCTTGAAAGTGAGGACTCCAAAACTATAGACGTCCCAACGAAATCCCTTGCCGTCAGCGGAATCTCTAGGGTTCCTCAGCTGCTCTGGACTTGCGTAGAGAGGGGTTCCGGCAGGCTCAAAGCCTTCGGCGGAGAGACCCCTGCTTTGACCAAAATCACAGATCTTGATGTGAACCGGGTGTTCGTTTGTGAGCAGAATGTTAGATGGTTTGATGTCACAGTGGACGATCTGGTGACGATGCAAATAGGCCAATGCATCAGCAATATCACGGACAAGACGCCACCCTTCGCGGTAGTCAACGTGTCCCGCAATGCGCTCAAGTGTTCGTGTTTCCCAGGCACCTTCGAGGTCCTGGTCAGCATGCAGCCCCATGGCGTAGTAGGGCGGTTCGTGGAGCAGGTCAAAATCGTGGAGAGTGACGATGCCCTGGTGTTCCGCTACCTGTGACAATTTCTCTAACTCACGTGCCATCGTTGCTAGATCCACAGCGCCGGGCCGGAAAATCTTAAGAGCCCTGTCGGAGATGCCGCGATAGGTCGCCCGGTACACCTTACCGAAAGCCCCTTCTCCCAGAGGAGGGGTGTGGACTTGGTAGTCGGTGACTCGAATCTGTTCGTCTTCTGGCACGGTAGTGACTATTTTGAAAGGCTCTGGATCTCGCCACCCCATTCAGGAGAGGGAGGGTTTTTCAGAAAGATTCTGGCGTTGTCGATTAGCCAGGCCGTTGGAGCGTCATCTTCAGGAAGAGATTCGAGTAGTGCAATCGCTTCTTCCCACTTTCTCTGATGGAACAGTTCAAGTGCCTCTTCGTAGGTTTGGACGTCTTTGTTGGAAATCTCCGACCCGCCCTGTGATTTGGGCAGGATCAGTTCGTGAATGGCGTAGCTCTCCTGGAAGCCTGCAGGACGAATCCGGCACAGTCGGCGAAATCGGCGGGTTCCAGTGCCGACGATGCGCTGGTAAGTGTCGTCTGAAATGAGAACGGGAATCTTGAACTCCTTGGCAATGCGCTCGAGTCGTGCACCTAGGTTGGCGACACTTCCAAAGACACTGATGTGCCACTGTTGAGTAGGGCCCGTTTTTCCCACTGCAATTCGGCCAGTGCTGATCCCCACACGAACGGCAGCCATGTTTCGATTCTGCTCCTCCTCGTAGACAACCTGGTCGGCTAGCCTCGAAACAATAGCTTCGGCCGCTTCGACTGCCTCGAGGGCATGTGCTTTTTCGGCGTCGTCAAAATTGGGCCATCCCCAAAGACCTAGTGCGCCGTCTCCGGCAAAATCGGTGATGACGCCGTTGCTGTTAAAAACTTCCTCAGTGATGAGACCCACCACACCCTGGTTTTCGTGGAGTCGGTCGAGGATCTCAAAATCACTTTTGGCCAGTTCGAGCATGCGGGAGTGACCTCGTCGGTCTGCGAACATGACGGTGCAATCGATCATGGCCGGTTCCAGCACCGATTGGTCCTGCCTCTGCATCAGACGACGTAACCCGGGTGAGAAATAGGCCGCCATCTGATCCTGGAGTTTTTGGTCTGCGCGGGCGGAGAGCAGACTGGCGACGAGAGAGTTGATCAGTCTGAGAAATGGGACAAATGCCGCCGCTGCTGTTTCGGAGGCATGCCGGGTTTCGACGTAGAGAAATACGGGGCGGCTTCTCGCGTCTCGATAAATCTCAGCGGATTCACTCAGGCTGGCGACCGGGATAATGCACACCCAGTCAATCTGGCCGCTAAGGCTCTCGGTGCTGAAGGTCCGCTGAAGGTCATTTGACGACCAGATGTGGACGTCGGCTGGATTCGGATGCTCCAGATCAATCCGGTTCAGAAGGGTTCGGCTGGGACTGAAGTCGGCCCGAGCCGCGGGGTCGGGATTCAAGAGCTCAATACCGAGTTCATCCTGATTTTGTTCGAGGGCGACGAAACCGGCACTAACACCTTTTTGGCCCGGAAGAGCGTTTTCTAGAAATACAGAGGCACGGGTGAACAGGTCCGCTTCATCGGTCCACCCGCTGAGGACTTGCTCAGGCAGTTCGCGCTGCAGCAGTTTGAGCTGAAGTCGTAGGCTGTACTCGTCCAATTGCTCCACTTCGTCGTAATCCTGCCCAGTGTGAGCCGCGTCTTCGAAAGTTTCCTTGTCGGAATCAAGTGATTCCCGGTAGCGTTCGATTTCGCCGTCCAGTTCGCTGAGGGAGGTGAGCCAATAGATCGCCGTAATTCCTTTAGTACCGATGACGGCAGAACCTCCGGGTTGGAGAATCGTAGGCTCTTCGAGAACTTCTCGATCCCGGGGCGCGACATTGGTGTAGAGCAAGTTGGGCTTCGAACGTCCTGTCAAAGCCGGCAGCCGGGTCAGAGAAAGGGTTTCTCCCATTCTTAAGGCTTCGCAGTGGTTCCGACTGACGAGGCGGTCATTCCAAGTGATGCGGAGAATATCGACGGCCTCTTCGGGCAGGCTCTCAGGCTTTCTCCCCAAACGGACGACCCGGCCCTCGTGAGCTTGCGCCACGGCCATTTCACGTGGGTTATCGAGATTGACTGCCACCAAATACATGTTCTTTCGAAGGGCTCGGAGCGTTCCTGCCAGTATTCTTACGAAGCTCGGAGCAGATCGAGACCTGCCCGAATGAAGGGTTCAATGCGGGAAGCGGCCGCTTCAACGGTTAGGTTCTGGTTGGATTCATTTTCGAGCGAAGTCATAGTGACGTCTGAAAGGCCGCAGGGGACAATTGCTTCATAGCCGGACAAATCCCGGGAGACGTTGAGGCCGAATCCGTGCATTGAGACCCACTTGCGGACTCCAACTCCAATTGAGGCCAGTTTGCGATCATCAACCCAGACACCGGTTAGTCCTTCTCTGCGCATTGAATTGATACCAAATTCAGAGGCAAAATCAATCAGTAAGGCCTCTATCTGACGCAGGTAGGTGTGCAAGTCTTTGCCATACTGATTCAGGTCGAGGATTAAGTAGCCTACCAGCTGTCCGGGGCCGTGAAAGGTGGCCTGACCGCCCCGGTTGGTCTCAAATACGGGAAATGGAAGGTGCTCGGGATCGATCAGGCTGGTGCGGTCTCGAGTGCGGCCGATCGTGTAGACAGGATCATGCTCGAGGAGGAGAATGGTGTCAGGGATCAAGTCCTGCTGACGCTTCTCCACCAATTCGTTCTGCAGCGCTATCCCATCCGGATAGCTGGTTCTACCTAACCAACGAAAATCCATGCGGAATAGGATCCGTGCTTAGGGGGACTCGTCAACGGTTTCATCACGCTGATAAATAGGAAGCTGTCGATAAGGGACAGTAAACGACAAGACCATCATGGCTGTGCCGTAGGTGCCTCCATTCCTTCCATTTGACCAGGAGCCATTGGAGAGCTGCTTGGAAATGTATTCTCCATACATCCAGTCCGCATACTGGGCCCAGAAGTGCCCGCCGAGCTGGAACATCGCCTGAGCGTTGTAGTAGTTGGCGTAGTATTCGTGAGCATTTGAAACGATTTGCTGGCGGTGCTTGAGAATAAATTCCCCGGCCCGAAACGTCGATTCGGTTCCGTGGAAACCACAAAGCTCAAGGCAGAGCAGGCCGCAGCCAGTCAGCGTCTCGGAATGACCCCAGGGGTCGGTGTAGCCGAAGCGACCTTGTTCTTTGTCATGATTCTTCAGAACGTAGGCGACGGCATCTTCAATCGCTTCGTCGGGAATAGGCGCACCGTTCAGTTTGCCGGAGCGGAGCGCCATCAATGCCCAGCCGCTGCAGGACAGATCGGCATCCCTGGAGTCGGATTTGTAGCGCCAGCCACCCTGATGTTTCTCCGCTTTCGGGACCGCTTGAGCTTCCAGAATGAGACGAGTCGCTTTGGCTAGAACCGGGCTGAGTCGACTTTGAGTCTTTGGGTTGACCATGCCACTGCATTCGGAGAGGAACAGGGTCGCAATCGTGTGGGCATACATGAGCCCGTGGCCGGAGTCACCCTTGTCTAACAGGCCGTTTGGGCGCTGGCTTTCAAGGACATATCGGATGCATCGGTCGAGGTTGGCAGAGAATTCACCGTTTCCGGGGGTCTGTCCTGCCGATAGAAATGCCATCCCCACGAGTGCCACGACTCCAACGGACCTTCCGTATGAATCATTGTAGGTTCCGTCCGAAGACTGATTCGAGGCGAGATAGTTTAGAGCCTGATCGACTGCCAGCTCGACTCCCTGCTGATGCTTCTGAAAGACTGTATTGGAGAGTGATTCCGCCTGAGCGACCCGGGGGAGGGTGTAGGATGCAATGGCGATACAGATGATGGCTGAAAGCGTTCTCATTCGTTCTTTCCTGCTTCTTTGGCGATGACTTGGAAATAGCGCCCCACCAGTTCGCGGTATTCGACCGGCAATTCGGTCTCAATGGAAGCGGCATTTCCGCCTACTAAAGCTCCCTTGAAGCGGGACCAGTCTTCAGCGCTGATCCCGAGTCGTTGTAGTTCCGGTGGAACGGTGTCTCCATTGGCGTCAGCGGCCTTCATTCCTGATTCATTCAAGGCAGTAGAATCGGGATCTCCTGTCATCTCCTGCTGATCGGCCGGGCTAGGAGAGTTGGGCATCTTTTGCTGTTTTCCTGCACCTCCCATTTTATCCATGGCCGACTGCGCCAGTTGCTGGAGAGAATCAGAGGCCTCTTGCGATTGTTGGGCGGCCTCCTGCGCATCGGTAGAGCGTGCGGACTCCGTGACCTCTTCAAAGCCTTCCGCGAGTTCGCCGCTGTCTGCGACATTGCTGTCTTGATCGGATGGCTCCAGCCCATCCAATGTTTGTCCGATGGCTTGTGATGAGGCAGCCAGTGCTTTGGAGGCCTGCTCAAAAGAGCTGGCTGACTTCTGTTGTTCTGAACGGGCCCTTTGCATGGTGGCCTCTGCATTCTTGCTCAGTTCATCTGGACTGACCTGACCGCTTTCGACCGCCTGATCCTGTTGCTGTTCGGCGGCGGCCAGTTGATTTGCAGAATCAGCGGCATCCTGCGCGCCCCGATCGAGGGCTTGTTCTGCCCGGCTGGCCCCTGATTGAGCGGTCTGTTGTGAGAGATTCTTAAGGGACTCTTCAAGCGCCCCTGTATTCTGCTGCAACGCCTGTGCCTCGCGGTCAAGTTGTGCCTCGATTTGACTGAGGGCGGCCTGAAGGTTTCCTCCTTTGACCAGTTCAATTTGTTCTGCAAGAGCTTGTTGGCGCTCGGCCAATTCGGCTCTGGTGGGGAGAGGGGCATCACCGGGTTCGCTCTTCTTAGATCCTTCTGAATCGATGCTTTCTTCGCCAGGCTGAGCCGATGCATCCGGTTTCTGGTTGCTGGCGGCCTCAGCCAATGACTCGCTAGCTTTAGCCGCAGTTTCGGCGGCGGACTCCAGATCCTTCTCCCCCAACTGAGCTGCAGCGGTATGTGTTTCTGCTGCCGCTTCGGCGAGGGCCGAGTCATCCGTGGTCGCAGAGGGATCTGGCTCCGTGGGAGAGGCCTCTGATTTTGCCTTCGTTTCCTGCGCGAGTTGCTCCTGCTGCTTGCGGAGGTGATCGATCAACTGTTCGCGAAGTTTCTTCTGTCCGTCCTCAGCAGCCTGAGTAGCGTCCGCATTGATTTTCATCAGCTCCTGTTGTTCTTCTGCGAGTGCCAAAGCTTCCTTAGAAAGTTGGTCGGCTTCATTTTGCTGACTTTGCAGGATTTCATCGAGGGCGGCAGCGTTGTCTTTCAGCATCTCACCCAGCTCTTGCTGAACCTGCTCCTGTTCTTCTCGAAACTTGTCCATCTGCTGCTGTTGGGCCAGCTGCTCCTTGGATGGATCGGAAGGATTTTCTCCCATCGCCTCGGCACGTTGTTTCGCTTCCTCGGCCCACTCCCGAGCCTTCATGGCGAGTTTCTCCTGTTTGTCGGCGAGATTGTTGAGCTCAGTGATCATCTCGAAGTCTTTGACCGCCTCTTTGATCGCCTGAGCGATCTTGTCGAGGTCTTTGATGGCGTCTTCGATTTTGGCTCGTGCATCACGCGCTTCTTTGACTCGCTCTTCCCGACCATCGGTGATGGGAATGAGATCTGCTTGCTCTCGAGCATCCGCCACCTTTCCATCTGCCAGTTGCCTCGCTTGATCTGCCTGCTCTTGAAGAAGCGTCTCGTCAAGCGATGCGGCGATTTCATCCAGCTTGTTACGGGCTGACTCGGTGTGTTCCGAGAATTCACGAAGCGGGTTGCGCAATCTGTCAGTTACCTCTTCCGAGCGCTTCGCTTCCTGCTCGGCTCGGCGTATGTCGTTGCGGGATTTCTCCAGTTCTTGCTTCGCCTCTCTGATCTGCTGATCTACGGCGCGACGTTTTGCCTCGACCGCTTGCTCCGCGAGTGATTTGGCTTCTTCATCCAGTGTGATGAAAAACGGATCACTGAGGCCTATCCCGGGGCCGTCGTAGTCGGATGGGCGGCTGTCCCTCACTTGCACCTGAACGGCCAGTCGCTTTTGTCCGGGTGAAAGAGAAACGAGTGAGAGGTTCAACTGCGCAGCAGACAGGTAGGCGCCGGGGTTGCCTGTCGCAATGGGGAGCGGTGCTTCAAACTTCTGTGCGGCATCTATACCGACCGGGGTTACGAGCAACGATACGTCTGTGAATCCAAAATCTTCAATTACATTGCTGGAGACTTGGAGCCGTTCCGTTGGCCGGAGAATCATCTCATTGGAGCCCGGTTGGAAGACTTGTACGGTAGGTGCTTTGTCAGGCAGTACTTCGATGGGATACTGGGAAGGGGAATTGGAAAATCCATCGGAGTCGGTCAGTTCAATTTGCCAGTTTCCGTTCATGCCAGGTTTGAGATCAAACATCCAAATCAAGTTCTCACCTTCAACTTGGGGGGCTCCGATCTCAGTGGAACCATTGAGCGTTAAATTAGCTGAATGTACCGGTTTGCTTGCCGCCGCAGTTACTGTGACTGAGGTTTGGGAAACGGCACGAATTTCACCTGTTGCGGTCACCACTTGTTTGTCTGGTAGCGCGGTATATTCAGGGTAGTCGTAGGCGATTGTCAGCCGATCTACGAGAGGCGGAATGACCGTATCGACCTTGTAGTATCGAGTGAGTGCTGAGCCGGCCCTGATGCGGTAGCTGAAGCTTTCGTTCACTTTTGGGAACCTGATCATGAAGTGGCGAGTTCCGTCTTCGTCTTCGCTGACGAGCGTCATGCGCTCCACTGATTCAGTTTCGTCGTTGAGTTGTCTCCGGATTTCAGCGCGCCGCAGCTTCTTGTGATTGACTGCCAAAGTGATGGTGACGGAGTCACCCTCGACGACTCTCACATCGCCGGGTTCGACGACGAGGGAATCGGCGTAGGCATTGCCGATGTCGAGAAAAGGAGCCACTGCACGGGTGAGTAGAGTCCAGGACTGTTGTGGCCAGATAGCGAGAGTGGCTGCGATTATGATGGCGAATCCGCCCATAATCGCCATGACTCTGGCGGTACGAATAGGATTGAACTCGCTGCGTGGATCAACGGCATCGACGTCTTCGATCGCAGAATCGACGACGGCAGAAATTAGCTCCTCGGAGCCCTTAATGGAGTCTGGATCGTCGCTGGAAAGGAGCTCCACTGCGGTCGAGATACGTTCTTGAAGCTCTGGATGGCGGATTTCAATGATTCTCGCCATTTCAGTGAGGGTGATACGACGGGAGAGCGGGCGGATCAGAAACCAGATGCAGGCAATCGTCGTGATGAGGAGGCCGCCTAGACTCAAGGCCCATCGTGCTGAGGATGAGAAAAGTGTGAGGGCCGCATCGATACTCATGATGACCAGGACGCAGGCCAGCGCCACTGCCAGGGTGGCACAAAGTCCCCGGATGAAGAGCAGCCTCCGGACGCGACGAATCATCGATCCGAGTTTGTTCAGGATCGGCTCGGGTAGTTGATCAAAGGCTGCTTCGAGCGCACTCATGATTCGTAATTGGTTGTTAAGTTTAGACGAGGCCACTGCGTCGACGCAATACCCACTCTGTGGTCAAGAACCCCAGGAAGGTTAGCAGCATTGGCCAAGTGTCCCAAAGGGGGAGGTTCCGCTGTTCTGTAATAGTTTCTTTGGGCGCGCCAAAAGAGGTGATGAGTGAGTCAAGGTCGGAAAGCTCCGCGAGGTGTCCACCTGTCATTTGAGTGGCGCGGTTTAGAAAATCGCGATCTGCTGTGAGCTCTGCCAGTTCAACGGGGTTACGGGTGGTGACGACCAGAAGTTCGGTGGAGATGCCCTGAGGGCCTTCCGGGTTCTGTTCGATGGCCTGATCGGCCGCATCGCCGGTGACACGGAGTTCGTAGCCGCCTTCCTGTGCCAGTCCGGAAAGGCTGGTCTCATATAGCCCAGAGGAATCGGACCGATAACTCATCTGTTGTCGGCTCAGCATTTCGCCTGCGTGCCAAACCTCAAGGTCGAGGATGGCATCGGTGACGGGACGTCTGTCCTTGTCGAGGACTTTTGCAGTGACCATGACGGGATCATCCGGTGTGTAGCTGAGTCGATCGGTACCGAGTCTGACGAACTCATTCCCCGACCGAAGGTTTGGCCCCGCTCCCCATCGAGTGACCTGACCCCAGAATCGATGGTGGTAAGTATCCCCAACTCCGTAGCGAAATCGCCAGGTTTGATCGGCGTGAAGAAATAGTACTTTTCCCAATCCTGCTCGGGCGGTGGAAATGAGGGCATTCTTTCGTTCGAGAGTTTTGCGATTGGCCAGTTGTTCGATGGCGGCTTCGACGGATCCAGGGGAGCCGTCAGGGGCGCTCGAAGAGCTAATACTGCGAGTGCCGACCGGTCGAGCGTAGGCGAGCACTTCGGCGTTCGGTTTGATTTCGTCAGCAACGAATCGCCATTGCATGGGTTGAAAGCTGGCCCAGCGATCAAGGTTGAGGGCGCGGCTGGCCGACTGTGAAGTCACTGGGTGAGATTGTCCGCTGGCGGTCAGCTCGATTTTAAAAGCGGACTCCGGGCTCTCAAATCGGCCTTCGCTGTCGGGAGTGTAAGTGATAGGGAGTAGGTCTCGAAGGGTGCTGTTGGTGTGTCCATGTGGCATGTGCCGAGCTCCTGACACACACACGAGCAGGGCCCCATGACGGGTCACTGCTTCGTTGATCGCCTCCCAGTCACTGTTTGAAAGAGCATCGGTTCCGATGTCGCCGAGGATGATGACATCAAAGAGTTGCCATTCAGTAGGTGAATTCGGCAGCTCAGTGGCCTCGGCTTCGCCGAAGGGACGGGAGGCGCTGGCGGGTATTTGCTCAGCCTCGTTGGATCGATAGATCTCGTCGGGGTTGAGAAGGACATACTGGAGGTGGACCGACTTATCACGGCCATAAAAGAGATTGCGGAGGTAGCGGAATTCCCAACGCGGATAACCGTCTACGAGGAGGACGTTGGTTCGATCATCGGTGACGGCCACCTTGAAGTCCCAACTGTTGTTGTTTCGGAAGATTTCTTCGTCATCGGGCTTGAGATGAATCTGGTAGTCGATGATTCCCTTTTCCTCAGGGCGGTGAACGAAACGAAGTTCTGTCCGGAAACTGACATCGGAAACCTCTACTTGCAGCGTGTCGACCACCTCGCCGTTAGAGAGTAGCTCCGCTTCAATCGTCTTGCCGAGTAGCCCGTCGGCCTTTACCTCCGCCGCGACAACGACTCGATCGTCCAGATAGATCGACTCAGGGCTCTTGAGCTCGAGGATGGAGAGATCCACCGGACCGAGCTTTCCCCCAAGCGGGACTGCTGAAAGAGGCGTGTTCTGCACCGCCAACTGCCGCAAGCTGTCTTCGGGCAGGTCCCCGCCGTTGTGACGGCCATCGCTGAGGAGCAGCACACCCGCGAGCGATTCGGCAGCGGTATTGTTCAGAACGTGTTCGAGAGCAAGGGTCAAATCGGTCTGCGTTCTGGCCGGGTCAGTATTGAGTTTGCCGGTCCAGGATTCGTCGGTGGTGATGTCAGGGATCTGAGTGACTTCCTGAGCGTAGCGGTAGAAACGGAGGTTGTAGAGGTCCTTGAGGCTATCCAACAGGGTTTGGTCAGTGGCTATACCCTGTTGAGAGTTCATGGAAACAGCGGACTGAAGCACTTTCCGAGCGAGTTCGAGGCGCGTACTATTCGCTGAAGCATCAACTTGTTGCTGTTCCTCCTTTGAGAGACTGTTGTAGTAGTAGTCGTCGGCTTTGAATGTTGTCACCGCTATTGTGCTGGTGATGCCCTCCAATTCATTCCGGGCGACTCCGATCTGTTTAAGGAGTTCATTCGCATTGCGGTCAGTGACTGCGGTTAGAGCCTGAGTTAAGATTCTTCCCAGGCCGTCGCGGCTCCTTTTGAAATAATCTTCGAGGCGGTCTTTGACGTCTTTAGGGAAGGGTTTTTCCTTCGTCTCTTGCAGCAGTGAGGTGAGTTGATTGTTTGATTGAACCATCGACTGAAGCAAGGGTGTAATCTGCGTCTCTCGGCTCTCCAACGCAGCTTCGTGGCTGGGGGCTGAGCTGAAGGCCTGCTGTTCTTCGGCAAGTTGATCATCAATGTTCTGCACCAGTTGACTGACTTGATGGAGCGGAGGTCTGTCGGATAGTTCAGCATTTGATGACAAGGCGGCCCGGTCAAAACGCTCAGTCGCGTTGAGCCTTTGGTCAGCCAGCAGCATTGAATCTGAATCGTCGATCAGAATGGCAATTTCGCGGTCAATTTCACGAGTCTCCAGAAAAGAGCGGACTGGCTGAACGAGAATGAGCAAAATGATCGCGAGTGTGCCCAGCCTGAGCGCGAGGAGAATGCGGCCTCGTCCGGAGGACACCAGAGTCTTTTCAAATCCATAGAGGCCGACAATCCATTCGGTGGCGATACCTCCGGCGATGGCGATGGCGATCAATGGCCACGATGTAGCGAGTGAGAGCGTTTGTGCCATCATCTGAAAGGCCGCCCACAAGCAGGTCGTCGCTAGGAGAGCCCCGATGAAATGCCAAAGAATTGATGGGATTCGATGGCGTAGGGAAAGGGTTGCCAGCCAAAGGAGGAAAGCCAATAGGGCAATGGAGGTCGCCGCCACCGGTCCCAGGGCGGTGATGAGATCATCTCGACTGTAGTCTTCTGGATTCACTGAAACGGGTTTCTTACTCGGGAGGGGTTAAGTCTGATTCAGAGACTTGCCCATTTTGGATAACTGTTCGTGGAATTTGCTGGAAGGGGAGTCTTTCGCCTCAAAATGAATGGAGATCTCCTCTCCCATGCGGCGGCTGTGAGCGATCCATCGGGAAAGCGCCACCTCAATGAGGAGAAACAGGAATGCGCCGATGGCGAGGTATCGCCACAGTTCCTGGCCAAACTGATTTCCGTTTAGAAACCCTATCAAGTCTTCAAGTGTTTGTGGTTGTGAAAGGGTTACGAAGTTGCTGATAAAAGCGTAATCGGCTTCAGTGAGCTTCTCCAGCCGGCTTTCGTTGGTGTCTCTTTTTACGGTGAAGGGAATCTCTGTGCCGCCTTTCCTGAGGAAATGAGAGAAGTAGGGTGCCTGTTCTTCAGGAATGGCCAGACGATAGAGGCCGGATGAAATCTCTCCCTGAAGTTTGAGGATGGAGCCACCTCCGACGGAAGCGAGTTGGGCCGTTCGGGGGCGGTTTCCGGGGCCCTGAACGTGATAACTGGTGAGGGCTGCTTGTCGTCCTGATTTAGTTTGATCCGGAGAAAACGTGCGAAATGCGCGGGAGGGAACGGGCTGCTTGGGCAGGGATGGCGACTCCCAAAACAGGGTAGTCTTGGCATCGCCGGTATCCTCATGATAGACCGCGCGAAAAGGATACCATTTCCCGGAGTCGAGTTTGGCGTTCATTTGCTTTTTACCGCCCGGGCTGCGGAATTCTCCGATTCGTTTGCTATCGATCCAAATCTCAAGATTGCCGTCGATCTCAGCCGAGAAACCGTATCGATTCGTTTCGGGAACTTGAATGGCTCCCTCCCACTCAACTCGAAACCTGTCGACGGGAACACCAGGCGCAGGAGATCCATTGTGCCAATCGAACTGAATTGAAGGGTCCGTTCGGGTGAAGGTGGGCTCAGCGCCTTTGTGGTTTTCGAAGTAGTGGGCATTGAGCCCCTGACCGATAGCCCGGCCACGTCGGCCGGTTAGAGCAATTGAGATTTCCCAGCCGGGATCCAGGTTGAGTTGAAAGGCAGCGGGGTCAGCCAGGTGATAGATCAGTTCGTGGAGGTAGGGGAGAAACGATTGCCGGGTGACGAGGTTGCCGGAAGTGAGGTCCAGCGGGATTCCTGTCAGGATGATCTGACCCTCACCAGCCCGGCGGGATGAGAGGAGGATGTCGCCATTGTTGAGCCGTGCTCCGACCGACGAAATATTGCTGAGCCCTTCGGGGATTTGTTGTCCTCGATAACTGCTGATGATGGTGTCAGCGAAATCACTCTTGGTAGGATCGGATACCTTTTTAAGCGCAGGGTGCGTCAAGGTGCGAGTCGAAGGAGAAAAGAAGTCCTTGTCTGCCCCCACTGTAATTTTGGGATTGAGCAAAGCCGGTAAGAGGGGAAGGCCGTCATCCTGCTTCCAGTTATTGTAAAAGTCCGGCTGCGATTTCGCTCCGGCTGCGACGAGAAGACCTCCGCCGCTGCGAACATATTCGGAAAGCGCGATAGCCGAGGCATTGGGAAGTCGTGGGACGTCCCCCAGAATGACCACGTCATATTGGTCAAACTCAGTGATGGTGGCCACGTCAGGAGCATCGACGACGACCGGTTCAATTAGAAACCGGATCAGATCCAGAGTCGGATCGTAGTTCATGTCAAAGTCGTCTGCTGCTTCGTCACTGATACTGACAGAGTTAGCATCGAGGGATGGATCGAGAGTCAACGAAGAGGGAGCGAGGGCAACGGCAGCAAAGGTGGATGCCCGATCAAAGGCCCGGCCGGAGGGGCGCCCATCGACGATCAGTACTTTGAGGCGGTCCGCAACGTTAGTGGCGTAGTAGCCGGTATTGTCCGTTTGAATTTCATCATCAACTTCGAGTTCAGCTAATAGGGCGTGCGCTCCCGGTTCGGAGAACTGATGATTAAAGTGCACGGTCTGCCGCTCGCTGGGTTGAAGTTGTCCAAGGGACTCGTCTTCATGAACCTTCGTTCCTTCGATCGAGAGTGTGAGGGATCCCGGTGTGACGGCTTCATTGCCGGTGTTCTCCACGGTGACTGAAATCTTAACCGGACGATCGACCCCGACGATATCGCGGGAAAAAGTGATGTCGGTGATCGCCAGATTTCGCACGAACTCCGGGAGTGGAAGTCTCCGGATCATGATCTGAGGTTCCGTCGAAAGATTACTGAAGGCATCGCTGAGAAAACTCCATCGACCACTTTTTCCAATTTCCCAGCCGATGCTCTGTTCATCAGTCAGGATGACAATCTGCTTGGCAGGGTTGTCGCCTCGAGCAAGGCTGAGAGACGCGAGAGTGAATGCCTGATAGGTGGCCATAGCACCGTCGAGAGAAACCATTTCATCCAGAGCAGAATTCAGTTCGGCCCGATCCGTGGTGGGGTCGAGTAAGGTTCCAGTCGGTGACGGCCCTCCAAGAATGAGGCTGAAGGCATCGCCACGTGGGGCTCGCTTGATGATTGTTCTCGCCTCTTCGACAGCCCGTTCGAAATTGGTTTCTCCGTCCATCATGATGGACATGGAAGTAGAGCCGTCGATGATGAGCGCGATGTCCTGCCTCGCCCCGGGAGTGAAGCGTGAAAAATTGAGATGCTCTTCGAACATGATCAAGCCGACGCAGCTGAGAAGCAGGAATAGTGAAAAGCCACCGATCCATCTCTGCCAGCGGGGTTCGCCATGAAGGACGACTGAGACCCCAATCCCGACGACAGCAATGAGTAGGACGGGTAGAACGATGAGCCAGGGGACGGTTGATCCAGGTGGTATGAAGGGGCGTGCGATGGCCAGGGCAAGAAGACCGACGAGCAGGCAGCGGGTGGCCATGAGCAGCGCTTCTTCCAGCTGAATCCTTCGGTTTCGACTGGCGAGGGAATCGAGCAGGAAGTTCATGGCTCCCCAGTCAACGATCCGTCGGGTTCGTCGATTCAGTAGATGGATCACAATCGGAATTGCGATACCGAATGCACCAAGGAGGAGAGCTGTGTTTAGAAAGAGCACGGGGTTCCAATGATTAAAAAAGACGCGTTTAAACGCTGGTCAGGTCTTTCGTTGTGAGAAGTAGGAAAACAGAGCTTCCTGGACGGGGGTCCCGGTATTGATGGGTACGTAGTCCGCCTGCATTTGCCCGCAGGCGAGTTCCATGGCCTTGAGGTGAGCCTTCACTCGATCAAGATAGGACGCGCGAATGGTTGAGGGATCGATGTTGAGCCGTCGTCCTTCGACTTCGAGGCATTCAAAGTCGTCGAATTTCTCGAAAGGAAAGGTGAGTTCTTCCTCGGCCATGAGGTGGAACACAACCAGCTCGTGATGTTTGTAGCGAAAATGATGCAGTGCATTTTTGATCGCTTCAGCATCATCGAAGAGGTCGCTGATCACGATGACCAGGCCGCGCTGAGGGATGCGCTCGGCAATCTCATGGAAGGTTTCTGCGCAACGGGTGTCTTCCGAGGGCGAGGTAGTGGCCAATTCCTCGAGGATGGCACGAACTTGACTGGGCTTGGCTGTCGGGCGGAGGTAGCGGCGGATGCCTTCGGCAAAAGTGACGAGGCCCACTGCGTCCTGCTGGCGGATCAGTAGGTAGCTGAGCGCGGCAGCGAGGTAACGGGCGTATTCAAATTTGGAGAGGCCTCCGCTATCACCCAGCGAAGTGGCTTTGTCGCCCGAGTAAGCCATCGAGCCGGAGGCATCAACCAGGATGGTGACCCGCATGTTGGTCTCCTCGATATACTGTTTGATATAGTATCGGTCGCTCTTGCCGTAAACTCGCCAGTCGAGATTGCGCAGATCGTCACCGGCCACGTACTGGCGGTGCTCGGCAAACTCGACTGAGAATCCTTTGTGAGGACTGGAGTGTCGACCGTTGATGGTTCCTTCCTTGGCCCTTCGGGCCAGGAATTCGAGCCGAGAGACCGTATTGATGATCTCTTTTGGCAGCAAATCAGTGAATGCTGGTGGAGCGCTTTCCGGCATGAGAGTGGGCGTCAAACTTCGAGGTCAGAGCTCGGCTTGAACTGGTCCACCAGCATAGTTACGATATCATCGCTGGTCACTCCGGCTGCTTCGGCATTGAACGTCGTGAGAACGCGGTGGCGCAGGACGGGGTGGGCCACCGCACGAACATCAGCGGTGGTGGTGTGATAGCGTCCCTGAAGGATGGCTCGGGCTTTGGCTGCGAGAATGAGGTAGATGCCGGCGCGAGGGCCCGCTCCCCATGAGACCATTTCCTTCACGAAATCAGGTGAATCCTCCTCTTTCGGGCGAGTGGCACGAGCGATTTGTGCGGCGTAGGAGACGACGTGATCCGCGGCCGGGACCCGCCGAACCACATTCTGAAGTTTGGTGACGGTTTCTCCGGAAAGTTGTTTCTCGATATTAGCCCGGTAGGTGCCGGAGACACGTTTGATGATGGCCTCCTCTTCGCTGAGTGAGGGGTAATCGACTCGGATATTAAACATGAATCGGTCCAGTTGAGCCTCAGGCAGTGGGTAGGTGCCCTCCTGCTCAATCGGATTCTGCGTAGCGAGAACGAAAAACGGCTCGGGAAGGGGGTAGGTTTCCTCGCCGATGGTGACATGGTGTTCCTGCATCGCTTCAAGCAAAGCAGCCTGAGTTTTGGGTGGAGTCCGGTTGATTTCGTCTGCCAGGATCATGTTGGCGAAGACCGGGCCCTTCACGAATTTGAAGATACGCTTACCAGTGCTCATATCCTCCTCGAGGACTTCCGTGCCCGTGATGTCGGCGGGCATTAAGTCAGGGGTGAACTGAATGCGTTTGAAGCTGAGGTCGAGCACTTCAGACAGTGTGGAAACGAGCAGTGTTTTGGCGAGGCCCGGCACGCCTACCAGTAGAGCGTGCGATCGACAGAAGATGGATATGAGAAGCTGCTCGATGACTTTGTCCTGTCCGACAATGACAAGGCCGAGTTGTTCTTTCATGGCCTCGTAGGCCTGCTTCAGTTCTTCGATGACGGCCTTGTCGGAGCCGCCAATTTCTGTTTCCGGTTCTGTCGCCGTATCAGCCATAATTGAGAGGAGAAATAGTCGATTAAAAAAGGGATGGAAACATACAAGTTCCAGCCCGGGGCAGGATCATAACCCGCTCCTAATCGTACTGTCGAATGCGATTTTTGCGCGATGGCGGGGGTGTCTTTGCCCAAAAGAGTCACTTTGTCGCCTCGAGTAGCTGGGCGTAAGGTCTAAATCGAAAGGAGCGTCTATGTGAATATGAAAAAATCGGGGCTTATAGGGTTGATCGGCATTCTCGCTGCCGTGCCGGGATCAATCTTCGGAGTGGATGCTGCGATCGAGGTGGGCTCGGTAAAGTGGGCGCGGGATCTGGACTCAGCTTTGGTGGAGTCCGGAAAATCAGGTAAGCCTGTTCTGCTCCTGTTTCAGGAAGTGCCGGGATGAAGCGGATGCAAACAGTTCGGTCGGACTGTTTTGAGTCACCCGCAGATCGTCGAGGCGATCGAATCGGAGTTTGTGCCAGTCGTTGTCTACAATAATCAAAAGGGAAAGGACGAAGAGACTCTCAAAGAATTTGGAGAGCCGGCGTGGAATTTTCAGGTGATTCGTTTTTTGACGGAATCAGGTGCTGATGTAATTCCACGGCGTGATCGGATTTGGACTGTAGCGGGCGTTGCCGCCCGTATGGTAGAGGCGCTCGAGAAGGTCAACAGGGAGGTGCCGACCTATTTGAAAGCTTTGGCCGGTTCCGCCGCAGTGGATAAAGAGGGTGTTGCTGCCTTTGCGATGTTCTGCTTCTGGACAGGGGAACAGAAGCTGGGAGGATTGGAGGGGGTTCTCACGACAGAAGCTGGATGGCTTGAGGGCAGAGAGGTGACCTGGGTATCTTTTGATAGAGCACATCTTTCTTTTGGGGCTCTGGTTGACGCCGCTGCTGAGTTTGAGTGCGCTCAGAAGGTCTACACAAACAATTCAGCCGATGCTGAGCGAGTAGCACAGTCAAGGCTGTCGGTCGGGGATTTGACTGATGAGTATCGAGCAGCCCGCGTATCGGATCAGAAGCGTCAACTGACGGGAACCTTGTATCAAAAAATGAACTTATCGCCGGTTCAGGCAACCAAACTTAATGCCCTGATTCGGACGGACGTTAAGGCTGCCTTGAAATGGCTCAGTCCTCATCAACGGGAACAGTTGAAGCAATCCTAACCAAACCTAACTCGATGAAATACTCTCTCATAATCTTACTGGTCGGAATGGGCCTCGGGCTGTTGGGCTGGCAGTGGCTGTCGGCTGATTCGGATGTAGAATCAGCCGCGAGTCAGCTTTCCTTGAATCCGGATGTTGATCCGATCCCCGAGTCTGCAAAAGTGGCCACTCTGGGGGCCGGGTGCTTTTGGTGCGTCGAAGAAGTGTTTCATCAGACTCCGGGCGTTCTTTCAGCGGTATCCGGTTACATGGGAGATACTGAGGAATCGGCGGAATACGGGGTCGTGTCCTCTGGCAGAACACGTCATGCCGAAGTGGTTCAGGTGCACTTTGATTCAGAGGTTATTTCTTTCTCGGCGCTTCTCGATCGCTTTTTTGAACTTCATGATCCGACGACACTTGATAGCCAGGGCCCAGACCATGGTCCTCAGTATCGCTCTGTGATTTTCTATCATGACGACATACAGAAACTGGCATCAGAGGCAAAGGTTCGCGAACTGAACGAGGCAAAGAAGTTCTCTCGGTCGATCGTGACCGAAGTGACGAAGGCTCCGGATTTCTATGTGGCCGAAGACTACCATCAGAACTTTGCCCGTCTTAATCCCGGACACGGCTATTTGCGAAACTTCCTCTATCCCAAGTTGAAGAAACTGGGGATGATTGTTCCGACGGGATCCGGATTCAGCCTTTTGCCGAAAGGATCATCGATCAAGGGTTCGTCGTCGAAACCTTGATTGGCGGAGAGGCTTTGGTGCCTGCATGAAGTTGAGGATTCCATGCATAGTTCACCTGAATATTGTGCTAGGATGCTGTTTCTTGGAGGATGGGACGGCCGCTGGCAATACTACTTTTGTTCTGGGTGATTTGTGCGACACAAGTCACCCATGCTTGGGATTATGATTCCCTCAGTGTTGATGTTAAGAAGCAGTTAACTGGAGGTGATGCCGTCATTTTGACCTGCCGGCCTGATGATCAGGGCACTCCGGATCGACGATTTGTGACCGCTGCGCTATTGATCGTGGGGACGCGTACCTCGATCTGGGAAGTGATTCACGACAAAGAAAATGCTGAGGAATTTGTCGGGGGTGTAATTGAGTCCCGAGTCATCAGTGAGAAAGAGAACGAATTGGTTGTGGAGCAGCGGACAAAAGCGGCTGGTTCCAAATCATATCTCTATACGCTTCGCCACCAGTTGACCCCGATGAAGCGAGCCGATTTTGCTCTGGTGAACGGTGAGTTGCGCAATGTTCTGGGATCATGGTGGATTTTTGAGGGGCCTGATGTTGATTGGTATCTCGTCGTCTATTCGCTGCACGTTGATCCCGGGTTTTTCGTGCCTCAGGCGGTGGTGCGAAGTGGAATGAAGAAGTCGATGCCTGGCACTTTGCAGTCGATGGAGCGAGAGGTGAAAAGACGGAATGTTGAATTGATGCAGTCAGGCCTGCCGTGATCGGTCTCAGGCTGGTTTCACCAATCCGCCTACAGCGGTGGTGGCTGGGTTTTCTGATGGGGGGAGTTCCGCGTTTCAGTTCCAAAACCCGAAGTGACAAGTGGCTTTTGCAGCGATACATTCACCGCTGTGAGAAATTGGATATCCAGCCTGATTGTTCTGATGATCGTGGGAGATGCGGTAGCGCTCGACTACGAGAAAGACATCATGCCCATCTTCGTCAAGAAGTGCTCTGATTGTCATAGCGCTTCAGAGGGGAAGGTGAAGGGCGGATTTAAGGTGGATGATCCAGCCCATTTATTGGGACGACTTTCCAAGAATAATCTTGTCGTTCCGGGTGACTGGGATGCGAGCTATCTCTTCATCACTCTGTATCGCCCGGCGGATCATGACGATGCGATGCCGCCTGAAGGGAAGGGGGAGCGGCTTACGCCGGAAGAGGTGGAACTTGTCCAGTTGTGGATCACCGAAGGCGCGCCCATCAATGGTGTGAGCGGAGATAAAGGGGAGATGCCCGCCTCTGCGGAGACCGGGGCGATGACTGAAGTCACTCAGTCGAGCGAGCTTGCGGCTCCCCGCCAGTGGATCAACCGTGAAGGAAAAGCGATCACGGCTACTTTGTTGCGCGTCGAGGAAGACGTAGCCTTGTTGCGGATCGCAAATGGAACGGTCTACCGCTATCCCGTCGAAAACCTGTCCGACGAGAGCCGGGCCGCTCTCGTCGAGTGAAGAGGCATCAGCCTTACGTCTTTGGCCATTTCGCAGGATCGAGACCGTAGTATTGCTTGAGTTCCCGGTAGAGATCCGGTCGTTTTTTGAGTAGCGCAATGGGCTCTTCGAAAAACGTCTCTGAAGCGACGGCGAAAAATTCTGCCGGGTTGGTGGCTCCGTAGGGATCCATAAGTGCTCGATGTCCTTTGCCGCTCTCAACTCTGTCGACGAGGTCATCGTAGTTCCTCGCGAAAACTTTGGCCCATTCCTGATAGGCTGTTCGGTTTTGCAAAATTGGGACTCCGTCTGCGGCGCCGTCGACTTGATCAAGCTGGTGCGCGAACTCATGGATGACCACGTTCATGCCGTCGTCGGCATTGCGGGCACCCGCCAGCACGCTGTCCCATGCCAATATGACAGACCCCGTTTGCCATGACTCTCCAAGCCGGGTGCTGCCATCATTTTCCTCGTGCAGGCTAATGCGGCGCTTTCCTTTGTCGTGAAAGGCGGTGGGATAGATGAGAATTGACTTGAGGCGTCGATAGAAGTTGTGGGTTTTCAATCGAACAAGAAGAAGCGCCGCTTGACCAGCGATCAGCACTTTCATTCGGTCGGTTACTTCTTCGAGTTGGCCGCAGGCTTCGAAGTTCTTCTCAGCGATCAGGACCTGAAGATAGCCATTCAGGGTTTGTTTGATCTCCGGGGGAAGGGTGCGGTAGCGAGGGAACTCCTCTTCGAGGATGAGTCGCCATGCCTCAGGGATCGGGCGGGCGATAATGGCAGATCGCTTCTGTCGCTTGCTCAGAATGAGCCACCCGGTGACTCCGCCTACGACAATCAATGCGATGATGGAGAGGGAAAGCGGATCCATGGATCGGATATTTCGTTTCAGTCCGTAAACGCTGTATCGCTGAACTCGAAGGCCTCATTGCGATCATGCAAAATACTGACAAGATACGCGGCCGGTAACAGGATGATCCACTGATTTTCCTCATCGCGAGCAATGGCACAGCCTGATGGAAGAGTAACGGCAGGTGCGTCGAGGGCGTTGGCATCGGGTGCCGGGTCTTTTGGCCGGACCCACTGTGCCAGTGACCAGGGGGAAATCTCAAGACGGCATTCCACCTTGTATTCGTTTTCGAGGCGAGCTTTGAACACCTCGAACTGGAGGGGGCCAACAGCCCCGAGAAGGGGGACGCGTTGAGAACTGCCATGCACATCATAGGCCTGGGCGACGCCTTCCTTGAGCAATTGCTCGAGACCCGCCCGGTAGCGTTTGATGTTGGCCGTGTCGCTGTTGTAGAGATAGCAAAAGCACTCCGGCTTGAAGCGAGGCATCTCGTTGTAGAGAATCTTCGAATCACTGGTCACGGTGTCGCCGATTAGGAAATCGTAGTTTCCGACCAGGGCAAGAATGTCTCCTGCGTAAGCCTGATCGAGTGTCTCGCGATCTTTCCCAAATAACTTTTGGGCATTGCCGAGACGAACTTTTCGACCGGTATTGACATCGACTACTTGCATGTCCCGTTCGAAAATACCTGAGACAATCCGGATAAAGATGGCCCGGTCGCGGTGACGGGGGTTCATGTTGGCCTGAATCTTAAAAACAAAACCAGAGAACGCGTCGTGGTGCGGACTGATCACTGTTTCTTTAGAAAGGCGCGCTGCAGGGCTTGGAGCAAGCTGGAGGAATCGTTGAAGCATCAGTTCAACTCCAAAGTTGTTCATGGCGCTGCCGAAGAAGATAGGCATCTGCTTGCCCTCGAGAACCCGTTGAATATCCAGTTCTTCCGTGACGCCATCGAGCAGGTCAATCTCCTGTCTGGCCGTCTCATAAATCTCCGAGTCGACGGCTTCTTTTACCGCTTCGTCCTCAATTCCGGCGACTGAAAGGGGCGATTTAAAGGATCCGTGAGGCGTTCTTTCGAAGAGGTTTACTTCGTTCTTCTCCCGGTCAAAGATGCCCCGAAACCGGGGGCCGTCACCCAGTGGCCAGTTGAGGGGAACTGGTGGCAGACCCAGGACTCTCTCGAGTTCGTCGATGAGTTCAAGCGGCGGCCGGGTGGGTCGGTCAAGCTTGTTGATGAAGACAAAGATAGGCACTCCCCGCTTACGGCATACTTCAAACAGCTTGAGGGTCTGAGCCTCGATGCCTTTACCGGCATCGATCACCATGACGGCGGAGTCTACTGCTGCGAGCACCCGGTAGGTGTCTTCAGAGAAATCATGGTGGCCCGGAGTGTCGAGGAGATTGACGCAGATATCTTCGTATTCGAACTGGAGAACGGTGGATGAGACCGAAATGCCCCGTTCCTTTTCCATGTCCATCCAGTCACTGGCGGTGGAATTCTGGCTCTTCCGTGCGGTGACGCTCCCGGCCAGGTGAATGGCACCACCGTAGAGAAGAAGCTTCTCAGTGAGAGTGGTTTTACCGGCGTCCGGGTGAGAAATGATTGCGAACGTACGCCGTCGATCGATTTCGCGGGCGGTGTCAGCGGAAACAGTTTTCTCCTTGGTCGTCAAAATGAGTCTTGGTTGGATACAGGGCCATGTAATTGACTGACGGCCCCAGCGTGGATCCTTACTCCGAGAGCATTGCTTCCGCAATTCACGATTTTGTTGCTGGATCGAGCCGAGGTCCGCTGAATCGTAGCGATCAGGTTACTCCTGGGGGCTTTTGTTTCCTCGGTTCACTTGATTGAACGATTCCATTACTTCCCTGGCTTTGTCTCGGGTTCGACGGGGGATGTCTGGTGAATTGCTTAACGCCTTAACCTGAGCCTTGAATTCAAGGTCGCGATGGCGCAAGAGCACATCAAGGGTCAGCGATCGGCGGATTTCATCGGCATCGAGGGCGAGATTGGCTTTCAGGAGCGGTTTCCATTCCGATCTCAGTCTGACTTTGGGTGCCAGGCTCAGGAGCTCGAGACCAAACGTGCTAATCTCATCGTGGTCTGATTCGATGAGGGAGGTGAGATAGTCTGCCACCGGAGGTGAATCGGCCATTGGGGGAATGATTCCGGCGAGGGTGGCTTTCCGGGCTTCGTTGAGATCCTCGGTCCAATCGAAAAATCGATTGGCGAGACCGGCATCCCAATCGGGGTGCTCTCCGGCGATGGCGATGACCGTGTCTCGAAGATTAGGGTCGGACGAATCGAGAAAGGGCAGGACGTCAAATATTTCAAGTTGGGCGGAGGGCATCTCGTTGAGGGCATGGAGAACTCCGTTGATAATTTTGCTGTTCCCTGATGAGAGCGCTCCTCGAGTTGTTTCGAAATCGTCAATTTCGATGAGGGCATAGATGAGAGAGTGTTCGAGGAAGCGATCCTTTTCAACCCTGCCAAGTCGGCCAAGGATGGCTCCGATGGATCTGAATTCGCCCATTCTGCCCAGGGCCACGGCCGCAGTTCGCGCCACGGGGGCGTCGTCCGCTCGCACGATTTCAGCAAGGGCACCCGAGATTGTGCGGTTGCGCTCCAGTTCGACGTTTCTTTCGGCGGGTTGGTTGGCTGCCACATTCTGCCAGGTTCGGGTTACGCTGATCGCCCCACAGGCTGCTTGGCGAACGTCAGGATCCTGGTCCTTCAGCGCCTCGAAAATGAGATCTGCCGATTCAGAGAACTTCATCCGGGCAAGGGTCCATACGGCGTTGCGCCTTGCCTGCGCGGTGGTGTTGGTTCGCATGAGAAGACGTCGCAACTCAGGGATAGATGGGGCGCCTCGTACGGCCAGTTCAGTGATGGCCTTGGCTTGAATCCAATCTTCTTCTGCGGATAACAAATTGGCGACCTCCTCTGCGGTAAGCTGATTCCACTCGGGGTAGCTCGGAGCACGATAGGGGGACTCCGGGTTGGAAATACGGTAGATAGTTCCCGTATTCTGACTGACCTGCTCATCGGTCGATTCGGAAGAAGCCAGGAACCAGTCTCCTGTATCGATCACAAGAAGGTCACCATTGTGATCTTCGGTGACATCGGTGAGATGTGAACCTGCGCGGAGAAGGCGAAAGATAGTTTCAGTATCAATCGCATCATAAGTCGAGCCGGTGCGGCTCAATCGGGTCCGGGTGACACTCGCTCCATTGAGATGGGTCGCGAACCATTGATCTGTCCAGTTCTGATTGAGGATTCCGCTTCGATAGCGGTGAAGGCCGGATACGTTCGAGTCTCCCAGGTGGCTGATGGGAGGAAGAGGGGTTCCGGTCTGAGTGAATCCCGCGAGATTCTTCTTTTGATCGGTCCGTGGGTAGTTGCCCTGATAGATCCAGTGAGTCAGAGCATCTACTCGTGGCTGGGTTTGAAACAGATTGATGGCTCCGATGATTTCTCCCGAATCAGTGAAGTCAATTTGGGTCGGGTTATCGATTCCCCCTCCTGCAAAAGTCTCGATATCGCTGCCGCTGATCCACGATGTCCAGAGCCGGGCGTCGGATCCCGAGTCGAGAATGACTCCCGTGTCTTGATCCGGGATCGAAAATTCGTGGCGGCCCTGAGTCCAGTAGAGTCTTCCATTGGGATGAATAAATGGACCATGAGCATCGTTGGGCTTGGTTGAAGTACCGAATCCAGTGGCAATGATTTCCCTGACGTCGGCATAGCCGTCATCGTCACGATCTGAAAATCGCCAGAGCTCGGGAGGAGCCAGCACGTAGAGTGAGTCGTCGACCCATACCGCTCCCTGAGGGAATCCGAGTTGGTCCGCAAAAACGGTGGCCTTATCGAAGATGCCGTCAGCGTTGGTGTCTTCAAGTTGACTGACTTGACCTGAAACTGGCGAGGCTGATGAATCGATTGCCGGCGCTTGGCGCTTTAACTCGGTGACGTAGAGTCGGCCCCGATCATCTAGGGTGAATGTCAGGGGGTGACTGACGAGATCGGCCGTCACTGCAGGTTTGGCATCCAGTCCGTCGGAGATCTCAAAATCCACGCCGGAAAGTTCATTAGAACCCGCCAGCAGGAGAGCGCTGAATAGAAAGTTCCCAAGGTGCCGCATCGGTAAAGATGCCAGACTCAGCGGGATGTCGCAAGAGTCCATCAGAGATTGAAGGGGCTAAAACGGGGTATTGATTCCCATCGCTTTGATCGCACACCAACCCACTACCCCTTCAAAGACGGCAAATCCTCCCAGTGTACAGAGTCCGGTTGCCAGGAAATCATAATCAGAAGTCATGAGTAGGTAGACTCCGGTTGCGCCAGCCGCTAGCCCGATAGTCCCGCGAATGACGCGTCCAAATACACCGATATTGCAAGTCCAGGCTGACATGAGTTCTTTTAGTAGTTCAATTTACCAGCCGGCGCCCATTGATTTGGTCTGGATACGACAGAGATAGGTGTCTGCCGTGAGATAGAGGACGGAACCGTCATTCCCCCAGGCGCAATTGGCCGTCTTTTCGCCGGTGGAGATGCGTCCAAGTAAAGTCCCTTCGGAACTGAAAACATAAACTCCACCGGGGCCTGTTGCCCAGACATTTCCTTTCTGATCGACTTTGAGCCCATCAGGAAGCCCGGGTAGGCCGCTTTTGAATGCTTCGGTTGCGTCATGGAATATACTCCCTTCGCCCAGGGTGCCGTCTTCTTTCACGGGAAAAGATTTCCAGATGGCCGCTTCGGGATCTGACTGCGCGACGTAAAGAGTTTTGTGATCGGGGGAGAAGGCGATGCCGTTGGGACGCGTCATCTCCGTGGTGAGTAGAGTGACTTCGCCATCTGGGGATAGCCGGTAGACCCCGCAATGATCGAGCTCACGACGGGGATCCTCCCATCGGTTGGGTAGTCCGTAGGGAGGGTCCGTGAAATAAATAGATTCTCCGTCAGGACCGAGGCAGGCATCATTCGGGCTGTTGAGGCGTTTGCCCTGGTAGTTGTCGACGAGAGTTCTTTTTCCACCGCCTTTGGTTAAGACGGACAGACGTCGATCACCGTGTTCGCAAGAGATTAGTTGGCCTTTGTTGTCGAGGAGTAGCCCGTTGCTGCCGGGTTCACCTCCGTAGGGATCAGCCCCTGTGTAGCCGGATGGTTTAAGCCATGTTTCAGCCCCCTGACCTTCATCCCAACGCACGATTCGATTGTTAGGGATATCGGAGAAAAGTATAAAACCTCCGAATGGATGCTCCTTTTCGGGAACCCAAACGGGCCCTTCAGACCAGACAAATCCTGAAGAGAGCACTTCGATCGTTGCCTCCGAATCAACGAGTTCATTGAAAGCAGGACCGATTTTCAGAATTTCCCCAATGACTGGAAAATTCATTGAGTCTTGAGCCGCTGCAGAGGCAAGGAGAAAGGTGACAGCAGAAAAAGGAAGCGTTAGGGTCTGTTTTCGTATCATGGCAATGGGTTGAATATATTGAGGCCTGAATTGTTAACAGACTGATGAGCGACAAGGCAAGAGGAACCGAAACCGAGGGTCAGAATGAAGACGACTCCGAAATTGAAGTGACAGGATCTCCTGAAGGGGAGGAACTGGCGATTGATCCTGAGTCGGCAGATCAACTCGAACCCGTTGATCGGTGGTGGGATGATTCTGAACCTGACCCTGAGACTGAGCCTGAAGAGGGCGAAAACGCGGGCAATCGTCGACTTACTGAGGAAGAGGCAAAGGATGCCAAAGAGGTAAGGGAGGCAAAGAAGAAGGTCGCCTCCGAAAAAGCAGCATCTACAGAAGCCGAAGACCCCGATGAAGAATCTGACAGCGAGGGAGGGTCCGAAAAAGAGACACCCGCTGGAAAGGATGAGAATGAAGAGGAAGATAATGGTCCAGTGGACTTGAATGCGTTGATAAAAAAGACGGATCCAGTTGAGGATTTGGAGGCACTTTTTGATCAACCCAAGAGCGCCGCGCCAGATGAAGGACTCGCTGACAGCGACGATGCGGTTACTGAAGAAGAGGTGAAGCAGGCCGATGTCGCCCCCAAGAGTACTGATACGTCGTCTTCGAGTGATGATGAGGCGTCTGTTGAAGAAGAAAGCTCCGGAGAATCTGAGGAGATCGCAGAAGCGAAAGTGAAGGACGACCACACCGACGAAGAGCCGAGTGAAGTGATCGACCTGAATAGCGAGGAAGAGAAGCCTGATGGGCTTATCGATTTGGAGGCCAGCGATGAGCCATCGAAGGAATCTTCGCCCGCCACTGTCGCAAAATCATTGGTCGTGCCAGTGGCCAAGCCTACAGAAGAACCCTCCCTTGATTCGATCGACGGAGATTCGGTGAAGCAATCTGATAATGCAACGTCGCCTGCGCCGGCGGGAAATGACCAGCCGGAACAAGGTCTGGGAGAAATGTTGGCCACTTCGACGCAGCAGGCTTCAGTGCCTCAGAAGCGTAAGGGCGGATGTTGGACAGTCTTTGCGACATTGTTCTTCTTTGCGACTTTGCTAGTAATCCTTGCGATCGGTGTGGCTGGCTATATTGGCTGGTCCAGATTGGGTGAGCTCGAAGCGGAAATCTCCAAGACGGCTCAAGCCAAGCTGGAAGAGCGGGGGATTTATGTGAGTTATCAAGGGTGGGAATATCAATTTCCGAGAGGGCTGATTCTGAACGATATCACGGTGTTCGAGAGTCAGGCAAAAGAGGTGCCTTTGCTGAAGGCCTCAGATATCGGAGTCAATGTGGACATTATTGGGCTGATTAAGGACCGCAGCCAGGTGGTTTCTGCTGAGGTTTCATTCGCTGATTCAAGCCTGACCTTTTTTGAAGGTGGTGAAGAAGTGGCCAGCCTTGATTCGATTGACTCCGAGATACTGGCGAGTGCTGAAGCGATCGATGTTGAGCGATTCACCGCTACGGTAGGAGGTTTGAATGTGACGGCCTCGGGACGGGTCGGTCTTTCCGGATCCGACAGTGCTACTGAGGGTGCTGCTGTGGAAGAAGGTGTCGGTGCTCCTGCTCTACCTCTGGACTTCGCGGCTTTCAAGGAGCTGAAACCATGGCTGGAGATCCAGGCGAACGGTGATGCTCCCGTGCTCGATGTGAATTTCGCCAGTGATGGAGGTGAAGAGGGGGCCATCAGTGTATCGGCGAACCTGAGCGGGCGCGACTTCGTCTGGCGCGGTGTCTCGATCGCTTCGGTGAGTGGATCGTGTAGCTACGACTCTCTAGTAAAAAGCGTCGATGTAACTTCGTTGCAGGTCGGTTACGGCGACGGATTTGTGGGAGGGGTATTCACCGTGGATTTGGATTCAAAGAAGCTGAATATCACCAGGGCACAGTCGACGGTTGATCTGGTGTCCCTGCTGTCGGCCTACGACCCGAAATTGGGTGAGAATTTGAAGTCAATCTCTCTGGCTGATGCTCCTATGATTCAGCTCAGCGGTATGGTTCCGCTGGAGGCTCCTGGTGAATCGGCGCTTGAAGTTGTGTATGACCACCGTCAAGGCCTGGTCTACCACGGTGAAGAGCGTGACTTGCCGATCAGTGACCTTCGGGGCAAATTCAATCTTGCTGGAGGTACTCTCGAGACCAATGATTTTGCGGCGAAGTTGCTGAAGGGTACTGTTCGGATCAATGGGGCGACCCGTCTGACGGCGGAGTCAAAGCCGTTCAGTGGATTGATTGAAGTATCTGAGTTGCCGTTAACGGAAGTTGCGTCCCACTACGGGTTGGATGATATCGGAATGACAGGAGATCTGTTTTTTGATTTCCGAGGTGTTGGCTACAGTGATATTGAGAAGATCCGGGGAGGCGGAAATCTGAGAATCGATGATGCTGAGTTAACTGCTTTTCCAGTGATCGGGCCGGTGCAGGAGTTACTGGGTAAGGTGGTTCCTGCCTTTGGAATACACGGCGAGGGCTCTGTCACGGGAGCCTACATTGTGGAGTCGGGTGTGCTTATCACCAATGACCTCACCGTCAGTCAAGGGGGTGCCACGATCGTGGTCAACGGAAGCCTGAATTTGAAGTCACAGGAAACCAAGTTTACCGCGACTGCCAGCCTTGAGTCTGCACTCGCAACCGCCACAGGATTGGGTGGAAAGCAGATTGTCGTTGCCGGTGTGGGTCCCGTCTCGAAGCCTAGTCTGGTGTTGAAGGATTTCCCGATCGGCTTTGCTTCCGACAAATTAAGCGAGGTCCTCGGCACCTCTCCGGAGACTCTAAGCCAGCTGGAGGGAATTCTAGGGGGAGATGGTAATGCCGTCGAAGTTCTGGGGAATCAGTTAGAGGAAGCAACCGGGATCGAGTTGGATCCCGCGGTCAGTGACATTCTCAGTGGTCTTCTCAAGAAGCTGCCTGCTGCAGAGCCCGCAACGCCGGTGGTGCCAGAACCACCGGCAGCCATGCCAATTCGAGCAGAACCCGCCCGCGCTTTGCCGGTCGAGTGATATTGGCTTCTACTCTACAGGGTTGGGTGGGTGACCTGACCCTGTTGATCTGTGGCTTGGAATTCAGACAATGCGATTGACCGAATCACCGCTGCGGAAGGATTGAATATTCTCGACGATTCCGTCGATGAGCCGTTGCCGGGCCTGCCGGGCGCTCCACGCGGTGTGGGGGGTGATGAACAGATTGTCCAGCTTTGCGACAATGAGCGGATGATCGGCTGTAGGCGGTTCGGGGGTGAGGACATCAAGTGCAGCAGCGCGTATGGCTTTGTTTTTCAGCGCCCCTACCAGATCCAAATCATTGACGAGGTCACCACGTCCCGTGTTGATGAGTATGGAGTCATCTTTCATCAGAGCAAGAGTCTCTGCATTGATGAAGTGCCTCGTCTCCGGCGTGAGCGGGCAGTGTAGTGAAACGACATCGGCCGCGGCAAAAAACTCTTCTCGTGGCAGTCGAGGAATGTCACCTGATGTGGGGGCCCCTTCGCGACCGAAGGCAATCACCTTCATGCCGAAAGCTTGCCCGATTCTGGCGACCGCTTTGCCGATCGATCCAAGTCCGACGATTCCGAGTGTCTTGCCCGCGACTTCATTTACGGGGTAGTCGAGTCGGGTGAAAATAGGTGAACTGGGCCACTGATCTGCCTCAGCGGCAAACCGGTGGACGTTGGTTTCCAGATTGAGCAAGCAAGCGAAGACGTGCTGGGCGACAGCTTCGGTGCTGTATCCGCTCACATTACAGACAGCGAGATCACGGTCCTTTGCCGCTTCGAGGTCAATGTTATTCACTCCTGTAGCGACTACCTGAATGAGTTTCAAATTCGGGGCGGCATCCATTTCAGTCCCTCCCAGGACGACTTTGTTGGACAGCAGTATCTCCGCCTCGGCGACTCGAATGGCCGTTTCGTCAGGGAGGGTGGTTCGGTGGCTGACTAAGGTGCCGAGAGACTCAAGTGCCGAGAAGTCGAGATCTCCGCGATCTGTCGTATCGCGATCCAGAAAAACAATGTGGCTCATAGGAGAAAAGCTTATGTTAGGGTTCCCATGACTTCGATCATGGAGACTGCCGATTCGGCCGCTTCCCGGCCTCTGTTCAGTTCGTCTCCGAGAGCCCTCGTTTCAGCCTGCTCGGCATTGGCAACCAAAAGGACCTCATGGATTACCGGGACAAGATGAGAAACGCTGGTTTCCTGAAGAGTTTTGGTAATGGACTCTGCAATCAAATCAGCGTGCGCGGTCGAACCTCGAATGATGACACCAAGCGCGATGATCGCGAGCGGTTGAACTTCCCCACACGCAACGGCCTCGACAACGACAGGGATTTCAAATGCTCCGGGCACGCGGGTGACGGACACTTTTAGATCGGGTGCCAGCTTGGCGAGTGTTTCCGAAGCCGACGCAACCAGAGCATCGGTGTAGATACTGTTGTAGCGGCTGGCTACTATTGCCACGGTTCCGGATTGGGACGTTGGTGCCGGCGTTTCGGGTGCTGATTTGGACATCTCAAAAACTACCCAGTGGCAGGCCAAAAGCAAATCCCCTATTTAGAGGATGTGCCCGAGCTTATCCCGCTTCGTATTGAGGTAGTCCACGTTGTGCGGATTTGGCGTAATTTTGATAGGCACCTTCTCGACGATCTCCAGCTGATGACCGTCGAGTCCTACGACTTTGCGCGGGTTGTTCGTCAGAAGCCGGATTTTTCGGACTCCCACGTCATAGAGAATCTGGGCCCCCATCCCATAGTCCCGAAGGTCTGATCCGAAGCCAAGGCGCTCGTTGGCTTCTACCGTATCGAGGCCTCCCTCTTGAAGTTTGTAGGCACGAATCTTGTTTGCGAGACCGATACCGCGCCCTTCCTGACGCATGTAAACGAGGACGCCACTACCGGCTTCTTCGATCTGAGAGAGGGCGCTGTGAAGCTGGCTTCCGCAGTCGCAGCGTCGCGATCCAAAGACATCTCCGGTGAGGCATTCGCTGTGAACCCGCACCAGAACGGGTTCATCGGGATCGATGGTTCCTTTGACGAGGGCGAGATGCTCTTCGCTCGGGTTCAGGCGACTGGCATAGAGCGTCAGATCAAAATCGCCGTAATCGGTGGGCAGCTTGATCTGCTCCACACGTTCGATGAGTTTCTCCTCCCTACGACGGTATTCAATGAGAGCGGCAATGGTGCCGATTTTGAGCCCGTGCTTTTCAGCAAACTCCATCAACTGAGGAAGTCGGGCCATGGTGCCGTCTTCGTTGAGGATTTCGCAGATAACCCCGGCAGGTTGTAAGCCGGCAAGTCGGGCCAGATCAACGGCGGCTTCGGTATGTCCGGCGCGGCGAAGCACGCCTTCTTTAACGGCTTGAAGCGGGAGGATGTGGCCGGGTTGAACCAGATCGCTGGGCTCGGACAGTGGGTTGGCCAGAATGCCGATGGTCTTGGCACGATCCGCAGAACTGATTCCTGTGGTGATACCCGAAGCCGCATCAACGGCCACCGTGAAATTGGTGCCGTGCGCTTCCGTGTTTCGTGTCACCATGAGCGGCAGCCTGAGTCTTTCAGTCGCTTCCCGCAGAAGGGGCGCACAGATCAAACCGCGACCGTGGGTGGCCATGAAGTTGACCATGTCGGGAGTGGTTTTCTCAGCCGCACAGATGAGATCTCCCTCGTTTTCACGGTCCTTGTCATCGACAATGATGACCAATTTCCCCGCCTTGATGTCGGCAATGATTTCCTGGGTCGAACTGAATTCCATAGCAAGAGTGATACGATCTGAGGGTTACCCGAGGTACTCTTCGTCGGGACTAAATTTGGGGATAGGGATATTGAGGATCTTCAAAATAGAGCTACGGCCCTATGGCGGTAGCTCGGCTCGATCTCGGCAAGGCGGGCGATGTGAAAGTTTTTTCCGATCACTTTGCGGTCCATAGCCCAGTTTAAGCGCGGAGCTGAGGGTTTGAAAGGAGCTCTTTGCGATTGTTTGGACGTCGCGGTGCCGCAAAAATGACAGGATTTAATTCCGGACAGGTGGAGCCACTCTCCGATCACTTTATTTTCAACCCGCTGACTTTGTCGGTTGTAGGGAGGTAGCGATAGTATACCTCGAGCATGAGGATCGCCCAGGCGGTGTTCATGATGCGGTCATCCTTTCTGGGGCCGGAACCAAGCCATGAGCCGTTGGAATTCTGGGCATTGAGGAGGAGGGGCTGAAACTTGGAGTTGTAGGCTTCCCACTCTTCTCCCTCGGCCATGAAGAATGCCTGGGTATTGTAATAAGGGGTGTAGTAGTTGCCGCCCGGAGTGGGATTGAGATACCGTGTCTTTAGAAAGCGCATCGCGTCGTAGTAGGTTGAGCTCTTATTGCCGCCCCAGATTTGCAGGGCAAGCACGCCTGCTCCGGTCAGCGAATCCCGCCCGGCTGGATCCTCCGGATTGTATTTCAGCGCTCCTTGAGAATCCTGAATCGAGGGGATGTATTTCTGGATGGCGCTGGTAAGCGCGCGTTCTACTCCTCCGTAGCGCTGGCCAGTGTTGTAAGCGGCTTTGAGGGCTTGAATCTGCCAACTGGAGACGGACAAGTCGTCCGGGCCGTCTCGATTAAATCCGTAGGGCCAGCCACCTGTAGGAGATTGGGCCGAAACAATAAGACCAACCGCCTTCGTGAGAATCGACCCGAGACGAGGAACCTCTCGTCCGCTCGCTTTTGTCATCGTGAAAAGTTCGCATAGGGCGTAGGTCGCAATGGCGTGTTCGTAGGCCTCGTGGTGCCCTTCCTCGCTATTAGTGATCTTACCTCCGTTCTCCTGACATACCTGCATGAGATAGAGCGCGGCCTTGACGACTGAGTCACCAAACTTCGCGGACTCGGGTGTCTCGCAATGCCCCAAATAGGCAAGGAGTGCGAGTCCTGTCATGCCGGCGGTGAACTCTTCGCCGAAAGCTCCTGTTTTCTGGTCTTGCTGGGTGACGAGAAATTCGAGGCCTTTCTGAACGGCGATTTCTGCCCGTTCATCACCCCCGCTTTCGCGAAGACGTTTCATGCGTTGAGCGGGTGAACAGCGGGACCTCATTCCTGCGGGAACTCCGGACATGCCTGACATCCCGCCGAAGCCGTTCATAGACATGCTGAAGGCACTGTCGCTGTCAGACATGGCGGTGAGATCAACATTGAGGTCGAGATTGAGGGTGTCTGGTAGTGCGAAATCTGAAAATGTGGCGGCCGCGACGGAAGGTAACGTGACAGCCACTGGAGTGGTATTCTTTGCCTTCTTGCGGTCTCGGGTTCTGGCATCGAGCTCAGCCTGCTCAGCGGGAGGGATCGACGCGGTAATTTGAGGGGGCAGGGCGGGAGGCGCCGACACGGCCCAGAAGAAAAAGGAAATGAAAAGCACCAGATGAATGACCACGGCGATAATGACTGATTTGAGCTTCTCTCGAGAGTCGTCTTCCAGTTCCGCGGCGTGGACTGCTTCGCCTTTTGCCACCAGCAGCACTTTGTCGGGATCAGAGGCATCCTCCTCATTGCCCTCCAACTTCGCAGTGGCTTCATCCTCGGGCGACGGGCTACTCTCTTCAGACTCCCGATCTGGGGCAATCTTAGATTTCGAGGAGGTTGGCGACTTCGGGAGGAGGCCTTTTTTCTTCTTCGGGTGAGCTTTCTCCTCTGTTTGATTCGGCTGGATTTCGGGCTTGGAGACGGCCCCTTCAGATTCTTCCGGCGGAACTGGTGGCGTTTCCTCAGCCGTCTGGATTTCAGGTTCGGAAACTGCCTCTTCAGATTCTTCCGACCGAGCTGGTGGTGTTTCTTCAGCCGTCTGGATTTCAGGCTCGGAAACTGCCTCTTCAGATTCTTCCGGCGGAACTGGTGCGCGAGGGAGGAGCCCCTTTTTAGAGGGGGGCTTTTCGTCGGGGGGAGTGGCGGATTCCTCTCTCGGCGGAACTGGAGCAAATGAGCGGGTCGATTCCGAGGGGACGGGTGTTCTTGGCGGGGCGGGATCGTTAGATCCTGGATGATCCTCCTGTCGCGGCTGTATGGGCGTTCGGGGAGAGTTGACTGATTGCGACGGAACAGGTTGCCGAGGCTGCTTGCCTTGACTCAATCGCGTCCGGAGACTCTCCGTTTCAGGGCTGACGCCGTGGATATCGGTAAATCCCTCGAGAAAGGCAAGACCCCTGGCTGGGTCTGCCGCACCAATCACGGTCGTGGAGAAGAGAATCGATGGCTCGTCCTGTGGAATCCCCGGGGCCTCGCAGAGGATTTGAGATGCCCTCGCAGTTTGGCCGGAATCATAGAGACTGCGAACGATCGAAATGCGCAGATTCCAATCATCGGGATTGGCGTTCAGGCGGTTCAATTGTTCTTCCATGAAGAGAGGGTAGCTGACAACAAGGAGGGTGAATTTCTATCCGGGAATTGACGCCGATTCTGAGGTGGATTTTGCAGGCGGCGAAAATAGCATTGTCTCTACAGGAAAGTAGATAACAAAAGAGGTGTTTTGTGACGAGTTTCGTCTGATTTTCAAATTAGGCGATCCTTGGCGGATCGCTAGCTCTCCTGCTCGAACGCGGCTTCGACTAGCAGCGCGGCAAGGGTCTGGGTAGCCTCATCGAGCTTGAGGTTTGCCGCTTTGAGGTCAGGGGCATCTTTGAGCCCACTTTCGAGGATGCGTTTCACATCAGAGGCGGAAGTGCGGATGCTCTCAAGATCGTCAATTGAGAGCCTGTCCCCAACCAGTTCGAGGGCGCTATCAACTGCAGGAAGGAGCTCTTCGCTTTTGAAGCGTGCCTCAGTCCAGATTCGCTCGTTCATGTCATCGAAGGCGTGATCGATCGATTCGCTGACCATGCGCTCTACTTTGGCATCTTCCACATCGACAGCGGTGTCGCGGATCTCAAGAACGTGGTCTTCTCCCGTTTCCGTATTTCGAGTGAGAACTTCGAGAATGCCGTTTTGATCGATGGCAAACTGCACGCCGACCCGCGCACTTCCTTTGGCACCAGGTCGGAAAGGGATTTCGATTTCACCCAGTAGCCAGTTATCCCGGGACATTTCGCGCTCTCCCTGAAGCACCCGGATAGCTATGGACTCCTGATTCGCAACTGCGTTGGTGAAGAGTTCGCCTGCTTTTGCCGGTATCGTTGAGTTTCGGGGAATGATCACATTCATGAGCCCTCCAAAGGTTTCGATGCCGAGTGAGAGTGGCGTGACATCGACCAATACGACGCCCCGAACCCGTCCACACAGGATGCCGGCTTGAATGGCGGCGCCAAGCGCGACTGCCTCATCTGGGTGCTGACTGAGATCGGGTTCGATTTCAAACCAAGCACTGATTCGTTCTCGAACCAGAGGGATGCGGGTGCTGCCGCCGACGAGGATTAAGTGATCGAGTGTGTAGGCCCCTTTGTTCTCGGCTTCGGCGAAGGCGCGCCGGCAGATGGAATGGGTTCGCTCAATGATAGGGGCCATCACCGACTCGAGATCGGCCCGGGTCAATTCGATCTCGAAACTGCGATCTTCTCGAAAGAAAGGAAGGCGAACTGTGTGGGTATCCCGGTCACTAAGTGCCTCTTTTACTTCTCTCGCACGGGTGAGAATAGTGGCCGACTCCTCGCGGGTGAGATTGCTGATTTCGAGGCGGCGTTGAAGGTGTCCGGCGACAGCACGATCGATATCATCCCCGCCCAGTTGGGTGTCTCCTGCGGTGGATATGACTTCAAAAAGGCCTTCTCGCATCTGAAGGACGGAGAGATCAAACGTGCCGCCACCAAGGTCGTAAACGGCGACGGTTTGATTCTCTTCCAATTTGTCCAGTCCGTAGGCGAGTGCTGCCGCGGTCGGTTCGTTGAGAATTCGTTCGACGGTGAGTCCTGCTGCTTCAGCCGCTTTCTTGGTCGCCTCCCGCTGGGAATTGCTGAAGTAGGCGGGGACCGTGATGACGGCGCGGGACACTTCGGTCTCGAGTGCTGCTGCCGCGACTTGCCTGAGTTGAGACAATATTTCGGCGGATACTTCGACGGGTGTCTTGCTGCTGTCTTCGTCGAGAGGGATCTTGATCCGATCTCCTGGAGTTGAGGATAGAGGGTAGTCGCTGGCGCTCAGTTCCTCCGGGCCTAGCTGAGAAAAGGGTCGTCCGATGAATCGCTTCACCGAGGTGATTGTTCTTTCGGGATCGATCTGGCGAAACCGCATCGCCTCTCTTCCTGTGAGGATCGATCCATCCGGGCGATAGGAGACGGCAGAGGGAATAAGTCGATCGCCCTCACTGTCGGCTAGAATGATGGGAAACCCGGAATCAACCACGCCTACGAGCGAGTTGGTCGTTCCTAGATCAATACCGATGATCAGTTCTTCATTCATGGCGTGATGGTCAACATTCGAGTAGCGAGAGCAGTCTTGTCTGACATTGCTGCTCCCACTTTTTCAAGAACTTCAACTGCCCGAGGTTACGATACGCCTCGACGAAATCGTCGAGGTCGCCCTGTATTTCATACTCAGGGAATTGATCAGTGATCTGTCCTTTTAGCAGCTGGATCTGTCGCATCATGTTCTGCACTCCCAGTTGTGCGGCAATCGCTTCTTTTGTGAGCAGGGCCTTTGCCAGCGCCGTGGAGGATTGTTGAAGTCGCGAAATGACCGAGTCGGCAGCCTCTAGTTTCGAGTGTATCTCGGTGAAGAGATCCATCAATTCAGGCTGGATGGATCGATCAGAGCTCGCTTCCGAAGTGCGGAGATCGAGCCAATGTTCAAGCCTTTGAACCGGGTCAGAGAGAGACGCGCGTGCTAGGTTTAGATCGGCAGAGTGCTCAGTGCCTGCTTCAGCATCAGCGGCATCGGGATGCGCCTCCAGAGTCGCTGATCGCCAGGCGAGGTCGACTGCCTCGGTCTCAAGAGAAAGAGACTCGGGCAGATTGAGCGTGGCGAAGTAGTTCTTCATTCACCACGGAAAGAACGGAACTGGCTCCGATTCCGGAATCCGGATTCGGTTACCTCTTTCTCTTCTTAGCTGGGCCACTGCCACGACGGGGAGTGTTGTTCGGCTTCGGCCTCTTCTTAGGCTGACCAGGACGGGCCATGCTGCGAGGCGAGCGACGAGCGCCGGGGTGACCGCCTGGGCGGTTGCTCCGTGCATCGACACGATAGACGATGCGAGCCTTTTCGGTGTCATAGGGTGACATTTCGATTTTGACCCGGTCGCCGGCAACCAGACGGATGAATCGCTTCCGCATTTTTCCGGAAATATGAGCAAGGACGAGGTGCTTGTTATCCAGTTCAACTCGGAACATGGTTCCAGGAAGGACGGTATGAATCGTTCCCTCCAGTTCTACGGTATCGTCGTCTTTATCCATAATTGCGTGGTCGCGCGCGGAATATCGCCGAATTCTCAGATATTAGAAGCGTTTTTTGTAGAGTTTATGGGGATAGAGAGAAAACACTCCTTTTCCAGAATAATGGAAGAGGGGTGATAAGGCAAGGAGATGGGCGGCCTCCGAGGTGGGTGGCTAGGCCATTTCAAGCGCCATGCCTGCTGAGTGGGAGGACTGGCTGTAGGCGAAATCTGAACGCAAATAGAGGTGCCTTCAGGGCATTGTGCTCGAACTCGTCGGACTCCGAACCTCGGTTCAGGTCGGATCAACAGCGCGCAGGCCCCTCGAGCAAGCTTGTCATTGCACGATTTGAGATGGGGATCTTCTCGAAGAAGCCATCGGCAATCCAACCGTTCAACCGACAACGATGGGCGAAATGTGCAGGCGGTAATGACTCGAGTGCTTATCGCTTGCGATACTGTGGAATCGGGGGATAATACGGCCCCTCAATTTGGGGACAGGATTCAGTCCTGTTGCGCGCGAATAGCTCAGCGGTAGAGCATCTCGTTTACACCGAGGCGGTCGGGGGTTCAAATCCCTCTTCGCGCACCATTTTTTCAGATTCGAAAGGATGGTGTAACTAATTTATTAACAGGGGGTAATAATTCTCTTAGTTAGATTGTATCCTGCGCTTCGCCTCTGTTGAACTTGGTGCTCAGTGTCATTTCCAACTGAGCCCGGATCGAGAAAGAAGTGACCGGTTAACCAGTTTAGCTCAAAGTTGATGCTCGATAGGGAACAGTCTGAAGAGACAGTCCTGGAGGCGGCTTGAAAGGTTGAGCGCTGGTTGGATCCCTATAACCTGGTCCCTAGATTCCCACTTGAGTCGATCATTCTCGTCCAGAGTCACCTCCCAGGAATTCTCCTCGGACATAAGCGTAGAAAAGAAGTCGGCCGTTTCTTTCGACAGCGAGGGAGAGTGAATGATGAGTCCGTTTTCGGTATTCAGTTCAATGGATCGAGGATCCAGATTGAGAGATCCAATGTAGCAGTGGGTGTGATTTCCGACAGCACCTCTCACATGCATGGAAACCATCTTGCTGCGAATCGGCGACACATCAGCGAGCGCTCGAATCGAGTCCGATGGTTCACCTCTCATCTCGTAGAGTTGTGACCCCTGATTGATGAGCTTCCGCCGATGCTTCTTGTAGTGGCTGTTTACGTAAGTGTGATTGTTAGACTCGAGGCAGGTTGAGAGAAGTATGACCTCAGTGCCTCCATTATTGTAATTCTCGAGCGACTCGTAGGCTTCTTGCTCTGGAATGAGATAGGGCGAAACAATGATTAACTCACCTGGAGAATCAGATTTCAAGAGAGATGCGAAATAGTCGAAGAACCGCCTTCGCTCAATATCTTCACCTGCTTCCGGCGAATCCTGAACCATTCGAGCAGTCCCGGGATGCCATGCGCTCTGCAGTGTTTGAAACTCTGCCTGCCAGTCTTTACGGTGAAGGGAGTAGTTCGTCTCGGCTAAGATTCCGGGGTTCTCTGAGGATTCCTTTTTAAGTCGCTCTATAGTCGATGAAGTCTCAGCCGCAGTGACCTGAGGATCCAGCTTCTGCCCCGGGTAGGCGGCGTCGCTATTCCAGTATTCATCAAATGCCTCGCCTATATCATCAGAAATAGGACCGACGGCGATGACGTCAAGATCGAGGAAATTGAATTTTTCTGCGAGGCCGAAGTAAGAGTTCCCGATATTGCGCCCTCCCAAAATAGAAACTCTTCCATCGGCGATGAAGAGCTTGTTGTGCATCCTCTGATTCAGTTGGTCAAAATTCGTGGCCAAACTAACGGCCTTGGCTGGAAAGCCACCACGTGTCTGGGTGGGGTTGTAGAGACGAATTTCAAAGTTGGGGTGGTGGGATAGTGCGGCGATCTCCTGGTCATCAACCTCGTGGAGAAGGTCATCGATTAGAATTCTGACCCGCACCCCTCTGTTAGCGGCCTGAATCAGGCGATTGAGCAGAAGGTAACCGGTCTCGTCATCGGCCCAGAGGTAGTATTGGATATCGATCGATGTGGTGGCGTGATCGGCGAGGGCTAAGCGCCAGTTGAGAGCATCCTCTGATCCGGGGATGAGATGAAACCCAGATTGATCCGGGCCAAATCTCTCAACAACTCGGCGGGACACATCCGCAAGGACTCCCTTGGCGGCAGGTGGCGCGGCAGTGCTGATGAGTTTGTCGGGTTTGGTCTCCAGTGTTCTACAGCCGACAAACAGCAACGCTGTCAAGACTGGGATTATGAAGGTGGCGACTCTCATTTATCTGATGCCGATCAGGTGTAGGTATTCTGGCAAAAAAGCCGGGAATGAAGGGCCTGTGGCGCGGTTGCTGGAGATATGACTCGAATCTGTCATCTGTTTCCGAAGTATTCGCAACCTCATTTCCCGTCACGGTAGATTTGCGATCCTCATGGCATTTTTGGTTGAGAAGGCTTCTTTCGCGAAGGTTAAGAATGAGGTGGATGAAACCGCCGTCGTCTTTAGCCTGGTTTCTAATGAGTCGGTCAGAAACCAAAGCAAATGACTACGTCGGGACGGGGATTTCGTCGGGGAGAAGGTTCTCGTGTTTCAGCTCAGCCCATAAGTCCGGCGGAATGGATGTCTGAAAATCTGCAATTTGAGTCAGGACCTCATCTGGAGTCGCCGAGCCCAGCACGACGCTGGAGACGGCGGGATGTCCAAAGACGAATTGTAAAGCTGCCTGACGAAGCATGACCGAATGGCGGGCACAAACGGCTTCCAGGGCACGGACACGATTCATCACGGACTCGGGCGCTCTTGCGTAATCGTAGCGGGAGTCAGGGGTGGCTCCTGTCGCGAGAATACCAGAATTGAAGACTCCCCCAAGAATGACGCCGATATTGCGTTCTTCCATGAGCGGGAGAAAGGAGTTCATCGCGGGTTGCTCCAAGAGAGAGTAGCGTCCTGCCAGGAGAATGGCATCCGGATCGCTGTCACGCGCGAACTTCTCGGCGGCATCGGCATCATTGACGCCGATGCCGTATCCACGGATCACGCCCTCATCTCGAAGTTTTGTCAGGGCAGGTATCGCACCTTCCATGGCGGTGCGGTAGTGGTGACCTAACTCAGTTCCATGAGCCCTTGGCTCGAGGTCATGAATCAATACCAAATCAATATGATCACGTCCGAGTCTCAACAGCGACTGCTCCAGTGATCTCATGGTGCCGTCGTAGGAGTAGTCAAAGTGAAGCGAGTGCGGTAGTCCGCCGAAATAGCCTGTATCCAGATCTCGGGGTAAGAATGGATTGGCGACTCGGCCAATCTTGCTTGAGATGAAAACGTCTGGTGTGGGTCCATGGCGCAGCGCGGATCCCAAGCGGTGCTCAGCGAGTCCATGCCCGTAGAGGGGGGACGTATCGAAAAAGTTCACTCCTTGTGAAACGGCGGTGATGACGGTTTCGATTGCCACCGTTTCGTCGACGTTTGTGTAGAGATCTCCAATGATGGCGCTTCCAAACCCGAGCGCCGAAATCTCCATTCCGGTTCGGCCAAGGGTGCGTTTTGGAAGGTCGCTTTCCATGGTGATGGAGGATGCCGAAAACGGAGGGGTTCGTCAACGCGTTCTCAGTGTGCCGTATTGGCGAAGGGGGCAGGCAAAAGAAATGCATTCAACCGCTTGCGTCGAATTCGTTGTTTCGCTAGGATTTCCCTTATGACCAACGAAGCACCCATGACATCACTGGTAAAAAAGAGCGGCGGATTTTTAGTATTCATGGGGATTGCGGTGCTGATCTTGGGGATTATCTCAATAAAGCAGCCGTTGATGACAGGAGTCGCAGTTACTATCATGCTTGGCTCTATTCTTTTGATCAGTGGGATTGTTCAGTTCTTTCATGGGTTCAAGGTGATCGGCTCTGGAGCTCGTATTTGGTCAATTCTTGTAGGGCTTTTTACTATTGTCGCCGCCTGTTTGATATTGGCTCGGCCGGTATTCGCTTTAGGCACTCTAACTTTAGTTGTCGCAGTGTTTCTATTCGCTGACGGCTTGCTGACTTCAATCGCTGCTTTTCAGTCGCGTTCAGAGCGGGGTTGGGGATGGACGCTGTTCAATGGTTTGGTGACTCTTCTCCTCGGTTGGCTCATCTGGCGGGAATGGCCGGTTTCAGGAGCCTGGGCCATCGGCCTATTGATCGGCATCCGGATCTTTATGACGGGCATGGGAATGCTTTTGATGGGGTCTGCGGTAAGAGGTGTCGCAGGAGCTGCTGAGGCGGCTGCTGAACAGGAGTCGCTTTCTTCAGGCGAAGGCATCATTGATGCTAAGGCCTCGGATATCGACAAAACTGATAGCGAGTGAGTTTCGGAGTATTTGCTTTGGCCGCAGTTGCTCTGATGCCTATTGAAGGCGATGACTAGTCAAGGTGAGTGACTCTATTGCTATTGAGGACCTGGCAGAATGGCTGGAGCGGGGGGCTTGGGAGCAAGTTTTCGATCTCGCTTCTGTGGCGGCTGGTCGCAAGCTCGCAGGGGCTCGACAAGTGGGGCGCGTCACCGCTGAACTTCTAGAAAGTGGTGATGCCGAACTGGGAGGCCAGGTCACTGAAAAGACAGGCGAAGAAAGAACTCCTGTCATTGCCGTCTGGCGCGAGGGCACTTCTTTGGTTCTCGAGGGAGATTGTTCCTGCCCTCTGAAAGTGAATTGCTCCCACTCTGCCGCTATACTGGTATACCTCGCTAAGTCAGGTGAGCGAGTTGAGCGAGCATTCGGAGGGACCCCACATCAGGACCTGATGAGTGAGGGACAGACATTGTCATTGGAGGCTGAGGAGGGTCCCAAGTTACCGGTTAAGGTGGGAAGCTCGAGCTGTGAACCTTCGTTTCTGCTGCGCCTCGAACGACGTCCGAATGGAGCTCGAAGCGCTTGGTTGCCTGAAATCGTTGCGGAAGCGTTTGCCCTCTACGATGGAAACCGGGTTCCGCTATCTCCCGCGGGGCAGCTCCCGCCAATTGTGTTGGCAGATGGCAAGATCGCGCGTTCAAGAGAGGCCGAGACAGAGGCTTTGAACTCTCTCTACGCGATGAATTTACTTCCCGGAGCGGAAGAGCCGCCTCAGTCGCTCAGAAAACTTGAACTGCCTGAATTTGAAGGGACCCTCTGGGCGCCGGATGTCAAAGAGTGGCCTCATCCTGAATTCTATTGGCAGCGATTCCGTCACGAGGGCGTGCCGGCACTGGAGCGTCGAAACTGGGAGGTTCGATTTGCTCCAGGAGTAGGCCATGAGCCTCTTGTTTTTCGAACTGAAAATTGGAGCGCGGAGATCGTAGAGGAGGGAAAAGGTTGGTTTCATTTGTCTGCTGGATTCGCGATTGAAGGTGAGGAATTTGAATTGCAGCCAATTTTGGCGGCACTGGTCAAAAACCGTTTTCTTGAAGTGACCGAGGGATTGCACAGCGGTCAGGAGTTTCTGATTTTTCTTCCTGACGGACGTGGCCTTGCTCTTCCTGTGGGCCGATTTCGGAGACTACTCAAAACTCTTGGGGAGTTAGTTGAGTTCAAGTTCGGAGAGGGGCCTATTCGATTGAGCCAGGTTGACGTGGCCATACTGACGACTGGAGACATCAGCGAAGCCGTTCAGGCTGACGCTCCGGATAGCGTCATTCAATTGGGTGAGCGGCTTCTGAATTTTGAGAGAATCGAGCGAGTCGAGATGCCGCAGGGGATCAAAGCCACTCTCCGTGACTATCAGATCGACGGGTATTACTGGCTGCAGTTTCTGGTCGAGAATGGGCTGAACGGGATCCTTGCGGACGACATGGGGCTCGGTAAGACTTTGCAATCTCTAACTCATCTTGCGGCCGAACTGGAGTCAGGGCGTAGCGGGGGATTACCATCTCTGGTCATTGCCCCTACCAGTGTCGTGTTGAACTGGGAGCGTGAGGCGCGGAAGTTTGCGCCTGATCTTGAAGTGTTAGTGATTCAGGGCGCGGGAAGGAAGTCGAGTTTCCGAAGAATCCCCCAGGCCGATTTGGTTCTAACTTCCTACGCGTTACTGCATCGGGATTTGGATCGATTGATCGAGTATGAGTTTCATCTTCTGTTTCTCGATGAAGCCCAGTATATCAAGAATCCCGGGGCGCAGGTCTCGCAGGCAGCCCGAAAGCTGCAGGCACGTCATCGGGTTTGTCTATCCGGCACGCCGGTTGAGAATCATCTCGGCGAGTTGTGGAGTTTGATGGATTTTCTGATGCCTGGATTGTTGGGTTCGATTGAGACCTTCAGGAACACCTATCAGACGCCCATTGAAAAGAATGACAGTAATGCCAAAAGGCAGTCACTGGCGGCGCGGGTAGGGCCCCTGATTCTTCGGCGGACCAAGAACGAAGTGGCGAAGGAGCTTCCTCCCAAGACGGAGATCGTTCATCAAGTGGAGATGAGTGATGACCAGAAGGACCTCTACGAGACGGTGCGCTCAACGATGGATAAGCAGGTTCGGGCGGCGCTGGCGATCAGGGGGCAGGAGGCGCAGATCATGTTTCTCGATGCGTTGCTAAAGCTCCGGCAGATCTGTTGTCATCCGAAGCTGCTTAAAGAGAGCAGCGGCATTAACAACAAGGAAACAGGCTCCTCCAAATTCGACTACTTCGTCGAGCTTCTTGCTACCCTTCGAGAGGAGGGACACCGGGTGCTTCTCTTTTCCCAGTTTACTTCGATGCTGTCATTGATCGAAGCGCATTTGATTGAGGAAAAGGTCTCCTACTTGAAGCTAACGGGCGAAACGAAGGACCGGCAGGATCTTGTTGAGCGGTTTCAAGGAGGAGAAGGAGATGTATTTCTGATTTCCCTCAAGGCAGGAGGAACCGGACTTACTCTGACTGGAGCTGATACGGTGATTCATTATGATCCGTGGTGGAATCCCGCTGCTGAAAATCAGGCGACAGATCGGGCCTACCGGATCGGGCAGGACAAACCTGTCTTCGTTCACAAGTTGATCTGCCGAAATACGGTGGAGGAACGCATTCAGCAGATGCAGGCCCGAAAAGGGGGGCTGTCCAGTGACGTGTTGGCAGGCGCGACCAGTCAGTTGAATCTGACGCCTGAATCGATGGCTGAGTTGTTGGGCGGTGCTGAGTCGAGCGAATGACGGAGAGTCTTCGCGATCATCAGATCAATCAGTTGCCGAGAAATAGATAATCCTCAGCCATGTGGTTGAGCGCACGTCGGGTGTCGTTGAATCGTTCTGCCAACAGCGGGTAGACGGATCGGAGGTCAAATTCATCGGCCAGCGGATGCTCCCCGGCGAATCGGAAGGCGCAGCTGGCGACTTCCTCATAGTAGGTGACTTGAGGCGCTCCACGTCGGGCGGCCCGGTGCTCCAGGAAGCCGGGAAATAGCCCGGTGAGCACGAGGAAGCTGTTGCCGCATTGGACCTGGAGGAAGAATCGGTCGTAGGCGCTCATTCCCTCCATTTCTGCGACGAAATCCACGTGATAGGTGAAATCAATATCGGCCCGGCTGGGATGAATGCCTGTCATTGGGTTTCCGGTAGAATGAGCCGCCAGAGTTGCCGCGACATAGTCAGCGATTCGAAGTTCGTCGATGCCAGCCTTTACGAGCGACCTGCGAACCAGAACAAAGAAGTAAAGCTCGGGAGAAATTGAAAGCGGGACAGTGGTCTCCACCATGGCGTGAAACAATTCCTCATGCTCGACGAGAGAGATCAGCGACTCGGGGTCCCGAAAAAGCGAATAGAGAGCGGCTGACTGAGACCGCTCGTGGAGCAGCGCCTTATGGATGAATTGGAAATCTGTCGGCGTGAGCCGCTGCAGGCAACTGGTGGGAACACGGTGCATGGCAGAATGGGGTTTTATTTAGAACATCTTAAATATCAAGAACTCCGAATGTATGCCAATTACATCAGGGCGAGCGATTCGTGGCAAGGTAAAATATTCGGGCGCCGCTTGGCCCCGCCCTGACAGTCCTTGCCCGAGCGATGGAGTTGAAGGGTTGTCTGTTTCTGCCCCTTGAACTCAGTATTCAATACTTCAATCCAAGATCGTTAGTCCGGACCTCTTTGAGCCGTTCGGCCATTTGCGATTTGAAGTCGCTAACGATATTACTGTATTCCGGATTGCTGGCGAGATTGGTGTATTGCTTGGGATCTTTCTTCACATCGAATAGTTCAATACCATTGGAAGCGTCTTCCTGATATTGGATGTAAGCAAAGTCGTTGGTGCGCAGAAGAAATCCCTTCCGCATCGGGGCGACGCTGAATGCGGCATCGCGAACCTCTAGGGTAGGGTCGGTCAGGAGTGGAGAAATATCGCGACCCTGCAGTCGATCGGGCACGGGGAGCCCACAGAGTTTTGAGACAGTGGGATAGAGGTCGATCAGTTCGACCAGTGACTCGCACACCAGAGGGGCTTGGCCGGGAACGGCAATAATCAGTGGCACCCCGGATGATTCATCACGCAGACTTACCTTCGCCCAGAAATCGTGCTCCCCGAGATGGTAGCCGTGATCGCTGGTGAAGATGACGATTGTCTCGTCTTTCAGGCCTGCTTCCTCCAGGGCGTCGAGAACGACGCCGACTTGAGCGTCCATGTAACTGACGGACGCGTAGTAGCCTCCTACCGCTTTCTTCTGTTTTCGAATATCCATCTGCATATTTTCACTCGTGCAGTAGTTGATTCCGGATTTGGGAATGTCGTCCCAGTCTCCTTCGATTTTGGGAGGGAGCTCATTTTTGTCATAGGGCAGAAACGGTTCGTAGTATTTACGGGGAGCCACAAACGGCACGTGGGGTCGCACGAAACCCACCCCGAGCCAGAAGCGTTCATCTTTGTGCGCTTTGATCAGTTCAGCGGCTTTCTGAGCGGCTTTCCCGTCAGCATGAACGAGGTCATCGCCGTCGGCTTCGACGACGACAAAGGTGTTGCCTCCGACAACGGGTCTCTTCCCGTCGGCGTTCTTTTGAAGGGTTTCGCCGTCGCCCTCTGCCATCCACTCCGGGCCGGGTGTGTTGAATCGCTCGGTCCAGCAGGCTTCGTCGTCAGCTCCGTTGAACTTTTCGTGGTCGGAGGGCTCGTTTTTCTTTCCATATTCGACGCCTCCGGGAACGCCCATGTGAAAGATCTTGCTGACCCGGGCTGTGTAGTAGCCTGAATCTTTGAAGTGCTCTGCCCACATCGGCCGATCACCAATATTAGGGCGGGGGCTTTTGTATCCGAGTGATCCGGTGGCGTGGGGGTAATAACCGGACATGAACGAGGCTCTCGAGGGGCCGCAGTAAGTGCCCTGACAATAGGCCCGTGTGAAACGGACTCCCCGTTCAGCGATGCTGTCTATGTTTGGTGTCTGGCAGGCTTCATTTCCATAGCAGGAAAGGGCCGTGTAGGTGAGGTCGTCTGAAATAATGAAGAGCACGTTGTATTCGTTCTCGGTTTGGGCTGAGGCAGGTGAAATGAGCGAAGCGAACAGCGCTACGGCGAGTAGGAGAGGGGAATTCTTCATGATGGCTATCATCGTTTTAATCGAGGAATGGTTCTTCCCCAAGCATTACTGCCATACGCGGTTGCGCATCGCGGTCATCCGGTTTAGAAACATCGAGCGTATGGCTCCCCCTGTTCTTAAGGTGTCCGATCTTGCCAAGACCTTTGGTGACGTGACTTCAGTCGACAGGATTTCCTTCGAGATTGCCTCAGGGGAAATTCTCGGTCTGCTTGGAGCTAATGGTGCCGGTAAGACAACCGTCATCAATATGATTCTCGGAATAGTCACTCCTACAGGGGGGGCGATCGATGTCTTTGGAAAAGAACTCATTGCTTCGCGGATCGAAATTCTCCGGCGCATGAATTTCTGCAGCACCTATACACAGCTGCCGGGCAACCTTCGCGTGTGGCAAAACCTCAAAGTGTTCGGCCAGATCTACAAGGTTCCAAAATTGAGCAGGCGCATCGATGAGGTGCTGGAGATGTTGGAGATTTCTCATCTTAAAAATCGGGTCAGCGGAGAGCTTTCGGCCGGGGAGTCAACGCGATTGAACTTGTGCAAAGCTCTCCTCAATCGGCCTGAGCTGTTGTTGTTGGATGAGCCGACGGCGAGCCTTGATCCGGATATTGCGGATAAAGTGCGCAAGGTTGTGAATCGAATTCGGGATGAGGAAGGAACGACGATTCTATACACTTCTCATAACATGCGGGATGTCGAGGAAGTGTGTGACAGGATCGCCTTCATGCATAAGGGGAATATTCTTTTCACTGGTACGTCTGAGGAAACACTTCAACATTTTGATGAAGAGTCGCTCGAGGACGTGTTCATCCAGGTGGCACGAGGCGGCAATATTGAGATGGACGAAAAACGGTCGAATGAGGGAGGGAGTCAAGCATGAGCTTCTCAACTGTCAGAGCCCTTGTTTTGCGATATCTTTATCTCTACACGAGGACGCCAATCCGGGCGGTGGAGCTATTGTTCTGGCCGTTGGTGCACCTGCTGGTCTGGGGCAATCTCACTCGATTCCTGCAGCAGAATACAGGTGACGGCTTTCCCCACGAGATTACTTTTCTGATAGGAGCGGTGATCCTCTGGGATATCCTCTTTCGAGCCCAGCAGGGAGTTGCGATTTTCTTTTTGGAAGACGTTTGGTCGCGAAATTTGCTCAATATATTTGCCGCTCCGGTGACCAATGCCGACTACCTCTGCTCGACCTACACGGTGGGCATGATGAGGGCGGGAGTGACATCGATCATGCTCGGGGTGCTATCGATGGTGCTTTACACGTTCAATGTCTTTTCGATGGGGCTCTATTTGATTCCGTTTGTCTTCAACTTACTGGTTTTTGGATGGGCTTTAGGAATGGTTTCGACCGCTCTAATCGTCCGGTGGGGCCCGGCTGCTGAGTCGCTGGCATGGGCGGTGCCGTTCTTCATCCAGCCGTTTGCTGCCGTCTACTACCCGGTGGAGACTTTGGGGGCCCTCAAATGGGTTGCCTACTCCCTGCCGTGTACCTACGTGTTCGAAGGGATGCGGGAAGTGCTGAACGATGGCGTCGTGAACTGGGCCAGTTTGGCCATAGCGACCGGGCTTAATCTGATCTATCTGGCATTGGCCGGAGTGCTCTTTGTTCGAGTCATGAACAAAGCGCGGGAAAAGGGGTTACTCACCAAATTTTCTTCGCAATAGAGATCGACGAAAATCCCCTGCGATTTCCAGGGGCGGGAACTTCAACTTCCTTCAGGGATGCCTTCGAAAAAATCGACTTTTCCGGTTCGAAGGGAATACTCGGCGCCGACAACGAGAAGTTCTTCGGCCTGAATCCAGTTCTCAATGATCGAGGAACCGTGTTTGAGATGATCGACTGAAGATCTGACATTGGCACGAACAGCCTGGCATACGAGCGAATCGGGATCATTCACCAGATCGGTTTTGAGTAGCGGCTCCACTGCGGGACTGATCCGTCGTACGATAGCATCCAAATTGGGTGAACGGTTTTCTGCGGGTTGCTTTAACTCGTCTATCGTGGCTTGAACCGCTCCGCAGAAGGAATGCCCCATCACGACGACGAGGCGGGGGCCGAGTTGATCCACTGCATACTCGACACTTCCGATACCGGAAGGAGCGACAATGTTACCGGCGACTCGAATCACAAAGAGATCGCCCAGACCGCGATCGAATACGATTTCAGCCGGTACTCGCGAATCGGCGCACCCTAGAATGACAGCAGAAGGGGCCTGCCCGTCGAGAAGTTCAGCCCGTCGTTCAGGTGAAATTCGATAGTTGGCTGCTGATTCGCCGGACTGAAAACGGTGATTGCCTTCCTTAAGTTCCTTGAGGGCGGCGAGAGCTCGGTGCATGGCTGATTTTTAACGCACCCGAGAGAGAGTGCAAGCGAACTCGGCGGAGAATCTCCTCTTAACAGGGTTGAATGAGGCACCTGACCCTGTTGAGCGGGAACGCAATCAGGGGACGGATGAATATTGAGCTCTGACTCGAGCTGATTCAGACTTCATATTCCATAGAATATGAAAAAACACGGCCTCCTCGCAATTGCATTGATCAGCTTGTTCGCACCGGCGAGGGCGGAACCACCGAAGCCCAACATTATTCTCATCTTTGTTGATGACATGGGATACGGAGATCTGGGTTGTTATGGTAATGAACTGATCAAGACGCCTAACATTGATCGCCTGGCTAATGAGGGGCAGCGCTGGACCAGTTTCTATGCCTCTGGATCGACTTGTGTGCCGAGTCGAACGGGGTTGATGAGCGGGCGACACCCTAATCTGTTAGGGCAGGAGAAACTGCGCGAGGATCCGAGCTCATTAATGCCCGCGATGTTGAAGCGTCAGGGCTACGCCACGGCGATTCTGGGCAAGTGGCACCTGGCCGGATATCCCAAGGATTTCACGACGGATGCGATGCATCCGCTGGAGTGCGGCTTCGACTCACATTTCGGAACACCGGGCAGCAACGATGTGCCTGCCCCTCCGGGAAAGAAGCAAACCCGAGAGGTTTTTGATGAGTGTGACAAATTTTCGTTTCCGGTCCCACTGATTCGAGGACGAGAGGTGGTTGAGTTTCCCGCGAATCAGGAGCTTTTTACCCAGCGTTACACCGAGGAAGCCGTGAAATGGATTTCGACTGAGAGAGAGGTACCTTTCTTTCTCTACCTGGCCCACAACATGCCGCATGCCCCGGTGTTTGCTTCACCCGAGTTTCAGGGCCGAAGTGAGGGCGGTCGCTACGGGGATGTTATTGAAGAGATCGACTGGTCCGTGGGGCAAATCATGGAGGCGGTGAGGGAGGAGGGGATTGACGGAGAGACTCTCATCGTTTTCACGAGTGATAATGGCCCCTGGACGATGTTTGGTCCTCACGGAGGGACGGCCAGGCCGCTACGAGGAGAGAAGGGAACCTCATGGGAAGGCGGATTTCGAGTGCCGGGGATTTTTCGCTGGCCGGGACAGATCGAGCCAGGAGAGGTGGACGAACTGGCTGCCAATCTGGATCTCTACGCTACTTTTTCTGCTCTGGCGGGAGGAGGTCTGTCATCTGAAAAACAAGGCTACATGTCCCTCGATCTTTCAAGTGTGCTCTTTCACGGTCAGCCCAGTCCTCGTGCGCAGTGGCTGTTTGGGACATCGGCCTTCCGATCAGGCGATTATAAAATTCATCTGACCACAAAAGATCGATCTTCGGATCCGGACACACGCAAAAGGGAGCCCGGTGCAAAGCATGATCCTCCCTTGCTTTTCGATGTGCGGAACGATTTCGCTGAGACCAAAAATTTGGCGGGCTCAAACCCTGAGGTCGTCACCCGCCTGCTGGAGGAAATGAAGGCATTCCAATCGGGGAATGCCGATTGATTGAGCCAAGATGTAATGACTAGCGCTGGACGTTCCAGCGAAGGACGCGTCCCACCTTATTCCACTCAGTCACAATGATATTACCCTGGTTGTCGAAAGCGATGCCGTGAGGTGAGGTCACAATTCCCTTGCGCCATTGCTCTGGGACAGTCTTAGCGGTGCTGATCTCGGTAGGCTCTGAATTGGTTCCGATCTCGGCGACGGTTTTGCCCTTTTTGTCGAGCACGAGAACGCGCCCGGCGATTTCGGCGATGACAACGAGGTCACCGTGGAAGGATGCGGAGGAGGGTTTGCGCAGATCGGTGGCGTATTCTCCAATGATTTTGCCGTCGAGATCGAGGTGGAGAAGTCGCAGGTTCTCGCGATCACAGGCGAGAATTCGTGGCTCGTCGTAGCGATGATCGATGAAGATCTTGTGGCAGTTTTGAAGGTGGTAGGGAGCAACACGGCCACCGAAAGTGTTCTTTAGATTTCCTTCGGAGTCGAAGACGTAGATCCAGTCCAGGCCGTAGCCGTCTACCACATAGATGTCACCGTTAGGGGCCACATCGACGGAGGTGAGGCGGAGGCCTTTGGGGCCGAAGTTCTCTTCTGGGAAAGCGGAGCTTGGAATTTCAAGGACGGTTTCTCCGTCGAGGGTTGTCTTGATCACTTTTCCTTCGCTGAGCACCGAGGCGTAAATAAAGTCATCCTTGATGACAAAGCCGTGGAGTGACTTTGGCATGGAGGGGACCGCGTGGGAGAACGTGCCATCCGGGTTGAATACCTGGAGGGCACCATGTTCGCCCTCAACGCTGATATAGATCATGCCCTTGGAATCGACATCGACCTCGCCGTGTAGATTGCCGATGTGCTCCCGCCCAGAGGGCAGCTTCAGCCAGCCGGGAACATGGGAGTAGGTTTCAGCCAGGGCTGAACCCATGAAGGTGAAAGTAACACTGAGTATGAGGAGGGTGCTGCGCATGGCGCGGACCATAGGGCGCGCGCGGGACCTCGCAAGTAGCAATTTTCACCGCAAGAATCTCCCGTAAGATTTGTGAGTTTTGGAGATAACTGCGCTGCTCCAGATGAAATCTGGGGCGCAGGGAACCTCAGCTCCCCGTGTTCCTCTCACCGGAATTATTTTTTATCTTTCTGAGCGGGCTTGGGCTGGTCCCCCCAGCCGCCCTTGGGCGCATAGTCAGCTTTCATGAACCCAGCGTGTTGAGCTTCGCGACCGGGATTGCCGGTGGCAGTCATTCCCGCGCGGCGTGCTATTTCGGCGGCAGCGTCAAAGGTGGGGTTGTCGGTGGGGAATTCCGCACCCACTTCTTTTTGCCATGCTTTGATCGCTTCATTCATGGCTTTGACCTTTTCGGGGTGTTGAGCCGCGACATCGTTCTGCTCGCCGATATCGTCACTCACTTGGTAGAGCTCATCACGACCGTCCTCAAAGTAGTGAATCAGCTTCCAGTCATTGTCCTGGATCATGGCGGAAGGTTCGCCGCCCTGATTGCCGTAGTGCGGGTAGTGCCAGTATAGGCTCCTTGGATCGGGTGTTTCCCCTTTGAGCGTGGGCACCAGGCTGATCCCGTCCAGATGCTGATCTGGTTTGGCGTCGATCCCGGCAATATCAAGAATAGTGGGGTAGAAATCCATCCCGGTAGCAAGAGTATCCGTTGTGCCACCTTCAGTGATGCCCGGCCAGTAAATGTAGTAGGGCTGGCGAATGCCTCCCTCCCACTGGCGTCCTTTGCCGCCCCGCATGGGAAGAGCGGAAGTGGCGTAGCCGTCGCCGGAGGAGACGCCACCATTGTCTGAGGTGAAAATGATGACGGTGTTGTCGGCTTGACCGCTGTTTTCGATCGCGTCGAGCACGACGCCCACAGCGTCATCGAGGGCGGCCATCATGCCGGCGTAGACAGGGTGGTCCTGCACCTGCCGAACTTCCTGAGTCCGGTCGAAGAGAAAGCGAAGTTCGGTGCGATCAGTCAGGCCCATTTCCTCCGCCTTGGCCTGGAACTTCTCGAAACGCTTTTCCGAACACTGGATGGGGCCATGAACCGAGTAGAATGACAGCATGGCGTAGTAGGGCTCATTGGCAGAAGTCTTGCGCTCGATGAAATCTGCCGTCTCGTTGGCGAGTCGTAGAGGGAGTTCAGTGCCGGGTGCATCGTCACTGAGCTTGGGATTATTGTAAGGGGCGTGATAGCCACCCGGAGGGCTGCCGTAGTGGTAACCGCCCTGATTTTCTTCGTAGCCTTGTTCTTCTGGGGTGAATCCGTCGCCTCCGAGGTGCCACTTGCCGGCGAAGAAGGTACGGTAGCCATTCTCCTTGAGAGCCTCCGCGATAGTGAGCTCTTCAAGGGCGAGTTCGGAGTTGTAGTTGGCGGGGAGTAGCTGGGTGTTTCGGTTCCACTGCTCTGGCTGATTGTTGCCCTTCACTGAGATGTAGTCGGTGATTTTGACTCGCGCCGGGGTCTTGCCTGTCTGGATGGCAGCGCGAGAAGGGCTGCAGACCTGGCAGGCTGAATAGCCTCGATCGAATCGCAGGGCCATCTTTCCCAACCTATCGATGTTGGGCGTTTCATAAAACTCGCTGCCTTCGATGCCGAGATCCATTTTCCCGAGGTCATCGACGAGAAAGAAAACGAAGTTGGGTTTTGGCTCTGCCTGAATGTCAGGTGCGAGCGCGAGCAGTGTTGCGGCAATTGCGATGAGAGTAGGCTTCATGTGAATGATACGGAGGATAATAGGGATGCAATTGGCGGCCAGAACAAAGGCGTTAATCTGGTGATTTTTGAGATTGTTTCTACGATGCGAACAGATTTCTCTGTCAACGCGATGACTCTCTACCAATCTATGATGACTTTCTTTGATGTTCGCCTCGATCGTTTTGCGGTCCTTAGTGCGTTCGCACTATTCGCCCCTTTCGAAGTCGTTGCCGACGGTCCTGCTGATAATATCCCCGAAAGCGTCCGGCGCGTTCCGCCCCTGGGTGTGGTGGTTCCCGATGAAATGGCTGGCGAACTCCAGTCCGGGCTGGATGAGCTGGGCGAAGTGCTCAGATCGCTCGATGAACTAGCGGAAGAAAATCCCGAACTTGAAGAGCTAATTCCGGACTGTGAGATCTATCTCAAGGCAGTTCGAGATGCACTGCAGTATCAGGAATTTCAAAAGGAAGGGGAATTCAGGACCGCTCTGGCTCATCTCGAAACGGGACTGACCCGGGCCCGGGCACTTAAGGAGGGCAAGGAGGCATTTTGGCTTCGGCAGCACGGTCTCGTGGTGCGCGGATTTCGCTCTCGAATTGATGGCTCGGTGCAACCTTATGGTCTTGAAATTCCATCCAGCTATAACTTTGACTCTCCCAATGCGACACGGCTTGATTTTTGGTTTCACGGCCGGGGCGAGAAAGTGAACGAAGTGAGCTTTATTCAGCAACGCACCACCAGTGCCGGCAAGATCAATCCTGAGGACACCATCGTCCTGCATCCCTACGCCCGCTTTTCCAATGCCAATAAGTTCGCTGGCGAAATTGATTGTCTTGAGGCGTTGGCGCATGCTTCCAAATTCTACCGCATCGACGAAGACCGAATTCTTGTCCGTGGGTTTTCCATGGGAGGTGCGGCCTGCTGGCAATTCGCGGTTCATTATGCGGATAGATGGGCCGCGGCTTCACCGGGAGCCGGGTTTTCCGAGACTCCTGACTTTCTGGAAACCTTTCAGGGCGAAACTCTCAATCCGGCCTGGTGGGAAAAGAAGCTGTGGCGCTGGTATGATTGCACCGATGTGGCAATCAATTTGTCTAACCTGCCCACCATCGCATACTCGGGCGAAATTGATGCTCAGAAGCAGGCTGCTGATATGATGGAGAAGGCGATGGCTGATGCCGGACTCGATCTGGTTCATATCGTTGGGCCGGGGATGGGGCATAAATATCATCCTGACTCGTTGTTAGACATTGAAGATCGACTTGGGAAAATTGCCCGAGTGGGGCGCGACCGTGTGCCGACGGCAGTTCGGTTGGCGAGCTACACTTTGCGATATCCGAGTATGCACTGGGTGGAGATCGAGAAGCTCAGTCAGCATTGGGAGCGCGGCGAGATTGATGCGGAATGGGCGTGGCCCAATGCAGTGTTTGTTGAGGTGTCTGGTATCCAGCAGTTTCGATTGAACTTTGAACCCGGTGACTGCCCTCTCGATGTGATGAGGGAGCCCATCATTGAGATTAATGGGCGAGGCATTGCAGGGCCCAGTGTTCGATCGGATCGTTCATGGGAAGTGGTGTGTCACATGAATGAAAAGGGTGAGTGGCAAGCCAGCTCAACGGTGGATTTCGAAGAGGAAAAAGGGCTTCGTAAAAAGCATGGTCTTCAAGGTCCGATCGATGATGCGTTCATGGATTCCTTTGTGATGGTTGCTCCGAGTGGACAATGTTTTCACCCCAACGTCTCAGACTGGGTCGCGAATGAAATGAATCATGCCATCACTCACTGGAGGCAGCAGTTCCGCGGTGATGCCCGGGTGATCCAGGACACGGAGGTCAGCGACGTCGATATTGCCGAGCACAATCTGGTATTGTGGGGAGACCCCAAGAGCAATGCTATTCTTGCCAGAATCGCTGATCAGTTACCGATCCAATGGACAGAGGATGGCGTTGTAGCCGGAGGTGAAACCTTTGAAAGCAAGAGTCATGCGCTCGCCATGATTTTTCCTAATCCTCTCAACCCGGAGAAATATGTGGTCCTCAACAGTGGTTTCACCTATCGCGAATATGATTACCTGAACAATGCTCGCCAAACCCCCAAACTTCCCGATTGGGCGGTCATCGATATCACGCAACCGGCAACGAGTCAGTGGCCAGGCGGGATTTCTCAGGCGGGGTTTTTCGGGGAGATGTGGGAGTGGAAGCCACCCGAGGAATAGCCGGTATGGAGCCTTTACCTAGTGAAGTTTCCGATATGCCTAATTCCCAATCCTCATCCCCATGAGTGCGAAAGGTGTAGTGGTCCGCTTGGGGGAGTCTACTTTGTCTTGCCTGATTGCTGGCCACCCTGCTTTTCTACGTGGTCCAGAATCCGAACGAACATCTCACCCTTCTGGCGATCACTCATTTGGCTGCCAGAAGAATGCATTTTATCCTTCATGATCTGCCCGACCTGTTTGCGCTGACCTTCAGACATTTTGCTCATTCGCTCCTTCACATAGTGTCCCCATTTCTCCCTGTCTTCCTTGGATGGCGGCAGGCGATTGTCCCGAAGTGGGCCAGAATTTTTACCTCCAGCCCTTTCGCGCATGTGCTCTGGATCGATTTGATTTTCATCGAAGCGAATTTCGACGACTTCGCCTCCGGGAACTGAGATCTCAGCAAGCATGGCTTCTGGTCGCGGTCCATCTTCCCCTGAGACATCTACCAGCTTCCAGCCCTGATCGTTGCTGTCGGCGGAAACCAGATGGCTCTGTTTGGACTCGTGGTCGCGCAGGGTGATGAGTGATTGCTCTCCAATTCGAGCAAATCCTGTTAGGGCCAGTGTTTCAGAAAGGTTGAGGGGGCGGGTGAAGGGGGATAGCTCTGAAAGCGCCTCGAAATCCTCAGAACCGACAGGCTCAGGCAGCTCGGCAGCCGGAGTCTGGGCGTGAAGTCCGAGAATCAGGGATGCAAATACGATTAGGTGACGATTCATGATCACTTCAAGGCCTCAGTCTGTCTTCACCGGTTGAGGCAAGATCCAGTAGGCGATTCAAAGAATATCCTCGATTCTCGATGTCGCGAAAGAGGCGCTGTTGCGCCGTCTAAAGTTCATTGATTGTTGTCTTTGTTCGGGGCGGGCCTGCGAGGAATTGGTTGGCGGGGTGGCCTCAGCGTGGGGGCGGAATGGACCGCATCGCGGTCTGGGTTGCGATCAAGAACCCAGCTGCCTACCGCACCTGATTTCTCCGTTCAGTTTCATTCCCCGCTCGCCGCCAGCGGGATTCTCGAACACGCCCTGATCAAGAGAACTGAATGGGGCCACTTGAAGAAATAGTTTTGACAGATGATTTCCGGGTAGATAGCGTGTAGGCTAATGACCTAGCGGGGGATGAGATATTTGCCTAGCGCCCTAGGTATAGGCCCTAGTGGGATACCTAGGAGCCGTGTGATGGAAGGGTTCACGCGGGAAACAGAAGATTAATTTTTCCATAGATTCTAAGAAATAACAGCAGTTGATGTAATTGTCATAATTACAATTACTGTTATAATTAATTCAAGATGAGGTGTTTGGCTCCAGTTCTATTTGTAATTACTTTGCTCTGTATGGGCCAGGTTTCCTATGGGTTGATTGTCGACCAAGGGGATCTCGAGAAAGAGAGTGGTTCATCGGCGATTCTTGAAGAAATGACCGGATTTCTTGGGTCGGAACTGGAAGAGCGCCCTGCTTTTCCCTACTCACTTCACGTAGGAATCGTGGGACTTGGGTCCGGCGTCTATCTCGGAGACGGTTGGGTGCTTACCAGTGCTCACGTGGGGTGCCACAGTTTTACGCTGTCTGATGGGTCAAGTTATGGGGTCGAAGAGAACTCCTGGACGGTGCTTGAGAGTGAAGTCGGCGGGAGCAGTGACCTGGCGCTTTTCAAGGTTCGCGTGCGTGAAGGCTCATCTCTCTCAGAGCTGGGTGAAGTTGCTGTCGCTGAATCAACTCCAGACAACAACTCTCAATTGATTCTAGCCGGGACTGGATTTATTCAGCAGAGAAAGCCTGCGACGCTTTCGAGTAACGGGGAGGTTCTTGCCGTGATTGGCTATCGAACGAAGCCCACTCGCGGGGTGAGTTGGGGGCTCAATCGTCTCAATCAAATTGTTGATGCTCCGGTTGAAACGGGGGAAGCCTATCAGACTCGTTGTATCACGACTGAGTTCAACAGATCAAAATTTGAAGCACAAGCCGCGGCGGGTGATTCGGGCGGTGCGATTTTCGCCTGGAGTTCGATTCGTGAACGCTGGGAATTGGCAGGATGTATCATAGCCGTCACTCAGAAGGGTGAGTATGTCCCATTTGGCAGCCGGACCTATTCGGCCGATTTGGCCTTTTATCAGGATCAGATGCCCGGTGCCGAATTGATTGAATTCGCGGGGTTTGAATGTGATTCTGATTGGTGGGTTGAACTGGAGCTGGAAGATGAAAAACCGAAAGCTGATACGCCATCGAAAGTTGATCGGTTGCTGGGCTCCCTTAGTCTGCCTGCGGTACTGATTTCGGCCGTTGTTCCTGATATATGGAGCAATTAGGTCCTGAATTTTTCATCGCTCCCGGAAGGCTCTTTCTCTTGCCCGGGTGATTGGCTTCAGTAGATAAGTCAGGACTGTTTTCTCGCCGGTGAGAATATCAATTTCGGTTACCATTCCGGGAATGATGGGGAGCTCTTCTCCTCGACGATCTTGACCGAGGGAGTTCTCATCTGTGCGCACTTTGATCTGATAGAAATTTTCGCCCTGATCATCCGTGATGGTGTCGGCGCTGATGTGCTCGACCCTGCCTTGGAGGCCTCCGTAGGTGGTGAAGTCGTAGGCCGTGAATTTGACTGTGGCACTTTGGTCGGGGTGGATGAAGGCAATGTCGGCAGGCCTGACATTGGCCTCTATGAGAAGGGTGTCATCGCTTGGCACAATTTCCATGATGTCGACACCGCTGGCAATGACCCGCCCTTCCGTATTGATGTAAATCTTGTTGATCGTTCCGCGGACGGGAGAACGGAGTACGGTGCGGTCAAGTCGATCCTTGTCGCGTTTGATGGCCTCGGTCAGGGTTTCAAGCTCGGACTTATGGGTATCATACTGCTCCATGGCGAGGCGCTCGGAATTGGTATGGAGCATTTTGATCTGGCTGGTGAGTTCGGCCACTTCTTTCTGTACCCGAAGGAGTTCAATGGGAGAGACGGCTCCTGACTCTCGTGCGTCGAGAAGCAAGCCTTCCTCCTCGGTGGCCAGGGTCAATCGAGAGCTGAGTCCACTCTCAGTGGCCTGGTAATCCGCGAGACGTTTCTGGAAGAGTTCTCGTTCGCTTTGGGCGAGGTCCTCCCGAGTGTCCGCGGGAAAGATGAGTTTTTTGCTTCCGTTTGCTTCGGCATTCAAGCGAACCAGGCGGGCGGATAGGACCTCACTCTTTGCCATGTTCTCTTCGTAGTTGGACGCAAAAATGGCATCGCCAATGTGAATGAGGTCCTGGCCTTCTTCGACCAGTTCTCCCTCGGTGACGAGAATACTTTCAAGAATGCCGCCTTCGAGGCTCTGGATTTTCTGGAGCGATTTGGAGGGAATGACTCTACCAACGCCTCGAGTCACTTCTTCGATTTCGGATTGGGATGCCCACCAGAGGAGGGTAATAACGAAGGCAACCGCCAGCCAGGGCAGTAAATTAATGCTGGAGAACGGCTTTTTGGTCAGCGCATGGCAGTCGCGAACGAAATCCACATCGCCAGCCCGCATGCTGGAGTCGTGACCGATTGCTACCGGTTTGGAGAGGTCCAACAGATTCTTCCGATCCCAGTTTTCCTTCGGCGCTATTTTTGCTTCTTGATCCATTACGTCCTTCTTTGGTTGGCTGATTTTGAGGGGGGAGTCGGTCCGGGTTTCGCTCCGCTGCTTTTGGCTTTGGGATTTCTCAGGTTCTGAAGCACTTCTTCGCGAGTGCCGTCGGTAACAATTTGTCCTGCTTCGATGACGACGATGCGGTCGACCATCTCAAGCATACTGAGTTTGTGGGTCACCATGACAAGTCCGCGTTCCTCTGTCTCGTCGAGGTAGGTTTTTAACTTGGTGATGACATGTTTTTCCGCATGCAGGTCCATGGCCGCGGTGGGTTCATCGAGCAGCAGTGTTTGAGGTGACCCGACTAGAGCGCGCGCGAGGGCGACGGCCTGTCGCTGTCCTCCTGAGAGCAGCACTCCGCGTTCGCCCACGGGAAGATGGACCCCCATGGGGTGACTGTTGATCGTAGATTCCAATCCGGCTACTCGGGCCGCGTCCCAGACGACGGAGTCGGATTCGGCGGGATGTCCCAGCAGGATGTTCTCTCGCAGTGTCCCGTAGAACAGGGTGGGGTCCTGGGGAAGATATCCAAGGCCTCGTCTGAGGGTGGATGGGTGATACTGGTGCAGTTCAATTTCATCGAGGAGGATGGTACCGTCAGAGGGGTCGTAGAGTTTTGCGAGGAGGCGAAGCAGGGTGCTTTTACCTGAGCCGATCCTGCCGAGGATCGCGATTCGCTCTCCGGGGCGAATCGCGAGCGATAGATCTTTGATCGCTGGGATCTGTTGTTCCGGGTAGGCGAACTGCACATTCTTCAACTCGAAGTTTGGGTGAAAGGAGCTGCGTTGCAGGAACTGTCTCCCGTCGCCAGTCTCTCGAGGGAGTCGCATCACTTGATTTAAACCGCGAAGAGATTCGAGGGCCTGTTGGAGACGTGTCATGAGGCCTGCCACCATCGCGAGAGGGGCCATGGCGCGGGCGGCGAGGAGGACGCAGGCGATCATGGCTCCCATCGACATCTCGCCCGCATGAACGCGGTAGACCGAGACTACGATGACTCCGACCGTGGTGAGGTGGATGAGGAAGGTAGTGGTTGAGCTGCCCAGGAGCGCGAACCAATGGGATCGCACCTGTTGGGCCGCAGAATCCTGCATCATTCTCTCCATTCGCTGCTGAAGCGCTCCCTCAGCGTTTGAGCCTTTTACGCTCTCCAGTCCGTTGATCGTTTCTGCAACGAAGGCCTGTCTTTCGACATTGGAATTGGTGGTCTCAAGAACCGATTTTCGGAGAGGAGCCTGAATGAGGCAACCCATGAGGATCGCCAAGGTTGAGGTGAGGACGAGCACCCAGCCAACGGGGCCACCTATGAAGAAGATGACGGCGATCATGAGCAGCCCGAAAGGGACGTCGGCGAGGGCCAACATGGATGCCGACATGAAGAACTCGCGCAAGACTTCATAAGCCTTGGCTCGTCCCGTCAGGTTGCCAGCGGAGGCGGGTCGGGCTTGCATCTCCATGGCCAGGATTTGCTCGTAGAGCGAGCTGGAAAGAACCTGATCGATTTCGCGGCCAGCCCGTTCCACGATGTGACCGCGTAGCAATCGGGTGAGGTATTCGAAGATGAACACAGTCGCGACTCCGATCGCTAGGACCCAGAGGGTTTCCTCGGCGTTGTTGGGGACGACCCGATCGTAGACGATCATGATGAAGAAAGGCATCGCCAGGGCGAAGAAATTGACCAGGAGGGAACCGGGGAGGAGCTGGATGTAGTAGTTTCGAAAGCTCCACATGGTTCGCCAGAACCACCAGCGACGTTTCTCGGGAGTGGCGAATTCCGGTCGAGTCGCGACCGGCGCGGATTTTGAGCCACCGGGACGAACCAGGATGGTGAACCCGGCATATTCGTGCTTGAGGGTTCGGGCCGCGTGAAAGGTGGCGCCTTCATCGTTGGGAATCACCAATTGGACGCCGTCTTTGCTTCCACTGTCGGGCTCGAGAATGCCGGCGCGATTGTTTTTGAGAAGAAGAATGGCGGGAAGAACAGAGGAGGGCAGTTTCTTCAGCCGGCGCTTTACGATTTCACACCGAAGTCCGGCACGATGAGCGGAGCGAAGCAGCAGTTCCGGCGTGAGTCTTCCGTTTTCCAACGGCAGACCCGATAGCAGTGAATCGGAGTCGGTGCTGAGCCCGTGCCATTCGATGACGTGTTTCAGGCAGGCAAGAAGTGGATCGATTTCATCCCCGGAAGGGGCGTCGCTAGTTTTTGGGGATTCCTCAATCGGTGCGCTGGCCATTCTGTATTTTTCGGGGTTGGGGACTGCAATCAGGGTGAATTCTGAACCTAGGCGACCAACGCTGGTGGGGTGTCTTCCACGCCGACGGCTGCCTCGGGGACGATCACCGCACCGCCACTATCTCCACCATCACTTAGGGGATCGCCGCCGTCGGAGAGCGCGTATTCAAAAGCCCCACCGCTTGAACCTTCTTCAGATGTTTCGTCCGTGGCGGCAGGGAGCAGGTCATCGACCGTGGCAGAATCCTCAAGGAGATCGTCGAGGCCGAGGAATGAGGCGGCCTCGGATTCTCCTCCCGTAGCGAGCATGACGTCTCCGACAATGCCTTCAGAGCCATCGGCACGCAGAAAGCTCGATTCGCCGAGAACGACGACTTCGCCGTCGGCCGCCAGATAGCTGATCCCGTCGCTGATGAGATTGATGGAAACAATCCCAGCTTCGAGGAGTGAACTGTATTCTCCGGCATCGGTCACCCCGTCGCTGTTTGCATCCTGCCAGATTCCGAATTCGCTGAATAAATCATCGTTCGCGTCGAGAACGCCATCCTCGTTGGAATCGAAAACAAGGCGAAGTCCTTCGAGATCGGTTGCCGCATCCGGGTGGAGATCGGCGAACACGATTTCTGAGCCGTCATTGACAATCTCGTCATTGTTGGCGTCGTGAACGAGGAACGCATCGTCTGGACTGACCCAGGAGGATTGCTCAAGGGTTCCGTCGCCGTTGAAGTCAAAGGCCAGTTGGGGGACTTCTTCGGCGGCCACGAATTCGAGTCCGTCGCCGTCGAGGTCGAGGACCACTGGAGGGATCACTGGAGCGGTCAAAGTGAGGTCTATCGCGCCAGAAGTAATGGTGGTGTCTCCGTCCGAGTCGGTCAGTGCCAGGTCATATTCCAATTCGACGCTTGGGATGTTGGTGAGAGTTTTTTCAAATCCAAACAGGCCAATATCAAACGGGTCGTCCTCCAAAATTACATCATTCACTCCAAGGGTCATTGAGAGGGCATTCTCAATTTCAATGCGATTGTAGCCGGCACCTGAGGCTGCCACCACGACGACATCGTTGAGATCCAATCCTGTGATGAGGTAACCTCCACTTCCGTCGTTTGTCAGGGAGCCTAAGGTGAGTGCGATGCCGTTGACTTTGATCCCGGTGATTGTATTCAGTTGAAGGTCATCAGATAGGGCGTTGGTGTGATTTTGGGAATCGTTGCCACCAGGGTCGTCGTCGTCACCATTGTAGATTCGGATCCATGCCTCAAGAGTATCGATACCGAGGCCTCCACCCTTCTGAACGATAGCAAACGAGAAATTATTGACGTTGTAATGGGTGGTGTAGTCGTAGGTGTTGTTGGCGGAATTGCTTACTGATGGAGCGTTGACGAAATCGATGCGGAGAGTTTCTCCATCATCCATCGACTGATTGGCTACTCCGAAAGCGCCGGATGCGGTATTGACCTTCTCGTGGGTGCTGGGGTCTACGGTGTCTCGCTGGGAGCCTGAGAAAAGCAGGTCTTCAGTTGTGCCTGGGACGTCGATGTAGTTAAAAAGTTTGGCACCTGATTCTGTGAAAGATAAGCCATCGGTGCTGGTCTCTTCAGTTGCCCCAATTTGTTTTAGCAGGTCAACTTGATAGGTATCACTAGTGACATCGGTGGGGTCGTGATTGAGGGTAACTGTAAATATTTCGGTGCCCACATTCAGGCCCCCTGTCCAACCCTGAAGCTGGTCCGGAGTTGAGATGTTGCTGTCATGATCGACAAGGAAAAGTTGGATGTTTTCTCCTCCGGAAGTCAGGTTGACCGTGTTTCCCCCGATATCTCCGGTTGCTTGATCTCCGTTGGTAATATTGGCGAAACCGATGGTGCCGGTTTGATCGGCACCGACATTGTCGTCGATGTTGGTGTCGGTATCGAGGTTGATGAGTGCAGTCATCATGCCGTCCGAGTTTTCCAGCATGGCGGAATCTGGAGTGAGTGTTATCGGAGTATCATCGTCAGCATTAATGTCAATGCTGCCATTGGCAAAGTCTCCGTCTCCGTCGGTTACCCTGTAAGAGAGGGTGAAACTCTGATCATTCTCATCACCACCGGCGGTATGGGCAATTGCTGCGTTCTGGGTGACGGTGTAGGCTCCCGTAGAGGTGACCATCGTGACCGTGATCACAGTAATTGCTCCCTGCTTAATGAGGAGGCTGTCACTGGATTTCTCATAGGTGAATCCAGCCGGGGCTCCAGAGGTAAGCCATTGAACTGTTCCAGCTCCATCGGAGCCGAAATCATGTCCTAGGGTTTCCATTGTGTTGGCTGTGTCTGGGTCGACATCGCCTATCCCTCCGGTGTTGCCGTCTGTGAGCGCGTCATCATCTAGTTGCACGTCGAGATTCGCTGATACTGAAGGTCCGTCATCCTCGAACTTGAAGGCGTCGCCGATGAGGGCGGTGACGTCGGCGGAGTCGCCGTCGCCATCGGTGATGGTGGCGGTGAGGGTGATGAGGTTGGCCGCGCTCAGGATGGTGGCCTCAGCGCCGGTCTCGACGTGATCGGAATCGTTGTCGTGGACCACGGAACGACTCTGCTTGAGGGTCACCTCACCGGTGTTCAAGTCCACTGAAATGCGGAACACCTCGGTGGCCCCCGCGTTGACGGTGCCGACGATGTCAGTGCCGACGAGGTTGAGGAGCACCGCGTCAGCGGTGAGGGTGTCGACCACGCCGCTGTTGACGTCGACGCCCATGCCAATCAAGTCCAGGGCGTAGGTCACGGCATCGTCGTCTTGGACATTATTATCGTCGCTGTCCTTGAAGCCGTCGGTGCCGAAGTCGAGCGTGAATAGTCCGGCGAAGCTGGTGGGCCCGGCGGTGTCCATGATGTCGGTGTCGTCGGTCACCAGCATGGGAGTCATGGCCTGGCTGAGGGTGATGGAGGGTCCGTCATCCTCGAACTTGAAGGCGTCGCCGATGAGGGCGGTGACGTCGGCGG
>CAXBHX010000019.1:0-85299 GCA_963975655.1 uncultured Verrucomicrobiales bacterium
CGCAAATCTCGAAGTGCAACTTCTCCAGTCCGGGCATCGCGACGCCGTGAGATCGAGCCCGCCGTAGCGGTTCTCCCCAAATAGCATCCACTTCGACTTCGTTGCCCGCCATGAAATCAACTAGGCTGGATGGCTGATAGGCTCCCATCTTGCGGGTGCCTTCAATATTGGATTCCGCGAATGCCGGATCGATTTCGTAGCCTTGAGCTCCAGCGGAGGCGATGACCTCAAGCATGAGTGTCCGGGTGCGATTGACAAGATCAGGGCAATCCAGAATCTGGCAAGTGTCGAGGTTTCCCGCCGCTATGGATAGGCCATTGAAGGGGACATTCCAGACCAGTTTTCGCCAGCGGGCGAGGCCCAGGTTGGGGAGTTCGCGGCAGTCGATGCCGGCCTCATTGAAGAGATGTGAGACTTGCTGGAGAGATCCGGTTTGAGTTAATTCGCCCATCTCGATTCGTCCGTGGGCAATATGCCGAATCACTCCCGGTTCGCCGCGGTTGATGCAGACAAAGCACATGCCTCCGAGGATGGGCTGATTCGGAAAGTGTTCCTGGAGAAACTCCTCGTTGCCGAGTCCGTTCTGCAAAGTCAGAAGAATGGTGTCCGGCTTCAGTAGTGGCAAAATGAGTTTTGGAAGGAGTTCGTTTGAGGTCGTTTTGAGAGCGATAATCACTAGGTCGACGGCGCCGATTTCATGGGTGTTGGCGAAGGCCTTCACGTTTTCGAGTCGGAAGTCTCCCTCGGGGCTTTCGATAGAGAGGCCTCTTTTTCTGACTGCCTCAAGGTCCCGGCGCATCAGAAAAGAGACGTCCTGTTTCAGGGCCAGTTGAGCCCCGTAGTAGCCGCCGACCGCACCCGAACCAACGATGGCCACTTTTTGAATCTCTCTCATAGAAGGGGTGATACGATTTTAATTCGAGGGTGGCAACGGCAAGTTCTTGACGATTCCCTCTCTTCTTCTTGAGTGGGGCATGCCCATTGCCCGGAAAATTCTCACTGCCACTGATGAATTGGTTGCCCGTCTCGACGGACTCTCTTTCGCTGAGCCGGTCAGCCACGTCTACAATCCACTTGAGTATGCGCGGGGGCCACATGAGCAGTATGTCACTCGCTTCGGGGATTCGAAGAAGCGTGTTCTGATGATGGGGATGAATCCCGGCCCGTGGGGAATGGCGCAGACCGGAGTGCCGTTTGGAGAGGTTTCAATGGTGCGGGAGTGGATGGGGATTTCAGCGCCTGTGGGGAAGCCGGACCCTGAACATCCGAAGCGGCCCATCGTTGGATTTGATTGTGAAAAGTCAGAAGTCAGCGGCCGCCGACTGTGGGGATTGTTCTCTGAAGCTTACCCTCAGGCAGAAGACTTCTTCGACCATCATTACGTGGTCAACTATTGTCCCCTGGTATGGATGGAGGACTCCGGACGAAACCGGACGCCGGATAAGCTCCCTGCGGCGGAAATGGCTCCTGTCTATGCCGCCTGCGATGACTACGTTGCCGGACATCTGGAATGGTTACAGCCCGAGTTTGTCATCGGTGTGGGCGCTTTTGCAGAAGCCTGCCTGAAGCGTATCGCTGAACAGGTTGGTGCAGAGGTGAAGATCGGTCGCATTCTTCATCCGAGCCCGGCAAGCCCGGCTGCCAATCGCGATTGGGCCGGAACAGCGATGAAGCAACTCAGGGAGCAGGGGATTTGGAAGTAAGTCCAAATCAGGTTTCCGGGTTAGCGGGTCGGATTGAGGTCCGGTAACACCGCGGCGGACTTCTGCAAGCGGCTGGATTGTCGGCGATCTCGCTGTAGCGCGGCGAAGGCGGAAGCCAGAGCGGATCCGTCCCACCTGGTTTGGGTAGCCCCACTGTAGAGGTAGGAAGAAAGGTGGTTTTGTTCCTGTTGAAGGGCCGTGGATGCATCTGAATCTGCGGGAGACACCGTAAGGTTCCACCTCAACAACGCCTGATGGGCCGCCGTAGCGTCGCTCTGTGCGCAGGCGTGTTTCACATCGCGGGCTGCCAGAGTTTCGGGGCGATTGCAATAGTCGTGCCAACGCTGTCGCCAGCGGGCTGCCGGCTTCCATGCAAGCCAGAGGAGCCCGGCGAGGGCCAGGATGATTAAAGGGATGATCCACTTCATCTGCTCTTTCTGAGCCGCCGAGACTACGATAACAGGGCCATCGGCCTTGATGGTCCGTCCCGGAAACGTTTCTACTTTTACTTCGCTGCTGTCGGGGTTCCACCAGGTGAAGTTGAGCTCTGGAATCTCAAAGTCTCCGCCACGTTCGAACTGGTATTTGATAGTGTCTACTCGTTCGGCGCTGGACTCGCCCCGCTCCGACTTGTCGACCACGCGCGGCTCAGTGGAGTAGATTCGAACGCCGGCCATTTCGGGGATTTCAAAGGGGGAAAGTAGCATCGCAGTGGTCCCGGTGGCTTGGCGCTTGATCGTCCGGGTTAAGATCCCTCCTGCTGGAATCAAGGTGTCTGGGTCGGTGGACCAAGTCTGATTCACCGTCATGCTGTTTGCGGTGACGACGAGGCTGTCTGCTCCAGTTCCCGGTGGGCGTTTGGACTCGAAATCGACGGTCTCAGACATGCCTTCCACTGAGGAGGGGGCTTTGGCTCCCAGCTTCCGGTATTCAAATCGCACTTGAAAGGAAGGGATCTCAACGCTTCCCGTTTGCTGAGTGAATATCAGGAAGCTGTGGAGTTGGGTGTAGTATTCAATGCCTGCGATGGTCTCCGATCCAACTATCGGACTCCCCTGCTTGATGAACGCGGTTTTAGGTATTCGGGGAAGATTGAAGAATGCGGTGCCGGTAAATGGGGAGGGGGCGCGCAGGGTAATATTGAGGGGCATGCCTTCTCCGGCCCATCCTTCGGAATGGGGGAATTCGGTGATCACAGAGGGCGGGCTCTTTTGCGCCGATGCGGGGTCGTCCTGAGCCGAAATCGGACAGGTCATGAAGAGGGCAACTAGTAGGGAGGCAGCGCGTCGATTCATTTGGCCTCTTCGGGTTCTTCGCCAACTGCGAGTTGATAGGAAAATTTGGCGCGCAAAAAATCTGCAGGTTTGGTTTGAATGCGTCGCAACCAGAGAGCCTGGACGCTTTGATCGGTGACTGCTTCTCCTGTTTCGACTTCAGTCTCCTGCCCTTCGTTTTTTTGGTTCTTATCAAATTTGATCTCATCGGCTCCGATTTTTTGGTCTCCCATATCGCCGCCTTTCTGCTCAGTAGCTTTGGCCCGGGCCAAGGCGATTTCACGGTTGATGGTGGCATCATCCCAGTCTGGCCGGAGCTCTAGGGATCGATCAAATCGCTCGACCGCCAGGTCGTATTTGCCGAGAAAGATGAGGCAATTGCCGCGATTGAACTCGCTGTCTGCGGTTCCAATACGGGCGAAAGCCTGCTCCGATTTTTTGAACTCGCCGGCGCGGAACCAGGCGACGCCCTGTTGCATGGGGTCACGAAATATCCGGGCAGCCTCAGCCGGTTGATCGCGACTCATGAAGCGTTGTCCCATTTGATCCGGGGTGAACCACAATCCCTGCCAGGTCAGTGTTCCAAGTAGAGCGAGGATGAAGAATTTGCTCATGTGGGCACCTCCTCTCCCGTGGTGATCTCTTCGCGACGGAAGGTGAGCAGAAGCAGGGTGGCAAGCAGAGGGACGAACCACCAGCCGGCTTCGGACCAGCGGACTCCTTCTCCGGCCGCGGCGACTGCGACAGGTGCGCGTGCGGTGCGCTTGACTAGGCTTTCTACATCAGATGAATCTGCGGCGATGAGGGTTGTAGTCGCCCCCAGCGCGGAAGCCGCTGTGCGAATGGCTTCTAATTCGGGCGAGTTCTCCATCGCCACCCCCAGCAGGTGAACGGGAAGGGAGTTTCCCTGACGGAAAGTGGAAAGTGCCGCTTCGTCGGAGGCGGGGATGTTGTCGAGGAAGACAACGATGGATCCTCCCTGTTTCGCCAGAACGCTTTGGGCGAGTTCAAGTGCGGCGACAAGGTCGTCCCCTTCTTTGGGCATGATGTCAGGAGAAATATTCGCGGCCATGGTGGCGACCACTGAAGTGTCCCGGGTAGGCGGTAAAACCAGATGGGAAGTGCCGGAATAGGCAATCAACCCGAGTGGCTGTCCTTTTCTCTCTTCCGCAAAATCTGCAATTTTCAATTGAGCCCGCTCGAGGCGACTGGGAGAGAGATCGGTCAGGTCCATTGACTCGCTGGCTTTCAGGATGAGCATGACGGGTACGGGATCGTCAGCAAAAGGGGACGGCTCCGGTTTCCAGGTCGGGCCCGCGATGGCGAGAGTAGCAATGATCCATCCGGTGAGGATGCTCAAGTTGCGCCACCGTTCCCGGGAATCTCGCCCCACGGTGAGGGCATCGAGCAGTGCCGGACTGATGGCGGGCCGCCACCCTCTGAGGGGATCAGAGGAGCGTTTTACCAGCCACCAGAGACCGATGACTATGGGCAAGGCTATCAGCCAGAGCGGACGGATAAAATGAAAGTCGGCGAACGAATTCATTAGCTTTCGACCTCCAGCTCAAAGGACTGGGCGCCCACTCTGACGCGCGGTGCCTCACGGCGATCCGTAGAGTGATGCGCCCGAAGGACGTAGAGGGAGTGAGTAAGCAGTGACAGAGTAAGGGCGGCAGCAAGCGGCCAAAAATAGAGGTCCCGCCTCGGGCGGTGGCTGACGGTTTTGACCTCGGTGGTCTCAAGTTCATCGAGTTGGCGATAGATACCTTCCAGTTCTTCGCGGTTCATGGCGAGAAAGAAGGATCCCCCTGTGGTTTGAGCGACGTCCTGGAGCGTCTCCTGATCGAGTTTTTCCTCGCCCACGGTTTCCGGGTCACCCATCGCGACGGTGTAGATGGTGATGCCCCGGTTCTTGGCTACCTGGGAGGCCTCCACGGGCGGAATGGCGCTGCTGGTGTCGTTGCCATCGGTCAGCGCGATGATGGTTTTGTCGGGGGCATCGCTTTCGTCGAAGAGGTTGATTCCGAGGCCAATGGCGTCTCCCAGTGCGGTTTTCGGTCCAGCCATTCCGATTGCGGTCTCATCCAGTAGCTGGCGGCACAGATCTAAGTCCGTTGTGAATGGTACCTGGAGGAAGGGGGCGTTCCCGAAGACGGCCAATCCGACGCGGTCGCCTTCGCGCTTGCTGAGAAAGTCACCGACGACTTCTTTGACCGCTGATAGACGGTCTACCTGATCTCCCTCGGCGTTGGTAAAATCATCTTTCTGCATGGACCCTGACAGATCTACTAGCAGGAGGAGGTCCCTGGTAGGGACGTTTCGTTCGATCGGCTTCTCGAGCCATTGTGGCCTCGCGAGAGCGGTAAGTAGCAGAAGCCAGACGAGTGTTTTGCTGAAGAGTGCGCCTCGATTTCGGGCCTTTGTGGTCAGACTGTTTTCTTGAGAGCTTTGAATTCGATCGAGGAATGGAACCCGGAGGGCTGGCTGGCTGCGTTTCAGAGGCGGGAGAAGCCACCAGGCCAGAAGCGGTAGCGGAAGCAGAGCGAAGACCCAGAGGTGCGCGAATGTCAGCATGCCACCATCTCCTTTTCCGCCGTTTCATCAATGGAGCGGGGTTGATGATTTTTGATCCAGCCACTGGCGAAGGCTCGAAGCTCTCCGCTATCAGCATTTTGGTCAGGATTGAACACGCCCTCGGCGAGTATGAGGCGGGTCGCTGCGGGAATTTTGGCGACACTCGTTTTCTCCAGCCAGAGACACCAGTCTTCACCGGAGAGGGCAGCAACTTCGAATCTCGGGAAGGCGGCGAGTGCCGTCCGTTTGAGTAGGTCGGCAATCTCAGGAGTCGTTGCCGCTTCGTGCAGTCGGAGCATCGCTTCGCGGCGGTAGGCGTTTCGTTTCCAGAGTTTCCATTGGCGCCGTGTCAGGAGGGCGATGCCGAGCAGGGCCAGCGTCCCAACGACATACCATCCCGGAGCGAGTGGCCACCAGGGCACTGCCGGGGGAACGGCAATGTCCCGTAGATTGTCGAGGCTGCCGGAGTCGGGATTCATCTGCGGTGGCCAAGGGCTCCTATGATCTGTTCTGTCACGGGATCGTGGGTGCAGATGGGAAGAATGGGGATTCGCAGGCTGCCGAGTTGCTCGCGAAGCTGATCCAGTCGTCTGGAAAACAGCTCTTCGAATGATTGATCGAATTTCTTTCCCTTAGGGACAGTGAGGCGGGTGGCTCCGTCGGTCGCCTCAAGGCCATCACCGGAAGGCAGTCGAATGCCCATGGGGTCATAGGTGAGAATTGCGAGGACATCGTTGTGGGCTGCCAGCGAAGTAGCGAGGCGCCGGGTTTCCTCATTGTTGCCGGTGTAGTCAGTGACGAGAACGATGAGATAGTCGTGGGGAGCGAGATTGGCCGCCTGCTTCAGTGCTTCGTTGAGAGTAGCCCGGTTGCTTCGGGGAGAAGAGGCCGAGAGGCTTTCATTCATCCGGACCAACTCGTGGCAGATGCGAAGCACATTGGTTCTGCTGCGGTGGGGTTTGATTTGGATCACTTCTTCATCTCCGAAGATCAGTGCGCCGACGCGATCTCCGGCATGAAGCGTCCGCCAGGCCCCGAGGGCCGCGATTTCTGCTGCGGCCGTGGCTTTGGTGGTCCGGGCGCTGCCGAAGAACATGCTGGTGCGTTGATCTACCACAAAGAGAACGGGGCGCTCGCGCTCTTCAGAGTAAACCCTGACATGCGTTTTTCGAAGCCGGGCGCTGGCTTTCCAGTCGATGGTTCGGATATCGTCGCCTTCCCGATATTCTCTGAGTTCTTCGAAGGTCAGGCCACGCCCTCTCAGGCGGGAAGCGTGTCGGCCGCTGAGAAGGCTTTCGACCGGTTGTCTGGGGAGGAGTGAAAATCCGCGGGCGTCGAATTGCAGGCGCACCAGATCCTCCAGAGTGGGGTGGACTTTTTCCAGGGCGGCCATAGCAGAGAGAATCTTCGATTCGAGTCAGGCCGTCACGGCGACATGCGTGAGGAGGGCCTCGATGACATCCTCCCGGGTTTTGCCCGCTGCCTCTGCTTCGTAGGAGAGGTGGAGACGGTGGGAGAGGCACGCGGGCGCTACGGCTTGAATATCCTCGGGACTGACAAAGTCTCGTCCCTGCAGCCACGCCCGAGCCCTGGAGGCTGCGTCCAGAGCGATTGTAGCCCGGGGACTGACACCGACACTAATCCATCGCCCCAGTTCTTCGTTGAACTTGGCCGGTTCGCGCGTCGCCATGACGAGATCGACCATGTATTGCTCGGCTGCTTCGACGACGTTGACCTGATTGACCTGATCGCGAGCGGCAAAGATGTCTTTTTGGCTGATAGGGGTTGGCGGCTCGTAGTCACTGGTTCCTGTCGTCTCTCCACGCACGAGGCGGAGGATTGAGAGTTCGTTTTCACCGGCAGGGTAGTCGACTTTTACATAGAGGAGAAAGCGGTCCATCTGCGCTTCGGGTAACGGGTAGGTCCCTTCCTGTTCGATGGGGTTCTGGGTAGCCATGACCATGAAGAGTGGGGGGAGTTTGTGGGTCGTTCCCGCCACTGTAACCTGGCGCTCTTCCATGGCCTCAAGCAGAGCGGCCTGAACCTTGGCGGGAGCCCGGTTGATTTCGTCAGCCAAGATGAGATTCCCAAAGAGTGGTCCGGGTTGGAAAGTGAAAGTGCCTTCCTTCTCCCGGTAGATTTCTGAACCAGTGACATCGGAGGGTAACAGGTCAGGCGTGAACTGGACCCGGCTGAAATCACTTTCGATCAGTTTTGACAGAGTTTTGATGGATCGGGTCTTAGCGGTTCCGGGAAGCCCTTCCATGAGCACGTTCCCGTTGGCGAGGAGAGCAATGATAAGCCGCTCGACCACAGTTTCCTGTCCGATGACGGATCGGTTCATCGCTTCCGCGATTTTGAGAACAGCTTGGCGTGGCATGATTCAGAAAAATAAAGAGGTTTGAGAGTGGTATCCCCTTCTTGGGGTGGTGACGAAGTCTAAGGAATTGATCCGGTTCTTGTATAGTAAAAGGTTTAAAACGGGCTCGTTGAAAATTTTCTGTTCCTGAACTGATTACGCTTCGTAACACAGTGGGGTTCTTTCGAGCTGCGCCCATCCTGCGGACAGTCACCCGACGATACTAAATTCATACTAACGAAATGAAAAAGACACTATTAGCAACTGTGATTGTGCTGACCTCGATTGCGACTGCCTTCGCTCAGAGCAAAAAGCCAAACATCCTCGTGATCTGGGGTGACGATGTGGGTCAATCCAACATCAGCGCCTATACGAGGGGTATGATGGGATACCACACACCCAATATCGATCGCATTGCCAAAGAAGGCATTCTCTTCACTGATTATTATGGTGAGCAGTCCTGCACCGCCGGGCGCTCTTCGTTTATCATGGGGCAAAGCGTGTTCCGCACTGGCTTGTCGAAGGTGGGACTTCCCGGAGCCGAGCAGGGTATGCAGGAAGAGGATCCTACCATTGCGGGTCTTTTGAAGGACCAGGGGTATGCGACGGGGCAGTTTGGAAAGAATCACCTGGGAGATCGTGATGAGCATCTGCCGACCAATCACGGATTCGATGAGTTCTACGGCAATCTTTATCACCTCAATGCTGAGGAGGAGCCTGAGAATGAGGACTACCCTAAAGATCCTGCCTTTCGCAAAAAGTTTGGCCCTCGTGGCGTTATTCGATCTTCCGCAGATGGAAAGATTGAGGACACCGGTCCTCTTACCAAGAAGCGCATGGAGACGGTCGATGATGACACTGCTGCGGTAGCGATTGATTTTATCAAACGCCAGGAAGCAGCTGGGAAACCATGGTTTGTGTGGTGGAGCGGGACACGGATGCACTTTCGCACTCATGTGAGTGAAGAGAAAATGGCTCAAATCAAGGCAAAGAATCCAAATGCAGATGAGTATACCTGCGGCATGATCGAACACGACATGCACATTGGACAGTTCCTGGATGTTCTCGATGAGTTGGGTATCGCTGACAATACCATTGTTCACTATTCAACGGACAACGGACCTCACTACAACACTTGGCCGGATGCTGCTGCGACTCCTTTTCGAGGCGAAAAAAATACCAACTGGGAAGGTGGCTGGCGTGTGCCTGCGGTGGTTCGCTGGCCCGGGGTAGTGGAGCCAGGTTCGGTCTCCAATGGGGTGGTTCACCATATGGACTGGCTTCCGACCTTTCTTTCTGCGGCTGGAAAAGCAGACATGAAAGAAGATCTGTTGGACGGTTACAGTTCTACCGCGCTTGGGCGTGAATACAAAATTCATCTCGATGGTTATGACCTGACGGAGCACCTCAGGGATCCTCAGGGGACTCCCAGTCCAAGGAGTGAGATTTTCTACTTTTCGGATGATGGGGATTTAACCGCTCTCCGCTACAATGATTGGAAGATGATCTTTATGGAGCAGAAGGCGAGAGGAACGTTCCGGGTTTGGATGGAGCCTTTCGTGCCTCTTCGCGTTCCCTTGATCGAGAACCTGAGACGCGACCCATACGAACGCGCCGAGGAGACGTCCAACACCTACTACGACTGGCTATTGGATAGGGCCTATCTGCTGGTGCCCGCGCAGGCCTACGTGGGTAAATTTCTTGCGACATTCAAGGAATACCCTCCTCGTCAGAAGGCTGCCAGCTTCTCGTTGGATCAGGTGATGGACCAGCTGAGCGAAGGTGGGGGAGCACAGTAGAAAGGTCTATATTTTGTGAACGGTTTCAGGCCGTGTCCGATCACTTCGGGCGCGGCCTTTTTTGACGCCGTGGAGGTATCGAGAGTCGAATTGTCCTGAAGGTAGTGTTGGTGGTTATGCGGTCCTCTTGAATTGGGATTCTGTGATCTCTAAGTTGCCTGAGCTCAACTGCGGTTTCTGCCCCGTTTGGCATTGCCAAAGAGGCGTGCCCTCTCTTGGATAGAGTGGAATGGCCGGATTGAGTGATAATCGGAGACTACTGCGCCGAGCCAGTTGGTTGTCCTTCTGGGTGGGCGTGCTCATGCTGGGCATCAAGTCAGCTGCGTGGTGGTTGACTCGATCCTCTGCTATTTTGAGCGATGCCGCCGAGTCTGTAGTTCACGTGGCAGCGGTGGCCTTCGTGGTCTACAGCTTGCGGCTGTCTCAGAAGCCGCCTGACGACGACCATCCCTATGGTCATGCCAAAATTTCATTCTTCTCTGCCGGTTTTGAAGGAGGGCTGATCTCGATCGCCGGGATAGCCATTCTGGTTCAGGCAATTTTTCAATGGATCAAAGGGCCTGAGCTGAACGATCTGGGTTGGGGAAGTCTGCTGATCGCGTTGGCTCTGTTGATCAATGGAGGATTGGGGTGGTATTTAATTCGAATCGGGCGTCGCGACGAGTCGCTGATTCTGGAGTCCAACGGGCAACATGTGCTGGTCGATGCCTGGACGAGTGTCGGTGTTCTAGTAGGGGTGCTGCTGGCTTGGTTTTCCGGTTGGTCGTGGTTGGATCCTCTTTGTGCCATTCTCGTGGCTCTGCACATCTTGCGAAGCGGGTTTTTTCTGATGTGGAAAAGTGCCAACGGACTGATGGATAGAGCGGATCCAGCGACTCAGTCAGCGCTGACTGAACTACTCAATTTGGCGACTGAAAAACATAGGATCAGCTGGCACCGGATGCGGCACCGGCATATGGGAGATGGGCACTGGGTCGACTTTCACCTCGTTTTCGAAGACGAAACGACGGTGAGGGATGCGCATGAAATTGCGACTGAAATTGAGAGGGAGGTTCGCCGGGAACTCGGGCCAACCACAACGGTGACAACGCACCTCGAGCCGGCCAGGGACCACGAGCGTATCCACGGTCACCCTCCGGGCGAGGCCCTCCCAGGGAAGGATCAGTTGAGCGATTCTCTGGAGCCGGATTGAGCGAAGAGGCTCTTAGTAGTCCCGGTCGAGAAGGTAGTCGACGATCTCGTGAAGTCTTTCCCCTTTCTTGCCAAAGGGCTTGAGGGAGCTGTGCGCTTTTGAGGTGAGGCGGGCTGCTTCTTTGCGGCTTTTCTCGAGCCCGAAAAGAGCGGGGTAGGTGGACTTGTTAGTCGCTTCGTCCTTACCGGCACTCTTGCCCAGTTTTTCGCTGGTCTGTGTCACGTCCAGAATGTCGTCGATGACTTGAAAGGCGAGGCCAAGAGACTGGCCATATTCGGTCAGAGCTTCGAGCTTCTTCGGGGTGGCATTGGCGGTCATCGCGCCGAGCCGGATTGAGGACGTCAGGAGTGCTGCGGTTTTGCTCTGATGAATGTATTTGAGCTGGGTGGGGGTCAGTTTGACGTCACTGCCTTCACCCTCCAGATCGAGAACCTGCCCTCCAATGAGGTGTCGACTTCCGGAGGCGCTGGCGAGTTCGCTGATATAGGCCCCTACCTGGTATCGTTTTGCTGAGGGTGCCTGAGCCAGGATTTCAAAAGCGATAGTGAGCAGCGCATCTCCTGCCAGAACGGCGATGCCTTCACCAAATTTGATATGGCTGGTGGGCATGCCGCGACGCAGGTCATCGTCATCCATGCAGGGAAGATCGTCGTGTATCAGCGAATAAGTGTGGATGCATTCTACCGCCGATGCGGGAGATAGAGCGTCTTCGAGCCTTCCTTCGCAGGCTTCCGCGGCGGCAAGACAAAGCACAGGGCGCAGTCTTTTGCCGCCGGCGAATATGCTGTAGCGCATCGCCTCATGCACGGTAGCTGGACGGGTGCGTGCTGTGGGTAGGAAACCGTTGAGAGCCTTGTCGACAATCTTGCAACGATCCTGAAGGTAGGTAGAAAGTTCTTTGGCCATTAGCTTTATGGTTTTCCGGGGAAAGGGACGGCGAAATGGCAATTCAGCAACCTGCTACAGCAATTCAGCAATCTGCACTGCGTTCAAGGCAGCACCCTTCCTCACTTGATCTCCAACCACCCAGAAAGTGAGGGCGTTGTCGAGAACGAGATCCTTGCGAACGCGCCCAACCAGACAATCGTCACCATTGGTGCAGTCCAGCGGAGTGGGAAAGATAGGTGGATCAGCAAACGGATCGTCGACGATTTGAACGCCGTTTGCTGCGGCGATCGAATCGCGAGCCGCTTCTACGGATGGCTCATCGTTGAAAACGGCGGTCACGGCGACCGCATGGGATCGAAAAACAGGGACTCGCACGCAGGTGACTGAGGCTTTCAAATCAGGAGCGTGAAGGATCTTCTGCCCTTCGTAGTGCATTTTCATCTCCTCCTTGGTGTATCCATTCTCTTGGAAAACATCAACTTGAGGGATGACGTTGAATGCAATTTGGCAGGGATATACAGAGGGGGCGGGAAGAGCCTCGCCTTTGGCCATCGCCTCGACCTGATTCTCTAATTCGGCGATGCCCTGCGCGCCACTGCCTGAGACCGCTTGGTAGCTCGATGCGATGATGCTTTTTACGCCACCAAATGCCTGATGCATCGGATTGAGTGCCATCAATGTGACTATGGTGGTGCAATTGGGGTTCGCAATAATACCGTTGTGCGATTGGGCGTCAGAGGGATTCACTTCGGGGACGATGAGAGGCACGCCCTCGTCCATGCGAAAGGCGGAGGAGTTGTCAACGACTACGGCGCCAGCAGCGACGGCGTGAGGCGCGAATGTTTTCGAGATGCCGCCCCCGGCGCTGAAAAGAGCCACATCGACACCCGAAAAGGAATCGGGAGTCAGTTCCTTGATCTCAATTTCCTCCCCCCGAAAGGAGAGCTTCTTTCCTGCCGATCGGGCGGAGGCAAGGAGAGTCAGCTCGCTGACGGGAAAATCGCGCTGTTCGAGGCATTTGAGGATTTCAATCCCGACGGCTCCAGTCGCGCCCGCCACGGCGATATGTTTAGGCTTTTGGCTCATGTGAAAAAATTGAAAGAAAGCCAGCGAGTTTACGTTTAATAGGTTGGATTGCAACTGAATGGGGGTCCGGAAACATCTTCCGGGTAAATCCCTTTGCTCTTCGTAACCCACAAAATACCAACTATGAAAAAACTCATCATCTTCACCGCCCTCGCTGTCACCGCACTTACTCTGGGTGCCTGCCAATCGAATCAGAGCTGTTGTGCCACAAGTTGCAGCAGTCCGACCACGTGCGCTACGCCGTTGAAGTAAATGGCGCGGTTGCCGTTGATTTCGCACCGAAATCTATAAAAAGTGATCGCAAGCGCCCCGGTGGAGGTTCTCCGGGGCGTTTCGCTTTTACCCCGGAAGGTCGCCGGTTGTGGCTTCTCCCATGAGGTCGCCCATGCGGGCGTAGAGCTCGATTCCATTTCGAGACTGTTTTTCAAGGTCAGGGACGGGATGAAAGGTTCCTGCCTTAAATAGGGTGATCACCATGGATCCGCCGAAGCGGAAGTAGCCCTTTTCCTCCCCTTTTTGAACGGAGATGCCTGGTTCCGAGGTGTCGATAATGCTGCCTACATTGGTCGCGCCGACTTCGAGAAAGAGATAGGATCCAACGGGGGATTCGGAGATCCGAGTGTGCCTGCGTTTGTTTTCCGTGATGTAGTGAATGTTCCGTGCCAGAGCGATAGGATTGACGGAGTAGAGGTTCCCGTTGATGAGCTGAGGTGTTCCGGTTTGTCCTGCAAAGGGAAAGTGAAACCGGTGATAGTCGGTAGGGCAAAGCCGGGACAGGATGGCGGAGCCTCCCGCGAACTCACGGCTCAGTTCGCTATCCCCAAGTAGCCCGGCCAAATTGAGTCGCTGGCCTTTTGCGTAGAGAGGCTGTTCCTGGTCCAAATTCGGCACAAAGAGATGGCGGCCATCCGCTGGGAAACATCCTGTCATTGCTCCCTCATCGACAGGTCTCGCCTCCTCTTTGAGCTTCCGGTGGAAGAATTGGTTAAAGGTTTGAAACGTCTCGGGGGCTTCCAGGAATTCATCTGGATTGAGTTCAAAGTTTCGAATGAATGAGGCAATCTCTTTTGCTGAACAACGGCAGTCGGCCCAGCATCCGTAGAGCGCTGAAAACCACCGTCGCTTGATTACTGCTTCAAGCGCACAGCGCCCGGCAATCGTTTCGTAGGCCCAGCGTAGTGGCTTTTCGCCGTAGATGCCTTCAGCCTTGAGCATTTGCTCATAGCGGTCAAAATAAACCAGTTCTTGCCTTTGTTGCACGTCTGAGAGATAGACGCTGAGCGGGGGCCGGGCAAAACCCTTTTTCCCGGTGCATACAAATATGATTGCTTTGTTGACCAACGACGATGGAATTGATGCGGAAGGGCTGGCTGCCCTCAGGGCTGTGGCAGAGAGCCTTTTTGACGAAGTTTGGGTAGTGGCTCCGGCGGCACAGGCTTCTCAAATCGGTCATCGAGTGACGACAGACACGCCCATCCGGTTTGAAGAGCGGGGCGAGCGGACCTATGCGATTCACGGAACTCCGGCTGATTGCACCCGGGTGGCTCTCGCGCACCTGATGCCGGAGAAGCCGGACTGGGTATTAGCCGGGATCAATCATGGAGGGAATCTAGGGCGTCATGATTTTGTGATTTCTGGAACGGTGGCGGCTGTCCGAGAGGCCGCTTTCGCCGGAGTAAAAGGAGTGGCATTTTCGCATTTTATGAAACGGGGTTTGGCTCTCGATTGGGATATCGCTGCGGCCCGGGTGGAGAGTTCCTTTCAAACGCTTCTGCCGGAGAAAACGGTTCACGGAGAGTTCTGGACGGTGAATTTGCCCCATTTGACTGCGGAAGAGCGGGAGCCTGAAATTATCCAGTGTGAGCAGGAGGAGCACCCTTTGCTGGTCGTATACGAGCAGGTGGGGAGTGAGGAGGTATTGTATGCCGGTAACTACCACGAGAGGCCGCGTCGACCGGGTAGCGATGTCGATGTATGCTTCCGTGGGGATATCTCCGTATCAAAGGTCTCTGTTTGAGGATCGTATGTAGTCATTGCCCATGAAGCGTCTGGAGAAACAAGCTTTGCTCTTGAGGAAGCAAGTGCGGGCTACTCTGGCTAATTGGGATGGCGTTTTTGGCCTTGATCCAGCCCCCTGCTTTTTTCAGGGAAGGGAGGAAGTCGGAGAGTTCGTTTATCAGGAAGAAGGATTTTCCGTGCCGATGGCCTGGTGGTTGGGGGAACTCTGTCGGCTAGCGTATACCCCGGACCACAGGGAATTGCTTAGGGACCGTGAAGGGGTGCTACCAAGGCGAGACGCGTTGCTTCGGGAAAGGGCTCCCTTTTGTGAGGTTCATTCTGTTCACAAAACGGCGAACCATGCGTCGATCTACCGGCCTGTGAAAGGAGAGGGGCCAACCATTGTGTGTTTTCGCGGGACCAGCAAGACGCGCCAGTGGATTATGAACGCTGTGGCACGGCCTCATCGGTGGAGACGATTCCGTTTTGAAAAGGATCTGGAATCCGCCTTTGTACACTCAGGGTTTTATGTTCTTTTCAAACGGGTTTGGTCACAGATGCACGCTACTTTGGAGGAGTTGCCAAGACCCTGGATTTTTACGGGGCATTCTCTGGGAGGGGCTCTGGCGATGCTGGCGGGAGCCGTAGCAGAACCTGACTTGGTTTGCACTTTTGGTATGCCAAAGGTTGGGAATGGAGATTTCTACTCAATCAAGGGGGGGCAGCGAGTCTGGCGTCTGGTGAATGAGTCGGATCTGGTGCCTCGGCTGCCGCTTCCTGATAGCAGGCTGGGCGACCGACAATTCATCCACGGGGCGAAGGCGATGATGCTTAAAGAGGGGGGCTCATTGGAGGCCTTTGAATCGGCTGCCGCTGAGGAGAATTTGCCTTTTTCCCTGAGTAGCTTTTCTCAGGAATTGAGCCGCCCGCCGGCCTGGATACGCGAACACCGGATTGGAGAGTATTGTCAGCGATTGCGCGAGGCTTCTTTCCGGATGGATGCATGATTGATCCTGATGGGATTTCTGCGATAGTTTGAGTGTAAGTTTATGAATCGCAGGCTAACTAATCTTAACCAAGTAGGCTCTAGAGTTCTTTTGAACTCGATGACCGTTGCGGTAGTGGTGGCAGTTGCGCTGTCCAATGCATTACTGGCGCAGGACGACGAAGTACCGGAGCGCCTTGATTTGGCGAATTTTCCGGGGGAAATTGTGGACAAAGTAGTCGTACCTATTCCCGCAGAAATTTTTGCGGTTCTTGATAAGTTGGGAGAGTCGGACTGGGGTAGTGGAGTCGTCATTCCTTCTGAGAGAGCGCAGACCTCGGAACGAGCCATTTTGGCGCTGACTTTTGGCAGCCTTGTCGGAGAGGGGTTCATTGCTGTGCAAGCTAAGGATGCTGACAATATTCAAAAAATCGGGCGTCATGTTCTGCTCTTGTCAGAATCGCTGGGACTGGGTAGCGCGGTCCGGCCCCATAGCCTCAGTATTATCGAAGCGGCAGGTGATCGTGAATGGGATCGCGTGCGTGATGAACTCGATAGTACTCAACAGACTGTTCGCGAGACGATGGAGCGACTTCGTGACGATGAACTGTCCGGTCTCGTTAGCCTGGGGGGATGGCTCCGTGGCACGAATGTGGTAACGAGCTTCATCAGTGAGTCCTTCAATGAGGATAAGGCGGAGTTGTTGAATCAGCCCGGGCTTATTTCATACTTTAGGGAGATGATAGGTTCAATGGCCGGTCCTTCCCGGGCATCATCTGAGATCAGGGCAATAGCCACAGGCCTGGCTCGTCTCGAGAGCATCATTTCTGATGAGGATATGATTTCTGAGGAGGATATTAACGAACTGCGGGACATCAGCCGCACCATGTTGGAGGAATACTATTTTGACGAAGAGGTGGAAGAGAGCAAATCCAGCGAGACCGACCCAGTGAATTGATCCAGACCATGATTTTAATGCAAGAAAACTCCACTTCGATTCGCGTTGCTTCAGCCACGGTTATGCTTGCGATGACATTCTTTCTGATGGGTAAGGCTTATGCCTTTGTGAATGAAGCGATCTCGATGGCTTTTGAAGCCGCTACTCCGTACGTCGAACAGGGCTTTGAGGTCAGGGAAGACAATTGGGCGGGCGAAGTTGAGCCGGGCAAGCCTCTGCTAGTGCGCCATCAGCTGTTCAGAGGAAATGAATATTGGTTCTGGGCGGGTACGAGCTGGCCTGGTGCTACCATTAAAGTTGATATTTTCGACAGTAAAGGGAACTCCATCGGATTGGAGTCTTTCTCCAAAGGCTCGTTCGCCGGGGTAAGAGCGTTGCCACAAAAGACGGCGACTTATTTTATTCGAGTAGTGGCGCGACACGATGCCAAGAAGGCCGCTGAAGAAGCTCGGAGGCTCGGGTTGCCGCCTGCGGCAGAAGGTGTTGGCGAGTTCACAGGAACGGTCGATTGGGGATTGGTTTACGGATATCGTTGAACAAGGTGTGCTTTGATTACCTCACCTGAATTCTCTGCTTTTAGTAATTAAAGTGGGAAGGGAAGCGGCCTTGGCGGCTGGAAGTAATGGCTGAGAAGACAATACAGTTTGAGAGCCCGCACTTCCTCCACAGTTTGTTTGCCGACGACCTCGGAATGCTGAAGGAAATGGGCGATACGTTGGGTATCGCCGTGACGACAAGGGACGCCTGGGTGAAGTTCGAGGGCGATGATTCAGCCGTTGAGGCCGGGGAGGCCTTGTTTGCAGATCTGGAAAGAGCGCGGAGGAGAGGAGGTTCCATCACCCCCCACTCATTTAGGTACGCGGTTAATGCGGCGTCTGAAGCGAATTCTGAAAAAGGAAACGGCCCGGTGTCTATCGGGACAGAAAAGATCACCCATTTATTTGACCACCAGTTGCTGGTGGACGGGAGGAAGCCGGCGGTGACTCCGAGAACTCGGAATCAGCGCAACTACATTGAGGCGATGAACGTTAAGGATGTCGTCTTCGGGATCGGTCCTGCGGGAACGGGAAAGACCTATCTTGCGATGGCCTATGCTCTCGACCTGTTGAAGCGTCGGAAAATTGACAGGATTATGCTGACCCGGCCTGCAGTTGAAGCGGGAGAGGCTCTGGGGTTTCTTCCAGGAGCGTTGGAGGAAAAAGTGCTGCCATATTTGAGGCCTCTCTACGACGCCATGAGCGATTTGCTGGATGACGGGGAGGCCCACCGATTCGCTGAGAAAAATATGATTGAGATTGCTCCTCTTGCCTACATGCGTGGTCGAACTCTCAATCGCGCCTGTGTCATTCTCGACGAGGCTCAAAACGCAAGTCGTGAGCAGATGCTGATGTTTCTGACACGTTTGGGTGAAGACTCGAAGTGTCTTGTCACGGGTGATCCTTCGCAGATTGATCTGCAGCCCAAGAAGAAGTCAGGGCTTCTTGAGGCGATGTCATTGCTTCACGGGATCGAAGGAATTTCCTTTATTCACTTTGAGCGGGAGGACGTGGTTCGCCACCCCGTTGTTTCGAAAATTATCGAAGCCTACGAAGAAGGCCGGGAAGAAAACGGTGCCTAGCCCGGCCTCGCGTCATTTGAGAGGCTCAACCGAAAGCCTGACATTGATGCATTCAGTGATCAGTTCTTCGATTTTTCGAAGGCGATCAGGGTCCGTTATTTTCTGCTCGTTGTTTGAATCGACGAGGTAGAGCCTGTCAATGGCGGCTCCCGCCTGTGTGCTGATGCGTGCGTTGAGGACCTCCGCCTCGAGATTTCCGAGAACAGTGAAAATGTCATAAAGCAGGCCGATTCGATCCTGCGCTTGAATCTCAAGCACTGTAGCGTCCTCATCATCTTCGTTGGATAGGTAGACCCGGTGGGGGATATCAAAATTTGGTGGCTCTGCCTGAGTGACCGACGGGGCCTCTTGTTTTTTGATCAAGTCTCCGAAATTCACTTCGCTCTTCTCTACATCAAACTCGTCTTTCACCAGCTGTTCAATGCGTTCGATTTCGCGTGGAGAGGTTACCGGATTGAACGTGGCTGTGCAGATCCTGAAGATGTCGAGAACCAGATCTTCCGAACGGGTGAAGAGGTCGGCGGCGAGAATATTAAGGTTCCGGGCCGCCAATGCGCCGGCAACTTTTGAAAGTAGGTGATGGCGGTTCCAGCCGGCGACTTCTAGTAGGCTGTATCCTTCGTCAGGCCGGGCTTCCCAGCCCAGTTTTGGGATGAGGCTTTCAGGGGTAGTGCGATGAACGGATTTGAAAAACCGGCGGAACAGTTTGATGTGGCGGGCAATACTCGTGGACCCCCGGTGCCGGAAGTAGCGTCCGGGCATAGAGTCGAAGTGTGCTTCAATTTCTTCGACGTAGCTTTCAGGCAACTTGGCGAGCACTTTTTGCTTGGTCTCTTCAACGGGGCGGTTGAATTGCCTCTGGAATGATTTTTGATCTCCAAAATAGGCTTCGGTAGACCGATGTAACTGTAGCATTAATGAAGCTTTCCAATCGTTCCACGCCTCATCATTGGTTCCGTTGGAGTCAACGTAGGTGAAAAGGTGCAGAGCCTCCATGGCTTCCTTGTTTTTCACCGCTCCGGCAAATTCGGTAATCGTATTGGGATTGCTGATGTCTTTTGTCGTGGAAGTTCGCCAGAAGGTAAGGTGGTGATCGACGAGAAACATGATCAAGCGGAGTCGATCCCCAGTGTATCTCAGCCGCTGGCAGACTTTGGCGGCAAGGATGGCGCTCGCATCTTCGTGATGGCGAACTTCTTCGGCTCTGCCGGTATCATGCATGATTAGAGCGATATACATCGCAACAGGATCCTCCATGTCCTGAAAAGTCTTACGGAAGAACTGTTCCTTGGGGTCTTCGCTATGAATGAGGCTGTCGACGACATCAATGCAGCGCAGGGTGTGCTCATCTGCTGAGTATCGATGGAAGAATTCGTGTTGAACGAGATCAGTTAGCTTTCCGAATTCCGGCAGGTAGCGTCCCAGAAATCCGTTGCGATGCATTCGCCGGAGGATGATCGCGACTTGACCGCGGTTTTGCAGAATCTCCTCGAAGGTCTCACGATTGGATTTGTTGCGGCGGAAGTTGCCGTCAATGAGATGCCAATTGAGTTTGAAAAGGCGGCGGATCTCAGGGCTGGTCCGGAGGTGGCGCCGCTGAGTATGCAGAAAGAAGCGCATCAGGCGCTTGGGATCTTCGGCAAATATGTTGTCGTTTTCAGGGTAGATCAGCCCCCCTTTTGAATAGAATCCGTCAAAAGACTCTTCAGAAACCTGGCGAGCGAGAAAGTTGAAAACAGGAATTCGGTGGGTGTCGTCTCCGACGATCTCCAGTCGGAACGTCTGCATCAAAGAAGTGCTGTGCTGAAACAGGTTGCGGGTATGCTTGTAGTATTCCCGCATGAACGTTTCACTGCGGCGAATGATGTTTTTCCCGGGGAACTCGAGCTGGGTGGCGACGACCCCTTGAAGGCGAAGTGTCAGGATGTCTCCGGCGCGACCTTTTTGTGAGTAGTGCAGTTCATTGCGAACTCGCATCAGAAATTCATAGGCTTGCTCGATCTCCTCAAAGGCGATCTCGGTAAGGGCCCCCTCAGATACCAGCGCTTCGAGGTCACGCGATTTTCGCATCACCCAAAGAACCCAGATCAGATTGTGGTAGTCCCGGAGGCCGCCGCAGGCTTCCTTCACATTAGGTTCCTGAAGGTGAATGGTGCGGCCGTACTTGGCGTGACGGCTGCGAATGTCCCGGCCGCGCTCATTGAGATAGGATTTTTCGTGACCTCGAATGCAATGTTCAAAAAACGCATCTTCAAAAGTATCGAATAGCGTTCCGTCTCCGGTGATGAATCTGGCATCGAGAAGAGTGGTCTTGGTCTGGTGATCCTTATTGGCAAATTTGCAGGCTTCTTTGACGGAGCGGACGGGGTAACTGACATCCAGGCCGAGGTCGAAGAGCATCAGGGAGACTTGATTGACCATTTCCTGGACGCTCTCGTGGAGAGAGCGGCTTGATCCCGGGACTAAAAACTGTAGGTCAATATCGCTACCGGGATTTAGTTGCCCCCGTCCGTAGCCTCCACTGGCCATGAGGGTAACAGGGTGAAGCTGCCCGGTTTTTTCCACGGCGGAGGTTTGTTCAAGGAAATGATGAAACACATCGTTGATCAGGACATCCATCATCGCTGATCGCTGGATGCACACCTTGATGCCGTTCTCGCCAGCGCGATGGGATTCCCGGATGTCGTTGCGTGCTGATTTGAGGAACTCGCGGTAGATTTTCAGCCTCGACGAGGTATTTGCGGCGTCTGCCAGCAGGGTGTTCAGGCTGTTGTTGGCCTGATTTCTCGCGTCTTCGGTGAGATTTATGAATGACATGCTTGGGGGGAATAGAGCAGATGCGATTTGATTGCGAAAACTATTTGTGTGGAAACGGGATATTCCGTTTAGCATTCATGAATCATGTCAATTTTCACTCGCCGAACAGGGTTCGATCAAGAACGGAGCAGGGAATGGTCGGAATTTTTCGATGCGAGGGTCATGATAGGGGTCGTTTGCCTTTTTGTTGGGGGGCCCAAAGGAGCTGTATTCGGTGAGGGAGGGGGCCAACCGGTTGATTCGCTTAAAAGTTCAGTGACTCGAATTGCGATGGGTTCTTGCGCGGATCAGAGAAAGTCCCAGCCAATTTGGGATGCGATTGTGAATTTGAAGCCGGATATTTTCCTGTTCCTCGGTGACAATGTATATGCGGATACAGAGGATATGGATGAAATGCGTGCCGCTTATCGAATTCTTGGTGAGCAACCTGGTTATCAGGCGCTGCTCAAGACTTGCCCAGTCCGCGCGATATGGGATGATCATGACTACGGGGTCAACGACGGCGGTGCTGAGTATCCTATGCGCGTGGAAGCGGAAGAGGTATTTCATGAGTTTTTCGAGACCCCGGAAGATGCCGATTCCCGCAAGCGGCCGGGCACCTACGATGTAGACTACTTTGAGACAGCGAGCGGTGACTTGCTTCAAATTATTCGGCTCGACACTCGGTATTTTCGAGGCCCCTTGATAGAGTTGCCTGGAAATTTACCCTTTCGTCAGGATGGTCCGTATGATCGCAATCGCGATGAGAGCAGTACGGTGCTAGGTGCTGCGCAGTGGGAGTGGTTGGCTCGTATGCTTACTCAGCCGGCCGATCTGCGATTGATTGCGACGAGTATTCAGTTTCTGCCACAGGATCACCATTGGGAGTTGTGGGAGAATTTTCCTCACGAGCGGAAGCGCTTCCTCAATCTATTACGGGAGGCTGATACCGGGCCGGTTATATTTGTGAGTGGTGACCGGCATATGGGGGAGATTATGAAATTGAGCGTCAATGACGCGGATAGCCCCGGTTTCCCTGTCTACGAACTCACCACCAGTGGTCTAACTAATGCAGGTGGTGGAAGAAAGGGCGAGACGAACCGGCATCGAGTGAGCCCTACGAATTTTCAAAGCCGAAACTTCGGGCTACTGGAAATCGATTGGGCTGAGAGGCGTGTGCAGATTGAACTGCGCGACGTAGGCGGCAAGGTTGTCGATTCCTACACGGTGGATCTTGGCGCGAAAAGCTAACGGCCGAGCGGGGTGACCGGGCGAGGTTGAGGGCCGATCACAGGGACTTCCGGTGGCGGAACTCTGCCGTATTGTGTCGTATTGTGACTAGGTTGAGGTCTCCGGGTGCTGAGAGGCTGGGTCAGGGCTGCCGGGGCTACAGCTTGCTTTGTAGCGGGTGCTGGAGCTCGATTCGAGTTTCGGGATGGAGTGACTGAAATCGAGGAATTTGGCTCCTTTTCTTGAAGCTCAATGGGGGTCTCGTGTTTTTTTAGGTTGGGGTGATAGGCGATGGCGTCCTGATAGTGGAGCCAGACGGCACTCTTGGCTGCAAACAGTCCGAGGATAGCTGTGGCAATTCCAAGTCCGTATCCGATCCGGTTTCGGTTGATTCCGATCATGACCGTTACGGTTGCGGCAAGAACTAGCAGGCGGAATTTCCATGAAGCGGCCAGCCACTGCTGTGTGTTCTCATTGAATCCCTTCATTCGAGCGGGCGAGCTGATCTTGTAGACTTGCTCCATCCGCGGCTGAGCGGAAAGTCTCGCGTCTTTGTAAGGGACGTGGGCTAGCGCTGATATGCCAAGCGTGATGAGGGCCGCAATTTGCAGCTTGGGTGCTTTCATGAAATAGCCGAGGCCAAGCATGAACACTCCGATGAGAATGCCGTAGAAAATGAGTGGTTCGAGCAGTAGAAACCTGTACTCCGGATCGCCGAAAGCGGACAGGAGTTGTTCGATTTGAAGGATGGACTCGCTCATGAGTGTGATTCCGTTGAAGTTCTGAGTGAAGAGGGGGGTCAAAGACGCTCAGGTTTTTCGCCCGAGAGTTGATCTGGTGGAGTTGCCCCGAGTTTCCGATAGGCCAGAGGCATGGCGGATCTACCTCGCGGGGTTCTTTTCAGGAAGCCTTTGAGAATGAGGTAGGGCTCATAGACTTCATTGATGGTGGCTTCGTCCTCGCCAACGGCAACGGCGATAGAATTGAGTCCAACCGGGCCTCCGTTGTATTTGTAGACGACGGCCTCGAGGATGCGCTTGTCCATTTCATCGAGCCCATCCTCGTCAATATCGAGCATTGAAAGCGCATCGTGGGCCACTTTTCGGGTGATAACGTTGTCAGCCCGGACCTGGGCATAGTCGCGTACCCAGCGTAGCAGGCCATTGGCGACCCGTGGGGTGCCCCTGCTTCGGGAGCCAATCTCCATGGCGCCATCATCTTCGATTGGAACAGACAGGAGTGCGGCTGACCGTCTGATAATGGTGACCAGTTCCGCGGGTGAATAGTAATCAAGCCGATTGGTGATTCCGAAGCGCGAGAGGAGCGGTCGCGTCAACATGCCGGCTTTCGTGGTGGCCCCTACAAGGGTGAATTTGGGGAGGGAGAGCGAGATAGATCTGGCGTTGGGGCCCGAATCGATGATGATATCGAGCTTATAATCCTCCATCGCTGGATAGAGATACTCCTCAATCGCGGGGTGGAGGCGGTGGATTTCATCGATAAAGAGGAAGTCCCCATGCTGCACGTTAGTGAGGATGCCTGCCAAATCTCCTGCTTTTTCGATCTGAGGACCACTGGTGACGTGTATTTCGCTACCGAATGCCCGGCAAAGAATATGGGCCAAAGTCGTCTTGCCCAGACCGGGAGGGCCGCACAAAAGCACGTGATCAAGTGCGTCACTCCGCTGTTTGGCTGCCTCCACCATCAGCATGAGGCGTTCCTTCACCTTGCTCTGGCCACAGAACTCCTCAAAGTCAGGAGGGCGCAGACTCTGTTCGTGATCGCCGGCCGGTGTGGCCTCAGGCTCGGACTGGAGGGGGAGGGACAATGGATGAGAGTAAAGTGGACAAGGTAAATTGACGCTCAGTAAAACAGTTAATTATCTTACTTGAATATTTTGTATTTACGAATATTAAAGATAACCTAAAAATTATAAAAGTCGATATGTTTCAATTGCAGAAATTTGCTTATTAAGATAATCGATTGCGAATGGGCTGTACTAGTCGTTTAGTTGGCTCGGTTTTATCCGTTGAGATGCAGTATAATCAATAATTTCCAGCTTGACCTGACGCTTGATTCTCTTATCTAAACAGGTTCTCTAAAGCCGCTTTTGACCCGCACGAAATTTTCACCGACACCGGACACAACAACAGGTAATGAATTTAATTCGACGAAGACGTCTTAGTCATCGAATCCACTGGCTTGCTGCCCTTGTAGCAGGAGTTTTTGTTTCATTGGGTACAGTTGAACATTCAGCTGCTCAGGAAGGAAAGAAGGTCAGTTCAGTTGATGTTCAATATGTCGGTCACCAGACCGTCTCTAAAGACCGGATCCTCTCCCGGACTTCGACCCGTGTGGGTGATAAGCTTTCCTTGGCGCAAGTCGATGAGGATGTAAAAAGCCTCTATGAAAGCGGCGATGTGGAGAATGTTCGCGTTCTCGCAGATGACGCCGGCGGCGGTGTGGCTCTTATATTTGTGGTCCAGACCAGGGCTGTGTATGGAGGTGTTCAGTTTACTGGGAACACCGTTCTTGATGATGGTAAGTTGAAGAAGAAAGTGGATCTCAAGGTGAACAGCCCGATCGACGAGGAGGCTCTTAAGACAGGCCGCCAGGATATTCAGGAAATGTATCGCAAGAAGGGCTTTTCTGAAGCGACGGTCACCTATCGCATCGGAGCGCCAACGGCTGAAGGTTACTCGGTCGTGGTATATAATATCAATGAGGGCAGTCAGGGTGCCCTTCGTAAGGTGGAATTCGTCGGCAATGTGGCATTTCCTGCATCTCGCCTGAAGGATCAGATGACGCAGAAGGAAAAGGGGCTCAAGTCACTCTTTGGTGATGGCGGCGCGACTGATGCGGAGACTCTGGCTCAGGATGTTAGGGCTATTGAAGATTTCTACCGCGACAACGGGTATCTCAATGCCAAGGTTGTTAACGTCTCTCGGGTAAGGGTTGATGCCAAGTATGTTGATGTGATTCTGACGATCGACGAAGGCCAGACCTATCTTGTGGAGAGTTTGGCGATCAATGGAGTGACCGTGCTTTCGATGCCTGATGATATTCTTCCGTACCTACGGACGAAGGCAGGTGACACTTTTGCTGGTAATAATTTGAAGGGCGATATTCAACTGATCTCCGATCAGTATGGGCGTCTGGGATATGCGGACGCCAGGGTGGTTCCCCGCCTTGATGATGCTGGAAATGGTTCAGTCAAAGTCGTTCTCGACATTACCGAAGGTCGAGCATATCGCATTGGGCAAATTCACATCGAAGGTAACGACAAGACTCAGGACAGAGTGATTCGTCGCGAGCTTCCGCTTGAGCCTGGGCAGCCGTTCGATACGACCAAGACTGCAGTGACTCAACGTCGTCTTGAGAATATGAATTACTTTGCTGCCGTGGAACTCACGCCAGTAGATACGAGCTATCTCGATGAGAAAGATCTTCTTATCCGTGTCGTGGAGAAGCCGACTGGGTCTATCAATTTTGGAGCGGGCTTCAGCTCGATTGACAGTTTGACTGGATTTGTCGAGGTCACTCAAACTAACTTCGACCTGTTTGATTGGCCTGATTTCACAGGGGCTGGCCAGCGTTTTCGGTTCAGTGCCCGAGTTGGTGCCGAGCGCCAGGACTTCAGTGTCGCGATAACAGAGCCATGGTTTCTGGGGCATCGGATTGCGCTGACTGGCGAGCTCTACTATAAGGACCTTCTCTTCCTCAGCGATCGCTATGATCAGAGGAATGTCGGTGGTGCAATTTCTTTGAGAAAGTCACTGGGTGAGTTTACCTACGGGACCGTGGAGTATAGGGGTGAGAATATCAGGATTGTGCCTGAGTTCCCATCGACTCCTGCATTCCTGGCTGAGACTGGAGAGTTTTTCAAAAGTTCCGTTCTCTTCACCGCTGTTCGCGATACAAGAGACAATGTGTTCCTGCCGCGCGACGGTCACAAGATTTCAGGCGGATTTGAGTTTGCCGGATTGGGCGGAGACGTTGAAGACTCACTGTTCAACATTAAGGGGTCTCAGTATTTCAATCTTCCGTATGACGCGATCTTGAGCTTTGTGGGTAGTTACAAGTTTTCCGCAAATGGCGATCATATTTTCACACGTAACTTCTTGGGTGGAGCGAATAACCTCCGCGGATTTGATTACCGTGATGTCGGTCCGAGGGATCCAGTTTCCGGTGAAACGCTGGGTGGTAATCAGGCTTGGTACGGAACCGCAGAGATTACTGTTCCTGTGGTCGAGAAGATCCGCGCAGCGGCATTCTACGATGTAGGTGAAGTCACTGACGGGCCTGCCGGCAGCGTCGGAGGCGGGCTGAACTCCGACTGGGGACTTGGTGTCCGCATGTTTATTTTGGGAAGCGCTCCTGTCAGGCTTGACTACGCGTTTCCTCTGCAGACTGACGCCTTCAATGATGGCGGAGGTCGCTTCCAGTTCACCATGGGCGCTCAGTTCTGATTTCTTTCGGTTACTAAATTCCCTAAGAAATACATCCTGTCCGCCGTCTGTTGAGAAGCAGTTTAGTTGCTTGCTTTGTTTTCTCCTCCTTTACGTATCTCAAACGAATTAACACTCTAATATCTACATGAAGTTAAATCTGCCTAACCTTCTTTGTGCTCTCGCATTTACTGTTGCTGGACTCAGTCTCAACGCCTCCGCTCAGGAGCTTAAGATCGCTGTCGTCGATATGCAGGATGCTCTCAACGAGTACTACAAGACTGAAATTGAAGTGCAGAAGATCAACGAGTTGGCTGATGTGAAGCGAAAGAATCTCGATGAGCGGCAGGCTGCCTATCAGCAGATGACCAATCAGATGGCCGAACTCGACAAGACTGTGCGAGACACTCTGCTTGATGAAGGTGTGCGTAAGGAAGCCATGGAGAAACTCCAGGCACTTGCACAAGAGCGTGCGGCAAAGGGTAAGGAAATCGGCGACGCTCAGCGAAAAGCATCGAGCGAAGTGATGCAGGCTCGGACTGAAATGGAGGCGACTCTGGTTGGTGAGATCAAGGAAGCCGTAAATGCCATTGTGGAAGTGCAGGGCCTTGATCTGGTGTTCGATAAGTCTTTTCTCCCAAAGGCTAATAAGGCGATTCTCTATACTTCGGAGAACGTGACCGATCTAACCGAAGAGTTACTCGGTGCACTGAATGCGGGTGCCGCCAGCAACTGATTTATTTAATCGTTTAGATGACGAGCTACTTAGCGGCGGATTTCCGCCGCTTTTTTGTGTCCACGCATTAAGATCACTCTATGAAAACCACAGTCGCAGAAATCGTTGATTTGGTAGGTGGAGAATTGGTTCGGGGTAACCCCGAAACGATGTTGAGCAATTTTGCTGCTCTGGATCAGGCCGATGGGCGCTGCGTGAGTTTCTTTGGTAACGTCAAGTACCTTGAGCAGCTAGAGCGAACGGGTGCTGGTTTGGTTTTGGTGCCGACTTCAGAGGTGCCTGCACCGGATGGAGCTGCGCTTGTCGTGGTGGAGAATCCAGTCATCGCTTTCGACGCTATTGTCCGGGAATATGGGGTCAAGCCTCCCTCATTTGTAGCGGGTGTTCATGAATCGGCTTGGGTGGCTCCGACAGCGATTGTGGACGCCGCAACTGTGAGCGTCCTGCCTAACGCCTCTGTTAGCTCGGGGGCGACCGTGGGAAAGGGGTCACGAATTGGATCAGGAGCGGTCGTGGGCGAAGGTGCCTCTATTGGTGCGGATTGCGAGATTGGGACAAACGTGAGTATTCGCGAAGGATGCATCATCGGTGATCGTGTGATCATTCACCCCGGCACGGTGATTGGTGCTGATGGATTTGGTTTTGAATTTGTCGAAGGACGGCACCAGAAGATCGAGCAACTCGGAATTGTCCGGGTAGAGGATGATGTCGAAATTGGGGCATCAACGACCATTGATCGGGCTCGCTTTGGAGAAACCGTCATTGGGGAAGGGACTAAGATTGATAATCAGGTGCAGATAGGTCACAACGTTATCATTGGAAAGCACTGCATCATCGTGGCGCAGTCGGGAATCGCTGGAAGCACCCGTATTGGGAATTATGTGACGATGGCTGCTCAATCAGGTATTGGGGGCCACTTGGTGATTGCTGATCAAGTTACCTGCGGTGGACGATCAGGAGTGATTTCTTCGATCACCGAAGAAGGGGGAACTTATTTTGGATACCCGGCCAAGCCGTTCAAAGAAACTCGCCGTGAGAGCATGCGGCTTAAGCAGCTTGGTGGCCTGATTAAGCGGGTCAAGGATTTGGAGAGTAAATCCGGGGAGTAAGTTCTGTCGACCGGTCAGGCAGCCTTCAAAGGTGAATTTGCTCTCCCGGCTTTGGGATGATGATGTTGGCCTTGGGTAGCCGCTCTTGCAATTCCTGAAGAAACCATTCTTTGGCAATTGGATCGCCATGAACAAGTATGACTTTGTCAGGATCACAACCGACGGCGAAATCTGCGATTTGTTCCCGTGGTGAGTGTCCACTGAAGTCGAATCGTTCGACCTCACATTGGATGGCGGTCTCATGGCCTTTGTCGCCTTCCAGCCGCACTCTGCCACCCTGTCCAGCTTCCAGGATTTTTCCTCCGGGAGTGGCCTCGTCGGCATAGCCGACAAACATCAGGGCATGATCTTTTGATTTCAAAATATGTCGGGCAAACCGATTTGAAACCGTGTGCTCAGACATCATGCCGCTGGAGAGGGCGTAAATGCGGCCCGGATGGAATTCAGGTTCCCGATGGCCGCGGGGAAGGACTTCAAGTTCTTCAAAATCCTCCAACATGCGAAAGCCTTCGTGAAGTCGATGCCCTGAATCCCGGAAGAGATCGGAAATTTGCGTCATTCGAGTGCTCAAACCTCCGATGTGAACTGGCACGATGGGGATAACGCCTTCCTCACGCAATTCGTGGAGCATGAGGATCAGCTCCTGAGTTTTGCCGAATGCAAAAACTGGAATCAATACGGAGCCTCCGCGGTCCAGAACGCGAGTGATGGATTCTCCCAGGCGAAGCTTCTCGGCGGCTCGGGAATAATTCTCGGGCCGTGGGTGTCCCCCCCGGGTGGTTTCGATGATCAAGGTATCCACTTTTTCGCGGGGGAATTCGGCGCGGCGAGTCAGGGTTTGATCTTCAAAATGAACGTCGCCCGTATAGAACAGCGATTTGCCCTCCCAATTCAATCGAACTCCGACAGCCCCCTGGACATGTCCTGCGTGAAAGAACTCGCATTCGACTCTGTCAGTTTCGCCGACGGAAAAGGTCTCTCCGACAGCCCGGGTGAACCAACGCCGTTCGAATTCGTCTACCTTCTTGTGGGAGTAGAGAGGGTAGTCAGGAATGTTTAGTTCCTTGCGTTGTGACTTCATCACGTTGACCGAGTTGTGAAGCAGAGCACCTCCGCTTTCTTTGGTTGCCTCTGTCATCGCCACGACAGCATTGGGTTGCTGCTGCATGAGGCAGGGCAGGGCGCCGATGTGATCGAGGTGGGGGTGGGTTACGAAGATCGCATCCACGGAATCGAACTCGAGTTCATCGATTAAAGGGAGCGTATCCCGACCTTTGTGTTTCGGATGGGTGCCGACATCGAGCACGATGCGTGTCTTGCCGAATTCGATTAGACAGGAGTTTGACCCGATGTCGGGATAGCGAGCGAGGTGTTGAAAATGCATTGAAGGTCTCGAAGGAAGCGGCACGACAGTGACCTGTTTCAGTCTTCCGTGCCAGTCTTCTTTTTGGTGCGAGCTTCGAGGAAGAACGATTTGAGTAGGTACTTCGATTCCTCTTCCAACACCCCGGGAGTGACTTCGCTGAAATGGTTGAGAGTGGGTTGTTGAAGCAGATTGATAAATCCGCCGGCGGCACCGCCCTTGGCGTCTCCACAGCCGAAGATGACCCTGCGAATACGGCAATGCACGATGGCCCCGGCACACATTGGGCAGGGTTCCTTGGTCACATAAAGATCGCAGTCGTTGAGTCGCCAGTCTCCCATCGCCTCTTGTGCCTGCGTCAGTGCCAGCATTTCAGCGTGAGCAGTGGCGTCCTTCAATGTCTCTACCTGATTGTGAGCGCGGGCTACGATTCGTTCGTTTTGGACAATGACGGCACCGACTGGCACTTCTCCGGCAAGATAGGCTTTCTGTGCCTGACGCATGGCCTGCCCCATCAGGAATGTGTCGCTGGCCAGATCGATGATCGGGGTGTCGTCTCCGTTGGGTTCCTCATGTGTTTCACTGACCATATTAAAGTTGTTGGGACAAAAGTTTTGCGGTTAGGGGAAAGCGTGAAGATAATGCCCGAGAATGAGTGACTGCAACACACGAATCATCGCACCTTCTGTACTGGCTTCAGACTGGGGGCAACTCAAGGCTGAAATTGAGCGAGCAGATGCTGCTGGGGCTGACTGGATTCATCTAGACGTGATGGATGGGCATTTCGTTGAAAATATTTCCTTTGGTCCTCAGTTCGTCGGGTCGGTGCGCCCTCATACTGATTTGACATTGGATGTGCATCTCATGATCACTCATCCAGACAAATACCTGTCTGAGTTTATCAAGAACGGGGCCGATCGTATCACTGTGCATGTAGAAGCCGAACACGATGTGCCGGCTACATTGCGGGCGATTCGTGGAGCTGGCAAATTGTGCGGTCTGGCATTGAATCCAGGGACACCGTTTGAAGCGGTGGTGCCATTTCTGGATCAGATTGATCTGCTGCTGGTGATGACTGTGGTTCCGGGATTCGGTGGACAGTCATTTATGGAAGATGAGACGATGCCTAAGGTTCGTGCCGGGCGCGATTTCCGGGAGGAACACGGACTCTCCTACCACATCGAGGTTGATGGCGGAATTGACCAGCAAACGGTCTATATTGCCGGAGAGAACGGTGCCAACGTGATGGTTGCAGGGACTTCTCTATACAGGGCCGATGATATGGCGGGCGCCATCACATCAATGCGGGGCTGAGTCACAGGCAGAGTTTTATGGCAGAACAGGTTTATAGTGTTTCCGACATCACGGCTGATATCCGCGAGAGTCTCGAGGATCAGTTCAACGGGATTTGGGTCGAGGGCGAAATCAGCAACCTCCGGTTGCCGAGTTCAGGGCACCACTACTTTACTCTGAAGGATTCCGGGGCTCAGCTTAGCTGCGTTTTGTTCAAAGGCGCTGCTTCCAAGAATCGCATTCAGCTGACCGATGGGATGCAGATTCAGGCCTTTGGAAACATCTCTGTATACGACGCAAGAGGGCAGTATCAGCTGATTGCCCAGGTGGTTCAGCCGAAAGGGTTCGGGGATCTTCAGGCGAAGTTTGAGGCGTTGAAGCGCAAGCTGGAGGCGGAGGGATTGTTCGATCCCGCGGCCAAGAGAGCAATTCCGTCATTTCCGCAGAGGATCGGTGTCGTAACATCGCCCACAGGGGCGGCCATTCGCGACATGATCAACGTTCTGGGGCGAAGGGCTCCATGGGTTCAGGTGATGATACAGCCTGTAAGGGTCCAGGGGGATGGGGCTGCTGAGGAGATCGCAGCCGGAGTGAGGGCATTCGAAAATGGGGAGGGGATTCCCCGCCCTGATCTGGTGATCGTGGCCAGAGGGGGTGGAAGTATTGAAGACCTTTGGGCCTTTAATGAAGAAGTGGTGGCTCGCGCGATTGCTGAATGTTCGATTCCTGTCATGACCGGGGTGGGGCACGAGATTGATTTCACCATGGCCGACTTTGTCGCCGATCGTCGTGAACCGACGCCGAGTGCCGCCGCGGAGAATGCGGTGCCGGACGGGGCTTCATTGCATCGACACCTGGATTTGCTTCGGACATCATTGGGGGACAAAACAAATCGAGCGCTGGATGTGATGGAGCGTCACTCGGAGTCGCTTTTGCGGGAACTTCAGGCGCGTGAGCCCGGAAGAAGAATTCAGTCCTGGGCCCAATCGCTGGATTATCTCAGCGAGCGTCTTGAGAGTGCGGCAGAAGTGACTATTGCCACTGCCCAGGGGGATGTGAATGCCCTCGGGCGAATGATTGAATCTTTCCAGCCAGAGAAGGATGTGAGCCGGAGGCAGGAAAAATTGACCCAATTGGTCGGGCTGCTTGAGCAAATCGCCGAGCGCAGGGTGGGTAATGCATCGCGTCAACTCAGCTACATGGGCGAGCTGATACACTCGCTCAGCCCGGATGCAGTTTTGAAAAGGGGATTTTCGATGACCTTGAACGAAAAAGGAGAATTGGTGAGCAAGGCAGCAGACCTAAGTGCGGGAGATCACATCGAGACTCGATTCTCCGACGATAGTGTCTCCAGTATTGTCGAATAGATATTCAATCCGCCCGCATTTGGAGTATTTTTCCACAGGCCTTAGAATTCCCGTAGATACGGTGACATATTCCGGGCTTCTTCTGTTGTAGCATTAGTGGGCTTGGGGTAAAAGAAACCCGTCTTATCCGGATTTTTTGAAAAATTTGGAGCCGATTGGGCTGGACCGGAGTTACATCCGGTCCTGCTGATCGATCAGGGGATACACGCAAACATGAGCGACGATTGGAGTCAAAAATTCCGGGCACTGAAATGCCCGGCCGGGTGGCTATTGGTTTTAGCTATTGGTTTGGCTTCATCTCTAGCTCACTCACAGACCGACGGCGATCAATCTGGGCTGAGACAGGCACCATCGGCTTTGCAGAATCCGGGAGGCGCCGCAGGCAATCAAGTCAGCCTCCAGTTCCCGCTCAATCCGGTGAACGACATCCTTAATATTTACGAGAGGTTGATCGATAAGCCGATTGTAAAGGATAGTTCCATTTTCGAAGGCCCCCAAGTCAGTCTGGTGACGCCAAGCGAGGTTCCTAAAGACGAGGCGATTCGTCTGATCGAGGCGGCACTACTTGTAAACGGCTACGTCATTGTGGCAGAGCCCGATGGAGAGAGCGTTAAAGTCCTACTGGGTGGACAGAGGCAGGGCGCAGGGAGCCCGTCGTTCAGCGAAGGTGTCGTCATTTACACCGACCCGGACGCACTTCCTGATGGAGAGTCGTTGGTCGGCTTTTTTATGGAACTCGAGTACATCGATCCGGAGGATGCCACTACGATTTTTGCGAATCATGTGGTTCTTAATGAGTTCGGCCGCATCACACCGGTTTCCAACCCACGGGGGCTTCTGATCACCGAGACTTCGCCGCTGGTGCGACAGTTGATTCGTTTGCGATCTATCATAGATCACCCCGTCGAGGACGCGCCTCTCATCACTGAGTTCGTACAGATGGTCTACGCCGAATCCAATATTGTGGCTCAGATCATCCAGGCGGCGATGGACGCTAGAATGGAAGAACGCCTTCGACAGAGCGAGGTAAGGGGAGCTTCAGGTCAAACAAGTAAGGAGCAGGATCAGAAGTCGCAGTCTTCGAAGTCGAATAGAGTCAACGACTTCAATGAGGTGGGCACTGCGAATCAGCCCGCGGCGCAACTGATTCCAGACGACCGACTCAATCGTATCATGGTGGTCGCCTCTCCAACCGACGCAGCCTACATCTTGCAGCTGATTCGGGAGTTTGATCAACCTTTGGCAAATCGCCCTCCGCTTGAGAAGAAACTTCAGTACGTGAAGGCAAACGATATTCTGCCAGTCATCGTCGACATTCTTCAGGATACTGGTACGGGTCAGACGCAGTTACCTGGTGGACGTCAGATACAGTCTCGACCGACTCCGGTGACCTCCTCTCAGTTGGCGACCCTGACAGGAGCCAATCAGGGCCAGAATAATCAAAATCGCACACAGAATTCGGGGGCAGCAGACGAGGTTGGTGGAAGATCTGATCAAATCGCTTTCCCTATCGACGAGGTGGCTCCGATATCCGTGCTCGTCGGGAAAACACGAATCATTGCGGACCGGCAGTCAAATTCGATCATCATCGTTGGAACCCGTGAGTCAGAAGACATAGTCGTGGATATGATCGATCGACTCGACCGCCGGCCAATCCAGGTATACCTGGCAACGGTTATTGGAGAGTTGATCCTCGGTGACGATTTTGAGCTGGGTGTGGATTACATTCAAAGGTTCCGGCCCTGGAATGGTAATAATCCCAGTCAGGGGGGATTGACTGGTGGCCTGTTTACGGGGCGTACTGATGTCATTGGGCAGACGAATACGACGGGGAATATTGCGGATCTCTCCAACATGGTCACAACGACCCCGTTTGGGCCCACTGGAGGATTGAACCTGTATGGCCAAATTGGGGAATCACTCGATGTGATTATCACGGCGCTGGAAGCAACAAACCGCTTCACGGTTCTTTCCCGGCCGGTCATATACACTCAAAACGGGAAGCGAGCCGAGATTACCAGTGGTCAGGAAGTTCCCTATGCCGACAGCGCAGTGAGCGATACGACAAATCCAAATTCAATTCGATCTACGATTGAGTTTAAGGACGTCGTCTTGAAATTGGAGGTGCTGCCGACCATCAATGAGAACAATGAAGTCACCCTCGATATTGTGCAGATTAACGACCGGGTTGTGGGTACCGCCCAGATCGATCAAAATGAAGTGCCTATCATTGGAAAGCAGGAGCTCAATACGACAGTGACTGTAGCCAACCGTTCCACCATCATTCTTGGAGGGTTGATTTCTGAAAGTGAAGAGGAGGGCGATTCCGGTATCCCTTTGCTCAAAGATATACCGATCATTGGGTTAGCCGCGCGGACGAAGACCGTGAAGACAACGCGCTCAGAGCTGATGATCTTTATTCAACCCGTTGTGGTGCGCGATGATCAGATGGCCGTTAATGCCAGCTACGACGAAGATGTTCGATCCGATGTAGGAGAAAACGCCGCTACGGCATTTCCGGAGCCGGGCGTTCCGACTATTCAACATCAGGCCGAAGTTGTTGAGGAATACACCAACCCGAAGGCAGATGAGAACCCTTTTAAGAAGTTCGGACAAAAGCTCTTCGGCAAGAAAAAGGAAGAGCGCGAGCCGCTGCCCTACGATCCATAGCCGTCGTAAACTGGAGACGGCTAGCGCGATCGCCAAGGTGTCAACTACACTGGACTCTTAGCTTCCGACCGCTTCCTTGGCCGGAGCAGGTAGATGTTTGAGTGCCTTTGCGACCGCATTCTCCACAGTCAGGCCGTGCTTATCCCGGAGGATATCGACTCTTCCGTGTTCGACGAATTCATCGGGCCAGCCGATTCGTTCAACGGGAGTTTGGATACCGGCATCATTGAGGTGCTCAATGATGGCACTGCCAAAGCCGTGATGAAGAACGTGATCTTCGAAACTTAGAATGACGGGGCAGAGCTTGGCAAATTTTTCAATGCAGTCAGTGTCGAGAGGCTTGATCCAGCGGGGGTTGATGAGAGCGACAGAGTATCCCATAGCCTCAAGCTGGTCACGGGTCTGCTCGGCCATCTCGAAGAGGTTGCCCAGACCGAATAAGGCGATGTCGGTGCCCTCAGAAACAACTTCTGCCTGACCAATTTCGAGAAGTTTGGGAGTGTCTCTTGGCTTAGCTCCTGTGCCTGCCCCTCTTGGGTAGCGAATTGCAGTGGGGCCATCTTCGTAGTTGGCCATGGTCCAGAGCATGTCAGCGAACTCTTCTTCGTCCTTCGCTTGCATCAAGACCCAGTTGGGAACATGGCGCATGAATCCAATGTCGAACAAGCCGTGATGAGTCGGTCCATCGTCTCCACTGAGACCAGCACGGTCCATGCAGAGGCGAACTGGTAGCTTCTGGAGGCCAATGTCGTGCACGGCCATGTCATAGGCGCGCTGAAAAAATGTCGAGTAGATGGTGAGGAACGGCTTCAGCCCCTGTACGGCCTGGCCGCAAGCAAACAGGGCGGCGTGTTCCTCCGCGATACCGACGTCATAGTAGCGGTCGGGAATTTTCTTTTGAAATTCAGTTAGACCCGTTCCGGCTGGCATCGCTGCGGTGACGGCCACGATTTTTTCGTCCTCCTTTGCGAATTTTGTGAGGTGCTGCCCATAAATCTGAGAGTAGGTAGGGCTGCCGCCTGCAGGGGTTTCACCCGTCGCGGATTTGTAAGGACCCAGGCCGTGAAACTTCATTGGGTTAGCCTTGGCTGGCTCGTATCCGCGGCCCTTCTCCGTGATGATGTGAAGAATGACTGGCTCCTCCTGATCCTTGAGGAAGTCAAAAGTCTTCACGAGGAGATCGATGTCGTGACCGTCGATTGGTCCGTAGTAGTGAATGCCAAACTTCTCGAATAGCACGTTAGGAAATAGCAGATTCTTCGCGCTGCGCTCGACGCGGTGAGCCATTGAACGAGCTGACTTTCCGGCAATCTTCTCAACGAACTCGGCGGCCTTTTCGTGAATGTGCGAATAAGTCGGGCTGGTCTGAAGCGCGTGGAAATATTTAGCAATCGCGCCAACGTTTCGATCGATGGACCATTCATTGTCGTTCAATACGAGAATGAATTTCTTGGTTGTCTCGGCGATATTGTTCAGAGCCTCAAACGTGGCGCCACAAGTGAATGCGGCGTCTCCGGCTACAGCGACAACATGATCGTCTGTTCCGTTCAAGTCGCGTCCGGCTGCCATGCCCAATGCAGCAGAGACAGCGGTGCCGGCATGTCCTGCGCCGTAGCAATCGTGATCGCTTTCGGTGCGAAGCAGGAATCCGTTGAGGCCCTCATACTGGCGGATGGTATGGATCTGATCCCATCGCCCGGTCAGCATCTTGTGAACGTAGCCCTGATGGCTGACGTCGAAAACGAACTTGTCCTGTGGAGTATTGAAAATTCGGTGTAAAGCAATGCTCAGTTCGACGACTCCGAGGTTGGGGCCGAGATGGCCTCCCGTTTTGGCAAGAGAACTGATCAGCGTACGCCTGATGTTTTCGGCCAGCTTAGGCAAGTCCTCCAGCGGAAGCTCTTTGAGATCCGTTGAGTTGTCGACTTTTGGCAATTCCTCAGTCGGAATTTCGGGAAATTCAAAACAGTTCTCCATTATCCTGAGATGTTTCCGGGGTGGTCACATCAGTAGCCTCTATTGATTCGTCGTTGAAGGGTTCCAATACGTTTTCCCGGTCACGCTTCTTTCGAATGATTTCGATACGTCCCCGGGCCTCTTCGAGCTGCTTCTCGCACACACGATAGAGATTGGTGCCCTGTTCGTAACTCTTGATGAGTTCTTCCAAAGGCATCTGATCGGACTCCATGTCTCGCACCAACTCTTCGAGCTGAGAGAGGGCGTCTTCGAAAGCCAGTTTGCTATGAGTTGGCGAATCGTTTTCAGGTGCTTTTGGCATTTCAGTAATACAGGGGCAGCAGGATTTACCTGCAACCCTTATCCCTCCCCTTGGAAGCGCCTGAGTTCAAGCCGTTTTCAGTGTGCCTGAGTGCTTCTTGCTGAAGGATTTAATGCTAGATCAGCGTTTTTTGGCGAGAGACTTGATATAGAGAATGATTGAATCAATCTCGTGATCCTTCAGGACGCCGAGGTAGGAAGGCATCCCCACGCCTGTTTTCTCCGTTTCAAAGCCCTCTGCGACTCGTCGAGGGGGATCGAGAATGGATTCACGGAGGTAGGTTTCATCGACAGACTTCACAAAAGATCCGTCAGTAAAAGTACGATGAGATCGCCAGAGGCCGATCCAGGCTGGCCCAACGGCTATTTGAGCGGCCCCCTCAGCCGAGGCAGCTACGGGGGGAGCAGGAACGGGCTGAGAGTTGTCTCCGGTAGCGTGGCAGGCGATGCAGCCGTAGCGCAGAGCAATTTCTTTGCCCAGTTCGGCTGTTGGCTCGATGATTACCCCGGAGGAGGTTATTGACGGATCCCAACTCAGGTCCACTTCATTGGTGGCAAAGCCTTCTTCGATAAGGTCCAATTCTTGGAGGGAGTGAATGGTAAGGTAGGCGCTATCGACCTGAGTAGCATCAGGAGAGGGAAGGCGGTAGGTGATTCTCAACGTGTGACTGGGTAGCATGTCGACAAGGCCTAGAAAGAGGGTCTTTCGATCTTTGGAAAGCTGAGCGCTGGCAACGGGGATGCTCTCCTGGCCGGGTTCGCCGTTCAATTTGAAGTTCCCTGACCCGTAGTTGTGGGTTTGTTCGTAGTTCCAGCGATCGACTGAGTAGCGCCCTAAGTCGGCGGCTAGTTCAGGTGACAATTCCTGATCGAACTGCAGTAGAACGCCACGCTGAGATGCATGGATACGCCTCGGAATCCATGAAGTCTCTCCGGTAGGGCGAACCCGAAATAAGCCGGTAATACGATCGCCTGAGGTTCCCCAGATTTCGAAGCCGCACAAATAGAGGCGGCCGTCGATGGGGTTAATTCTTCCTTTTAGAACCCCCGAGGGAAATCCTGAAAGGACAGGAAAGACGGCCCCTTGCTGATGCCCCTCATCGAGGAATACTTTAAAGATCTCCGGACGATTGTATCCGATATGCACGAGGCCATCGTTCAGACTGCCCATCTTGGCGGGACCGTTCATCCAAACCTGAGAAGCTCCAGATTGATTGATGAAGTGAGGGATCCATACCTCGGGGGGAGCGATGGGAGCCGGATGGACGGCCTTGTCCTTGAACTTAGCCGGTTGGAAGCCATAATATTTGCCCTCTTCAATTCGGTAAATTGGAGTCGCCGGCTTCCAGTGTCCCTGCTGATCGCTGGAGGTGAGGATTCCCGAGTTCGAATCGTATCCGATATACGGCTGGCGCAGGCCGGTAGCGGTCACCTCGTAGGAGCGCCCGTCGGGTGATACCTTGACGATGGTGCCGTTGAGTTTGCCTCGGGTGGAGCCGACCTGCCCACCCTTTGCGAGGTAGAATCCGCCGCCCTCGATCGCTACCATGTCCATGGCAAATTCACGGGTCTCAGCGGTTTGGGCGACAACGTTGGAGAAGTTTTCGTACCAGTCCGCTTCGCCGTTGAGATCTGTATCCTGAAGGTGAACAATGCCATTGCGGTCCGAGATGAATATTTCATCTTCGACGATGCAGAGCGTTTTAGGCTCGTGGAGCCCGGAAGCAAATCGATTCCAGACTACCTCGGTGCTTCCCTCTTGCAGACCGCTGGCGATCCAGACGTCTCCGTCAAAGGTGCAAAGGGCAGCACGGCCATCGGAGAAAAAGTCGAAGCCGGAAAATCGAACATTTCTTTTCCAGGGATTGGGGACCGGAGCGGCAATATCGTCGAAGACAAAAGCGGAGGTCGAGGCTGATGATTGAATCGAACTGGTGACCTTGTCTTTCCAGATTAGGGGCGAAGGAATAGAGGGGATAGAAAGGCTCTCCGAATTTTTTGGTGGGGTGTTTTCAGCCTGAATATTGAGTGCCAATTTCCTCCCATCCCAAAGTGTGATGCTCATCGATCCGGCTTCCGTCAATTCTTGCCAATCCGGGAAATCAGGATGGTGGGAGCCGATTCCAGAGGAGGCCCAAATGGAAGTTTCTGATTCACCTGTGACCTCAAGGACACGAAGAATACGATCGGTTACCCCGACCTTCTTCAGCTGCTCGCGTATGGTGAAGCCTCCCACCTCGTACTCAAGAACGACGCCCTTGTCGGTTGTTCGAATACCCGAGAAACGGCCAATGCTTGATGGAATGGGCCCCATGCTGATTTCAGCTTCATCTGAATTGCCCCTATCTCGGGGATCCAGGTTGCTGGGTCTTTCTCCGACACACCACCCGGGTAGGGCTGGTGTCGAATAAACGGGTTTGCCAATGGGTTTCGGCAGGCTTTCCTGACCTGCCGGGGCTTTGCGGTTGGGGAATCGATAGCTTCCGGGGGCCATCCCATCCATGGTCAGATATTCGCCCTTCTCATTTGCTTTCCAGATCAGTGACCAGCGTAGCAGGTCGGGATCGAAGCAGCCGTAGTAGTCGTGTCCGAGCTTAACGATTATACCACGCGGTGTCAGATTGGTGGGCTGAGTTACTTTTCCGAACTCGCGTGCGTCAAGCGTTTGCGAGAAAAACGGGAAATCCTCGGCGACGTAACTACCGAAGGGGGAATCGATTTCGAGGTGGGCCTGATCTTGTGCCGCCAAGGGGCCAAATGAAGCCAGAACGGCCGCGGTGAGAACACTGATTCTGATAGTCATTGGGATGAGTTTACGGTGGAACCTGAGTAGGATTGGATCAATAGCGCGATCAGAAGCAGTTTATGCGCTTGATTGTAAGGCCTTTGAGGATTCTCAATGAGATGCTTCCTCCATTGAATTGGAGGCTCCTCTGCTAGAGCAGTTAACCTTTCTGGAGGCTTTCGCTGCGCGAGGAGAGACTCAACAGGCTGAAGATTTCCAAACCTTTCAGATGGGGGAGGCAACGGGTGAGCAAGGGCGTGAGCCGACCAAGAGATCAAAGATTCACCAGGCCAGACTGACCGAGGAAGCATCTCGGCGATTGAATGAGTCGGTGGCTCAACCGGAACTCAAATGATGGCTTAGAGGTCGATGATGTAGAACCGATCCTGAGAAACCTGCTGAGCTTCCGGCAGGGTGATCCATCTTTCGAGGTAGCGCTCTCCCCAGGAATCACTGAAAGCAATTTCGTTGGTCTCCTCATTGTAGCCCATGATGATAACGACATGGCTCCGGCTGGAGTCAGGGTATAGACCGGGGGACTCATTGGCGCCAGCGACGGTGGTTTTGTAAGAACTCCAGGTTTCCTCCTGACGCATTTTAGTGCGCTTTGTTGCCGTGCTATTGAACTCTTCGGTACTGTAGCATCCCCAGATGATAGGAATGCCATCGTCAATGGATCTCTGGATGTCCCTCATTTTCATCTCCCCGGATTCGATGTCGAATGAGCGGCCTTTTCTTTTAATGTCACGGCCGATGTTTGAGAGGAGTCGATCCACCGAGGTGCCGCCTCCGGCGTCAGTTTCGCCGACCATAGCCAGTAGATACATATCTGCGGGGAGGCCGAGGAATCGCATGCAGCGTTCGGCCGTGGCAGGAACGCAGTAACCCTTGGGGCCCTGATCAACCATGGGAATGTTTCCAATGACGACATCGCCGTTTTCGCGCCGCTCCACAAAGCCCCGGGTGCGTTCGCGGATGACCGCGTCAGACACCCTGGCAGCACGACCTCGATCGTTGGCAAACTCGGTTGTCTGTACGGCTAGAGAAACATATTCGTCTTCAACATGGGAAAGAAGAAATGCGTGGCCGGCCCAATCCCAGCGCTCCACATCAACACGGGATTCACCTTCACCAAATTTTTGGTTTTCAGGCTCTCCGAGAAGCGAAGTCAGATTCTCGGAGATCGTTTCCGCATCATGCTCCATGAGAACTCGAACACCATCCATGCCGCCGGGAACAGGTTTTCCTTTGATAAAGTGGTCCTCACCGCTGCCGGCGCTTCCGAAGGAGTCTCCCTTGTTGGCAAACACGATCGAGAGGCTGGAAACTATCCCTTCGTCTCCGTATAGAGCTGCGGAAAAAGGGCGAGCGCCTAGAAAACGATAGTCTTGACGCGGGTAGGACCGGTAGCTTTCTGAAATGTCCGTCTTTGATTCTCGCTTCCACTTCAGCCGCGTTGCGACTTCTTCGGGGGTGCTCGCCCAAAGTGATGTTCCAGTAAAAAGCTCGTGCCCAATCGCTTCGTTGATGCTCGCTGCACTAAAATCGCCCTCAGTGGGGAGGGTGGAGGCGGAGTTGGGCGACCAGGTGTTGAGATATTCCTGATCGGCCGCAGAAAGCGTAGTAGCCGGTATGGTAAAGCGCTGCCCTTCGGCGAGGGCAATGGTAACCTGACCATCGGTCATCGAAATGACCTTGGCTTCAATCACCTTTCCCGCTGAGTTGGTGAACGATCTAAACGGTTCGCCCTGAAGGTGCGAAACCGCGAGAAAGGTCAGTAACACCGTGGCGCGGAGTAGATAAGGGACACTCATAGTCCCGAATTCTAGGCCTTCACTATGGCTGCAGCAAGGCTTGCGAAGACCTTTAAAGCAGGCCGAGGATGATATTCGGATTGATGCCGCCTACGATGATCGCAACGATGAGTGCAATCATGGCAATGCGAGCCACCGGATTGATGGGGAAAGAGGTGTTTTCTCCTTCGGTTGGAGATCCCTCAGGTGCGACCAGAAACATGGAAACTGCGATCTTGAGGTAGTAGTAAAATCCAGCAGATGCACCAATCAGTCCGACGGCGAGGAGGACCCAGTTCTCCTGATCCGCGGCGAGCTTGAATACAAAGAGTTTCCCGAAAAATCCAGCGGTGAGAGGGATGCCTGCCAACGAGGCCATCGCGATCAGTAGGGCGAATGCCAGGAAAGGAGATCGTCGAGCGAGCCCCTTGTAGGAATCGAGGTCTTCCCCTACCACTTGATTCCTCACTGTTGTCATGACGAGAAATGCCAGCAGGGTCATGAGGAGATAGGCGCCGAGGTAGAACGCAATGACTGTGGCGGGCGACATTGAACTGGCCGATTCGCTATGGCGCGGAGTTGAGGCCAGTGCCATGAGGAGGAATCCGGCGTGGGCAACGCTTGAGTAGGCGAGTAACCGTTTGAAATTCTTCTGAGGTAGCGCTGCAAGATTTCCGACAATCAGTGTGAGGATCGCGAGTGCCATCAGAACGATGCTGACCTTATCGACGAGGGCTTCACTGGCGAGGAATGGACCGATGAGGCGCATCAAGACGATAAATCCAGCGGCCTTGGAGCCCACTGAGAGAAAGGCCGTGATGGGGGTGGGTGCCCCTTGATAGACGTCGGGGATCCAGAAGTGGAACGGGGCCCCGCCAACTTTGAATGCGAGGGATACCAGAATGAGAGCGAAGGCGAAAAGAGCTGCAGTGGTGTTAACTTCGGGGTTTGCCAGAGCGGTCGCAATTTCCGAAAGCTGCATGCTGCCAGTGACTCCGAAGAGCCAGGCAAAGCCATAGACGAGGAACCCGGTCGAGAGCGCACCAAGAATCAGATATTTTACCCCGGCTTCAAGCGAGCCAACATTGCGACGTAAGTAGGCCACCATGATATAGAAGGTGATGGTGACAGTCTCCAGCGATACGAAGATGCTGACAAGATTGTTAGCGGAAGCCATCCACATGAGCCCCGCGCAGGCAAACATAGGCAGAGCGAAAAACTCACCGAGCCCGGATTGCGGATGAGCACCTGGTTCGGGGTCTGCTGTTTGCTTCACCACGATAGGACTGAAATCGATCGCCATGATCAGAACGATGAGGGTAGTGAGGATGGCGATCCCTTTAAAGAAAAGAGCCAACTGATCTCCTGCGGTATAGAATTTCCAAAAGGCGCCCTCGGTAGACTCCGGCCACTCAACTTTGAACAGCAACCCGAAGACAACAAGCAATCCGACCATTCCGATCCAGGCGATGGAGCGCTTGTCTTTCAAGTTCGCGAAGGCGTCCACCATCAGCATGAGCAGGCCGAGAGCGACGACGATGATTTCCAGGTAGTAGACCGGCATGGATGGAAAGTGTTAAGACAACGGAGTTGGTAACAAAAGGTGTGGAGAGTCAGCCAGTTGTGACGAGAAAAAGCCCATCAATGGCAGGTCGGATATATTGATTCAGCAGTTCCGGAACAAAGCCAACCGCCATCAGTGCAATGAGCAAAATGAGAAGAGGAAGACGAAATGACCAAGTCAGATCATCCGGAGCTTCCAGTTTCTGAGGGAGGGGGCCCATGAAAATACTGCGGTAGGCGCGAAGCATGTAGACGCCGGAAATAACGACTCCCCAGAGAGCAATGATCGTTGTCCACTGAATTGGGCTCAGTTTGTCAGCATCTCCGGAAAAGGCACCGATGAAAATTTCAACTTCGGCTGCAAAGTTGGCGAAGCCAGGCAGGCCGGCTGCAGCAAAGGCAGCAAAGCCAAATAGGAGGCCAATCTTCGGCACCTGCTTGGCGATTCCTCCGAGTTTGGCGAATTCGAGTGTCCCATATTTCTCCCGAAGCCATCCACTGAGAGCGAAAAGCAGGGCGATAGAAACTCCATGGGCAAACATGAGCAATACTGCGCCGGAGAGACCAAGGTGATTTCCTGCTGCGATGCCGAGAAAGACATAGCCCATGTGCATGACGCTGGAGTAGCCGAGCATGCGATCAAGGCTCTTCTGAGCGATGGTGACAAAGCCGAGGAAGATGATGTTACCGAGCAGGAGAATCAGGACTAGATTAGCGAGGGCTTCTGCACCGGCCGGGACGATAGGCAGCGCCACTCGGATCAGTCCGTAGAGACCAAATTTTTTCAGGACCCCTGCGTGCAGCATGGCAACGGGTGCCGGAGCTTCAGCGTAGGCAGGTGCAGCCCAACTGTGAAAAGGAAACAGGGAAACGAGGACGCCAAATCCAATGAGGAGGAGTAGGAAGATCCGAGGTTGCAGATCTTCGGCAATTCCGGTTTCGGGATTCTTCGCGAGTGCAATAAGTTCGGCAATATTGAAAGTGCTGCCACCGAGAGCGATCACGGCAAGGATGAGACCCACCAGTAGTATTAAGCTGCCAACGCCCAGGTAAATGGTGATGGTCCAGGCTGTTCGAACGCGGTTTTCGCCATGCCCGAAAATGCCGATCATGAGGAAAGTAGGGATAAGCGCCAGCTCGTGGAATGCGTAGAGGAAGAACAAATCTGTCGAACAAAACGCACCGATAGCGCCACCTGCGATAAGGAGGAGCGAGAGATAGTAGAGCTGCGGGCTGCGTTTGAGATCTCCTTCTTTGGGCGAAACTAAGACTGCTGCCATCAGAACAATGGTCGATAGCAGGAGCATGACGAGGCTGATTCCATCGAGGCCGAAAGCGAGATGAAGCTCAGGGAACCCGACTACTTTGAGCAAAGTACGGGAGCTCTCAAACTGGAGCGCTCCTTCGACGCTTGTATTGAACTGAATGGCAAGAACCAGACTGCTGATGAGAAGCAAGGCAGATGCTCCCAGCGCAGTGAAACGTGCCGGGGCGCCGAGCCCGATAGCGAGGGCGGCGACGAGCGGCAGAAAAACGATGATCTCGAGAATGCTCACGATTGTCCGGGGAAAATTGTTAAAGTTAGAGGAGTAGGAAAATGACGAGGGTCACAAGGGCGATGGCGAACATGAAGGCGTAAGTCTGCACGTTACCCATTTGGAAAATTCGAATAATGGAACCTGCCGTCATGGCTGTCATAGCAGGGAACCTTGCCATCACTGGATCGATTAAGTAGCGATCGACAATGTCAAAAAACTTGGCCAGAAGATCCTGGAAAACGCGAATCAGGGTGGCGTAGAGTTCGTCGATGTAAAACCGATTCGCAAAGAGTGGGATATTGACGGGATCCTTGTCCTTGCCCCGGTAGAGAAAGACGGCTGCGCTAACTCCGACAATGAGTCCGAGAAGCGAAAGAACTGCGGTCATGCCGAAGTGATCAAAGAGATGCTTGATGTCCGCATGCCCCTGGGCCAGTAGCGGTCCGGAAATAGGATTGTAGGCGGAGAAAATGGCCATGATTGAAAGGAGCGCCAAAGGCACCCACATAATCGGGGCCACCTCCTTGGCATGACTAGCGCCGTCAGTTCGCGTTTTTCCGAAGAACGCCACAATGATCAGACGGGTCATGTAGAAAGGGGTCAGGAAGGCGACGATCATCGCGAGCCAGTAGGGGCCGTGCATATTTTCATGAAGCGCGGCCTCAAGAATCGCCTCTTTGCTCCAGAATCCCGAGGTGAAAGGCACTGCGATCAGCGCGGCTGTACCGATAACGAACGTCCAGAAAGTGATGGGAAGTTTCTTGCGCAGGCCTCCCATTTTCCAGATGTCCTGTTCGTGGTGGCAGGCATAGATGACCGCCCCTGCGCCGAGGAAAAGCAGGGCTTTAAAGAAGGCGTGAGTGTAGAGGTGAAACATCCCGGCTTCGCTGCCGTGAGCCACACCCTGAGCCATGACCATGTAACCGAGTTGCGACAAGGTTGAGTAGGCGAGAATACGCTTGATGTCGTTTTGCTGCAGCGCCATCAGCGCAGCGACTAAAGCAGTGACCGCGCCAATCCATGTGATGACAGTGGCGGCCGTCTCTGCGGATTCAACGAGAAAGACAACTCGGGCTAGCATGAAGACACCCGCAGCGACCATCGTGGCTGCGTGAATGAGGGCTGAAACAGGGGTGGGGCCTTCCATGGCGTCCGGGAGCCAGACGTGCAAAGGAATCTGAGCTGACTTGCCCATGGCTCCGCAGAAAACACAGAGCACGGCAATGTTCAACATGTTGAGGTTCGTCACTCCGCCGACGGCCTCTTTGATTTCCTCGAAGTAGATGGTGCCGGTCAGGGTCCAGACCAGGAGAATCCCAATCATGAATCCAAAGTCGCCGATGCGGTTAGTGAGAAATGCCTTCTTGGCGGCATCAGCTGCGGAATCTTTTTCGAACCAGTGGCCGATCAGAATGTAGGAACTCACCCCGACGAGTTCCCAGAAGATGAACATCATGATGAAATTGTCTGCCAGGACGATTCCCGTCATCGAGAACATGAAGAGTGAGAGACCGGCGAAGTAACGTGACTTTCCGTCGTCGTCCTTCATGTAGCCCAGTGAGAAAAGGTGCACGAGGAATCCAATCGAGGTGACGATCAGCATCATGCCCCGGCTCAGTTTGTCGAGAGTTAGGCCAATATCGACCCGCAAATGCTCTCCCAAATCAATCCAGGGAAAGGATTGGGTTTCCCCGCCCTCGCCGCCGGCTAGCTTGAAACATAGGACCAGAGTAATGAGAGCGGAGCCGGTAGACAGCAGTGAGCTGAGTCCGGACCAGCGCTTGAGGCCGAGCAGAATCGAGGCGGCCACCAGAAGAGGTAGCAGCAAAACGGTCCAGGCAATCGTGTTCACGTCCATGAAAAATGATGAGTCAAAAAAATCAGTGCTTCATTGTGTTTAACTTGCCGACATTGGTGGTTTCCCGGGATCGGAAAAGAGCCACGATGATAGCGAGCCCCACGGCAACCTCAGCGGCAGCCACAGTGATGATGAAGAAAAGGAAAACCTGTCCGTCGTAGTTTGGCTGGCCTTCCTGAACATTAAACCGAGAGAAGGCAACCAGCGTCAGATTGGCGGCACTGAGCATCAACTCAAGGCACATGAAGATGACGATTAGATTGCGGCGAACCAGCACTCCTGCCAGGCCAATGGCGAACAAAACGCCACTGACGATCAGGAAGTGGTTCAGAGTGAGGGCAGATTCCATAACGTCGTAAAAGGTTGCTTACTTGAGTTCCCGCTTGCTCAGCACCACGACGCCGACGGTTGAAACGAGGAGCAGAATGCCGACCACTTGGACGGGAAACCAGTAATGACTGAAAAGAAGCTCACCGATGCGATGGACATCCGAGCTGCCGGGGCCATCGGTGGCTTGAATCGCAGGTAGCTTTGCGGACCCGATGCCGCTGCGCTGCAACACGGTAAGGATTGCACCGATGAAAGTGACCACAACGATGACTGATCCTGCCAAAGTGAAGATCGGAAAACGCTTGGTCTCCTCTTTTGGGATATCCAGCAACATGATGATGAATAGGAACAGCACCATGATCGCACCGGCATAGACGAGGATCTGGAGAACGCCGACAAGGTAGGCATCCAGCTGAATGAAGAGCGCGGCGAGTCCGAGAAACGACACGATCATTGAGAACGCGGAGGTCACCGGATTTCGGTTCGCGATGACGCCGATTCCTCCGACAAGAGTGAGGGCGGCAAAGATGTAGAAAAGGAAGGTCATGCGCTTCTCACTTAAGGTCGTTCCATTTGTTGACGAGGCCCTCTCGGACGCCTCCGATTTCGTAAAGCTTTTGCTTGTCGTGAACCATGGCTTCACGGCTGGTGCCGGTAATGGCGTAGTCCTTACGCAGGAATATGGCTTGCTCAGGGCAGACCTCCTCACAAAGTCCGCAGTAGATGCAGCGGATCATATCAATGTCGAAAACTTTTGGTCGTTTTTCGACTTTGGCCCATTTGTCGTCGGACGGAATCTCTTCCGGCTTGATCGTGATAGCACGTGGCGGGCAGATGAACTCACAAAGTTGGCAGGCAACGCAGCGCTCGCGATCCTGCTCGTCAGTGACGAGAGCGGGCGCTCCGCGGTAGTAGTCAGGCAGGTTGGCATCCCATTTCTCTTCGGGATACTGCATGGTGACCTTGTCCTTTTTGGACAAAATTCTAACAAAGTGCCCAAGAGTCACACGCATTCCCTGCGCGAGTGCAGGGAGGTAGAGGTGTTCCCACCATTTTAGTTTTGGACGTTCAACAACGATGGCCATGTTCAGATAGGGGATCGATATTTACTTGAGCCACATCAGTAGCAGTGCGGTTAGAACGACGTTGGCGAGGGCGAGTTCAAAGAAGAAGACCCAGCCGAGTCGCATCAGTTGATCGTAGCGGAAGCGAGGCAGCGTCCACCTGACAATGATGAAGAAAAGAATGAAGCCAATCACTTTGGCGAAAAAGCAACCGATGTGAATGAGGCCATGCCACCAGGGCACGATGGCATCGATGCTTTCAGGAGCAAGCCAGCCGAAAGGAAGGCTCCAGCCGCCTAGGAAAAGAGTCACGGCGAGCCCGGATCCGATGATCATGGCGGCGTATTCCCCGAGAAAGAAAAGCGCGAATTTCATGGAGCTGTATTCGGTGTGGTATCCGGCTACGAGTTCTGTTTCACACTCGGGAAGATCGAATGGAAGTCGATTGGTCTCCGCAAACATCGAAGTGACGAAGATGATGAAGGAGATGAAGAGGGGGATTGCGAAGAGGAAGCCTTTGACGCTGAGTCCTTCACCCCAGAGCGGAAGCAAAGCCCATCCATTCACCGCTTGCTCCTGAACGATTCGTCCCAGATTGAGCTCTCCGTAGATCATCACCAGCGGCACGATGGAGAGGCCAAGCGAGATCTCATAGGAGATCATTTGACTGGTCGCGCGAACGCTACCGAGAAAGGGGTATTTTGAATTCGAGGCCCATCCGGCCAGGACGATGCCATAGACCGTGAGAGAGGCGATGGCGAAGACGAAGAGCGGCCCGACATCGAGGTCGGCAATGACCATTTTCTCTCCGAATAGGCGGCTTCCGAAGGGTAGCACGGCGCAGGTGAGGAGGGCCGGCACCATGGTCAGTGCCGGGGCCAGCCAGAAGTAAGTCTTTCGAACATGATTCGGCGTGAAGTCCTCTTTAAGAAGGAACTTGATGCCGTCAGCAACGGGTTGAAGAAGCCCCATTGGGCCGACGCGGTTAGGTCCAACTCGATCCTGCATCGCGGCACTGACGCGACGCTCGGCCCAGACCGACATAGCGACGAGGGGTAGTGTCACGAGGAACACGAACACCACGATCTTGATGGTTGCTGCAATGATGATTTGCCACTCCATGAAAAAATAAGGTCAGCCTACGATAACGCCCTTGGCGATGCGTTCCTTTTCCCGCTCGAGTAGCGGGATGGTTTCGCCGGTTTCAATGAGAGGCAGGCCAAGGTCACCGATCTGTCCCCAGGTCAATCCTGAGAACTCGGATACTTCCTCTGCGAGCTGTTTAAAGATGTCGGTGGTCGAGTAGATGCCATTCCCCCCGCCTGTTGCTTGAATAAGATCGCGAACAATTTCCCATGGTTCCAAAGTTTGGCCTGGGCCGTCGACGGCCTTATTGAGGCGCTGAAGGCGACCTGTGACATTGATCATAGTGCCGGTTTTCTCAGCCCAGCAAGCGCCTGGCAGAATCACATCTGCAGCATCGGCTGTTGGATTCGCCAGCGGGTAGGAAGTGAGGAGAAAGTCCAGTTTGCCGAGTAGTTCTGCGCTGAAGTCGCCATCGACGACAAGATTCTCTTGCAGGCAGAGCAGGGCTTTGATGCGTCCCTGTTCGATGCCTTTCCGAATTTCATCGAGCTGCGATCCGGGATTGTCGAGACCCAAAACCAGTTTGACGCCGTTGGTGTTTGGATTGCGATCCGCTGCAATTAGGTAGCCGTCAGGCTCGCCGCCGCGAGGAACGGTATCGATGTGACCGGCGCCGAGTTGCTTGGCGAGTCGGTTCACCATGAGGAGTTCCTCATTCGTCATGCGAGCAGAGGCAATCACAGCGATTTCGCTCCCTTCGAAGCCTGCCAGCCTGTCAGCCGTTGTGGCGATAGCTTCCTGCCAAGTGGCAATGCGGTGGGTATTGCCTTCTTTGATTAGCGGATCCGTAAGGCGGTCATCGCCTTCGACCCAGTGGAAATTGAGACGGTGGGAGTCCGGCATCCAGTCAGAGTTCACGTCATTGTTCTGACGAGGAGTGATCCGGTAGATCTTCCCTTCGCGAGCGAAAACCGTGATGTTTGAGCCGGTAGCGCAGTTCACGTCGATCGTGTTGGTCTCCTTCATGAACCAGACACGCATCTGGAACCGGAAGTCGTTGGAGGTTAGAGCACCCACCGGGCAAATATCGACGGTGTTGAGCGAGTAATTGTTAGCCAACTCTTTCCCTGGATAGACAGAGAGAACCGTGCGGCTACCGCGGTCGGTGAAGCCTAATACGGGATCGTCCGTAATTTCTTCCGTGAAGCGGATGCAGCGGCTGCACATGATGCACCGCTCGTCGTCGAGTCGAACTCGTGGTCCGACATCAACGTTTTTGGGCTTCTTGACTTTTTCCTCGCGGAACCGGGATTCGCCCTTGCCGTGTTCGACGCTGAACTCCTGAAGGGAACACTCTCCCGCCTGATCACAGATCGGGCAGTCGAGAGGGTGGTTGGCGAGAAGGAATTCCATGACACCCTCGCGGCAGCCTTCGGTCAACGGCCCTGTTGTCCGGATACCCATGTTAGGCCCCACTGTGTTTGCGCAGGCAATCACCGGGCGCGGCATCCAGGAAATAGGAAGGTGGCCGTCCTCATCCGGCGCGGGTGGGGCGTCGCCGGGTCGAGGGCGAGGGGGCATGCCCATTTCGACGAGGCACATGCGGCAGTTGCCAGGTGATGTCAATTTGGGGTGATAGCAGTAGTGCGGCACTTCGACGCCGGCCTGACGGCAGGCTTCGATCATGCGGGTGCCCTTAGGGAACTGATGCCATTCCCCGTCAATTTGGACGTCGATAAGATCTGTCTTTTCGTCGCTCATTTCAGATTTGCGGCGGCGGTGAGGGCTTCGGCATTGAGGATTTCTGCCTCAAGCTCAGGTTTGGTGTCAGCGACAAGTTCCTCACGGAATTTTTCAACAAAGCTTTCGGTGGGCCAACTGCTCGCTTCTCCGAAGGCGCAAATGGTTCGTCCATCGATGTTTCGGGCAACATTGTCGAGTTGGTCAATATCGGAAGGGGACGCTTTGCCGGCGACGAGACGATCAGTGATCTTCTTCATCCACAGCGATCCTTCGCGGCATGGTGTGCACTGACCGCAGGATTCGTGAGCGTAGAAATTATTAATGTTGTTGAGCACCCAGCTGATGGACCGGCTGTCATCAATTACAATTACTCCGCCGGAACCGGCCATGGAGCCGCAGGCCGCGAGAGTGTCAAAATCCATCGGAATGTCCCAGATAGTCAGCTCTTTCGCATCGTCGCCTTTGCCAACCGTGAAAACTTCGTCGGCTTTGAGCACTTTGGCAGAAGATCCGCCGGGAATGACGGCTTTGAGGCTGCGCCCTTCCTTAAGCCCGCCGCACATGTCGTTGATGACTTCACCCATGGTGACTTTGCCAACTTCAACTTCGAAGTATCCGGGGTTCACCACATCACCGCTGACACATAGAATACGAGTTCCAGTGTTGTTAGGCGTTCCGGTCTCCGACCATTCGACTGCGCCGATTTCCATGATGTGCTTCACGTGGCAGAGTGTCTCCACGTTGTTCACAATAGTGGGGCAAAGGTAGAGGCCCATTGCCGCAGGGAAATAGGGGGGCTTAATTCGAGGGTAAGGGCGTTTGCCCTCAAGTGACTCGATCAGGCCGGTCTCTTCTCCGCAAATGTAGGCGCCCGCACCGCGGTGGACATAGATCTCAAGATCGAAACCGGTGCCTTGAATGTTTTTTCCGAGAAAGCCTTTTTCGTGCGCTTCCGCGATCGCTTTTTCGAGGATCTGCGCGCCTTCGGGGAATTCTTCGCGAATGTAGATGTAGGCGAGGTGAGCTCCTACGGCGTAGCAGGAAATGGCCATGCCTTCGATGAGCTGATGTGGATCCTGATGGATGATGTAACGATCCTTGAAGGTGCCCGGCTCGGATTCATCAGCGTTGCAGATGAGATACACGGGTTTCTCGTTAGCCGGCGGAATGAAACCCCATTTTACGCCGCAGGGAAATCCAGCGCCGCCACGACCGCGCAGTCCCGCTCTTTTGACTTTGTCGGTGATTTCCCGGGGCTCAAGCTTGTAGGCCTCTTTCAGCTGATTGTAACCACCCTCACCCATGTAGGTTTTGATGGAAGTATCCCAGCCTTTGCGATCCACGTTCCGAAAGATCACACGATGCTCTTTCTCGTGCGGCTCTTTTCCGGATATGTATTTAATCTCGCTCATGGATCACTTGTACTGACTGAGGAGTGCGTCCACGTCGGCGACCGCTTCGTGGAAAGTGTCGTCAACGAGGCAAACGGGGCCAGTGCCGCAACTGGCAAGGCACTCGGCGAACTCGATGCTGTACTTGCCATCTTTGCTGACGGCGATGGGGTCGTGATGAGTCACTCCAGATCGATCAATTCCGGCTTTGTCGCAGATTGACTCCATCAATTCGTGGCTCCCGGCCATGGCGCAACTAAGTGTGCGACAGACCCGGATATGGTATTTGCCCGGGGCCGATTGACGGAAGCCGGGGTAGAAAGTAACCACTTCGAGCACTTTGATCGGTTCAAGCTCCAGTTTGGCCGCAGTCCATTCGATCGCGTCCTCATTGATGAATCCAAAATGGTGCTGCAGTGCGTGCAGCACAGGCAATACCGCTGAACGCATGCTCACGGGGTAGTGAGTGATGCGGTCATCAATTTCTTTTTCCAGATCTGAGGGGACTTCGAGAGCCATGTTGCTGAGTTAGCCGTGAATCGCGTTAAATTTTCCCAACCGTTACCGGTCACATTCTCCCATGACGAAGTCGAGACTTCCGAGGATGGCAACGGTGTCACTCATCATGCAGCCTTCCAGTAGTTTCGGAAGAATACTGAGATTGATGAATGAGGGGCTACGAATTTTGAGGCGGTAGGGAACTCCCCCACCTTTGGAATGAATATAAAAGCCGAGTTCGCCCTTCGGATTTTCCGCTCCGAAGTAGACTTCGCCCGCCGGGGCGTCGAGCCCTTCGGTGACGAGAATGAAGTGATGGATGAGCTCTTCCATGCTCATAAGAACGCGCTCCTTATCAGGAAGGATTTCTTTGGTGTCCGCGACATTGATAGGGCCATCGGGAAGGCTCTTAATGGCTTGGCGCAGGATGCTGGCGCTCTGACGCATTTCCTCCATTCGGACGAGATAGCGGTCGTAACTGTCACCAACAGAGCCCACCGGGATATCGAAATCGAAACGGTTGTAGTCGAGGTAGGGGTTCGCTTTGCGTAGGTCGTGATCGACGCCAGAGCCGCGTAGGTTTGGGCCGCTCAGGCCCCAGGCAATGGCATCTTCCTTTGTGATGACACCAATATCACGGGTTCGGTCGAGGAAAATCTTGTTGCGAGTGAGCAGGGTATCAACCTCGTCGAGAGATTTTAGAAGTTCGTCACAGAATTTGGAGAGTTCCTTAAGGAAGCCCTCGGGAATATCGCGAGTTTGACCGCCGACTCGGGTGTAGCTGGTGGTGAAGCGGGCCCCGGTCAGCATCTCGCAAAGGTTGTAGACCGTTTCCCGCTGGTTGAAAGTGTAGAGAAACACTGTCATGGCCCCGACATCCATGGCGTAGGCGCCAATGCCGAGCAGGTGAGCAGAGATTCGCGCCATTTCGCAGCAGATCGTGCGGATAGTCTGGCCTCTGGCGGGAAGTTCCCAGCCCATTAGCTTTTCGACGGCGAGAGAATACGCCACGTTGTTGGCCAGTGGAGCGAGGTAATCCAGTCGGTCCGTGTAGGGGACGAACTGGTTGTACTGCATGTTTTCGGCAATTTTCTCGTCTCCGCGGTGAAGAAAGCCCACATCCGGATCGGCTTTGGTGACTACTTCACCGTCCAGTTCGAGGATTAAGCGTAGGACGCCATGGGTGGCCGGATGGGAGGGCCCCATGTTGAGGACCATCTTTTCACCAACCAGATCCTCGGTAGTTTGCTGGTAACCTTCCAGCTCGGCGCCGGCGAGATCTGCAGCACGGGCAGCCGTGTCCTGAATCTCGATTTCTTTGGTTGTATTCGCCATGGCAGGTGATTCTCAACGCCGCTCGTGAGGGCGTCAAAATTCCGATTATCGGTGCGCTGTATACCCGTTTCAAGGTGACTTTGTGAAAAATTTCACAAAGTCACCTTGTGGTTGATACGTTATAAAGACCAGAGCGGATTGTAGTCGTCCGATTGTGACGGTTGACCGAGCATTGAATCATGAAAAAAGAGCCTGAATTTCAGAAGGAGGCAAAGGAGCCTCGAAACCCTCTCTCCTCGGTTATTGTAACCGGGGTGGGCGTTTTCAGTGTTCTCGTTCTTCTATTCCCTTCGATCCTTCCGGATTTCATTCCCATCGTCGGAGCCCTGGATGAGGCAGCCGCCACAGCGCTGTTGATCAGCTGCTTGGCGTATTATGGGGTGGATATCGGCAGCGTGTTTGGTCGCAAAAAGAAGAAGTCGGAAGCCGATAGTGACGTAATTGACGCCGAATTCACTGAAAAGTGAGTCTGTTAGGGCGACCCAACAGGGTCACGTCGATGACCCAACAGGGTGGGTTGGGCCGCTCAATTGGCCCCGCCGCCCGAAGCTGCGTAGATCCTTGGCATGTAAGGCCCTGGATTGGCGTCGAACGATTTCACGCAGGGGGTGCAGCAGAAGAGGACTTCCTGGCCTTTGTAGATGCGCTGATGTCTCACCGGCTTCTCGCTGAAGGGTCTCTGGATCACTGCGCAGTGATCAAAAGGGTAAGGAGTGTAAGCCGTTTTGTTCCTCAATGCTTGCTGTGTGATCCTGAGAGAAGAGCCGGAACTCTCGGCTGAAGTGGTGGCTGAGCTCGAGCCGCTGTTCGCGGTAGTGCAGCTGGAGAGAGTGAAAAGGCCGGTACAAAGGGCAAGTGAGAGGGCGATAAAATTCATGTTAGTCATTATTCTGCTCCTATCGAATTGCGACGGCAAGTGGATTCGTGTGTGGTTGGGGCTGGTTTTTTGTTTGCAGAGGTGTCGGAATCCGCTTTGCTTGGTCGCTGTCGGCGCAGATGCTGAAATCCGGCAAAACAATCATACACATGGCGACAATTAAAGTGGCATGCCCGAAGTGCGGGCAAAAGGTTTCGGGGGACGAGAGCTTTTTCGGAAGTTCCGTGGAATGTCCTATTTGTTCCGCTTCGATTCTTTTTCCTGAAGTGAAGAAAGATGTCGAGCCACACAAGGCAGAGGGCGAGTCTGGTCCGGATCCTGTCCGGCCAAATGAACCGGTAGCGGGATCGTCGGAAAACGATTCTCACAATTTGCCGGTGGGATTTACTGACGAAGTAGTTCCTCAGGCTCCGCAGTCGGAACCTGAGCCGGAAGACGAACTGGAGGACCTTGAAGAAGAATTTGAATTGGAGGTTGTGCCGTCTCCAGTGTTTGGCGCCATTTCTATGGTAGCCGCGGTGTTGGGGGTCGTGACTTGCGCAGGGGGGATTCTGTTTGCTCCCATCGCGATCATTTTTGGCCACACCGCTGGTGCAAAGGCTCGACATAGCCCGGTTCATCCGGCTCCAGGGCAAACTCTCGGAGCTATTGGTATGCTGATTGGCTACGTGAATTTGGTTTTTCTAATTCTCGGACTCACTGTTGCCGTCTTTTTCAAAGAGCCTATTCGAACGCTTTTAGAGCGTCTCGGGCAGTGAGGGTTGGCGCCAGTGTTGCTGTTGCCGCTTGCAATTCGGCCTGATTCGATTACCGCTGCGCGAAGAGATAAATTGGAATTGTAATAATTTCAGTCTTTTTAATATTGAAGATTTCTTAATTAATAGGAAACTAAACAAACTGACCCATGCTTGAAACGACTATCACCAACATTCGCGGACGCGAAATCGTTGATTCCCGAGGAAATCCAACCGTAGAGGTTGATGTTGAACTTGAAGGCGGAGCCATTGGCCGCGCCATGGTGCCTAGCGGAGCCAGCACAGGAGAACACGAGGCCTGGGAGCTTCGCGACGGCGACAAAGATCGCTACCTCGGCAAAGGTGTTCTCAAGGCTGTTGCAGCTGTAAATGAGAAGATCGCCGATGAACTCATCGGCCTGGATGCTACTGAACAGACCGTGCTCGACAAGGTCATGTTCGAACTCGACGGCACTCCTAATAAGAAAGAGCTCGGTGCGAATGCGATTTTGGGTGTTTCACTGGCTGCTGCTCACGCGGCTGCTAATCAGCTCGGCCAGCCTCTCTACAAGTATATCGGTGGTCCAAACGCCAAGGTGCTTCCCGTTCCGATGATGAACATCATCAATGGCGGTTCTCACTCCGATGCTCCGATCGACTTTCAGGAGTTCATGATTATGCCCAAGGGGGCGCCGAGTTTCCGTGAGGCACTTCGCTGGGGAGCTGAGATCTTTCACGCTCTCAAGAGCGTTCTTCACGACCGTGGTCTTTCCACTGCGGTGGGCGACGAGGGTGGTTTTGCTCCTAAGCTTGATTCTGCTGACGATGCTCTCAAAGTGATCGAGCAGGCGGTTGATAAAGCCGGATATAAGTTCGGAGAAGAGATCTTCGTTGCTCTCGACGTGGCTTCATCAGAATTTTATGACAAAGAGAAGGGCAAGTATGTCTTTCACAAGTCCGACAACTCAGAGAAGTCTGCTGAAGAGCTTGTAGATTACTACCTCGACCTCCAGTCCCGCTACCCGATCATCTCGATTGAGGATGGCTGTGATGAAAACGACTGGGACGGTTGGAAAGTCATTACCGAGAAGATGGGTGATAAGACCCAGCTCGTCGGAGACGATCTTTTCGTGACTAACACTGACTTCCTCCAGAAAGGAATCGATCTCGGTGTTGCCAACTCCATCCTCGTGAAGGTGAACCAGATTGGTTCGCTCACTGAGACGCTTGATGCGATTGAGCTGGCCAAGGAAAATAGTTACACCAGTGTCATCAGCCACCGTTCCGGTGAGACTGAGGACAGCACCATTGCGGACATCGCGGTGGCAACGAATGCCGGTCAGATTAAGACTGGTTCTCTGAGCCGCTCCGATAGGATCGCTAAATACAACCAGCTCCTCCGTATTGAGGAAGAGTTGGGTGAAGACGCCATCTACGGCGGCAAATTGCGAGTCTAGTCGCAGCCGCCGGGATCGCTTATACCACTATGCGTGACCCGGAATTTCAGGACAATCTCGATCTCCCGCTTCGAATTAAAGTAGCGGGAGATCGGCCGCGCGCCAATCTTTGGCGTCGGATGTCCCGGGTCATGGAGGTGGTCATCTATTTGCTCCTCATTTTGGCGGCATACAAGCTGTTCGGTCCTGAGATGGATCGACATGAAGAACTTGATTCCGAAATTAGCCGCCTCACCCAGATTCACGAAGATCGGGATGAGCGCGCGGTTAAGCTAAGGCGGGAGCACCGCTTGCTCAAAACGGATCGGGAATACCTCGAGAACGTGGCTCGTGATCGTCTCGCCCTTCAGCACGAGGGTGAGTATATCATCCGCATTGATCGCGGTGAAGAGGAGTAGCTGCTTCGGGGACTGTTCCCCGAAAGTTTGATCCCCGCTGAACTACGCCGGGTAGCTTCCTAACACCTTAACAAAGGAGCAATTGTGCTCCAGCTTGCTGATGACATCGGCGAGTTTTGGATCTTCGCAGTGCCCTGCGACATCAACAAAGAAGAAATACTCCCAGGCCCGCCGCTTGGATGGGCGACTTTCGATCTTCGACATATTGATCTCGAATTCCTCAAAGGGTTCCAGAGCCCGGTGCAGGGAGCCCGGTTCGTCGCGAACTGAAAACATGACCGAGGTGCGGTCTTTGCCTGTTGGTGGGCAGGTTTTGTGACTGATGACCAGAAATCGTGTTGTGTTGGTAGCGATGTCCTGGATGGATTGTTCCAATAAAGTGAGCTTGTATAGGTCGGCGAGCAGGTTGCCCCCTAACACAGCTGCACCTTCCTCCTTCGCAGCGACTTCAGCGGCGGCTGCTGAACTCGACATTTCGATCGGCTGAATGTCTCGGAAATTTAATCCCAGCCATCCCCGGCATTGGGCGATGATTTGGGGGTGACTGTAGATGTTGGTGATCGACTCTCTTGGGCAGTTGGCCATGAGGTTGTTCTCGATCGGCATCATGATCTGGCCATAAATCTTGAGGGGGGAATCGGCAAAAAGGTCGAGCGTGTGGGTCACGGCCCCTTCGGTGGAGTTCTCGATCGGGACGACTCCGTAGTCAGCGATACGTCGCTCCACCTGATTGAAGACATCAGCAAAGCTGGGTTGCGGCAGAAACTCAACGCTGTGGCCAAATTTCCCGATGGCTGCCTGATGGGTCCAGGTGCCGGCCGGGCCGAGATAGGCGATCTTGAGATCTTCTTCAAGAGCCAGGGCGGCAGACATAACTTCACGATAAATCGCACGAATGGATTTCTCGGGAAGGCGTCCTCCCTTTCCTTTGGCTACCAGGCTACGGAGCAGCTTTTCCTCACGCTCAGGGGCATAGATTTCGAGGCCATCCCGCTTTTTGATGACGCCGACTTCGTGAACAATATCGGCGCGCTCGTTGAGCAGCCGAATCATTTCTGAATCAATGGCGTCGATTTTCTGGCGCTGTTCTTCGAGGCTCATGGGGATAATCAGGCTTCAAGTTCCTCCGGCTCTTCGGCCGGGGAAGGTGTGTCATCTTCTTTGGTGAATGAATCTTCCTGGGACTCTACGCCCTCCTCTTCGACGAGGACATCCTCCGAATCTACGGTTTCAGAGGCGCTTTCGGGCTCATCTTCGGACACTTGCTCTTCGTGTCCTGACTCGGCGGGGGTTTCATCCTCCGCAGCAGTTTCTGCTTCGGGTTGCGTGTCTTCCTCTTCGATGGGGACCTCCTCCGAATCTACGGTTTCGGAGTCGCTTTCGGGCTCACCTTCTGCCACTTGCTCTTCCTGGCTTGACTCGGCGGCGGCTTCATCCTCCGCAGCAGTTTCTTCTTCGGGGGGCTCTTCTGCCTCAGAGGATGGCTCACCGTCCTCTTCAGCTTCCTCTGCGCTAGGTAGGTCAACGTTTCGAAGTTCTTCCGCGTTGGGGAGGTCTTCGAGTGCCTTTACTCCGAAATGTTCCATGAAATCCTCTGTGGTTTCATAGAGCATGGGACGCCCGGGCAGGTCGGCACGCCCGGCGACATAGACGAGGCCACGTTCGGTCAGCTTTTGTATGGTGCCGTCGACGGAAACGCCACGAACGGCTTCAATGTCGGCTTTTGTGATAGGTTGCCGATAGGCAATTAGAGCGAGGGTTTCAAGAGCGGCTGGGCTTAACCTCTCGGGACGCATCTCTGGAAGCAATGCCCGGATCCAGTCAGCGAAATCACTGCGTGTCACAAAACGCCACCCGTTAGCTCCCTCCTGCAACTCGATGGATCGGCCGCTTTGTCCCAGCCATTCGCTCAGTTCAGCAATTGCGTTCTCTACTTTTTTGGCGGAAATGTCTTCCAGCTCCCGTGCGAATGGAGCTTCGATTTCGGTGGCGGCTCGACGGACGGCCTTCGCAATCTCGGTCGAGGATATCGGCTCGGGAGCGGCAAAAATAAGGGCTTCGATGATCTGGACTAATTCCATGGGGAATACGAATTCAGCTGGTTCGTAAGCTGACGCGAATTTGGCGAATTAAAAGGTGATTTTCCAGTCCTATAGTTCGTTTCTTCGCAATTCGATATCTCCCAATATCACTTCCTGATGGACCCGGAAGTAATTCAGCTTCATTAATTCAAGTAAAGCGAGGAAGGTCACGATCATTTCGTGCTTGGTAGTGGCGTCTTCGAAAAGAGTCTTAAAGGAGATTGCCTGCCCCGGGGCGACCGTTTCAAGCAGGAGGTCGATCTTGTCGCTGACGGTGTAGGAGTCGTCAATGATCTCTCCAAGGCCATCATCCTGGATTCGGTCGATGATGTTCTGAAATGCTCGGATCAGGTCAAAAATACCCACATTCTCAGAGAGAGGACGCTTGTCCTCTTCTTTGCCCTCGATCTTATCCGGCTTGCGGGAGAAATGATCCTGCTGTTCGGATTCTTTCCGTCCGAGAAAGTGAGCGGCCTCTTTGAACTTCTTGTATTCAATAAGCTGACGAATCAGATCCCATCTTGGATCCTCTTCATCCGCATCCTCCTCGGGAGGCTGCACATGCTTGGGCAGCATCATGCGACTTTTGATGTAGCAGAGATTGGCTGCCATCACGAGGAACTCGCCCGCCAGGCCAATGTTGAGCAACTTGAAGGTATCCAAGTAAGCCATGTACTGCTTTGTGATACTCTCGATTGGGATGTCGTAAATATCGATTTCGTCCCGTTTGATCAGATAGAGCAGCAGATCCATCGGGCCCTCGAAAATATCGAGCTCCACTTTGTAGAGGAACGAGGCTTCTTCAGCGGTGTGCTCTCGACCTTCAGGCTCTGACGTATCAGCGGAGTCCGCCGAAGAGTCATCCTTTGATTCTTCGCCAGGTTGATCGAGCGGACTGGCTGCGGCGATTACAGCCGGTTCCCCAGTGGTATCGGTATCTGGCTCTTGATGAGAATCGGGGCTGATTGCCGAATCTCCTGAGGCGTCTGTATTGGGGGCGGTCACTGGGTGTCGTGTGGGTCCATGAGAGCGCATTGAGCGCGCCTTTGCAAGGTGAGAGGATCACAGCAGAGGGAATATTTCTCCACGATGTTTGCGGTCTGGTGGGGATAGCCCCATTCACGTGCTTTACCTATCTGTGTTTTTCCGGTTGATTGGTAGAGATGATTCGCTGCACCGCAAAATGCTTCAAGACCGGCAAAGTAGTTGTCGGCGTCTACGTCTTGATGGTTCTGACGTTGCTTTTTGGGGCCGTCGAAGTGCATGCCCAGGCCGACTACAAACGTTTCTACGACGAAGATAAATTGCCAAAGGTGCGTGAAGTGTATCTCAAGGGCGGTTTTGAACTGGTAATTCAAATCTGCGACTATGCTCTTCGCCGCGGACAGCCCTCGTGGGAGTGGCGGACGCTACGGTTTCAGGCATTGGCCAGCGTGGGACGGTATGACGAGGCCGCTGAAGAAGCCTTGGCGACCACTCAGCGCTTTCCTGATGAGTTGGGCGTTTTGTTGCGAGCCTATGAGCTCTTTGAGGATCTCGGGCGCGAGGACGCCTCTGCAGCGATGGTTGAAGGAATTAACAAAGCGGCCTCAGCTGTTCCGACCCAGGATCGCACCGCCCGGGACTATGTCGACCTGGGCCAGGCGGCCTTGGCATTGGGGGCGGATCCGGCTCAAGTTCTTGAGCAATATTTCGGTGTGGCGAAAGCTTTCCAGGTTAAGGGAAAGCAGGTTCCGGACGGTATGGTGGAGGCATTCTTAGTATCGGGAAATCTAGCTCTGGAAAAAGACGATTTTGCTCGAGCTGCCGATGAGTTTCGAGAGGGATTGAAGTTTGCTCCGACTCATCCTGATTTGTTGTTTGGTATGGCTCAGGCCTTCATGCCAAATGATAGAAAGGCGGGGGTTCAATTTCTAGAGAAGGTAATGGAAGAAGCTCCATTCCACTTTGGGGCCATTTTGCTGCAGGCAGAGCATGCGATCAATTACGAGCAGTACGTCGAGGCAAAAGCCAAGCTGGATCTTGTGGAATCGATAAATCCTCAGCATCCTCTCGCGATTGCCTATCGGGCGGTGCTGGCAGAGCTGGAATACAACGATGGAGCGGCATTTGAAGAGGCGCGTCAGAAGGCGCTTGCGATCTGGGAGGGGAATCCCAAAATTGATTATCTGATTGGCCGGGTTCTTTCTCGCAAGTATCGCTATGAAGAAGGTGCGAGGAGCCAGTTGCGGGCATTGGAGATGGATCCTGAGTTCCTTCCTTCCAAATTACAGTTGGCGCTCGATTACTTAAGGCTGGGGCAAGTTGAAAAGGCATGGCCATTGGCCGCTGAAGTGGGGCAGGCGGACGAGTACAACGTATTGGCCTACAATCTGGAAGTGTTGAAAAAAGAGATCGAAAGTTTTGCCTCAGTGGTAACCGACGATTTCATTGTGAGGCTGCCGCCAAATGAAGCGGAAATATACGGCGACCGGGTGGTCGAGATTCTGACAGAGGCTAAAGCACTTCTCGGAGCCAAATATGGTCTTGATATCGAAGAGCCGACTCTGGTTGAGTTTTATCCGAATCAGCAGGATTTTGCGATCAGGTCGTTTGGATCCCTAGGAGGAGAGGGTTTGTTAGGTGTGTGTTTTGGATCGGTCGTAACAATGAATAGTCCCGGTGGAGTGACGGCGGGAAAGAATAACTGGGAATCCACTCTCTGGCATGAGTATTGCCATGTAGTAACCCTGACCGCGACGAAGAACAAAATGCCCCGCTGGCTCAGTGAGGGGATTTCTGTGTATGAAGAGATTCAGCGAAATCCGACCTGGGGACAGCGAATGACTCCGTCCTATCGAAGGATGATTTTGGAAGAAGGAGCCCTGACTCCCGTTAGTGAAATGAGTCAGGCATTCTTCCAGGCGAAGAGTGGTGAGCACATTATGTTTGCCTACTACCAGTCAATGCTGGTGGTTCAGTTTATCGTTGAGAACTATGGGATCGAGTCTTTGCGGTCCATTTTGAGTGATTTGGCTGAGGGGATACTGATCAACGATGCTGTCGCAAGGAACACGGTTCCCATGGCGGATTTGGAGGAGTCTTTCCTGAATTCCGCCGTTGAATTGGCTGCCAATTACGGAGACGAGGTCGACTGGTCGCGCCCTGAGCCAGAAGAGGTTAATCCCGTGAGTTCGCTTGCTGTGGCTAGCTACCTTAAGAAGAATCCTTCCAACTATTGGGCTAGGCAGACATTGACGCAGCATCTCGTCGACGCAAAACGCTGGGAAGATGTCGTAGCGTCGGCAGGATTGATGATTGAGTTGCTGCCGGAATTTTCCGGGGCGGGAAACGGCTATGTGATCAAGGCGCAAGCATTCAGGGAATTGGGCAATGCAGCGGCTGAGGCGGAAGTGCTGAATGTTTTGGCATCCTTGTCTGCTGAGGCGATGGCTTCGTACTCTCGCTTGCTCGAAGTGGAGTTTGAGACAGAGAACTGGGATGGCGTCTTAGTGAATGCGGATCGGAGTATGGCAATCAATCCTTTCCTTGAAAGAATTCACTATTGCCGCGGTTGTGCTGCCGCTGCTTTGGCTGACACGGGTGACGCGGTGGACTCTTTTGAGAAGTCGTTAATGCTTGCTCCCGCCAATCCTTCAGAGGTGCGGTTTCGACTGGCCCGTCTTCTTGAGTCGGACGATCAAGGTCGGTCCAAACGATTCCTTCTTGATGCATTGGCTGATTCTCCCCGCTATCGGGAAGCCCATGCGATGCTTCTGGACATGGCGGATCCGCCAGTTGATAAGGCGGATGCTGTCGGGCGTGAGCGCGATCAGTTAAAAGGAAAGAGATGATAAATCTCCACCGCTGACTCAATCAATCGGCTTAAGAAGCTTTGTCCATTGGCCCAGAACGAGAGGCCAAAACGATGAAATGTGGCTGTCGGAGAAGCGATGATGAGCATCGCGCAGATGATCAGCACGTTCATGATAAAGATCACAGTGAAGGAAAAAAGGCGCCCGTTTTGATCAACGTCAGGTTGTTCGCGACGAATCATCCAGATCGTGAAGGTGAGATGAAACATCCACGTGAATCCAATTAAGCCGTAGAGCCACATGGGATCGAGTTCTCCAGAATCCCGGAGAATCCATTGTGCGATGGCCCAGCCGACGATGGCGATCGCTGTGTAGAAGGGGAAAAAGTAGGGGGAGAGGGAAATCAGAAAGTTATTTCTATTGGTGAGGATATGGCCTCCCTCGGAAGATATATGAACCTTGGACACTTGACCTCGGCAAAGCAGAACGAAGAGGGCGTGGGTGAGTTCGTGGCCTGCGACGTAGAGCCACATCATGGCTCGGGTTCGCCAAGAGAAAAACAAGACGAGCCAAAGTATGCCGCTGAAACCGAATGCCTGAAATTCGGGGGATCTCCAATACTGCCCGACCAGTGTGTCTGCCTGGAGTAGCACTAGGAATGTCTCCAGCAGAATCCAGCATATGGGAAGAAGGAGGATGCCTATGAGGAATTTGGTCGTCTTGAGCCCTGCGAGATCGCCAGAAAACGAAAAGGCTCTAGCGGCCTCAGCAGTGAATGCTGACAAGCCATGGCGTGGAGGCGCTTTGCGGCTCCGGGTTCGCCTGTTTGCCGTCTTTTTTCGGGACACGGTGAAATAATGAATTCCGAAGTCAGAGAGCTTAGGCCCTGCCTACGTATTTTCGGTCTTCTGTGCTCACCTTGATCTTGTCCCCGGGACCCACAAAAAGAGGCACTTGGATACGCAATCCGGTTTCAAGGGTCGCTTCCTTGGTTGCTGCAGTAGCGGTGTCACCCTTCACGCCGGGAGCGGATTCAGTCACTTCAAGTTCAACATTGGAAGGTAGCTCGATGGTCACGGCTTTGCCGTCAACGAAGAGAACCTCGATGGGAAGAGCATCAATGAGGAGGTCCTTGTTTTCGCCAATGAACTCGTCTTGGAACGTGATGGTATCGTACGTCACCGTATCCATGAAGTGATATCCGGATTGATCCGAGTAACTGAACTCGAGCTTCTGACGGTCAGACTGAACGATTTCCACCTTGTCGCTGGATGCAAAGCGGATGTCCTTGGTTTTGCCAGAGTTGAAAGAACGGATCGTCGCCATGATCAGCGCATTGCCTTTTCCGGGAGTCCGGTGTTCGAGACCGAGCACAATTCCAAGTTCGCCTTTGTATCGGATGCACTGTCCGCGTTTCAAGTTTGTTGCGACGATGGCCATAAGAGTCGGGGTATTGAGTGTTTCGTTAAGAGATCTTAACTTTAGGGGTGGAGAAGAATATTGCCATTGATTCTATCGATCACAAGATCGGAAATAATGATTTGAGAGCCTCTGTCTCGGCGGCAAGGTGCAGGTGTGAGTGATTTATCTACTAGTTTCCCTTCCCGTTCAGGGCGCCGATGGGCCGTTCTGATACCTGCTTTGTTGATGCCTTTGTCGGCTTCATTTTTTTACTTCGTCTTGTTTCCGGGTACCACATTCGGTAATTCGTTCTATTCGGGTATCAAAGTATTCCTGTTGCTGTGGCCCTTGATCGCTGTGGGTTTGATTCTGCGGGAGTCCTTCGTTGATCGCAGTCGGGAAAAGCATCATCTAGCTTCGCTTATTCCAGGCGTTTTGTTCGGGTTGGCAGTGGTCGGGCTCATGATGCTTTTGATCAAATTGACACCGCTGGGATTGGTGGTCGATGACAACGCGGGCAGGATAGCAGAGCGGATTGAGGATCTCGGGATGGCAAAGCACTTCATCTTGTTTGCCTTACTCATTTCCGTGGCCCATGCTGCGCTGGAGGAGTTCTATTGGCGCTGGTTTGTCTTTGGTCAGTCATGCAAAGTGATGCCCGTGGGGTTGGCGTATTTGATTGCCGCACTGGGTTTTGCCTCTCACCACGTTGTGATATTGAGCCAGTTTTTCCCATTGGGATGGGCTTTCGCCCTGGGCGCCTGTGTTGGCATCGGCGGGGCAGTGTGGAGTTGGATCTATCGGAGATACAATAGTCTCCTGGGCGCCTGGGTCTGCCACATGTTGATCGATCTTGGAATCATGTGGGTGGGCTGGGAAGTTCTCCGGATGGCTGCGGCCTAGTACTTCACGCGCTTGCGTTTTATCGGAAGAGGTTTCTCGCCAGAATCCTTTTTGAGTTTGTTGATTTGGTCACGAATGAGGGCTGCCCGCTCAAATTCGAGCTTGGCAGCAGCTTCCTGCATTTCCTCCTCCAGCTCCTGTATGACGGCCAGTGTGTCCACATCTTCACCGGACTCGGCGACGAGAGAGGCCTCCACTGCTTTACCCTTCGTATAGCGACGAAGCGTTTCCTGGTCTCCTCTTTTGATGCTCTGAGGCGTAATGCCGTGTTTCTCGTTGTGCTCGTGCTGCACCCGTCGCCGATACTCTGTGATGTTGATGAGGTTCTGAATCGAATCGGTGATGACGTCGGCGAAGAGGACTGCCTCGCCATTCACGTGGCGGGCGGCGCGGCCGACGGTTTGGGTTAGGCTGGTCTGGCTTCGGAGAAAGCCTTCCTTATCGGCATCGAGGATACAGACTAGACTGACTTCGGGGAGGTCCAGTCCCTCACGCAATAAGTTGATTCCAATTAAGATATCAAACTCAGCCGCCCGGAGGCTCCGCAGAATTTCAACCCGTTCAATAGCATCGACATCGGAGTGGATATAGCGAACCTTGAGTCCGACGTTTCGAAGGTAATCGGTGAGATCCTCAGCGGTTCGTTTGGTCAGCGTGGTAATGAGAATACGTTCATTCTTCTCGATTCGCTGCCGGCAGAGTTCGATGGTTTCGTCAATCTGACCCTTGAGCGGCCGAAGGGTCAAAATGGGGTCCAGCAGACCAGTAGGTCGGATGACTTGCTCAACGATGAGGTCGCTGCCCTTCTTCGCGGTGTCGAAAGAATTGATGGGCTGGTTGCTGCCTGAAATTCGGGGGAGACGCTCGGGGACTGGCTCCTCTTTACCGATTTTCTTTTTCTGTCGCGGGAGGAAGCCAGTCCGGCCTGCGGTTGAATTTTGAATCTCGAACTTGGCGGGTGTGGCGCTGACATAGAGTCGCTGCCCAGTCGCCTTCATGTATTCCTCAAACTTGAGAGGCCGGTTGTCCAGAGCGCTGGGGAGGCGAAAGCCAAAGTCCACCAGGGTCGTCTTGCGGGAGCGGTCTCCTTCGTACATTCCTCCGATTTGGGGGATGCTGACGTGTGATTCGTCAATGACGGTGAAGAAATCGTCCGGGAAGAAATCGATGAGTGTTCCTGGCTTGGACCCCGGGGGCCGTCCTGTCAGATGTCGTGAGTAGTTCTCGATGCCCTGACAGAATCCCATCTCCTGCATCATTTCGATATCGTACTCGGTGCGTTGTTTGATGCGCTGCGCTTCGAGATACTTTTCCTGCTTCTCGAACTTCTCGACCTGTTCCTTAAGCTCCCCTCGAATCTCCTTGATCGCTTTGCCCATTTTGTCCTTCGGCGTTACGAACTGTTTCGCGGGGTAGAATGTGAAGTCTTCCAGTTGGCTCTTGCTGTTCCCTGTGAGGGTGTCAATCAGGGTGAGTCGGTCGACTTCGTCACCGAAGAATTCGACGCGGACCGATTCACCATCGAGATAGGCGGGATAGACTTCGACGACGTCTCCGCGGACGCGGATTTTCCCGCGACCGAATTCGATATCATTCCGTTCATAGAGAATGGCGACCAGATCCTTGAGGAAGTCATCCCGGTCGAGGGCCTGCCCGACCCTGACGGGAACCATCATGTTCTGATAGTCTTCGGGGGATCCCAGTCCGTAAATACATGAAACGCTCGCGACAACAATGACATCTTTCCGCGTCAGCAGGGAGCTCATCGCAGACAGCCGGAGGCGTTCGATTTCCTCATTAATTGAAGAATCCTTTTCGATGTAGGTATCGGTCCGCGGTATGTAAGCTTCCGGTTGGTAGTAGTCGAAGTAGGAAACAAAATACTCGACTGCGTTGTCGGGGAAGAAGCCTCTGAATTCGCTGTAGAGCTGCGCAGCTAGAGTCTTGTTGTGCGACATGACCAGAGTCGGCTTGTCCAACTCTGCGATGACGTTCGCGACGGTGAAGGTCTTGCCGGACCCGGTGACTCCGAGCAGGGTTTGATGCTGGTTGCCTGCTAGCAGAGATTTGCTTAGCTTGGCGATAGCCTGTTCCTGATCCCCCTGGGGTTCAAACTCGGAATTGACTTCGAAAAGTGACATAATGGCGACCTTGTGCGATTGGGCACACGGATGCGACTAGGCTACTTTGCCCAAGGCGACTCTGCAAGGGAGCCCCTTATAGATGTGCGACACAATTTAGTGTCGGGGGAAGAGAACTTAATCTTCTTCCGTCTCATCGACGGCGATTTTGCCTTCGATGATTTCAGTGAGAGCGATATCTGCGGTTCCCATGCGGTGATCAGTGATTATCAGTGGCGTTCTACCCAGATTTAACTGCTTCACTCTGGCCGAAACCAAATTGATCAAGACAGGGGGTTCAGGGATGATTTTTGATGCCTCTACGACTAGGTCACTATTCATATTGCTGGATCCTTTTACTGCCGGGCTTGACTTGCCCTGACTACCGGGTTCAGGAAACGCAATAATGTTGGATGCGTTTTCAGACTCGGGTGGGTTCAAAATGCGGCGCTGTGGTTGCTTGAAATTGATTGAAGACACATCCTCGGAGAGGAATTGCCAGCATTGCGCATAGCGTAAAAAATAAAAAAATCAACTATTTTGTACGAAGACTGGGCGTACAAGGGCCATTCTGGGCCACTTATTCGCTTTGGTGCGGTAAAATTGAAATTTGTTTGAGCCGCGCCGCATCGGAGGGGCTCCAGGTTTTGACCTCGGTATGATCTTTGAAATGATTGTGGATCAGCCGCCGCTGGTAGGAGTTCATCGGCTGCAGCTTGGCTGGTTTTTGAGTGGCGATGACCCTCGCCGCAGCTGCCTCGGCCTCTTCGACCATGCGGTATTCCTGGGAGGCGCGATAACTGTCGATATCCACCTTGAATCGAGGTGCAGAGGGTATTCTGTCCTGAACGAGTCGATTAACCAGATACTGGATCTCATCAAGGCGCTCTCCGTGGTGGCCAATGAGAAGCTTGGGGTCACTTGATGCGACGTTGAGAGTCTCTGACTGCCGATCAATATCCACACTGACGGGAAACCCAAGATACCCAAGGATCGAATCGAGAACTTCCTGGGCAACTTCGAGATGATCCATGGTGAGTGATTGAGTCTAGCACCTTTGGGTGAGATTCAGCGACGCTTTTTCTTTCCCTTGGTGTGGCGGGCGCCCTGATCACCCGGCATGGCAGTCCGGCTCTTGCCGGGAGCAGAGATGGAGGATCCGGATCCTTTGGCCTTTTGAGCGGCTTCTGCCTGATCCTGCATTCTTCTGAAAAAGCCCTTTTTGCCGGAATCGTTGCGCTTCTTCAACTCCGGCTCCGGGATTTTGTTCGTGAGCCAGGTCTGGAGAATTGAGAACGCGTTGGAGGTCGTCCAATAGAGAGCGAGAGCGGCGGCGAAATTGTAGCAGATGACCAGAAAAATTAGAGGCATCAGCATAAAGATCATTTGCTGAGTCTTGTCACCGGTTTTCGGGGTGATGGCGATCTGGATGAAACTGGTAATACCCATGAGAATGGGGAGGAGATTAAAGGGGATATCCAATCCGGGAATAATGAACATGGTGTCCGGCATCGACAGGTCATCGACCCATAGAAACGACTCGTGCCTCAGCTCGGCAGCGCTCCATAGCATTCGGTAGAAAGAGAGGAATACCGGCAATTGGATGAACATGGGAAGACAGCCTCCCAGAGGATTGATGTTGTAGGTCCGGTACAACTTCATGGTTTCCTCATTCACTTTCTGAGGGTCATCCGCGTATTTCTCCTTAATCTCCTTCATCAGCGGAGTCAGCTTGGACATCCGTTTCATGGAGCGGGCCGATTTGGCGTATACGGGCCAGATCAGCAGTCGAATGAAAATAGTGATGAGGATAATGGCGACACCGTAGCTACCGACATAGCCCTTAATGAATACCAAGCCTATGATGAGCCCTGAGGCGATCGGTTTGATGGCCCAACCAAGCAGCCAGCCGAAAATCGGGATCGCGTCGTAGTGCATGACGAGGTCCGCGCCGTCACCCAGTCCTTTGAGGCGCGCGAATTCTTTCGGTCCGAGATAGATCGAATACTGAAGCGCCTGTTGGTCTCCGGGATTCATCGTCAACTTGGGCAGTCCGATGCCGGCTTCGGCAGCGAACATTCGACGTTTGGTCGAGGCTTCCGGATCGTCTTCAACGGTCACGGGGAAGCGGCTGCCCCAGATGTCAGCAGGATGAGCTGTATGGGGCTTGATGAGAGTGGTGAAAAACTGGTCATTCACGCCGGCCCAGCGAAGCGACTCGATTTGAAAGCGGTCGGAGGAAATCTCGTCCTTGCCGAATATCCCTAAAATCTTTCTACCGCCATAGTGATCGACCGTTTTGTATTCGAAGTCATCTGCTTCATCGATCCAATACAGACCAATCTGCATGGACATCTCGTTCAACTTCAGCGGTGCGGCTGAACCGGAGTAAAGATAGCGGTTCTCCAAGATGAGAGGAGTCTTTGCATCGTTCCGGATCGAAAGTTCGAGTCCGATCTCGTACTGGTCGGACTCTGCAGAGGGGAGACTGAATGTCTTGGTAAGATGAAACCCTTCGCTTGTGAGCGTCTCAAAAGTAGCTGAGTCGGCTGATGAGGCCGTCATCTCCCATGTCGAGACATCGAAAGACCCAGGTCCCGAAGAAAGCGAACCAACGGCATTGCTGGCCGTTTCATTGATGGCGATGAGAGCATCACCCCCTACTTCCTTTGGGTGCTTCTTCAGTTCGGCAGTCTTTACGCCCGCTCCACGATTGGTGAGGTTGATGATGAGAAATTCGTTCTCAATTCGGTGGCTCGTTTCCGCGACGGCATCGGGATTGGATTCAGCCTCTTCGCCGGCAGGTTTACCGGCCTCGCCAGTCTCCGGAATGGGTTCGACAGCGGGTGCTGTGGCCGCTATCTCAGCGGCCCGGGCCTGTTCTTCGAGGGCTTTCTTGGTGGCCTCTTTGGTACTCCACCAGCCCCACGCGAATAGCAGGCCAGCGCATACGATGACCCCAATCCACGATGTTCGATCCATGTTTTTCACGATAATTTATCTCCTGCTAGTGATTGTGTTTGCAACGATTTTCCTGATCGTCAGATTTGCATCGACGGCCTACATAAGCGGCGTCGGGATGTTTTGCCACATATTCTTCCCACCCAGGTGGAGGGTCGTAGCCCATGCCTCCCCAGGGGTTGCAGCGAAAGATTCTGCAGACCCCTTGCCAGGCGCCGCGAAAGGGGCCGTTGATGGTAACTGCGTCGATGAAATACTGCGAACAGGATGGCGAAAACCGGCATCCGCTGAAGGGCCCACACAGGAAGTGGAGTGGCGTGGAAATTACGACCTGATAGAAGCGAACAAAGAGAATGAGGAGGAACTTCATGGATCACGCCTCCTTGGGTTTCATGATCGCGGCTTTGTGCAGTAACCATTTCCATTCTTTCTCTAATTCCTCCGAAGTGGCGTCGGCAGCGCCGTTTCGTGCGATGACGACCAGCCAGTGTCCCGATTGAATGCGTTCTCCTGTCCGGTGGAAAATCCCCCGAAACTTTCGTCTGAAGCGGTTCCGGGCGACAGCATTGCCCAGTTTTCGGGTAGTGATCAAGCCGAGCTTGAATGGCTCACCCAGTTGATCATCCGGGCGGAATCCTAGAACGAGATGCCTGCCTCGCACTGAGGCGCCTTGCTTCCGGACTCTTTGGAAATCCCCCCGGCGAGTGATACGCCTGCTGCGGGGGAGTTTCATGGTCCCGAGGTCGGCACCTATGGGGGCTAAGGCGCCCCTCTAATAATCACCGACTGAGGGTGACTACTTGGTGTTGTGCTGGACGGTGTGACGCTTGTACTGAAGCTCAGCTCCCTTAGGAATGAGGCGCTTGCGTCCCTTTTGGCGACGACGTTTGATCAGGTCGCGTCCGGCTTTAGTAGCCATGCGGGCACGAAAGCCATGCTGATTCTTACGAGTACGCTTGGATGGTTGATATGTCCGTTTCATCTCTTCCGGTTAAAAATGTTTCGTTTCAGCTTAGTTGGCGGGGACGACGGCTAGCCGTGCGTTAACCGCAAATAACCCCTTATGCCCCGAAAATTGGGCGTTAAACCCAGAATTCCGACTGAAGGGCTGCAATGATACGGGATCGAAGCGAATTGTCAACGGGTCTTGTGCGATCGAATTTTCCAACCCTCCTGATACTCTATTTGAGCCGCTCCAGCTTGTTGATGCCATATTGGATGAGCTGTTGGTTTACGAATTTCGATGCTTTGTCGTCTACGTAGATAATTTTAGGGAAATCGCTGAACTCGATGGTGTGAATTCCGTCCTCAGGAACGTCCGCAAGGGCTTCTGAGAGATCCTTGATATCCTTGATGGTTACGCCGTTGACTTGAGTGATGACAGCAGACGCGATCGACTCATATCCCAGTGTGCTGGGTGTTTTGAGTACATTACTTAGGAAAACCAGCTTCTTGCGCCCCTCTTTTTCGTAGGCTTCAGGGTTGGCGTTGGCATAGACCAACTTGAAGGGGGCCCGGTTGGGCCATTCCTCTCCCCAGCTCTCAAGGTAGGGGAGGGTGAGTTCCTGGAAAATCATCCCCCCGAAAATGACATACTTGGGGCCCCGGTCGAACATGTAGGGATCGATCAGGAAATCTTCCGGGCTCTTCCGAATGAGCTCTACATCGATCGACATGGGCTTCGAGTCACGAATGATCGCGACCTTCAATACATCGCCGACCTTTGCACCGCCCCGTACGAGATGAGAAAAGCTGAGCTTACCGTATTCAGGGTGGTTGTAATTGCCTCGGGCGTCGATCACGTGCCCGTCGATTGAAAGAATAACGTCTCCCTTTTTGATGCCCGCTCTGTCAGCGGAACCGCCAGTGGCAATATTGCGGACAAAAATCCCGTCCTGCCCATCGATGCCGACAAACTCGCGAAGGGTTTTGTCGAGGGTCTGGGCAAAACCAATTCCGAGATTGGGGAAACCTGCGTAGTCGCCATTGTCGCTCTTTTCGATGAATGCCTGAATGATAGGAACTGGAAGAATCGAGGCCGTCTGCTCCTTGGATGAATAGCTCAGCAGCATACCACACAGCTTGCCATCCTTGACGACAGGAAGGGTGAAGCTGTTGACTCGTGCTTGTAGTGAGCCTTTCACCGAATAGGTCAGGAACACAGATCCAGGGATAAAGTAACGCCCTACGTTGACGCGAAGCACGTCAACTTCGGTGGTGACTCCGTCGCCATTGTCCTCGATCTGCCAGACCTCAAGCGAGTCGCCGGCCTTGGTAGAGGAGTCGAGTTCCAGAGGGACGAGGCCTTCAAAAAGGGTTGAACTGCTGTCGATGGGCTCCAGGATCGCGAGATTGGCTTCGTAGTCGAGAGCGCTGATTTTTGCCGGAACGCGATCGCCACTGGAGGGGTGTTCGAGCTCAAGGTAGGTGGAATTGACCACCATTTCAGCGGTCACCAGAACGCGATTTCCTTCGATGATGGCGCCGAGACCTCGCCTCGGGGTGGGAGCTCCTTTCTCCCAGGGACGCAGGAAATTGTAACTTTGAAGGGTGGCGTTGACCCGGACGATCGATTTGTCCGGAGAGGTGTTCTGAGCCTCTATCCTGGAGATCATGCAGGATGTGGCAATCAGGGCAGTGAGTAGAATTCTGAAAAAGGACATAGCAGGTATAAAGGGTAGGCGGATGCAGGTAGCGTGAACCGTGAAATCAGGCGGCATCTTTCTCCGCTTCTCCAGCGATGCTGGCTTCGTTGTTTTCGGGTGAATTTTTAGAAGGCTTGTCGGACGAGCTCTCTTCTGCTGGTTCTTCTTCATCTTCTTCATCTTCTTCAAAGAGGTTCTCAAGTTGCAGGATTTCAGGTTCTTCGATGAAGTGATCAAAGCTGACGTTGTACTCAGCCATGATGCGCTCATGCGCGAGCTCGGCGTCCTTGCGCTTCAGGACGAGGGGGCGTTCTTCCCCGAGTAGCCGGATGACGTGATATTCCTCGTGCCCTTCTTCGTTGAACTCTCCGTTGAGTGCGTCGTAGACATCCTGTAGCAGGCGGATCTTCTTTCCGTTGATGGTATCGATCACTTGCTGAATATAGGGCTTCAGGTGGGTGTTTGAGGAATCTGGAAGCACTTCGGTCAGGACGATAATTTGAGGCCTGGACCGGTAGATTTCATCCTGGCTGTAGTAAGTGTAGTGATAGCGCGTCCTCAGATTGGTGATGGAGTGTGCAGACATCATGTTTCGATCCAAAGGCTGAAACTGGAGGCCTGCGAATAGAACGAAGTTTGGCTGCTTGTCGTATTGATCCGCCTGAATGAGATAGGGGATGAACCGCTTTAACTCGATGGTGATGGATTCGCGCTGGCCGTCGCGCCACAATTCGATGTCAACGGTGTCGCCTGCAAACTTGCGTTCGATGATCTCGTTGAGATCGACGCGTTCCCCTTCGATTTCGATGAAGCCGTCAGAGGCGATGGGATGGCCGTCGATTGAAAGGAGCACGTCCTTCGTCTTCAAGACACCGCCTGCCGAACCCGCGGCGTCTACCGTCGCGACCATGACGCCGAGACCATTGCTGGGTAACTTGAGGGCGCGACGTTGAGCTGGATTGAGGATATTCAGCATGCTGGTTGCCATGTCGACGTAGAAGTCGTAGGAGCCGTCTTCGACATCCTTGAGAAATCGTTCGATCACGGGGACCGGGATCATGTAGCCGGTGTTTTGCGCAACTGAACCGGAATATCCCTGAAAGGCCACACCCACTACCTGGTTGTTCTGCAGGACGGGGCCGCCTGAATTGCCTGGATTGATAGCGGCATCCACTTGAATGCTGAGGTGATTATCGATGCTGGAGTGACTGTAAGTGCGGAAGTCGATTCGGGACACGACACCACGGGTCACTGAAATTCGTTCTCCTCCGATGGGATAGCCCACCGCAACGACGGTGGTATTCAGCTTCGGGATTCCTCCAATAAAGAGAGGTTCAATCCCCTCAAAGGCGCTGTCGAATTCTTCAGCCGATTCAAGTTGGAGCAGTGCCAGGTCACAGTCGTGGGCGACGTGGATCACGGTTGCCTTGTAAGGCTTTGGGTCGCTCACTTTTTTGATGTATATGAGTCGGCTGTTGCTGACGACGTGTGCGTTAGTGAGGAATTGATTTTCGCCGACAAGGAATCCAGTGCCGTTTCCACTGCCCATGCCGCCAATGTTCCAAGGGACCCTGAAATTGGGCTGCTTCGTATCGACTTCGACACGAACGATGGCATCCAGTTCGATTTCTGAAATATCAGCCTGAACTGATTCTGGGGGCGGCATCTCAACCTTGGGCGCTGAAGGAGTGATCATCGGCGCAGCACCGATCCGGGGACCGAGCGGGGTAGAAGTCTGAGCCAGTGCCGGCAAATTGAAGGCGGCCAGAGTCAGACAGAAAATTGATGCGATTCGAGCGGAAGGGGAGTTTGAGAGATTCATTTGAAAATCGAAATCCGACGAGACCCGTTGTGAGTGGCAGGGGCCGTTCGGTGGACGGATGAGTTTAGGGTCGCCGGGATGAAAGTCAATGTTGCCGGAAGGCTGATTCAAGCATGCCTCGGCGGATCTTCAAAAGCGATTTCTAGGGCATAACAGAGTTGGATAGAGGACTGAACGGGGTCTGAATGGGGGCGCTTGTCGTCTCTCCCGCTGGGGGCTTCATTTTCTGGAATCGGTTCAAGCAAGGGCGGAATTTGTTTTGTCTCCGCGAAGGTGATTCCCTAGGGTTGCCTCATGAAAAAACGATTACTCTCTTTGGTCATGTTTTCATTCATGGGATGCGCTGTTGTTCTTGCGGAAAAAGATCCGATTGACGAGTTTGAGAGTCGGGTGGAGGAGCAGATTGATGATCGCATTGTCAAAGAGGCGAAAGCTGCAGCGGGGCAGTTTCTGCCAGATGGACTCGTTATCACGGTCGAGTTCATTGAAGTGGAGTTAATGGATTTCAGCGATTGGATGTTGGAGAATCCGATCATGACGGATGCGACGCCGTTGCGTCGGGAGGTCCAGGTGTGGGTGAAGGCAGGCAAAGGGAAGATTGTGGAATCCATGACAGTGCACGCACGCAGCGGTCAGCGGGCAAAAGTTGAATCGGTTCACGAGGTGATTTATCCGACGGAGTATGATCCCCCGACTGGGGCTGCGACAGCGCAGGATGGTGAGAATGTAAAACTTGTTCCCCCAAGCGCAGTGGCTTTTGAGACCCGCAATGTGGGGACAACGTTTGAGGTGGACCCCGTCGTGGGGGCTGATGGGGACGTGGTCGATCTCAATTTGGCGCCCGAGATCGTCCAAATGGGTGAAAATACTCAACATGTGACCACGCTCGGAGATGTGGAAATGACAGTCGACACCCCGCATTTCATGACATCAAAAGTCACCACTCAGGTCTCAGTAAGGCCGGGTGATTATAGTTTCCTGGGGACAAGTCGGCTCGGGATTCCTGAGCTTCCCGATGCGGACGATCCCATTTTGCTGATGTTTATACGGTGTGATGTCTCAGGCTACTAGTGGATCACCTCGTCGGAGCTCTTTATGACGCGAACCGCCGTTGCTGAGAGTTAGACTGCCAGTAGAATTTGACCGTATGAATTATTTGGTGGTCATTGAGTGTCTTGCTGTTGTCGTATCCGCGATCTACGGCGTTTTGTTGGCCGCTCGAAAGGGGATGGATGTTGTGGGTGTCTTTGCGGTGGCGTTCGCAGTCGCTTTTGGCGGAGGCACTCTGAGGGATTTGTTCCTCGATCGGACTCCTCTGTTCTGGATCGGTAACTCTCACTATCTGGTGATAGTATTCGGGATCGCTGTCTTTTCAGGGGCGATTCTTCGGTTCATCGGAAGAATCAAGCCCCTCCTCGTAGTGCCGGATGCGTTGGGGATGGCTTTGTTCACGCTCACCGGGATCGGCTATAGCATGGAGGCGGAGACCTCTCCTTTTGTTGCTGTAATTCTGGGAGTGATCACAGGAACATTTGGCGGCGTGTTAGGTGACGTGATCTGCAATGAAGAGCCGACACTGTTCAAGCCCAGCCCACTCAATGCGACCTGTTCATTCGCCGGGGGCTGGGTCTACCTCGGCTTGCTCTGGATCGACGTGCCGGAGCAGTACTCGCTGATTGCCGGGATCGGAGCGATTGTGGTGCTTCGTCTGGTTGCAGTACGCTGGAACTGGTGCTTCCCCGCTGTGAGGGAGAAGCGTTGAGCCGAATCAATGATTACACATTGAAGCGGAACTCGACCACGTCTCCGTCCTTCATAACATATTCTTTGCCTTCGATTCTCAGCTTGCCGGCCTCGCGGGCTTTGGCTGTAGACCCGAGTTCGACGAGATCGTCGTAGTGGACCACTTCAGCTGCGATGAATCCGCGTTCAAAGTCTCCATGGATAACGCCGGCAGCACCCGGGGCTTTGGTTCCGTCAGTGATCGTCCATGCCCGGGTTTCTTTCTCCCCGGTGGTGAGATATGTCCTGAGGCCTAGTAAGTGGTACACGGCTGTAATTAGGGCGGATACGCCGGAATCCTTGACTCCCATGTCGGCGAGAAATTCGGCGGCTTCTTCTGGATCGAGGTCACTCATTTCCTCTTCGATGTGGGCCGAGATAACGATGGCTTCCGCGCCATGCGACTGGGCGGCGAAATCGCGCACTTTTTTCACGAGCGGGTGCCCTTCGGGATTTTCAACGGCGCCACCTAGTTCGTTCTCTGAGACGTTGCAGGCGAAGATGGTGCGCTTTGAGGAGAGCAGAAAGAAGTCCTGCAGCGTGATGCGTTCATCATCGGTGAGGTCAGCCGTTAGAGCGGGGTTTCCCTGATCAAGGTGAGGCATGAGTTTGTCGATCAACTCCACTTCCTGTTTCGATAGCTTGTCTCCCGTCTTGGCCTTCTTTTCCCTGGAAGCCCTTCGCTTCTCCATCGAGGTGATGTCGGCGAGGATGAGCTCAGCATTGATGATTTCGATATCGCGAATCGGATCGACGGAGCCGAGTTCGTGGATAATGTCGTCGTTTTCAAAACAGCGGACGACCTGAACGATGGCATCGACCTCCCGAATGTTAGCGAGGAATTTATTGCCGAGGCCGGCTCCTGCGGAGGCTCCTTCGACAAGGCCAGCGATATCGACGAATTCGATGGCGGCGGGAATCAGCTTTGAAGATCCACTGATGTCGCTGAGAACAGCCAGGCGGTCATCCGGAACCATGACAACTCCGACATTGGGGTCGATCGTGCAAAAAGGGTAGTTGGCTGCCTCTGCATTTCGAGTCCGGGTGACGGCGTTGAAAAGCGTTGATTTGCCAACGTTGGGAAGTCCTACAATGCCTGCTTGTAACATGCGCGGACGGTATAGGAAGTGCTTGTAGTTCGCACGCGGTTTTTTCCGCCTTGATTGAAAGGCTGAAAAACGCTGGAAAGAATGACGTCACCGGTCCTTTATTCTAAAGGACATTCTTATTCATGAGCCGAATTCTAAAATTGCTGCCTCTTATTGCTCTTGTTCTTCTAGTCCTGATTCTGATGTCGTTCAGCGGAAGCTGGTTGATTGCCAGAAAGGTAATTGCCCATTTAATGATGCCGGCAGGGGTCCTATGGGTGGCGGGGCTGGCAGCCGTATGTTGGCCAGGGCTCGGTAAGAGGGCTCGCTGGACCCTGGGAGTGGCTTGGATTGGATACACGCTTGCTGGCAGCCCCTATGTTGGAGGTGGATTGCTGCGGGCGACGGAGAGTCGGTATTATCAATATGAAGATCCCTCAGGCTATTTTGACGCGGTTGTAGTCTTGGGTGGAGGGACCGCGCAATCGCCGGGGGGGAACCCCGTGGTGGGAGCTCATGGTGATCGGATCCTGCAACCTGCTATATTATATCATCGCGGGCAGATCGGGGTGTTGATTGCTACCGGACGAAGCGTGACGGAGAGGAGAGAGGATCGGGATCTGTCGCGCGAGGCCTCGGAGATATGGCAGAGCCTCGGGATCCCCGGGGGAGCGATTATCGAATTGTCGGAGCCGCGCAATACGGCCGAAGAGCTGTCCGCTGTGGCAGGGGTGATTAAGGAGCACCCGGAATGGAAGCGAGTGGGACTGTGTAGTTCGGCTTCCCATCTGAAGCGTGCGTTGATGGAAGCTGATGCCCAAGGGCTCGATCTGGAACCCGTCCCGAGTGACTTTCGGTTACCCCCTTCATCCATGAGCCCTATACATTGGATTCCGCAAGGAAGGGGGGTCAGGGATGTGCAAACCGCTGCCTGGGAATTCCTCGGTTCACTCTTCTGAGGAAGTTGGAGAAATTCCCGGCTGGTCCTTTTGACAGCGATTTGATACGGTCACCCCCTGATGAAGCTTCTCATTTTTATCTTAGGGTTGGGATTTTTGATTCAAACGGAGGTCAGCGCGATTCCGAACAGTTTTTTATCCAATGGGACGACACCGGTGCCCATCATCCCTGCCTTTCCTCGATTCAATGCGGATCTGACTGAAGAATTTCTCAGTGAGGATAACTGGACTCAGGGTGATTTTTCCGGCCCTTGGGAGGATGAGCCGTCGCTTCCTGATCTCACTATTCAAAGGATGGCTGCCAATCCGGTGGTGTTGGGTGAGGTCCCGATGAGGGTAGTGGCGTATTCCGACGAAGCAGGTGTCGCCGAAGTGGCGATTCACTATCTCGATGCAGGATTATATTTTGGCTATCGTTATGGCGGGGAGTCAACCAGGGAAGACAGGGATGCAGGCCGGGCAAAGCGCACTGAGTTTTCCCACCACTATAAGGAGCTCTCAAAATCGCTGACCGAGAAATTGGAGGATGGTTGCGGTCGGGGGACAGAGGGGCAAATAGGATACAGCCCCTCTCTGAGGACCGAGTTCGTTGATTATAAGTGGGAGAATTTTGTTCTGCGTTTTATTCAGCGTGAAGATCATTCCGTTTCCCTTCATATCTACCGGTCGGATCGAGTCATGCATAGTCTGGTCGATCCCGAGTGGGCGGAGTTGTCCCGGCGTGATCGCGAGGATTTGCTCGAGGAGCGCGTTAATCAGGATGATTCGGGGGCGTTGCAGGTCGAGGGGCTTCCCATGTTTACTCAGGGAGTGACTCCGTTCTGCTCCGTTCACTCTCTGGCGATGGTTTCGCACTATTTGGGTTTGAGGGCCCGACCGGAGGCTCTCGTTGCTGCCGCGGATTTCAAGAATACAGGAAGTGCCGGCGGCAGCGATTTGATCGAGGTGCACCGGGCGGTCGCACGGGAGCTTGGGATGCGAGTGAGTATGGCGCCTAAATTTGATGCGGATAAAGTTGAGCGCTCCATCGAGGATGGGCTTCCGGTGATTGTTTGGCGTCGAGTTTCGATCGAGCGGGAGCAGCAGCGACAATTGGGGGCTCAAAGTTTGGAGGGCGATGAGTCGGCTGAGATAACCCCTCTGAGTGAGAAAGTGTTGAGCACTCTGCCAAATCGGGAACTGAGCGGCCCTTCCCATGCCTCTATCGTGACGGGGATACACTCGGAGGTAGGCGAAGTGATCTACACTGAGCCATGGGGGGATGAGACTCGCGGTCGGCGGATGAGCAGCGAGGAGATGGAGGCGACCGTCTATGCGGTTTTCTATTTCAAACTGTAGGGGATTGGTTTAACAATCCGCATGGCGACAGTTCGAGAACTGGTTGATAGAGCGGATGAGTGGCTGCGGATCGATGAGATTCCCGACTACCCTCAAGCTTTGAATGGGCTTCAACTGGAAAGCTCAGGCGAAGTCAAAAAGATTGTAGCGGCCGTGGACGCCTGCCTACCTGTCATCGAATCAGCTTGTGAACAGAAGGCTGACCTACTGGTAGTGCACCATGGCTTGTTTTGGCAGGGGGCTCAAAAGATTGAAGGGGCGCTCTATCGGAAGCTCAAGCTCGCTATGGAACATGGTCTCGCTATATATAGCGCGCATATCCCTTTGGACGTACATCCTGAGTTGGGTAACAACGCTCAAATGATGGCTCAGCTGGGCTTCATGGAAAATTGCGAACCATTCGCCCCATGGAAGGGGATTGATCTTGGGATTCGGGCGGAGGTGAACATGACTCGCGATGATTTAGTTCAGAAGATTGGCGGGATAACCGGCGCGAATGTCCATGTCTGTCCGGGAGGCCCCTCGGATCTTCGGCGGGTGGGCGTCGTGACTGGCGGAGCAGGATCACAGATTTATGAAATGGCTGCTACCGGGATTGACACCTTTGTCACCGGTGAAGGGCCTCATTGGAGTTACACGTCAGCTGAGGAGCTGGGTGTTAATTTGATCTACGCGGGGCACTACGCGACCGAGACTTTCGGAGTGAAGGCGCTCGCGCAGAGGTGGTGCGATTCTTTTGAGAGTCTGACCTGGTCGTTTATTGACCACCCGACGGGATTGTAGTGGCCGGGGGTTCCTCCCATGGGAGAACGCTTGAAAGGGTTCTCGAGTCTTTGGGGTCGAGATCGTAAACGTCGCGTGCTGGAGCCAGAACAATTTTGCCTCCGATGACCGGACGGGGGAAAGTCGTGAAGTATGTGATGAAGACATTGACGTCCTTTTCGATAGGCTGGCTTTTCCAAGAGTCGGCGAACATGGCCTCTTTGACCTGCTCCCCGCTCCATCCTTGTGCGCTGAGGACCCATTTCCCTAGTTCTTCCGGCTGAGCGACCCGGATGCATCCGTGGCTGTAGTCTCGATTAGCCCGGGCAAAAAAGGCCTTTGCTGGGGTGTCGTGCATATAAATATTATTCGTATTCGGGAAGAGGAACTTGACGCGACCGAGTGAATTCGTTGGTCCTGGTTTCTGGCGCAGGAACAGGCGGCCCTGAGATACCAGCTCAAGGTTCTGGGGCGAGAGCCGGTGCGAGTTTTTGTTGTAAGGGTTGAAGTGCTCGACAATCTCGTAGCGATTTCGGCTCAAGTATCCCCAGTCGCCCTGCGCTTTCGGAAGGATTTCTTTCACGGCGATACTTTTGGGGACATTCCAATAGGGGCCGAAGACAATCTCCTGCATCACGTCCCTGAAGGAAGGGGTGCGATGGGTGTCCTTTGAGGCCTGCCCGTGAACAATTCGCATACTTGAGGCGAGAAAGTCATTGTCTTCAAAGGCAAAGAGTTCTGCGCTGGGAAGGTTCACAAACAGGTAGCGGTCGCCAAAATCGTTGGGAAGAAGGCGAGCGCGATGCATGTTGATGACAACTGATCGGAATCGGCTGGCGGCGTTGGTATTTAAATACCGCCAGGATGCCGGCCCGAAGACGCCATCGGAGTCGAGCCCGTAGTCGCTCTGAAAAGCAATGAGCGCAGCAGCGAGTTCGGGGGTTATCTGTGATAGCGCTGCGATCTCCTCTTCTGGCATATCCAGATATCCCCGGTCAGCGAGATGGGCTCCTATAGCGGGCGCATACGGGTAGGCATCACCGGGGCGTCCCACTCCTGCCGTCGCCGGATCCGGGATATTGGGCAAGCCTGAATACTGAAGAATCGCTTGCTTAGCTTCCGGCAGCGCTTTGCGCAGCTCTCGGTAGATCCAGTTTTTTGGACCAAGTCCCGTCATGACGCGCTCCATTTCAAAGGGAGTGATCGATGACGCGAGAATGAGGTCGTTAGAGATGGCCTCGGCAGATCGGCCGTCTTCCCCGGGGGTATCTCCCCGGTCCCATTGCTCCCAGATCGCCGCGGTGGGAACAATACCAAGGCGAATGAGAAGTCCGGCGTCAAGAATGGCAACCGTGTTGGCGAGATCCTGTTTGTCCACCGTCTCCGAAGTGATCCGAGGAATGAGATTTTCCGGATCAAGGGCCATTAGTTGGGGGAACGCGTGGGACGCAAGCGCATTAGCGAGACCCCGATGAAGATTCGGTGGAAGCTGATCATCGTTCCAAAGGGACCGAAATCCCCGGCCTTCGTAGGCGCTGGCCACTGCTTCGGCGAGTAGTTCGCGGTAATGACGGTCCTCCGGAATCAGCTCTAGAGCCTGAACCTGGACCTCTGATGCCTTGATCTGAGACGGACTTTCGCTGGCATTCGCTGCAATAACAGGCTGGCCGGCGGCTCCATTCTCGTCTGCCGGAACCTGAGCGTCGGCCAAAAAATGGCAAAATATGAAACCCGGGAGGCCAATAATTGTCAAAACGAGACGGAATATTCTGGGAGGGGAGAATACCATGAGCGCTAATCTTAAGGGGACACGTAGTAAAACGCCAACCTGAACCGACTGGCGGTTTCAGCCGTAACCTCTCTATAGGCCCTCGATCCAAACTTTAGAGGTTTTAGGGATACTCGAAGTATCGCACAAATGTGCCCTTGTTAGGGGGCTGTAGGGCCTATGGAAGGGGGTATTTGAAAGTTTTTAAAGAAAGTATCACAAAAGTGATTGACCTCCTGAAAATCCAGCCTAGATTCGGGCCCGCCCAAAAGAGGGTGGCTCCTTTCAGCCAATTGCGGCAACGGAGATGTTGATCTTTTTAAATTATTCGAACCAGTAATTGCGACCCGTTTCTAGGGAGCTGAGCACGATTATTTTCGAGCTCAAGCAAGATAGAAATACTGCAATAACTGGTATTTGGTAAAGGTTAAATTGTGTGCTGCACGCGAACAAATATAGCGTGCGCAAATTGAGATTCCCTCGGGAGTCTCAAGGAGTCTTCTTCGGAAGATTCCAGGAAGTCAATTTTCCGTAATATAGAACGCCAATCATTCAGCTTCGGCTGGATGATTAGTAAGTTCTTGATGCGGGATCAATTTTCTATTCGGAGAGTTTGATTCTGGCTCAGAACGAACGCTGGCGGCGTGGATAAGACATGCAAGTCGAACGGGGAACTTACTTAGCTTGCTTTGAAAGTTCCTAGTGGCGAACGGGTGAGTAACACGTGAGTAACCTGCCCTGAAGCGGGGGATAGCCTTCCGAAAGGAAGATTAATACCCCATGTGATTGTAAAATTAAAGGCGGCCATTTATTTGGCTGTCGCTTCAGGATGGGCTCGCGGCCTATCAGCTAGTTGGTGAGGTAAAAGCTCACAAAGGCGATGACGGGTAGCTGGTCTGAGAGGACGACCAGTCACACTGGAACTGAGACACGGTCCAGACACCTACGGGTGGCAGCAGTCGAGAATCATTCGCAATGGACGAAAGTCTGACGGTGCGACGCCGCGTGGAGGATGAAGGCCTTAGGGTCGTAAACTCCTGTCATCAGGGAGTAAATGCTTATGTAGTAACTGACATGGGTCTTGATAGTACCTGAAGAGGAAGGGACGGCAAACTTCGTGCCAGCAGCCGCGGTAATACGAAGGTCTCAAGCGTTGTTCGGATTTACTGGGCGTAAAGCGTCTGTAGGCGGTATGGTAAGTCAGATGTGAAATCCCGGGGCTCAACCCCGGAACTGCATCCGATACTGCCGTACTTGAGGGTCGGAGGGGAGTCTGGAATTCTCGGTGTAGCAGTGAAATGCGTAGATATCGAGAGGAACACTAGTGGCGAAGGCGAGACTCTGGACGACACCTGACGCTGAGAGACGAAGGCCAGGGTAGCGAAAAGGATTAGATACCCTTGTAGTCCTGGCAGTAAACGGTGCACGCTTGGTGTGGGGGGGTTCGACCCCTTCCGCGCCGGAGCTAACGCGTTAAGCGTGCCGCCTGGGGAGTACGGTCGCAAGATTAAAACTCAAAGAAATTGACGGGGACCCGCACAAGCGGTGGAGCATGTGGCTTAATTCGATGCAACGCGAAGAACCTTACCTAGGCTTGACATGTTAGTCGTAGATTTGTGAAAGCTTATCGTCACTTCGGGTGGACTATCACAGGTGCTGCATGGCTGTCGTCAGCTCGTGTCGTGAGATGTTGGGTTAAGTC
>CAXBHX010000020.1:0-82318 GCA_963975655.1 uncultured Verrucomicrobiales bacterium
CGATTACTCAATACAATGAGGCTGCGGGAACAATTGCGGAGAGGTATCATTTTTTAGTGGTGGCTGATTTTCCGAAAGGGTTCAGCGATACAGCAACAAAGCGATTGCTGAGCATCGCCTCTTCGGGGGCACGATGTGGCGTATTTCTGATGATCCATTGTGACCAGCGTGCCGAGCTTCCTCCCGGTTTTCAAATGGATGACTTGCAGCGGGCCTGTCTCTGTTTTCGGAGCAATATCGATGGCTTCTATCTGAAAGATAATCCGTTGAAGGGCTCGGCGCTAACCTTGGAAGTGCCACCGCCGGCGGATCAGTTTGCAAAGTGGGTTCATCGTATTGGCGAGGCAAATCGGGATTCTAATCGTATCGAGGTACCATTCTCCTTTATAGCGCCTGAGGCGGGGGAAATGTGGTCAGCCGACACTTCCAGGGAGTTGACCGTTCCGATAGGCCGAAGCGGTGCCACGAAGCTCCAGAAGCTCGCCCTCGGTAAGGGGACGTGTCAGCACGCTTTGATCGCGGGTAAGACGGGCTCAGGAAAATCGACTCTGTTTCATGTCATCGTAACGAATCTGACTCTGTGGTGTGACCCTGACGAGGTGGAGTTCTATCTGATTGATTTCAAGAAAGGGGTTGAATTCAAATGCTATGCGGATAGTCAGGTTCCGCATGCCCGAGTGATTGCGATTGAAAGTGATCGAGAGTTCGGATTGAGCGTGTTGAAACGACTCGACGAGGAGCTCAAAACCCGGGGTGAGATGTTCCGCGATGCAGGTGTCCAGGATATTCCGGGCTACCGCGCGTCCGCGGACGCACAGCCGATGCCGCGAACTCTTTTATTGATTGATGAGTTTCAGGAGTTTTTTGTCGAAGACGATCAGATCTCTCAACAGGCTGCCGTACTGCTTGATCGTATCGTGCGACAGGGCCGGGCGTTTGGTATTCATGCGGTGTTGGGCTCTCAAACGTTGGGGGGAGCGTTCACTCTGGCCCGCGCGACATTGGGTCAGATGACGGTCCGCATTGCTCTCGCCTGCAACGAGGCTGATGCCTATCTGATCATGGATGATTCAAATCCGGCGCCGCGGTTACTGACGCGCCCTGGTGAGGGGATATACAATGATCGGGCGGGGGCCATTGAAGCGAATTCACCCTTTCAGGTAGTGTGGATGGAAGATGGAGAAAGGGATCGATATCTGGCTGAAGTTCGGGCGCGAGCTGAGGCAACCGGCAAAACCGGCCGCAGTCAGGTGATATTTGAAGGTAACGCCCCCGGAGATGTTACCCGTGACTCTGCTGTGAAGAAGTTTCTCGCCGAACCGCATCAATCTCCGGTTCGGTTGTTTCTCGGTGCGCCGAATGCGATCAAAGGGCCGACGGAAGTGGGGTTTGCGCGGCAAAGCGGATCCAACCTTCTCGTGGTTGGTCAGCGCGACGATATCGTCGATTCGCTCGTGGCCATTGGATTGCAACTGTTGCGCTCACAGTTGGGTGATCGAGGGAGGCTGGTGCTCTTAGATCATCGGTTTTCTCAATCGGGTGAAGACAGTTGGTTTGCCAGTGCGGTAGAATCTATTGGCGGGGTAGAGTGTCCGGGAATGAATGACGCCGGAAAGGTCCTCAGCGAATTGGTTTCAGAAATGAAGGCCGCTGAGGCAAGTGGTGGCAATGCCGGGCAGCCTGATACCTTTGTTTTTATTCCCTCACTTCATCGCTACAAGAAATTACGTTATGAGGAAGACTTCAGCTTTTCGGCGGACGAGGAGGCTGAGGCGAAGCCCTCTGACTCACTGCACGAGCTGATCTGTGAAGGGCCTGCGTGGGGATTCCATGTGGTGACCTCACTTGATTCCTACAACAGCGTAAATCGGTGTCTTGGTCGGAAAGCAGCCGGGGAATTTGAGAAAAAGGTGCTCTTCCAGATGAGCGCGACGGATTCTGCAAGTCTCATTGATACAGGTGCTGCTGCGGACCTCGGCCTCAATCGGGCCATTTTCTATGACGAACCCACCGGGACAGTGGAAATTTTCCGTCCTTATGCGCAGCCTTCCCTCCAGTGGTTTGGATCGAAGGGTTAAAGGTAAAATAATGCACAGCTTTTCACAAAGAGTGCAGCGTTTCTGATGGCTGCCTGAACCAGAGTCTATTTCAATTTATGCTCACGTTTAAAGTCGCTCAACGAGTCGTTTCTATTGGGATGCTGGTCATCAGCCTTCTTGCATCGGCAACTGTCACCGTCGCTGCAGAAGAGGAGTCGGAGGAAGTGAGGCGGCAGCGGTTGCATCTCTACCTTAAGGGGCGGTATGTTTTCCAGAAGCAATGTGCAATCTGCCATGGAGCCACAGGGCGGGGCGATGGTGAATGGGCGGGTAACCTGATCCACAAGCCGCGGAACTTTCGGGCGGGGATTTTTAAATTCAGAACAACTCCTTACGGGATGCTTCCCACTACGGAGGATCTTCACCGCACGATTCGGAGTGGAATTTCTGGAACGGCGATGCCCTTCTTCAAGGATTTGAGCGAGGAGGACTTGAGCTCTTTGATCGTCTATATCCAGAGTTTGTCCCGCGAGTGGGACGATGAATCGCTTCAAGCAGAGCCTCTCATGTTTCCTGATACGCCCCAATGGTTTGCCTCTGCCGAGGATAAAAAGCGTGAGGCGGGCAAGGCAAAGCAGCGCTTTGTTCAGAGCTGCATGATTTGTCACGGGGAGAAAGGAGAAGGCGATGGTCCCGGGGGCAAGGGGCTCATGGATGTTTGGGGATTTCCTTCAAAGCCAGCCAACCTTTCTGAGGAACACCACAAGTCGGGGGATGGTCCACAGGATCTCTACCGAACGATTGCCACGGGCCTCAATGGTACCGCCATGATCGGATTTGCTGAGCAGTTTAAGCCGGCAGAGATATGGCAGTTGGTTGCTTACGTTCAGGGGCTGTCGGAGGGCCTCGAGGCGAAAAAATAGATGGAGAGAGTGTTTTGCGTTTGAGGGGCTACCCCGAATACGTGAATTGTTTGAGTCTGTATCGGCAGTAGGATTGGTGGCGGCTATAGTAGGAATGATGAACTTTTCTGCTTAGCTCTATCCCAATGCAATCTGGATTCAATCGACGTCGATTTTTACGTGGCCTTGGTGCCGGTATCACACTGCCTGTGTGGGAGTCCTTCCTGCCAAAGGCTGTTGCAGCAGAGGGGGCTCGAGCACTCGCCACCACGGCAACAGGAATGCCTCTCCGGACTGCTTTCTTATACAAGCCGAACGGGATCAACGTGGATAAGTGGACGCCAAAAGGTACCGGAGCAGGCTATCAGCTCAATGCAACTCACCAGCCCTATGCCCGGTTCAAGGATGACTTTAATATACTGGGGCAGCTCAAGCATGAGAATGGAATGGCAGGGAATGACGGTGGCGGTGACCACGCCAGAGCAAACGCCTCTTTCCTGACGGGTGCCCGACCTAGAAAAACAGCGGGAGCGGACATAAAATTGGGGATGTCGATTGATCAGCTGATCGCGAACCACATCAGGGAGCAGACCCGATTTTCATCGCTCGAACTGTCCTGTGATGGGGTTCGAAAGAGCGGGGTGTGCGACTCGGGATATTCATGCGCCTACCAGTTCAACTTATCCTGGCGCTCCGCTACGACGCCGATGACGCCAGAATCGAATCCCAGACATGTGTTTGAACGCCTTTTTGGATTGGGCAGTCGGGAAGAGCGGGAAAAGAGTTTTACGATACGAAACCAGCAACAGCGCTCGATTCTCGATTTTGTAATGGAGGATGCCAGGTCTCTCAATAGGCAGCTGGGCCGAAACGACCAGTTAAAGCTGGATGAGTATATGACAGGGATTCGCGAAATCGAAATGCGCATCGACAAAGCGGAAAAGTTTGGCTTACCTGAGGATCCTGGTGTTCCGATTCCGGAGGGGATCCCGCCGGTCTATCAAGATCACATTCGTCTAATGATGGATATGATGGTGCTTGCGTTTGAGAGCGATTCGACCCGGGTGGCTACCTTCCTGTTGGCCCATGATGGAAGTAATCGCAGTTTCAAAGAGATTGGAGTGCCCGATGGGCATCATTCAATTTCTCACCATCGAGGCAATCCCGTTTCGCTTGATAAATTGGCCAAGATTGATTTATTTTATTCGCACCAGCTGGCCTACTTTATTGAGCAAATGAAAGCTCGTAAGGATGTCGATGGGAACTCCTTGCTTCACAATTCTATGATCGTGTGGGGGAGCGGACTGGAAGATCCGGATCGGCATCAGCATGAGCGCCTTCCTGTCATCCTGGCAGGTCAGGGTGGAGGAACGATTCAGACGGGCTTGCATCTTGAGGCGGGAAAATCGACTCCGATGAGCAATTTGTTCCTCAACCTCAGCGACCGAATCGGATTGACCGAGGAGCGATTTGGGGACTCGACTGGACGGATCTCGGCGCTGGGATGAGGGCTTGAGGCCTAGGCAATCAATCGTTGTGCCATGGTCAAGGCCCCAACAATTCCGGCCTGCTGGTCAAGTGAAGGAGTTTGAAGATAGGACTCCAAAGGAGGTAACTTCCAGTAGCCCCCAGACTGTTCCCTGAACTGGCGCCTGACCCGATCTATCAAGCCGGGCTTTTGAGAGACGCCCCCGCCAAGAATGATGATATCAGGCGACCAGACTGCAGTGAGAGTGATACAGCCCGCAGCGAGATAGGAGGCTTGCAGTTCCCATGCTTCATGAATGTCAGGAAGGTCGTGGGGAGGGACTCCCCATCGGGCTTCTATTGCTGGGCCGGAGGCTCTTCCTTCGAAGCATGATGAGTGGAAATCGCAGTGATTGGTGTCTTTGCCAATTGCACTGTCAAAGTCGGGGAGCTGGATATGACCGACTTCGGGATGCATCCTACCGTGGAGGAGGTTGCCATCGTGAATAAAGGCAGCACCGATTCCTGTCCCAATAGTGACGTATGCGACAAAGCGGTGTCCTTGACCAGCTCCGAATTGTGACTCAGCGATGGCTGCGGCATTGACGTCGGTATCAAAGGCGATGGGGACGGATTCACCGACGGATCTCCTCATGGCGTTAACCACATTGAACCCGCCCCAGCCCAGCTTGGGCGTGGTTAGAATGGACCCGAACTCCGGTGACTGGGTGTCGAGTTCTGCGGGTCCAAAGGTGCCAATACCAAGGGCGCTGATGGGGCCGTGTAGTTCAACGGCCCGGGAGAAAAAGGCGGCGGCCTCCTCCATCGTCTCTTTAGGCGCCCGAGTAGGAAATCGCACTTCCAGCAGAGGCGCCCGGGGATCGACCGCTACTGAGCAAACATACTTTGTGCCACCCGCTTCAATACCAGCGAGGAGGGGAGGATGGATGGGCGACTTATTGGGCCGGGCGGGGTTCATTTGGGTAAGGCGTATCTGAACTGGACTGACATCTATCGATGCGATATTCGATTTTTGCGTGGATACGCTTCAAAAATGCAGGAGAATGTTCGAGTGAGCGAAAGCAGATGAGAAGCGTCGGAACAAGTATATCCAGTTGGTCAGTGAGTTGATACCGGCATGTCTGATCGATACAAAATTCGAGGTAGGCTTGGACGTGGCGGCATGAGTGCCGTCTACCGCGGCTACGATACAGTGATGAAGAGGGAGGTCGCAATCAAGCGTCTTCTGCCGATTGAGGAAACAAACCTGAACGAGCCCTCAGGGGATCTCATCGAAAAAGAGGCCGCTGTGCTGGCACGGTTTCAACATCCTAACATCGTTACGATTTTCGCGATCGAGGAGGATAAGGATGGCCCTTATGTGGTGATGGAATTGATCGATGGGGAGGACCTCCATTCGGTCATGACATCGGGAGCACTCTCATGGTCGGACTTCAAAGATATCGCGCCACAGTGCCTTGAGCCACTGGTTGCGGCTGGAGAGTTGGGTCTTCTTCATCGAGATATTAAGCCGGGAAACATCATGCTGACGATGACTCCCGCAGAGAGGTTTCTCGCGAAGATTCTCGATTTTGGTCTCGCCAAGTTCAGCTCGCAGCCCTCTTTACAGACTTTGGATCAAAAGGGCTCATTTCTGGGATCGATCGACTACATCGCGCCGGAGCAGTTGGAATTGAGGCCTCTCGATCAACGGACTGATCTCTATTCTCTGGGTTGCGTGCTCTACTATTCACTCACTCAGAAAGCTCCTTTCTCAGGGGATAGCCCTGCGCAGACTTCGATGAATCATTTGAGTCATCGCTGCAAGCACATCAGCGAGCTCAGATCTGACGTTCCCCGGCCGGTTGCGGACTGGATCATGAAAATGATTTCCCGTCGAGTAGAAGATCGCCCCAAGGATGCTGCGGATGCGCTGGAGCAGTTGCAGGAAGCCTTGGAGGGAAAGAGAAAATCTGATGATTATTCAAAAAGGGAGCCGGAAATAGTGTCGGTCTCCCCGGTTGATGCGGCGCATCCAGATGCATCAGCTGATGTGCTCCCTCCTGAAGATCCCGATGCGATCCCGGTCGCAAAATTGGCGGAGGATCCTTCGACGAAGGCCAAAACCGATTCGGCCCGAAAGATCATAGTTCCCGGGAAGTCCGTGGCTTCTGCGAAAAACGTCGGGAAAGGAAAGCCGCGACCCGGCGTTGCGGTTCCTCCACCGCGACCGTCACTCAAGAGAGTTTCAGCGCAGCAGTCTTCACAGAAAAGTATGGGAATCGTCATCGCGGTGGGGGTCATACTCTTGCTGTTCGTGATAGGGCTGGTGATGTGGAGAGGAAGGGATGGTGGAGGCGGCGAAATCAAAACGCCTGCGAAGGTCCTGAAAAATGGGAAGGCTGTGAGCGAGGCAAGAACGTCAACATCGAAGGCGAAAGAGACATCCAGCGGTCGGCGTCCAGCGCTTCCCAAAAAGCTGATGTGGGATGATCCCTATCCTTTCCCGCCGGAGCTCCCTGTGACTGATGGACTTGTTACTTGGTACACCGGCGGCAAGTATGCTTTCTCCAGCGGTTACGAATCACTGGCCGAGCCTGGAGACCAGATCGCCGCCTGGGGTGATCTCGTCTCAAGAAGCGTACAACGATCTTTACTGCGAGATGACCAGGACTCAGTGGGAAACCGGCTCCCGTCACTGCAGACCTTTGATGCAAAAATGATGCCCGGTCTCCTGGACGAGTTCCGGGGTGCCGTTCTTTCGGCTGACTCATCGATGCAGGCGTCGAAAAATGGGGCGGGATTGGTGGAAGGATTGACGATCTTTGCCGTCGTTAAACTGGAGCCGGGTGCAGAGAAGTTTGTCAGATTTTCGCCAGCTGAGAAGGGTGGAAAGATGTTGTCACTGAGCCTCGTTCCGAGCGGGCAGCTTGCCGGAGTCATGAAGTCTGGAAACAAGAACTTTCGCGTTGCCCGAAAATGGGATTCCAACCTACCGGGTGTGGTGAGCTATCGTTGGAATTCGAAACAACAGATTCAACTCCTTCAGGGAATTCAAGCGGGTGGGCACAGAATTGATCCGGGGACGGGTAAGGTTACCATTCCGAAACTATGGATCAGCAGAGTCGGGATTGGTAATCGGGGAGATCCTGCTGAGGGCGATGCTTCCCATGTGATGTTTGAGCTAATCGTCTATTCCAGAGCGCTGACCGATAGGGAGTTGGCTACGATGGAGAGCCATCTCGCGAGGCGTTATATTGCGGCTGGAAATCAGGGGCGAAAGTAGGGCCGGTTTGACAGAGGGGCGGGGGAGAACTAGCTTGAGGGGATGTTGAGAAAGCTGACAGGTGCTTTTCTGGTAGCCATCATCCTCGCGGTAGCGGTGGGTGATTCGGCATCTGTTTCGGTATCGTGCCTTGAGCCAACTCCTGCCTGTCGCAGTGTCGATTCAGGGTCGTGTTGCGATTCGGCTCCTTCTGATTGTTGCCTCGTGGTGCCGGAAGAAGGGAACTTTTTTGTCGTCGCCCCGGGGTTCAAAGTGGATTCCCCCCGCTTTCTTACCGAGGTCGAGTCCCCCTCTTCTCTTTTCCTGAACACGGTTTCACTCACTGAGTCTTGTGGCCGTTTTCATTCTCCTGATCCGCCACCCCGGACTGGTCGCGTCTTGCTCATATTCGTGCAGCGCAGTCTCGTTTGATTCGAACATTGTCTCGTTTTGTTTCCCCTGCGCGGGAAACGCACTGACGTGTGTCCCTCAAGTTTGGACCTCGTCAATTTTGACAATTAAATTTTTCGAATCCAATGAGTTTGACATCTTTAGAATCAATAATTAGTCCGGATAGCAAGGGGCCCGAGGTAAAATCAAGCTTTCGATGGGGCCGTGGCACTACGGCGGCGATACCATGGGTGCTGTTACTGGGATTTGCACTCCTGGCTTGGCTTCTGTTCGGAGACCGTCTGCAGCGTTCTACCCCAGTGAACGTCGAGTCGGTGGTGACCGTCCGCCAATCGTCTGACTCGATCAGCTCAAACCCGAGTCGTAATGTGAAGGGACAAGATCCATGGGAGTCACAGATGCTGTTTCAGGCTTCAGGATGGATTGAGCCCGACCCTCTTCCCATCAAGGCAACCGCCCTGGTCAACGGCGTGATCAAATCAGTCGCGGTTCTCGAAGGCGAAGCGGTGACTCAAGGGCAACTCCTGGCAGAGTTAATCAGTGAGGACTTTGAACTCGATCTAGAAACTGCGCAGAGCGATCTCTCGGCTCTGCAGGCGGGCGGGAAGGCTCATGAGTCCGCAATCGATGCGGCCCAGGCACGGATCGTGACATTGGACAAGTTGGTGGAAGCAGGACGCATGAAATGTCTTGAGCTGGAGGATCGCCGGGAAAGGCTTGAGACCGTGGGTGCCGGAGCGATTTCTGAGGAAGCGTTGACGCTGGCGAGGCTGCGACTCGATACCCATGCAAGTGAAGTGGAAGCCCTCGCGATTTCCAGAGTAGAGCTCGAAAGTGAACTGAGCCGCCTGGAGGCAATGCGATTGGAAGTCAGTTCAAGAGTGCGCAGGGCAGAGACGGAAGTCGCCCGCCGTGAACTGGCCTTGGCGCGCACCGAGATTCGCGCACCGGTAGATGGTATCATACTCCGACTGCTCGCGGTCCCCGGTCAGAAGCGGATGCTTCTGATGGATGATGCCGATTCTGCAACGGTTGCGATTCTCTACCAGCCAGACTCTCTTCAGGCTAGAATCGATGTTCCGCTGGAAGAAGCGGCACAGCTCACGGTTGGGCAGTCGGTCAGGATGAGGTCGAACTTTTTGGCCAATCGGATTTTTCGCGGAACGGTGACCCGCATTGCAGGAGAGGCTGATTTACAGCGCAACACGCTCCAAGCGAAGGTGAGGGTGGAGAACCCTGATCATCGTTTGCGTCCTGATATGTTGTGCCGGGCCGAGTTTCTGGCATCGACTTCCTTGAGCTCAGACTTGGGCGGTCGCGTATCTGATGAGGGCAGTTCAGGAGGCGATAGGATTGCTCTTTATGTCCCGGAAACTGCTCTGTTTGAGCGATCCGGAGACAAGGCAATTGTTTGGGCAGTGTCCTCGCTGGGGGACCGTGTCGAGCGTCGATCACTTACTCTCGGGAGTGAGTCTCGTGATGGCTATGTGAACGTTCATTCAGGGATCCGTCCCGGGGATCAAGTGGTGATTAGCCCTTCGGCGGACTTGGTCGATGGGGAGCGTATTAACCTTCAACCTGTATCTGAAAAGCCATGAGTGACACTGCACTGATTCGTTGTCGTGAATTGACCAAAACCTACCGGAAGGGCCGAATTTCGGTGACTCCGCTGGAAAGTCTGACTTTGGATGTGCCTGTCGGTGAGTTCCTCGCTTTGATGGGGCCGTCAGGATCGGGGAAGACCACATTACTCAATCTCATTGCCGGAATTGATGAGCCGACCTCCGGTGAGCTATGGGTGGAGGAGCGGAAAATCAGTAGCATGAGCCGCGGCCAACTCACGAAATGGCGGGCGTCGGGATGCGGCTATATTTTTCAACTCTACCACCTGGTTCCGATTCTCTCGGCATTCGAGAATGTAGAGTTGCCCTTGCTGCTGCAGTCTGGACTTTCGCGTTCGGCCCGACGGGACAAAGTGGCAGCAGCGCTTGACCTGGTAGGGCTTTCTGATCGTTCTGATCACCGGCCGTCTGAATTGTCCGGTGGGCAGGAGCAACGGGTTGCCATCGCGAGGGCACTAGTTGCCGATCCCCCATTGCTGGTGGCGGATGAGCCAACAGGGGATCTTGACCGGGAGAGCGCTGACCAGATTTTGGATCTGCTCGGGCAGCTGGCGAAGAAGTATCGCAAGACGATTGTTATGGTGACCCACGACGCCCAGGCAGCTAAAGCGGCGGGGAGAATACTTCACCTTGAAAAGGGCCAGCTTGTCGGAGACAGAGAGGGAGGTGCGAAATGAAGTTCATGATTCATTTAGCGGCTCTTGCGTTGAAACAGGTGTTTCGCCATCGCATTCGCAGCCTGCTGACCATTGCTGGAGTTGCGTCGGGAATGTTCCTCTTTACGGCGGTGGAGACGATGCAGTCTTCGCTCCGTGTTGCCACTCAGGCCGGTGCGGGTGATACCACTTTGGTGGTCTATCGGGAGAACCGGTTTTGCCCGGCTACTTCGAAACTCCCTGAACATTATCAGCCTGATATTCAGCGGATTCCGGGAGTGCTCGAAGCCATCCCAATTCAAATTGTGGTCAATAACTGCGGAGCCAGTCTCGATGTGATTACCTTTCGAGGAGTTCAGCCAGATGAGTTGGAAGCGTTCAATCCCAATCTTGAGGTGGTGAATGGATCGTTCGATGAGTGGTCCCGTCGGAGTGACGGCGCTCTGTTGGGAGAGCATTTTGCGACTCGCAGAGGACTCAAGCCGGGGGATCAGTTTGAGGCAGTTGGAGTGCGCGTTTTCGTGTCAGGAATTATTCGATCACCCGAGCTGCAGGATAACAATGTGGCCTACGTGCACCTTTCCTTTTTGCAGCAGTCTTCTCGTGCCGGGCTTGGTGTAGTGACACAGTTCAATGTTCGGGTGGAAAGCTCCGAAGACCTTGAGCGAGTTGCCGAGGAAATCGATGAGTTGTTCAAGTCCGACCAGGCCCCGACCAGTACGAAGCCGGAGAAAGCATTCTTTGCTCAGACCGCGAAGGATATGATCGAGATGGTCATGTTCACGAGGTGGCTTGGCATTGGCGCCGTTTTGGCGGTGCTTGCCCTGGTTGCCAATGCGCTGCTGCTTGTAGCTCGTGGAAGTGTGAAGGAAAATGCGATCCTGCAGACTGTCGGATTTTCCCGCTCCTCGGTGGGTATGGTGATGTTGTGGGAAGGGATGCTGCTCGGATTGCTGGGTGGCGGAGTTGGATGTATGGCCGCGGCCCTGTTTTTCAAATTCAAAGGTTTTACCCTTGGAAATGAAGGTTTGACCCTGGCCTTGACGCCGAGCTTGGAGGTAACCTTGGCAGGACTGGTCATTGCTGTTCTGCTCGGATTGCTGGCCTCGTTGTGGCCGGCTGTGGTTGCTTCCCGAAAGCCAATTGTGAGTTCTCTACGTGCCGTCTGATATGTTACCGTTTTCCTATGCCGTTCGGAATTTGATCCGTGACCCCTGGAAGTTGATCCAAAAGGTCGGAGGGTCTGCCTTAGTGGTGTTTTTGATTTTCGCTGCGGCCTCGTTCAATCAAGGAATGGAGAGTGTCTTGCGGGCCAGTGGTTCACCAAGGAACGTAATCTTCATCAGCGCAGGCTCGGAGGAGAGCGTTGAGCGAAGCGAAGTGGTGATACAGGCCGAAGAGCAAATTACGGCCGGAGTTAGAGGGATTGATCAAAGGCTCGATTCGCCGGCGGTTTCCGGTGAGGTGCACTACATGGGTAATGTGTTCTTCGATGACGGCCAAAAAGCGCAGGCGCTGCTGAGGGGGATTACCCCGAGCGCCTTTGAAGTGCATCGAGAGGTCAGGTTATTGAGCGGTCGCTACCCTTCGCCCGGAGAGTTGATTGTTGGTCAGCTCGCCTGGCATACTTTCGGAGTCGATCAGTCAGATTTGTCTGAAGGCGCGAAGATTGTATTCGAAGATCAGACGTTCACCGTGTCGGGTGTGTTCGAAGCACCGGGCACTGTGATGGAGTCAGAGATTTGGATGGATCGGACCGATTTGATGACGCTGGTGCAACGGGAGAGTCTCTCGTGCGTGGTGATCAGGCTGGACTCGATAGACGCATTTCCCGAGGCGGATCTGTTCACTAAACAGCGGCTTGATCTTGAGCTGGTTGCGATCAGGGAGTCAGACTACTACGGGAAGCTGGCTCGGTTTTACGGACCTATCAGGGCAATGACCTGGCTGACTGCCGGTATGGTCGCGGCCGGGGCGGTCTTTGGAGGGCTCAACATGCTCTACGCTGCGTTTTCGTCGCGGATTCGGGAGCTAGCCACCTTGCAGGCTGTGGGGTTTTCCCGCGGATCGATTCTTATCTCTCTGATACAGGAAAGTCTTCTCTCCACGCTGATGGGGACTCTCGTGGCAGCGTTCCTCGCCACAGCGATCCTTGAGGGAGTGAATGTACCGTTTTCGATTGGTACGTTCCGGTTGACTCTGACCGTACCTATCATCTTAATTGGTCTCGGGACCGGCCTGGCACTGGGCACTCTCGGGGCATTACCCCCGGCGATGCGGTGTCTCGGGGCATCGCTGCCGAAGGCTCTTCGTTCTCAGTGAATTTCTGCTTTGTCTCACTCAATCCCAATCCTAACCATGAAAAAAATGAAATCCCCCGCCTATCAGTTGTTCGCTCTCAGTGCTCTCTCTGTTCTCATTGCCGCCTGCGGTGGTTCCAAAGAGGAAGCAGGAGGCGCTCCTGAGGCCAATGCCGTGAACCCCTTGATTCAATCTGTATTCGTCGATGCGGAGCCCGCTGGTTCGATTTCTGTCACTGAGGCTAGAAAGTCAGCGAAGCCCGGAGATACCGTGACGATTTCAGGGAAAATTGGAGGTGCCATGGATCCGTTTACTGAAGGTTTTGCGACAGCGGTATTGGCGGATACCGCTTTGGAGACCTGTGATTTGGTTCCGGGCGATCACTGCAAAACCCCCTGGGATGCCTGTTGTGTGGATGCAGAGGTCATCAAGAGCCTTCGGCTCACAATTCAGGTGGTGGGCGATGAAAACCGGCCGGTGACGCAAAGTCTCAAGGGTGTGAACGGACTCAAGGAACTCGATCCGGTTGTGGTTACCGGAACGGTTGCGGATGGATCAACCGAAGAGAATTTGATTCTGAACGTGAGCGGTGTCTTTAAGAAGGAGTGAAGGCTTGCGCGTAGAGGCGGGTCTATCACGCCTGTCATGCGGGCAATCACAGCGCCGGTCCAGCCTCAAATACGGCGTCCGCTGGCTCTCTGACTAATCGGTCGATTTCGACCTGCGCCGCGCATGGCTGGTCCGACATGGCTGGCCCGAGTTGATAGTGCGGCCTTTCGGGAGACATTTCCAACGTGTCGATGCCGTCGACTTCCCGCGGTTCGGCGGGAGGCGAGGGAACGGGTTAGCAGTGAATGTGGGGAGTTGAGCGCCGGAGAGTGACGATGGCCTTTTGTGATGGGCTGAGAAACGATCGGACAGGGAGCCGATGGTGCCGCCGAGCAAGCGAGTCCGGGATTGGTCGGGAAGCGACGAAATGACCGTTGTCTTGTCCTTGATAATCGCTGTTCGATCCGGGTGAGCCCGGCTCTTGGGGCGTGTCTCGATACCAATGGTTCTGGCGTGTCTCTGGACGGAGCGGCGAGCCCTGCGGCGGCTCGGGGGATCTTGGCTATACCTGGCAGGGCAGCTTCAGAGAGCAATGGGACTGACCTTTTTGGCTTCCGCGGTGACGCTGGTTCAGTTGCCTTCGTGATCTGGATCAACGGTCGATAGCGCGTCATGGTGGCCTGATCAACTCGCGTCACGCACGCTTGAAACAGAATCGGATTCTGCCGTGAGGCGAGAATGAAATGATGAACGTAACCGTCGTCACGAAGGTCCTCAAAGCGTGGGGCAGAGGAGAGGCGAGTTACGTAGCTGGAAACGCCTGGATGAGAGAACGGACCCACAGAAGTAGGACTAGGGCTGACTAATACTGCTGCGGGTTCGGCTGTAGCGACATCGTCCACGACGCTTGCCGCCATGGTGGTGACTGCAGGTAAGATTGGAGGTGTGTATGTCCCGCGCTTCTTATCATGCAGTGCCGCGATGAGAGCGAGTCCAGGCGTGCTCACCGGCAGTGTGTCAACGGTGGTAGGACGAGCAAGGATTCGGGTTTTGGATTTGGAAATGATTCGATAGTGAACGCCTGCCCAAACGATTCGATTTTGCGTCCAAGTGCTCATGATAATGAACCAGTGCAGCAACATCCAAACGGGAGTCAGCATGTGTTCGAGCCAGCAGGCGGCGAAAAGCTTTCGTCGAATCTCGTTCTGTGGAAATAGAGAGAGATAGACTTGCTGGCGGGCTAGCCCCCTGAACTGGTCAATAATGTAGGCCGCCGCGATTGGAATCCAGGCGTAGAAATAACCGTAGATCAACGCCCCAAGCAGAGAGAGGACTCCGAGGGCGTAAAAACCAAGAACGATGTTAGTGCCGGCGTAGAGAATCGGGCTGAAGAATTTGACCTGCGTGTATTGCCGTTTGGCAAATTCGAGGAAACTGCCCCAATTGAAATCGATCAGTGTGGGAATTACCAGTGAGCGGACAAAAGCGATCCGGTTTCCGGCTCTTCTCGCCGCTTTGGAGAGGCGAAGATCGTCGTTGACCGAGCCAGACAGCAGCATCGGTACTTTGATCTGATCGAATACCTTTCGAGTGAGGGCCATGGAACCTCCCCAGAGGACGTTCGTTAGTTCTGAACCTCCCTGAGTCGTGATGGATCCATTGATGACACTGGCCAGTTGATTCGGAAGGGTGGGGCGTTTGGGGACCAGCCAGCGATAGGTGGTAGAGAGGGGATGAGTACCCAGATTGATAGGGGCCAGCAAACGCGCGAGCCAGTCGTCTCCACAGACGATATCTGAGTCTGCGAAAGCGATAACGTGGTCGCGGTCGTTCAGTTCCCGGAATGCAGCAATTTGGTTGTGGACCTTTTGACCCTCGACTTGAGCAATCCCGGCACAGACCAGTGTTATGCTTTTGAGGCAGGACTCAGGCTCTGGGTGGTTCCAGACAGTATCTGACTCATTCAGGTCGAGTTCCCCCTTGAGCCAGATTGCCACGGGGTCGTCCCAGGACTCGAATGTGACGACAACTCGATAGTCCCGGTAGTCTTGCGAGAAGATGGAGTCGAAGAACTTAGGTGTCGCCAGCAGATCGAAGCCTTTGACTGCTATGATCAGAGCTGTCGACTGTTGATTGCGGGTAAGGTCCTTCCATTTACGATCCTGCCAGCGCCGTGCAGCGCTGAACCCCATGACGCGAAAAGCGGCTATGAGAATCAAAAGCAGCCAGACAGCCCAAAAAATTAAGAAATAGCGTTCGATCATTTCCCCCGTGCAAATTGTGGTCGGCTAGCTAGACTGCAAGTGTAAATACTGATTAACCTGTATGAAAGTAGTCGAAACTCAGAAACTCAAGAAAACTTATCATTTTGGGGATACCGAAGTGACCGCGTTGAATGAGGTTTGTCTCGAAATCGACAAAGGGGAATTCATCGCGGTTTGGGGGCCTTCAGGTTCGGGTAAATCAACATTGTGCAATCTTATCGGGATGCTGGATACGCCGACGTCGGGCGAGGTGCTTATTAACGGGCAGGCGGGGTCGGGGTTATCCGATGCGGAACGAAGTGATCTGCGGAATTCGACAATTGGGTTTGTGTTTCAGAATTTTAATCTTATTCCAGTGCTCACGGCGCTTGAAAATGTGATGCTGCCGCTGCAGATCGACGGCGTTTCGAAAGCTGACGCGCACGACCGGGCTGTGGCGTTGCTGGAGGAGGTTGAGTTGGGCGACCGAAAGGATCACCGACCACAGAAAATGAGTGGTGGCCAGCAGCAGAGAGTAGCGATTGCGCGGGCTCTGGTGACTGATCCACTTCTGGTGCTCGCGGATGAGCCGACTGCTAATCTTGATACTCGCAATGCGAATTTGATTATTGATCTGATGCGCCGCATCAATCGCGAGCGTGGTGCCGCATTTCTCTTCTCAACCCACGATGACCGCCTACTAGGCAGGGTGGATCGTCGCGTTCATTTGCAGGATGGTGAGATTATTGAGGACGACAGGAGTGCCAAACCCGTAATGGAGGGTGCTTCGAAGTGAACTGTCCCTGAGTGTTTTTTGTTAGAATGTTCTGGATTGCTGACGCCCTGATCTATTTCATCAGTAGCGTTGAGCGTTGCTAGTATACCGCCCCTCCATGACTGACCCTACTACGGAAATTAAGCCGCTGAAGCATGCCGCCGATCTCGATTTGGTAGATCGTGCCGTTGCTGGTGAGAACGATGCGGTTAAGGCGTTCCAAGAAGAGTATCAGTCATTGCTGGAGCGGGTCATGATGTCCCGGGGTGTTGAGAAGGTTCAGGCTCAAGATCTCGTTGCCGATGTGATAGCCGAATGTTTTGGCGCCGGTAAGAAAGGACAGACTCGTCCATTGCTTGAGAAATTTGAGGGTCGATCCTCTCTCTCTACCTGGATGATTCGGATTACGTGGAACCGGTGGCTTGATTTGAAGCGACGTGACAAATTTCGCGGCGAGCTCCCCGTATATGAGGACGAAGAGGAAAAGGGCGGCGACCGTTTTGACCGGATTGCAGGCGGACCTCTGGAAGAGGAATTGCTCGACGAAGACCTTACTGATTTGATGGGGCGTGCCATCAAGAGTGCCTTCGATTCTTTAGCGCCGGACGTACTGCTGATGTTGAAACTCTCGTATCTGCATAACGTCAGTCAGACCCTGATTGCGCGTATGTGGCAGTGCGATCAAACACGCGTGAGCCGCTCTCTGACCGATGCGCGGGAGCAGATTGCCGCGAAGACGATGCAGGTTATCAACGACGCTGATGCAGGTCTCGAGCTGGAGTGGGAAGACTTCCAGAAACTCTGTGCGGCCGGATTGGATCTCTAAGTTCAGTCAATTCAGTTTCCGCGAAGTTCAAAAGTGAGCTTTGCGAGAAAGAGCATTCTCAGCAAAATCAGGAGCTCGTGTAGTTTCCCGGCTAGACCGGTAGCACCCTGCGGTATTTTCCGGCAAGGAATTTGTCGCGCATTGATGTGAAAGGTGGGCGGTTACGGGATCGATGGCCGAGATCAAACCCGTGTAGGCTCTATTCCCATGACTCATGCTAAGAAGGCATTACAGTGGGCGCATGACAGACGGCGCTGAACCCGCGGACTCCTCGGAGGAGCTGAAACTTACGGTTTCGGTCTCAGCTGACGGCGAGCGACTCGATCGGTATCTTCCCAGTGCAATGCAGGCTGCGGGGAAGACAGTATCCCGCGCGGCATTGCAGGCCTGGATTAAGACAGGCGCAGTGACTCTGAACGGGATCAGGGTCAAGCCTCGTCAGGGCGTCAGGGCAGGTGACTCAGTAGCGGTAAGTGTGCCGGAGGAAAGGTCCCTCGAACTGAAGCCCGAGGCAATAGCGCTTGATGTCCTCTATGAGGATGATGACCTCATTGTGGTCAATAAGCAGCACGGGCTGGTGGTTCATCCCGCGTCAGGTAATCTCGACGGCACTCTGGTAAATGCTTTGCTGCATCATTGTGCGGGGAAACTCTGTGAACTGGCAGGAGATGATCGGCCGGGAATTGTTCATCGCCTCGACAAAGATACTTCCGGTTGCCTTGTCGCAGCCAAGAGTGAACCAGCCTATCATTCGCTGGTCTCTCAGTTTTCGGGCCGTGAGACGGGGAAGCAGTATATTGCTGTAACTCAAGGGGTGCCCGCATCTCTTGCCGGAACATTGCGGACGAATATTGGGCGTCATCCTGTGAAGCGACAGAAGATGGCTGTGGTGGATTCGCCAGCAGGTAAAGACGCTATCACGGACTATCGGGTAGAGTCCTCCGATGAGCTCGGGAAATGGGCGAGGCTGCTATGTGTGATTCACACTGGCAGGACCCATCAGATTCGCGTTCACCTGAAAGAATGCCTGCATTGCCCGATTCTGGGTGACCCTATCTACGGTCATCCAAACCGGCAGAAAGTGAAAGTTGATCGGCTCATGTTGCACGCGAGAGAATTGTCGTTTCGTCATCCAACGACAATGGAGGTGATGACTTTTGAGGCTCCACTGCCTGACGCGTTTGAACCGTTTCTCTGAGATCCGACGTGAAGAAAATTATAGAGAGGGAGGTGCTTCGTCTGAGTTGAATTCGGGGGCATCGATACTATTGCGACCTCGTCGGAAGAAAACGGGGAAGAGCCAGGCTGAGAAGCCAATGATTGATCCTGCCATTGTCAGATAGATCATTGCGAGTGATCCAGTCACCGAGAGTGCGTAGCTGGTGGCGAGGGCTAAAAATACCCCCTCTGCTACGACCGTAACTACCACGGAGTTGATACGCCCAACCCCAAGGGCAAGTGTTTGATTGGTATGTCGCCAGAAATGCGCGGCCAAATAGAGGGAAAAGGCACCCAGTGTGAAGCGATCCATTTGAAATCCTTCATTTGCTTCGTTGTAGAACTCCTCACCTGCCCACATAGGCAGAACGATCGGGCCCAAAGTAACCAATCCAATGCCGCAAAGAATGGCGAAGCCCAGACCACCGAACCGAATCCGGTTGGAGGTTCGGGCGATCCAGTCCTTGTCCTTTCGTTCATAGGCATCCATCAGGGCTGGCCAATAGGGCTTGGTAAACATGACGACTAAGCCCGTGAGCGAAAAGTGAACGGTTATCATGACATTGTAGACTCCAACCGCGGCGGGACCGAGGGCCCGGCCGATGAGGAAAGACATGAGGTTGTACTCTATCCCTGCGGCGAGCATGTAGGTGACCGAAAATCTGAGCCCGTTGAAAGCAAGAGATGGAACAAGTGCTTTTCGAAAAAGGGCGGGGCGGGGGAACAGGTAGGGGCGCTGAATCAGGAGATGGATTGAATTGCCCAGTTTAGCGAGAGCGATAGATCCGTTCACTGAGATGAGGAGGAACTCAATCGTTGGGAAAAACCATACGCCGACAAGCAGCGTAACTGCGCCAAAGATATTTCCACCCGCGCCCCAGGCGTTGGAATATCGGGTTTCCAGGTAGCCGTCTCTGGCCATCTCGAAGGTGATTCCGATCATTTCGATGCCGATAATGAGAAGCCCAAGCCAGACTGCGCGGTACATCACATCACTAACGGAGGCGAACTTTTCCCCGAAGAGGTCAGGGATAGGAACATTGAAGAGTATGATAGCGGCAACAAGAGTGGCTAAAAGTGTCAGGCCGGTGCTAATGATGATTCCTGTTCCGAATACAGTCTTCTCTTGTTCCCGGTCCCCGGCCGCGACAGCCTTGGATAGTCCTCGGGTCAAGGCCGGGCCGATTCCGATATGAAGCATATCGATAAGGCCCACTGCCATCGTGATCGCAGTGTAGACACCGAAAAGTTCCAGCCCGAGCAATCGAATGGCTATCGGGATGGATACGAGCCGCAGAACAATGGTCCCAGACTTCGAAATCAGCGAAGTGACAACAGCCAGCCGGATAGATCGGTCCCGGTGCGCGGCACTTTCATTCTGAGATAGGGGGCGACTCACAAGATGGCTTTTGAGGTGGCCAAAAGATCGCACCCCTGCAAGTCATAGCAAGGCGTGATATTTTCCCGTCACGACGTCCTCACTCGCCCCTTCCTGCCAATTAGTCAGGGATTTCGTTCAACGTGTAGTAGGCCTCAGAGTGAAGCAGTCTGTGCCCGCCTTCGGCCGTCTTGAGCCCAGCGGAGAGGAGCTCATGCACGTGCCCTTTAGTGAGTGGCTCGACGGTCAGTTTCAGGCTCATGCCATCATCGGCCACGGAACTGACGGTGATGGTAGGGGTGAGTTCGTCGACGACTGGGCTGCCGTAAGCCTTTTGGTAGATGTAGGTGTAGGCCGTCATTTCGAAGGAGGCATCGACCGCTGTGGATTTGTCGACCGGTTTGGTGAAAGTGAGCTCGAAGCCCTCAGGCGTGGCTCGCATTTCGTGAATTTCGAAGGGCACCTTGCCGGTCCAGTTGACTCGTTCAAAGTGGTGCGGCTTTCCGCCACGAGCGCCCCATCCTCGGTTGGATCCGCTGGTAAAGAGGGCGCCGTCTTCGGACAGGCGCACAGCAATGTTGCCAGATTCAAAGCCCTCGAGGAACGGGAATATAGCTCCCTGGTAGAGACCCTTCACCTGCTCAAGGAAGACACGATGAATTTTGGATTGAGTTTGTTCGCCGACAAAGGTCTGTCCGGCAAAGGGGCCGAATTTCCCGCCGGTCAGATCTGATTCGATGTCAGTAGGGGAGTTTCCCACTTTCTGGTGGGGCAGGATGACGGCGGGCGGAACGAGCTCTTTGATGTTCTCGCGTTCAGTAACCATACGGCTGCCCTCAGCGGTCATGGGAGGATTGACGGGCTGCTCTCCGATGGCTCCCTCAGCGTAGTCATACCAGATGTTACCGTTTGGGTTCCCTTGAAAGGACCCGGGCTTGATCCATTTGAGAGAGCTGGATCCGTTCCAGGCCCCCTGGTTGTCGGTGTAGAACACATCGCCAAGTGCATTGAATCCAATGCCGCCGGGAGATCGGACCCCACTGGCGGTAGGAATCATTTCTCCGTCTTCGCTGATGCGGAGAACCCAGCCGCGGAACAGTGACTCTGCAGAGAAGGAGCCTGTCAGGCAAAGGGTAGTCCAGAGGTAGCCATCTTTGTCGAAGCGAGAACCGAAGGTGTATTCGTGGTAGTTGCCGTTGATGCCCCAATCGTCATTAACCGTTTCGAAGACATCGGCGCGGCCATCTCCGTCTTCGTCTCTCATCCGGGTGACCTCTGGTCGCTGCACGGCATAGAGCCAGCCATCCTTCCAGGCAAGGCCGAGTGGCTCGTGGAGATATTCGGCAAAGAGCGTCCACTTAGCTTCTTTGTCAGGGTAGGAGGATGCGTTTTCGATGGTCCAGACCTGGCCGCGGCGTGTGCACACCGCCACTTTTCCATCGGGGAGTAGATCGATGGATCCACCTTCAACGATCACTCCGTCGGGAATGGGGATTTGGGTGATGGTATAGTAGTCGGACTGCTTTGGGCCTTCATCCTGCGCATGGAGCGATGAAGAGAAACCCAGGAGAAGGGTGAGAGCGAGATAGTAACAGGGTTTGGTCATGGACCTAACAGGGGTAGATAAAAAGAAAGGGTGAAGAAAAATGGATTACTCGGCTGCTGAATTGGCAGAGGCAGCGGGGAGTGGTTGATTCCAGCGATAGGTGATTACGAGGGTGCTGTCTGATTCGAGTAGGATGAGAGTTTCTTTGCCTTCCTCGACCTGTCGGATGACGGGGGATGCGCCTTTGATCTGGATCGACATGTTGTTGCCGACATCGATCCAGCCGTCTTTTTCTTCCTGAGACCCGGAAGAGGCAATGCGAAAATAAGCGTTTTCGTCTGCCTTGCCGCTGGTAGTCAGAGTTCTAACGAGAGAGTCAACGCCCTTGATGGTTTCAGTGTCGAAACGGTCAGTCACATTCAGAGCGCGGTAGTCATACTGAAAGGTGGGGAATCGGTTTTCGTCGAGTCGGTAGCCTCTGAACTGGTAATCGGGATGTTTGATGTTGAACGTGATTTCCTTCTTCGGATCTGGCGTGTCGCGCTCGTAAGGGATGGTGGCTTCGGAAAAGGGCTGCCAGACTTCGTCTAGGCTTTCGAGGATCTGAAATGGCAATCCCTGCGCCACTTTGACAGTGTCTTGTCCGAGCGGCTTGCTGCCGGAGCCGCGCCCGTTCCAGTGGGATGAGACGTTCATGAATTCTCCTCGGTAAACGTAGGCGAGATTAAGTAAGTCAGCATCCCAGACGAGATTCAGTGCGCCCGGATAACCTACTCCGATGGCCCGTGGCTTGGCGTCGGGTAGAAAGGCGCGGTGAACGATGGCTTCGTTGGGGGCGTGGGAAGTGAGGTGGATTGGTAAGTATGTCGGTTTTCCCTTTTTCTTCGCATTAGACTGTTGTTCTGAGAGCCAGATCTTGCCGAGCTTTCCTGCGTCGATGTAAGCGGAAAGGTATTGGTTGCCTCCATGATCGAAGTAGAGAATCTGGAAGGTATGCTCTCCCGGGTCGACTTCGTACTTGAGTTGCTGTGTAGAAACAGGGTGGATGCCATCGTTGCCGACGATGGTTTCTCCGTCGAAATTAAAGGCCGATCCGTCGTCGGAGGAAACTCCGAATTTAAACTCGCCTCCTTCGGGTAAGGTGATAGTGCCGTCGAAGACCATGCCGTAGCCGTCTTTCTTCATTTTGGCGGCTGGAGCTAAGGTGATGAGGCCCTTTTCAAGTTTGCCGGTTTTGACAGGAGTCAGCTTGGAAAACTCGGGCAGTTCTTCCCACTTCCCCTCGTAGAGTTTGTAGGTGAGATTTGAAACGAGCTTGGGTGCATTGGCAACCTTCAGCATATCGACGAGGTCGTCGCGGAGCCAGGGATCGGTTTTGCCTTTGTTCTCTTTTCTCCATTTCGCTACCTGCGTGGCACTGGGAGAACGGCGTGCGCCTCCAAAATTATGGGTCACATAGGCGATCAGTGCTGCGATTTGTTCATCGTTGAGGGCCTCTTCGAGGGCCAGCATCGCCTGGATGTATTGATTGTCCTCTTTATGGATACCCTTCAGGACGATGGCAGTGAGCAGATCAGGGTGATCTCCTTTGACGAATTCTGAATCGAGCAATGAAGGGGCCATGACAAGATCGCCGGCTTTGACGCCCTTCCCGTCAGGGCCGTGGCAGGCGATGCATGACTGGAAAGTCGTCAGCCCGAGTTCGAGAATCTTGTCCTGAGCATTGGCGTAGCTCAGGCAGAGTAAAGAGAGCGCTGTGAGGATTGAGGGAATTCGCTTCATTTTCTTTCGAATACTGCGGAGGGTAGGGCAGGCGATATATCGGGTCAAACGTCGTCATGACGGATCTGCGGGAGGCGATGAAAGTGTCTTTCAATGCATTGGAAAGGGATGTAGTAGATTTACCATAGATTTCTTTAATATTTAGAAATATGAAGTAATTTGATGGGTTGCGGGGTTGCCGAGAGGCCCCTTGAAAAAGTACAATCTGATTGTTCCATGATCCCGAATGCCGATGCCTCGCCTAAAGCCCGTGTGGCTTGCTATATTGCCATTATCTTTTTGGCACCCGCTTTGCTGACGCAATGCACGTCGACAGGAGGAACCTACAAGGACGTTGAATACGATTCGGCTACCTTGAAAACACCGACCGGGCACGGATTGACCAAGAGCGATTATCCCTTTGATGATTCCGGGGACTACCGGAAAGATTGGGTGAAGAGTAAGACTTCCGGGCGGACTCAGTCGTCCTATGATCGGCCGAACCCCAAGCCGACATCGAATACCCAATCGATGGCGACAGTCACTGGGACTCCAGTGGCGAATTCCTCCGATTCGTCGAGTGGTTCTTCGGCGCTACGGGCGAGTTCAGTGGCAACGGATTCAAGTCCTACCTATCACAAGGTGAATTCGGGAGACACGTTGTTTTCGCTATCAAGCAAATATGGGGCTTCGGTCGCCGAGATCAAGCGCGTTAACGGGATGACCAGTGACACGATTCGTACAGGGCAGTCACTTCGGATCCCGTAGGAGGCCATCCGATCCAAGTCAATCTCCGGGCGGGGAAATGGCTTCCGGGCGCACGTTCTTGAAATTTCAGAAGGTGCCAAGCTGAATGCAATGGACACTTCTGTGTGACGCCTGAATTTTCCGAAGGAACGGATGCTTATTTCTTAACGAGAGGCTGGCCGGTAATTCCAAGGGCATTTCGAGGTAGCCCCACTGAGACTAAATGTCCGAGAATAGGGCCAGGTGGGCTGAGAGGATTTCCGCATCCGAGAGGTAGGCTGCCGAGGTGATCTCAATTCAGGCCTCTTGCTTTTCCTTCTTCATCTGCTTCTTGAGCTTCTTTTTGGCCTTTTTCTTGAGCTTCTTTTTAAGGGCCTCCCAGTAATCTTCACCAGCGATATAGCCGACGCATCGTTCGGTGCCGCAGTAACACGGATGCTCTTTGTAGTTCTCGAGATCGAAGCCGTAGTTGAATGAGAGTTCCTCGTTTTTGGCGATCTTTTTGATGGAAGCAATCCAGATGCAGTCATCTTGGATAAATGCTTCGCAGTTGGGAGTGCAGCTGTGATTGATGAGACGGGCAGAGTTCCGGGGAACGTTTCCATCGATATCATACTCGTCATTCAGTGTGAAGATGTAGACCGCTGCGTCTCCCGTTTCTTTGGAGTGATCCATCTGCGCCCAACCGCGTTCGTTGGACTCCTCTTTGCTGATTCGGTCACCGAGATACTCGATGATTTCGGATTCAGCTCGGATGTTTTTTGTGGCAAATAGACCCCTGCCATGAACTCCTGAATTTCTAACCTCGCACAGATTCGAGTCACATGACTCGCCAGGCAATAATGCGTCTTTTTTGTTACGTCTCATTTTTCGAATGTATCGGAGGGCCACGGGGCGGTAATCTCGATCCAGTTAGAATGCAAACCCGGCCATCCTTCCGGATGAAAAAGCACTCCTGACAGAGCTTCGGGATTGGCTGGTGCGAAGTCGGGGCGGGTCAGCCTGAATCTGAGGGTCGAGTTCAGGTCTCCTGTGAATGAAACTTGTTGAGGTGAGTTTGAATCCACCTGCATGTCGTAGGAGAAAAAATAGAATTCTTCGGCATCTATTCTGTCCAGTCCTGGGATGATCACATCCAACTCGATGGTTTCCGGGTTCACAAGGCGTGGGGTCATCTTCCAATCATCAGGGGCAGAAGGTGGCTCAGAGTCTCGAATGTTCTGAAATCTCTCCCGATAGTTTTCGTCAGCGGGAGAGGGCACATGGGAATGATTGACAGGTAGTGTCAGAGAGAAGTTTTCAAGGCCGGGATGGCAAGAAGTGGCGCAAGCCATCCAGGCACATTTCACGAGGATTGTGACTTCATCTTCAGGAATAGTGGAGGGTGTTTCAATTTCAGTAAGCAGACATGTCTCGCTGCGATAGCCATGGGCATTGATTCCAGCCATGTCAGTTTTACCGGGCGGCGGCCAGATTACCTCACCAGCCGTAAATCCTTCTGGTAGTGTCCATTCGAAGGTTGTGGCTACGCCGACAATACCAGGGCCTTTCCAATAGGTGTGGTAGCCCTCTTCGGGATCCAGAATCAAACCCACCGTGATTGGTTCTCCCGGGGTTACAGCCGTCGCATCAGTCACCAATTGAATGCGCTTCAACCCCTCCTTCTGCTTCGGCTCGGTTTCAGCGCCTTGGCATAGCCATGCAACCACAACGATGCTGGATGTCAGCAGCGATTTGTTGAGTGCCTTTGTTACCATAGCCCAAAGGTGGGCATCGTCGGGCCGTCTCTCAAATGCTTTTTCCGCTTCCCTGTGAAAAAGTCAGCCGCCGATGGCTGCATGTTTCATCCCTTTACCTTCACCTGCCTTGGAGAAGGTCACCCCGACGGTCTTAGAAACTCCAAACTCCTCCATGGAAACGCCATACATGACGTCTGCCCGGGACATCGTCCGCTTACTGTGCGTCACCACCACGAATTGACTGCCGCCAATGAAGCGGTCGAGCACCCGGATAAAGCGACCGATGTTGGCCTCATCGAGAGGCGCATCCAGTTCGTCGAGCACGCAGAAAGGGGCTGGCTTGACCATGTAGATTCCGAAGAGCAGGGCGACAGCAGTCATTGACCGCTCGCCACCGGAGAGCAGGCTGATTGACTGCAGTTTCTTGCCGGGGGGCTTCGCGATGATATCAATGCCGCACTCAAGGGGATCACCATCGTCGAGCAGGACGAGGTCTGCTTTAGCCTTGTCTCCGAAGAGCTCTTTGAACATCTCCCTGAAATTTTTGCGAATCTGTTCAAACGTCTCTGTGAACATCTTCCGAGTGTCGCGGTTGATTCTTGCGATCATGCGGAGGAGTTCCTCTTTGGAATTGTCCAGATCTTCCAGTTGCTGGACGTTGAACTTGTAGTGCTCTTCCAGTTCATCGAACTCTTCGATGGCATCAATGTTCACTGGCCCCATCGAATCGATCTTAGTGCGAAGTTGTGTGACCATGTCCTCGACCAGATCCCAGTCGGGCTCAGCGGGATCTTCGATTTCAAGGTCACCCTCTTCCTCTTGCGTAGCGTCCGGGGAATTCTCCTGATCAGATTGCTTGGGAACGTCGAATGTGAATCCGCGAGTATTCTTACAGCGTTCATCAATCACGGACAGGAGAGTGTGACTGTCAGGTTCAAAGAACTCCAGCTCTGTCCGGTAGCGGTCGCGACAATTGCGCTCAATGTTCTCTAGATTGATGTCAATCTGCGCCGTTTTAACTTCCTCTCGCCCCCGCTGCTCGGCGACTTTCTGCACTTCGCGTCGATTCAGAGTCAGCTCCTCCTCACCTTCTTCGATGCGTGTGGAGTAGCCGTTTTTCTCGACCATAATTCCAGTCTGCTCTTCCCTCGAGCTCTCGGTCTCAAGCTTCCAGACGGCGATCTTCTCCTGAAGACCCTCTGTCTCAATGGTCGATTGCTCGATGCGTTGGCTGTAGCTCTGGGTCTCACGGGTGCGACGACTGATCAATTCCTCCAACTCGTTGAGCCGGTCAATCATGGGGGCGCGTTGTTCTTCAAGGTTTTGTCGCGTCCCTTGTTCGACAGCGAGAGAAGTTCGGGCTTCGGTGACTTGTTCGGTTACGTCTTCTTCGCGGCTGCGGGCCTGAGAGAGACTGGCGGTGGCGGATTCAGATTGAATGGTCAGCTCTTCGACACGCTTTCCTGACTCGTCGCGTTTGGCGGTGTTGCCAGCGAGTGTTTCGGAGATTTCTGACTGACGTTCATCGACCTCTTTCTGCTCCCACTCAATACTTTCAATCTTATTGTGCAGTTGATTGAGGTCTCTATCAATCAGGGCCAGTTTACCCTCCAGCGTGGATGTGGAAATTCGCTTCTGTTGAAGCCGTTCGCGAGACTGCTGGAGCAGATCTTCAAGTTGATCTACCCGGTTGTTGAGGTCGTCGCGCCTTTCCTGACGAGTGGAGACTTCCTCTTCGAGCGACTTTGAGACCTTGCCGAGTTCTCTAATCTCGGTCTGCATCTTAAGAATGGAGATCGAGTCATCACCTGTTTTACCCCCGTGGATGATTCCCTCGGCGGTGATGAACTCTCCACCTAAGGTTGCGATGGCTTTGTCAGGATGCTTTTGGCGAAGACGAAGGGCGGTGTTGAGATTCTCGGCCAAAAGAACGTTACCGAGAAGCTGTTCGAGAAGTTTCTGGATCTCAGTTCCGGCGCGAACTTTGTCCATCGCCCAACTGAGGGCTCCCAGTGGAGCGCGGCCCTGCTTGCGTGGCTTGTCGCTGTTGAGGTGGCATTCAGCAATGAGCGATGCCTGCCCCAGGTTTCCGTTACGGAGAGTGGAGATGATTTTCTCAGCGACCTTAACATCAGAAACGATGACGGCCTGAAGGCGGCGACCAAGGGCGGCTTCGATCGCCTCTGCATACTTTCCTTCTACCTCGATATGGTTGGAAAGGGGCGACCGGATTTTGTCGCTATAGAACTCAGGGTCATCGAGTCCCTTCAGGACAGCTTGTGTGCCTTTTTCAAAACCTTCACCGTCCGCAATGAGCTGCTCCAGAACCTCAAGACGCGAACGTTTTTCCGCGTGGAGTTTGTGGAGGTTGGCGAGGCCGTCCTGCATTTCGCTGGCGGCTCGTTTTGCCTGATGGTACTTTTGCTCCATGCCGGCCAGACTTTCCTCGAATTCCTCGATTGAAATCTGATGATCGGTGATGCGACTCTTGAGCTTACTGGAGTCGTCGTTGCGGGTGCCCTGGTCATCGCGAAGTCTGGTGATTTCATCGCTCAGCTGCTGGGACCGCTGTCTGTCTGACTCCGCCTGCTGCTGGTTGGTGTTGATTCCTGCTTCAAGGCTGGCAATGAGACTTTTTTGTTGGCTGCGCTCTTCCTCGAGTGCTCTCAGCTTCTGATTCAGTGATTCGCGTTCTTCGCGAGCTGCACGGGTGGCTGCTTCCTGTTCCTGAACCTTGGTTTGTTCGCTCTCTATCCGTGACTCGACCGCTTGAAGTTGTCGATCTGCACCCTCGATGTCGGCCTGTTGCTTTTCTCTTTTCTCAGAAGCTTGCACTACGTCATCTTCGTTCTTCTTGATCAGAAGACTCAGCTCATGGGTGCGCTCGCCGTTGAACTCGATGCGATTGTTAGCACTGCTGATTTCATTTTCGAGGCGGGCCAACTGCGATTGAAGTTCGCTGAGTCGGGTTTCAATTTCCTGATACTCGACACGTGCAGATGCCATTTGCGCCTGACGCTTCTCAATACCATCCTCAAGTTCGTCTTGTTCGAGCCTGAGGTTACGAACTGAGGTTCCCAGTTCAGATTTTTCAGCCCGGATTTCTCTCCATTTTTTGTGACTGAGATGAAGTTCCAGGGTCTTGACGTCCTGGAAGAAAGTTTGAAATCGCTTTGCTTTGGACGCTTGTCGGGAGAGCGATCTGATCTGTCTTTCGTTCTCGGCGATGACGTCGCGAATACGAACGAGGTTGGCCTCTGTGTAGTCCAACTTTCGCAGAGCTTCTCGCTTCTGGGATTTGTACTTGGTGATGCCGGCGGCTTCCTCAAAAACTGTTCGTCTGTCCTCAGGTTTCGAGCTGAGCAACATGTCGATTTTGCCCTGCTCCATGATGGAGTAGCTCGATCGACCTATTCCGGTATCCATCAAGAGATTGTGAATATCCTTGAGGCGGCAGGGTTGTTTGTTGATGAGATATTCTCCCTTGCCGTCACGGAATACTCGTCGACCCAGTGAGACTTCGTCGTATTCCGTGTCAAGAATGCCTGCGCATCCGGAAAGGGTGAGGGTCACTTCCGCCATCCCTAGAGGAGATCGCTTGTCGGTGCCGTTAAAAATGACGTCAGCCATTTCCCCGCCACGTAGAGCTTTGGCTGAGGTTTCTCCCAGTACCCACCGCATCGAATCAACAATATTCGATTTGCCACACCCATTTGGACCGACGATGCCGGTGACCCCCTCGTGGAACTCGAGTATGGTTTTGTCAGCGAAGGATTTGAATCCGTGAATCTCGAGAGATTTCAGGCGCATGGCAGCAGGTCGGGGTGAATGATGAATGGTTCAAATTTATCATTTCTTAGAATTGAGTTCTCAGTAATGATAAATTCATCTTTACAATGAAGGTGTGGAGGATTCTGTCGAGTGAAAAGTTGATCGAAATGGTAAGTTTTTCTGCAGAATGCCAAAATTTCTGGGGCAGATTCATGAGAAATAAGCACAACTGATACGGCGTTCGTTGGTAATTTTAAAATTAAGTCGCAATTATGGTATGAAATCTCATATTTTTGTTGCAAGGCATGATGTGGTCGATACGTTAGGATAATATTGGAGTAAAATCCTATACAACGAGCTGAGGTGGGGCAGTTGCTGTCGAAAGACTGATTCCACGAGAGGCGTTAGAATTTGTGCGGAACGGGGCGGCCCGGTGCATCGGATGAGAGTCTGGGTACCGGGCCGTTTTGTGTTTTTCAATTGCTGCAAAGAAAAGGCGGCACCAATCAGAATCGATCGACACCGCCCTTTTAATCCCTCAACACAAAAACAAACGTCCGAAAAGACGCTGTTTGAATGGCATAATAAGCGTTACTAGCATTGGCGTCAATATAAAATCCATACCTACTAAAATCACAGGAAGGTGACGGTGGGGAATAGTGATAGTTGTATTGTCCCAAATCGAAATACTCATATACTTTGAATAAGGAGCTCGGGTTAGGCGTCAGTCTCAGTAACAACAACCAAACTCTCCTAATATGAATATGAATGATGATTTTTCCGTGTTGGCTCAGTTTCTGGAGTCTTTGGGGCCTGAAGTATCGGGGCATTCCTCGGCTCCCCTGACAGCCGATCAAGTATCTCAGATTGAAAGGTTTGCTGAAGGTAATCTCAGTGCTGAAGGGCGAGAGTCTCTGCTTCCCGAAATCCTGGGAAATGAGAAGGCGCTTCACGAACTGGTAAAGCGGCTTCAGAGCCAGCAGTAGATGATTTTGGCTCGCGCAAAAATCCTTCGAAATCCTGGTTTTGTTAGACTGGGAGTCGATCTTGAGGGGCATCTTGAGTCGTGGATCAAATCTTGCGAGCCCGGTCAACTCGTAGGCGTGCTCGAGTCGGGATCAATCGGGCTGCTCCGCGAGACTTTCATTCAGGTAGGAGGTTGTGAGGGCACTGTTTGGCTTGCTGATCAGGAAGAGCAGAACCTCGTAGCGGTCTACAATTCAGGTGCGAATGCCGATTCTCTAGTCGGCTTCGAGCAGCCAATAGGAAGCGGAATCATTTCGATGGTCTATGCCCAACAGCAACCCTATTGCGAGAATGATATCGGAGCGAGCCACGGTCATGATGATACTCTTGACCGAAAGATTGCTAAGCACACAACGGCGATGATCGCGGTGCCGTTCTATTTTGCTTTCGGTCTGAGAGGCGTGATCTCTTGTGTGCAGTTGCAGGAGGTTGAGACCGCCACTCATCATTCCGGCTTTGGCTCGGCCGAAGTCGGGGTTCTATCTAAGACTGTGAACGTCGTGGAGCGGCTCATCAATGAGACCCTGTTGTCTTCTGCTCTCGGGTTGGGTGATGCGGGGTGACGACGTAATCATGTGGCCTGATTTAGACGTAGCCAGGCAGGCTTTGCTGGACGGTGATGGGGATAGCGTGAAGGTCGCGATTATCGACTCGGGGGTTGATGTGTCCCATCCCGCGCTGAGAGGACTTGAGTTGGTCGATGATGTCGCTGTTTCCTGCGACGGCGTAAACATTCGGATTGAAGAAGGTCGCGGTCATGATGTGTACGGCCACGGCACTGCTGTCGCCAGTTTATTGAGCCAGGAAGCACCCGCAGTTCAGATCGGCAGTTTTCGGGCTCTGGACAGTCGGAACCATGCCCGTAGTTTCGTTATCGCGGAATGCGTTAGTCAGGCAATCTCGCGCGGCTATCAGGTGATCAATTGCAGTTTTGGTTGTCGGGGGTTGGCGCGCTACGTAATGGACTACAAAGAGTGGGTTGATGAGGCCTATCTGTCCGGGGTGCAGGTTGTTGCTGCGTGCAGCAATGTGGATGCGAGCGTCCGGGAGTGGCCCGCCTATTTTCCGAGCGTGATCAGTGTTCGGGGGATCGATTGCAGGGAGGGGGAGTTCTTTGCGCGATCCGGAGAGATGGTTTCTTTCTTTGCTCGTGGAGAACGGGTCGAGGTGCCGTGGTTAGAGGGGAAATCCAAGATCGAGACAGGAAGTAGCTACGCTGCGCCTGTGATTGCCGGGAAGATTGCGAAGCTTTTGTCGGCTTTTCCTGGAATCGAGCCCTCTTTGGTTAAGCCGTTGCTTACCGTGCTCGCCTCGCCTCAGCCCGTTGAGGCTTAGTCTTCGCAATATCTTCGAGAATTCCGTTGGACTAATTCTGAGATAATACTATAATTTTTGTAAACTTAACAATCAACATTAATTGAACACCCAACTACCTGGAAATCTTGCTGAGATATTTCCGCTTCGTTTCCGAATGCGGGAGCAGTTGCGTTTTCAATCGGCCAACGAGCAGGTTGTTGCTGAGAGGGTATCGGATGGTCAGAAATTCTCACTGAGATTGTGGCAGTTCGAAATGATGCGTCGATTTGACGGGCAGCGGACTTTCGAACAGTCCTCCCGTGAGGTCTACGCCATTTTTCCTGGCGGTTTTACTGCGATGGGGCTCCTGAATTTTTATCGATGGCTCTATCAGGAGAATCTGGTGATGTGTGAGTGCCAGTCCATTTTTGAGCTGGTTGTTGAAGATGAACTGGAGGCCGAACCTGCTGAGTCGCTGATTCGAAGCGTTGTTCCGAAATTTAAAGAACGCCTTTCCGAGGTGAGAGACTTTCAACTCAATGACTGGCACCGCCAAGCACTTAAGGTCTCGGCGATGATCATATTCTGTTTGGGTGTATTAAGATTGGCATACGTCGCGGCTCCAATGTTTGAGCCACCGGTGGATCGAGTATACGCAGCGGTTGAGAACTATTTTCTGGAGAACGCGACAGAGGTGAAGACGGGGCGTTCAGAGATACCGCTCCCTGAGTCACCTGTTCTTGAATTTGAGTTGGCAGGTCAAATGCCTGCTCCTGTTGAAGAGGCTCCTCCCATTGTGGAAGTGAATGTCCCCCCTGTAGACGCTCTCAAGATTGAGGAGCAGACTAACAAGATTGAGGATCTACGACGTGCTTTGGCTGAATGCCGAGTGAAGCGCGACGAGTTCTATCTGCAGAACGATGAGATAGGCTATCGACGGCAGGTCGAGATTATGTCCGGTCTGGTCCGCGAGATCGGTGAGATCGAATCCGGTTTCTAGGTCGCGCAGATTTTTAGCGACTTTTTCTAGACGGAGTTGGTAAGGGCGAGACTTTCTCTTACCAGGGCAATAGGGATGTCACTTCGTCTGCGTTGACGAAATACGCTGACATCGCTGTAGCCGGCAGCTGAGAGGTGATCCAGAGCCAGAGTGAAATTCTCGGCGACTCGACCGGGCGTGTGCGAATCAGAGCCGATCACCACCGGAATGTCACGCTTTGCCATCAGGGCGAGCATTTCTGGACCGGGGTTCATCTCAGGATAGGCCTTGTGGATACCTGAGGTATTGATCTCCATCGCGACACCGGTTTTTGCAATCCGATCAAGCGCTGCCTCAATATGCGGGCGCATCAACGTGAAGTTCCAGTCTTCGGGACTCGCGTTTTTAATCAGATCAGGATGTGCAAGGCTGTCAAATAAACCGGTTTCAGCTGATTCAGCTAGATGCTCGAAATACTGGCAGCGAAATGCATTCGGATCCCCTTGCCAAAAGGTGTCGAGATACTCAGGAATGTGCCAATGCACAGAGCCGAGGATGTAATCAAAGTCAGCCTTGTCGTGCAGTTCGCGGAGCCATTCTTCCATCCCGGGAAAGAAGTCGCTTTCCATTCCCAGCCGAACTTCAAAGTCATCCGGAGCGGCATCGCGGGCTTCACCTACGATGGCAAGATACTCGTTGAACTGTTCCGGAGCCATTCGAACTCGGTGAGAAAACCGGTCCGGCATGGGGCTGTGGCAGGTCATGATGATACCTGCCAAGCCGCGTTCGACCCCTTGTTCCATGTATTCAACAGGGTGCCCCTCTGCATGCTTGCAGAGCGGGGTGTGCATGTGGCTGTCAAAAAACAGACGAGAGGAATCAGACATAATTGGGTTTGGGGAACCTGCCCCAACATGTAGACAACCCAACCAGTTTTTCGCTCAATCAGAGTCGACCTGACTGATAGTGATGGCGTTCTGGCGAAGGTGCTCCTGGCTTAGTGTGCCCACTATGACGGAGGTTGCAGCCGCCTTTTGGAGGATAAAACGAAAGGCGGTCTCTACGGGATCTACATCAGATTTCTCTCCGAACCAGCCGCTCCCAAGGGCCTTTTTCAGAAAGACAGACGTTCCCGATTTTGCCGCGGCATCAAGGACCGGTTCCTCCTCAGTTTGCCACGGATTGAATGTCGCCATCACGACATCCAGACCGAGATTGATGGCCCGGATACCACCGTCTGGGGTCTTAGTCGAAATCCCAATGGATCTGACCTTTCCAGCATTTTTCAGCTTGGTTAAAGCCTCAACAGCGTCGGATTGATCGAGTATATCGAGATCATTTCCGTCAGAGTGCAAAAGGAGGCACTCAACCCTGTCCGTGTGGAGGCGTGAGAGGGTACGTTCGACACTGGCGGTGATTGCTTTCTCAGAAAAATCGAACTGCGATTCGCCATCGATGAAATCTTCTCCCGCCTTGGACATGATCACCCAATCGTCACGGCGCGATCCGAGCAGGCTCCCGATGCGTTCCTCCGATAGCCCATAGGCCGGCGCAGTATCGAGAAAATTGATTCCCAATTCTTGCGCTAGATCCAGAAGAGCGAGGATTTCTTTGTCGCTGGGAAGTTCAAACGCGGTGGGGTACTTGACCTTCTCATTGCGTCCAAATTTCACGGTGCCAAGCCCGAGGCTGGAAACAGCGATATCCGTAGAGTGAATCAGTCGGCGTTTCATGGCAGATCCCAGGGGGGCTTACCCATTGAGGGGCGGGGGAGGTTCAATACGACGGAGCCTCCGACGCGAGCCTCTGTTTCGGCGAGGACTTGATCGGCGAGGTCAGGAGCCAGCGCGAGTTTGGTCGGCCAGCCGACGAGCAAATTTCCGAATCTCTCGCAGTAGGCACCGGAAGGGCGATCGCCAGTTCCTGTGAGAGGCTCCGCCCGATTGCCCCTCCAGGTGAACCATTCGGCATTCGAGAGATCAATCCAGGGCATGAGCTGAGCGAAGAGTTTCTTTCCCGCTGCGATCTGTTCTTCTTCGGTGCGGGCAACACCTTCCTGTTCTGCGATATCTCCTCCGATATACCAAACGCGACGTCCCTCACTGTCCGTGTGCGTGGTTGAAACCAGCGGAGGCTTGGCCCCGGTGCCGACACAGACTGAATAGAAATCAGGAAGGTCTTTCTGCCTGATAATTAATTGATGAAGGGGCCGGAGTTGCATCTCAGGTCGCTGGATGCCGACTTGGGAAAGTAGCTCACCGTTCCCCGCTCCGGCGGCCAGCAGATACCGACTTGCCGTCAGTTTAATCGAAGATCCGTCGGATTCAGTGAGGTGCATCGCTTTGATCTCACCCTCTTCAGCCTCCAGCTGAGCATTTGTCTCCCAATCGATTTGCCATGTTTCATTGGCTACGCCAGCGGCCAGTTCACGAGTGATAGAAACCGGATCGACTACGGGTTCGTCGACCCGGAACAGTTTTCCCCGGTAGTCAGGAGTGTCGAAAATGGGGGGATAATCGTCACGCTTGATTCCGGCGGATCGACCTCTGACCGCCTTGCTGCCGAAGAATCCGACCACTTGACTTACGACATTGGGAAGGCTCCAGAGAAGTTGGTGATCGCAAAGGAGCTCAGCCCCGCTCAGGTCAACCGGCCCAACCCCATCGAGGGCGGCAAGCCATCGTTCAGGCATTCTAGCCAAAGCTTCGGAGGATTCGGTTAGTTTTCCTCCAACTGCATACTTGAGGCCACCATGAATGACGCCCTGAGCGGCGAGAGATTGGCCTTCACCCAGGGGGCTGTTAGTGAGGACACAGATCGACTGACCGGCATTCTTGAGGACATTGGCGGTCCAAAGCGCGGCGACTCCACCTCCGATAATCACGGTGTCGGCATCGATGTGTCGAGGTTCACTCACGGTAGGTCCAGTCCGAAAAACTCAGCAGAGTTCTGGTAACAAATGCGGCGTACCATATCGCCAACCAGTTCCATGTCGCGAGGGATTTCCCCGTTTTCCATATCCTGACCGATCACGTTGCAAAGGATGCGACGGAAATACTCATGGCGAGTGAAGGAAAGGAAGCTGCGGGAGTCGGTCAGCATACCATTGAACCTTGAGAGCAGGCTGGTGTTGGAGAATGCATTGATTTGCCACTCCATGCCTTCCTTGGTGTCCATAAACCACCAGGCAGTCCCGAGCTGAAGACGGCAGGGCGGATCACCCGCTTTTGCTTGCTGAAAATTGCCCAGCATGGTGGACAGCGCGTAGTTGTCCTTCGGATTCAGGTTGTAAAGCATGACCTTGGGAAGGTGGCCCCGCTGATCGAGCGTGTTGAGGTACCTTCTCACGGCTCCCGCATGGTTTACATCGGCCATTGAATCGCAACCGACATCCCGACCAAGTTCTTCAAACTGACGCTGGCTGTTGTTTCGCTCCGCCCCGATGTGAAGCTGTTTGGTCCAACCCCGCGAAGCATCGAGTTCGCCAAAGAATAGCATGAGATAGGCTCCGAAGGCTTCGGTCTCTGCTGCGTCGGCAGATTTACCTGTGCGAACTTTATCGAAGATTTCCCGTGCTTTCTCGTCGGAGCAGTCGGCATCGAAAACATGGTGTAATCCGTGGTCCGAGAGTCTGCCTCCCTGCTCGTGAAAGAAATCGTGACGTGATCGTATCGCATCGCAGAATCCGGAGAGCGTCGAGCAATCAACTCCGCTTACTTGATTAAGCGTGTCGGCGTAGGTGTTGAACGCAGTGGCATTGTCGACTCCTAGCGCAGGATCGGGACGAAAGGTGGGGTAGACCCTGACATCAAAACTACTATCCGCCGCAATCGACTGGTGATGCTCAAGCGAATGCGTCGGATCGTCGGTGGTACAGAGGCCACGGACCTGACTCATCTCGAGAAGGCCTCGGCAGGAGTATTCAGGTTGTGCCAGCTTGCTGTTTCCCAATTCCCAGACTTCGTCGGCGGTGTCAGGGGAAAACAAGCCGTCGAAACCGAAGTAGCGGGACAGTTCCAGGTGGGTCCAGTGATAGAGCGCATTTCGCAGGGTGTGAGGCACCGTTTCCGCCCAGGCGTCGAATTTGTCGCGGGGGGAAGCATCTCCGGTGATGCGTTCTTCCGGGATACCGTTCGCTCGCATCCCTCTCCACTTGTAGTGGTCACCTGCAAGCCAGATGTCGTAGAGATTTTCAAAGCTTCGATTAGCTGCAATCTCATCTGGTGGAAGATGATTGTGAAAATCGAGAATGGGCTGGTCCTTGGCGAAACCATGATAGAGCTCCCTGGCCGCAGTGGACTGCAGCATGAAGTCGTCATGAATAAAGGGTGATGACATGCCCGAATTGTCGCGAGATTGCTGTCGAGTTCAAAGAGAAATTCTTCGGATTCGGCGCGGAATCACGACCTTGATTCTGCGGTTCCCGGTCGGATGGGAAGTGCGGACGGAGACTCTACCAGAATGCCAGTGCGCAAATGAGCACGATGACTCCGTAGGCGGCCCCGGCGATGGCACCCATCTGGTAGCGCTTATCCTCGGCTAAAATCCACTTAATCTGGTCCCGCATGAGGTAGGGGAGGCCGATCCAGAACATGCCTTTAACAGCAATTGCATAGGCAAAGGCGACGATGAGCAGGCGCGTCTGTGGTGGCTGGAGGAACGCGGAATCCAGAATCGGAGCGGCGGCAAGGATCATCAGGAATCCGAGTGCCCTCACGGCGAGAAATTCTTTCACCAGGATGATGACCCCAACGCAGGAGCCAATGATGATAAATTGAACAGGGCGTTCAATTTTGAAAAATTCACCGAGATCCATGCAGGACCAGATGATAAGGGCCCAGGCAAAACAAAATACCACAAGAGGCACTCCGATCTTTTCGTTGCGGGGGAGTGCCTGAAGCCACGGCTTCACGATGGCGGGCTTGAGGAATGCAAAAAGGTGGGATGCGACGAGCCAGAGGCCGATGAGTAGGCCCATCAGCTTGAGTGGAATGCCCGGTTCGTAGAGCAAATTGTAGATCGCCTGCATGTAGAAAAGGTCGGGAAGAGTCGAATCAATTCCGATTAATGCAACACTGGATCACCGTAGAGTGTGTAGCCAGTGCTTTCCTTGATCTTCACCTCGAATAATTCACCGGCCATGCGTTCGGTTTCTCCCTCAAATATGACGATGCGGTTGGTGCCGGTCCGCCCGGAGAGGCGTTCCTTGTTGTAGCGACTGGGGCCCTCGCAAAGCACTTCCTGCGTGGAGCCCACCAGGGCTTGGTTCTTCCGCTGGACGATGCCATTGACCTGTTCCAGCAAGTCCTGATTTCGCTCTTCTTTGACACGTTCAGGCAGTTGTCCTTCCATCTCTGCTGCCGGGGTGTCTTTTCGCTGGGAGTAGCGAAACACATAGGCCTGATCGAATTGGACATGCTCGACTGCCTTTTTGGTTTCAAGGTAGTCTTCTTCGGTTTCACCTGGAAACCCGACAATGATGTCGGTGGAAATAGCGATACCGGGGCGTGCTTCCTTCATTTTGTCACAAATGTCGATGAAGCGCTGGGCCTTGTAGGGACGATGCATCCTCTTGAGAATGCGGTCGGACCCCGATTGCATGGGAAAATGAACGTGGTCTGCCAGTTTAGGCAGATAGGTGAAAGCTTCGATCACGTCCTCTTTGTAGCCAATGGGGTGGGGGGAAGTGAAGCGGATGCGCTTGATGTCATCAATCTCATGGATGGCTTCGAGAAGCTGCACAAAGGGACTTTTGCCGTCGACCTTGGGAAACTCATGGCGACCATAGAGGTTTACGATTTGGCCCAATAGAGTCACTTCACGTACGCCTTTGTCGGTGAGTCGGCGGCATTCCTCAACGATCTCCGAAATGGGGCGTGCCCGCTCCGGGCCCCGGGTATAGGGAACAATGCAGAACGTGCACTTCATATTGCAGCCCTGCATGATACTGACAAATTCGGTGACCCCGTGCTCCTTGTCGACGTGGTCACGAATGGTGTTCTGAGATTCTTCTTCTTCGTCAATATCAACAATAGTGCGGCGCAGGTCATCCATTTGGGCCGCTTCCTTGGCCTTCATCAGGTCGATGACGTGATCGACGACGCGGTGGTACTTCTGGGTGCCCGCCACGAGATCGATATGCGGAGATTGCTTGAGCAGTTCATCGCCCCGGCTCTGAGCCATGCAGCCCATGAATCCGTAAACGATATTGGGGTTCTTCTTACGGTGTTTGCCGGCGTGATTCATGCTTCCGATCGCCTTTTGCTCGGCCTGATCGCGCACAGAGCAGGTATTCATCAGGACCACATCCGCGTCGTCAGCTTGAGGAGTGATGGTGAATCCACGTTCGACGAACATCTGCGAGACTTGCTCGGAGTCGCGTTCGTTCATTTGGCACCCGAAGGTTTTGAGATACACTTTCGGCATGTTGTCGAGAGGTTGGGTAAGAAAAGGGGCCGAATCTAAGCGCAAATAGGCTCAGAAACAAGAGGTTGCCCATTTTGCCAGTGAGAAGGCGACAAGGCTGAAAGGGGTCATTCGCTGAAGCAAAATCGAAATCTGACGCAAAAATATTCACGCTATCAAGGTGTTGCCAACTACGGCTGCATTGTGAAACATTCCATCATCTCGAAATTATGAAAATATTGTCCCTATTCATTACGGTAGCTGCGCTGCTCGGTAGTGCGGCGATCGCGGCTGATGCCCCGACCGCCCAGTTCGTTAGAATTTCCCTTTCGGGAAAGAACCGAGTGCTGACCCTGGCTGAGGTGGAAGTCATCAGTGGTGGCAAGAATATCGCACCGAAGGGCAAGGCAACTCAGTCCAGCGTGGGATCCAGCGGGAATCCGGAGCGTGCCATCGATGGCAATAAGGATCCTGATTTCAAGAAGGGCGGTCAGACTCACACGTCTCAGGGCAAAGACGCCGGTGAGCCATGGTGGGAGTTGGATCTCGGTTCACCTCAGAAAATCGAGAAGATCCAAATCTGGAACCGCGGAGGCCTTCATGAGCGCCTCGATGGATTTAACCTTGAACTGCTGGATAAGAAGCAGCAGTCGGTCTACGCACGTGGCAAGAATCCAGGTCCTGACGGATCAATCACATTTGAATTCACCGGGGACACCGTAATTTCAATCGCTGGGCACGATGGTAAGGCGCAGACAGTGCCCATTCTCTCGGCTGACGTTCCGGTCGGTTATCGTGATCCCACGCCGTTCGCTTTTGCCAAGGGCGACAAGATTGCCATCATCGGAAATGGTCTCGCTGATCGAATGCAGCACGACGGGTGGATGGAGACTTTTCTCCAGGTTGCCAATCCAGATGACGAACTGGTTTTTCGTAACCTCAGTCTGTCGGGCGACCGCATCGATCACTATCCCCGCAGCAAAGGGTTCATGCCCATGGACGATTACCTCCGCCAAGTGGAGGCTGATGTGGTTTTCGCGTTCTTCGGTTATAACGAGGCGTACGCTGGTCCTAAGGGGTTGGCTGAGTTTGAAGATCAAAAATGGCATCAACCACTACCGTGCGGTTAAACCCAACGGGAAGGACTTTCCCCGTATCGTTCTTTTCAGTCCGATTGCTCACGAGAATCTTGAAGACCCCAACTTGCCGGACGGCAAAGCGAACAACCGTCGTCTAGCTCTCTACACGGCGGCCATGCAAAAGGTGGCTGAGAATGAGGGTGTCACGTTTGTTGATCTGTATGGGCCGTCGAAGCGCCTCTATGAAAAGAATGAGGAACCCATGACGATCGATGGCGTCCACCTGAATGCACTTGGGAACCGTTTGATTGGTAAGGTCATTGCACGCGCCTTTAACGGTGCGGCAGAGTACGATGCCGGTAAGCTCGCTGAGACCAATGAGTCAGTGCTCGACAAAAACTGGCATTGGCACAATCGCTACCGTGCTGCGGATGGGAATGACATCTGGGGCGGGCGCTCGACGCTTCGTTTCTACAACGATCAAAGCAACGCGGATGTGTTGATGCACGAGTTGACGATGTTCGATGTGATGTGTGCCAACCGGGATCCGAAAATCTGGGCTCGGGCCAATGGTAGTGAATGGAAGGTTGATGACAGTAATGTTCCTGAACCCGTAAAGGTGATTTCGAACGTCGGTGGTGGAAGCAAGAGCTCCAATGCTGAAAAAGAGGGGGACCTCGAGTATGTCAGCGGTGAAGATGGCATCAAGAAGATGACGGTTCCGGATGGGTTTAAAGTGAATCTCTTCGCTGACGAGACCCGCTTCCCGGAGATGGTGAACCCGGTTCAGATGCAGGTGGACGGAAAAGGTCGACTTTGGGTCGCTGCCTGGCAGACCTATCCGAAGTGGGAGCCTCTTAAGGAGATGAATGATTCATTACTCATCTTGCCTGATGATGACGGAGATGGTGTGGCCGATCGTTGTGTGACTTTTGCCAAGGTTCACAATCCTTTGGGATTCGAATTTTGGAACGGTGGCGTCATCGTAACCTCGCAGCCGGACATTATTTTCCTTAAAGATACAGATGGTGACGACGTGGCCGATTTTCGCCAGGTGTTGGTTCAAGGTGTTGGATCCTCTGACACCCACCATTCGGCAAATAATCTAATTCTCGGTCCGGGCGGCGGTATCTACTGGCAGAGTGGAGTCTTCCTGCAGCACAATCATGAGCATCCGTGGGGTCCCTCTCTTGAGGCGAATGCTTCCGGTATGTATCGCTTCGATCCGCGTCGTCATACGATCGCCTATCATGCTGACAATAGGCCAAACCCTCATGGGATCGCCTTCGATGAGTGGGGGTATCACTATGCTAATGACGGAACGGGTGGACGATCCTACCAGGTGATTCCGGAAGGAGACGGCTTTGGGATGCGTCAGTTGCTGGTCAAAGAAGTCCGACCCGTTCCCGCGAATGCCGTGGTATCAAGCACGCACTTTCCTGATGAGATGCAGGGCAATTTCCTGATCTGCAACTCGATTGGATTCCTTGGGCTCAAGCAATACAAGCTTCATCGAGACGGTTACACTGCCAAAGGGATTGAAATCGATAAGAAGGGCGTGAAGAAGGAATACAACAACGAGTTTGCCCTCGGCGAAGTATGGGGCGAGCCGACGGAAGAGCTTCTTTCGAGCACTGATAAAAATTTCCGTCCGACGGATGCTGTCTTCGGCGGCGATGGAGCACTCTATGTTGCCGACTGGCACAACGTCATCATCGGGCACATGCAGCACAATATCCGCGACCCCAATCGCGACCACCTGCATGGCCGAGTCTATCGGATGACCTACGAGGGGCGTGCTCTGGAAGCTCCGGTTGAGGTCGATGGCGCTTCAGTCGCGGCTCTTTTGGAGAATCTAAGACACCCCACCATGGGGGTCCGTCAGCGCACCCGGGTTGAGCTCAGTGGCCGTTCGGTTGATGAGGTGATTCCTGCTGTGCAAGAGTGGGTAGGGAAACTCGACGCCAAGTCGAAGGAAGATGCGCACGCTCTACTTGAAGCGCTCTGGGTTCACCAGCAATTCAATGTGCGTGATCGGGATCTGCTCGATGCTGTGCTTGCCTCTCCGGAACCTCATGCGGTTGTGGCGGCGAAGACGGTCAAGCATCACTGGGATGTGGCCGATCCGGCTACAAACGTCGTGACGGGTCCGATTGAGCAGGAGGAAGAAGTGTTAGAAATTGATATTCCTGAGCACTTCACCAAGGCTGAAGCCGAAGTCTACAAATTGGGCGCGGAAGTGTTCCATCGCGAAGCACACTGTGTGACTTGCCACCAGGCTCATGGTCAGGGAATGGAGAACATCTATCCACCTCTGGGTAATAGTCCATGGGTAACCGGTAGCGAAGAGCGCCTTATCAAGCTGAGCCTGAATGGCATCTGGGGCGTGATTGAGGTGAACGGAGTCACCTTTGATCCGGCCAAGGGGATTCCTCCGATGACCGCGTTTAAGGCTATTCTGGATGACGAAGAGATTGCTGCAGCGCTGACCTTTGTTCGCAACACATGGGGCAATAAGGCGTCGGTGATCACTCCTGAAAAAGTTAAAGAGGTTCGCGAAGCGACGATTGATCAGCAGATATTCTACAAGCCGGAAGAACTGCTTAAGGACCATCCTCTGGAATAGTGGAGGTCCGGCATTCGATTGCCAGGGTGATGCCTGCTTAGCTGTGCATCACCTGGCCGCCGTCGATATTCAGCGTCTGCCCGGTGATGTTGCGTCCGTTCTCACTGGCGAGGAACACCGCCATCGCACCGAACTCTTCGGATTCCTGCCAGCGACCGAGTGGAGCAATGGTCTCGATTTTTTCCTGCGCCCATTCTTCGTAGGACTGGTTTGGATCGATTCGATTCGCCTCGTAGACCGACTCATTGAGCTGGGTCTTGACCATACCGGGGGAGAGCGCATTGACCCGAATGCCGTCGGGAGCGAGATCCTTGGCGGCACACTGGGCGAAGTTGATGACCGCTGCCTTGCAGGCGCTGTAGGGTGGGTCGGTTTGGGATCCGATCTGACCTGCGACCGATGAAAGAATCAGCACTGATTTTCGGAGTGTCTCTCCCTGGCGGAGGGACGGGATGAAAGCCTGCAGCGTATTCACCGTTCCCATCAGAGTGATATCGATCACTCGTTTCCAATCGTCGGGTTCCATATTCCAGAACGGAAAACCCTTTTTCCCGGAGCCAATCGCGGCGGCACAGATCAGGTGATCGATCGCCTGATTTGATGCGATTTCCTGGAGCGATGGGTAGTCTGTGATGTCAACGGAAAGGCATGTCACGAGGTCGGCGTGATCGGCCTTCAATTTGGCGAGTGAACCCTCGTCCCGATCAAGAGCGAGAACGTGAACTCCGGCGTAAATAAAGGCAGAGGCAATGGCTTTGCCGATACCTGAAGCCGCTCCGGTGATAGCGACGGTTTGTCCGCTGAGGTCGATGGTCATTTGAGAAAGAAGAGAAGATAGACCCAATTCAAAACGAGTAGACCCGCGATCGTGAGGCTTACATTGCGAATTCGGCGATTCTGTTGTGGGACGGAGAGAGGGGCGTCACCACGGCGGAATCGCAGGCATCCAGAGATGAACCATAGGCAGACTGCGATCACGCCGACAACGACCGCCGGGTTAAATGTGATCGCTTGAGTCAAGTCGCCCTGTGCCAGCGATTGCATGGAGCGAGTGCCTCCACAGCTGACGCAGGGGATACCAAATACACTTTTGAATCGGCAGTCTGACGCCTTAACCGGAAGTTCATCGTAGACCCTCGCAATCAGCAGTAGAGCGAGGACGGAGATGAAAGTGATCGTCGGAGCGACAAGGACTTCGGGCCTTCGTGATGCAGAAGCGCGAGTCACGGAGTGTGACCGGGTAAGAGCTTTAAGTAGACGGCTGGTCCGCTATCTGAATAGTCATGGACGATGGCATCGAGTACGAAGCGAGCGGAATCGATGCGATCTGGCAGAGTGAGGCTGTTTCGGATGTCTTCCGTCCGGCTGTGGATCGCCTGCGGATTGGCGGCATGGATCTCGAGACGAAGAGGCGGCTGAGAAAGATCAGACAACTCGCAGACTTTGTCATATTCAGACACGAGTCGGCTCATTCTCTCAATGTGAACCAGATTGCCGTCCAGGTCTGTCGAAAGCAGATTGGTTGAACCGATGTCATTCTCAAGAGCGGAGCAGCGGCGATGGGTGAGATCGACGAGTTCGCCCAGGTTCAGGTTGCCTTCGAGGATATAACTCGGAGCCTCACTGGCAAAGGTTTCAAGTTCCGGGGCATAGAGCTCGCCCTGGGCGTTCCAGTTGCCCTTGTGCCACTGGAGATTCACCTTTTGCATCGTCTCGGGATATTTGGCGTCGAGCAGCATTCGGGTCATCTGTTCAATATCTTCATCTCTTTTCGCGTTCACAGCTTCAGCGAACTTACCAACTGCTTTGGAGAGTGCGTCCTGGAGCAAGTCAGAGTGATCCCGGGCTTCTTGCTCTCGTCGCAGAGCGTAGGTGGTATTGAGCGAGTGATACTCGGTCAGCGCGATCTCAACGGTGTGAGGGGCAATGCCGTTTCGGCTGAGAATGTTCTCAATCGAAGGAGCGAGGGGATCGCGGAGTCCGAGGAGTCGGCGCTTAATGAATCCGATACGCTCTACCTTGATCACTTCCACCCCGGGTTCAGCACGGAGGTCTGTGAGCGCGTTGCGCCACTGGTAACCGCTGATCAAAAAGAAAGCAGTCAGGCCAAGCATCAGAGCAGCGAGGAACGACGATCCGATGATGTAACCGGCCGATCTGGATTCACGATTGCGCTGCTTTTCCTTTCCTGAGGAGCTCATGGTCCTGTTCTTTGGTCCGAATGTTAAGCAAAGGATCTAGCGGGGGCGAGAGGTTTTCTTCGCGGTTTTTGTTCGTAGCCACCTATACCGGTGCGTTCGGCATGAGAGATAGAATACATTTCCGGAATCGCGCCGTTGTGGCGAAGTCCGGATTCCGACAACATCACATTCATGCGGATTCCGATTCTGTTCATTGCCGTCCTCACTCTTGCGAGGGGAGGTATGGCATTCGACCCCCTGGAGCAAGACGACTCGAGGGCTCTAATTCGCCATTTCGAAAAGCCTGCCTTCCCCGTTGGACCACTCCTTCAGGAGGGCCTGTTTGTCCCGTTGGAGGGAGAGACGATTACATTAATGGGTGGTGCTGATGTGTTTCAGATGCAGGACTGCGTTGACCTTGATGTTGCAATGGCCTCTGCGTTTCCGGGTTGCCATTTGAGTGTCCTCAATTTGGGTTGGTCGGCTGACTCGGTATACCGGCAGCAGCGGCCCATGTTTTTCTACACGGAGATTGGTGATACTCGCGAAGGGAGTATTCCTGATCAACGTGGGAAAGTTGAGCCGGGAACGTTTGTTCTGATGTTCGGGAAAATGGAGTCACTCGACGGGGTGGGGCGAATCGATGAATTTGAAGCTGCTTATGAAAATCTGATCGAAGGGCTGCAGACCGTTTCTCAGCGATTGATGCTGGTATCACCAGTCCCGTTTTCCGGGATTGGACCTGCCGGAGAATTGGTCGAGGAACGAAATGAGATTTTGCAGCGATACACCGATCGAATCGCCATGTTGGCCGAACGGCGTGGGTTAATCTTTCTGAATTTGGGAGGCTTTGAAGATTCTATGTATGGACCAGGCGGGCTGTATCTGGCTGAGAGCGGGCAAAAGAAGTTGGCGAGTCAGGTTTCAAAGGCGCTTGGCTGGAAGGGGGAGTGGGTGGAAGGAGTCGATGAACTAGTCAGGAAGAAGAACCTGTTGTGGAGCCAATACTATCGTCCCACAAATTGGGCGTTCCTTTTTGGAGACCGTCAACATGTGCCCAGTTCACGCGGGCACCTCGATGAGAACCAACGATGGTTTGTGGATGAACTGGAGCGGTTGCCGGGGATGATCGCAGAAGTCGAAGCTGAGATTTCGAGAGTGGTTAAAGGAGGTGGCCGATGAGCTTTGATCAATGGTGTCGTGCGGTGAGTGTATTCATCTGCTTATCTGTCCTGCCAATGGCTGCTCACGCCGTTTCAGTGGGAGAAAAAGCGGACGATGACTCGGTAGCGGCTCAGCTCGCGTCGTTTGTGGTTCACGAGGATTTTGAGATCTCTCTCTTTGCTGATGAATCGATGGGAATTGCAAATCCGGTGGCGATGCATTGGGATGGCCAGGGAAGGCTCTGGGTATTGACTACCCTGACCTATGCGCAGCTCGAGCCGGGGGAGCGGGCGAGTGATACGCTCGTCATTCTTGATGATACGGATCAGGACGGAGTAGCTGATCAAATGACAGTGTTCGCTGAGGGATTGGATATGCCGATGGGATTTGCTCTGGGCAATGGCGGAGTCTATCTGGGGGAGGGGGCAAATTTGCTATTCTTAAGTGACTCAGATGGCGATGGTCGCGCGGATACTCGCGAAGTCATTCTAACCGGGTTCGGAACGGGTGATACCCATCAGAATATCTCCAATTTCACATGGGGGCCTGATGGATGCCTCTACTTTAGCCAGGGGCTGCACGCGTATTCCCGGGTTGAGACCCCGTGGGGAATCGTGCGGGGAGAGGCGGCAGGATTCTGGCGATTTCATCCCGCGACCTTGCGCCTGGAGCCATTTTGTTTCCCAAGCCTTGCCAGTCAGAATCCCTGCGGAATCGCTTTTGACAGGACTGGGGCGATGTTTTTGAAATCGAACAACAGGGAGCTCATCTATGTGACTCCGGGACTGATTCCAACGACTCATAACAAGAATCTCGTGCCTGTGGGTTCTATCGGAGCGACGCCTGGGAAATCGATGGGAGGAGAGTTTGTTGAGTCCTCTCATTTGCCTGATTGGTTGCAAAATCATATCTTGATCGCTGGTTACTACTCCCATCGGGTTACCGCTTTCCCCCTTGTTCCTGACGGAGCCGGATACGCAAGGGTGGTGCCGGTTGAGCTGCTTTCTTCATCGCACTCCAGTTTTCGCCCGGTTGAGATTCGGACGGGGCCAGACGGTGCCATCTACATTGCTGATTGGTACAATCCGATCATCGGTCACTATCAGGCCTCGCTGAGGCATCCGGACCGGGATGATCGTCATGGCAGGATCTGGCGGGTCGTTGCAAAGGGGCGAACCCTTTTGGATCCCTCTAATTGGGCTATTGAGGATCAGAAACACAGGTCGCTATCAGTCACGGAAGAACAGGTGAAGGAACTGGTGTCGAGCGATGATCCGAGAGCTCGTCTAAATGGGATCGTTGCGGCATCGAGTTTTGAAAGTTCTGAGGCGGTATTGTCGGTTCTTGAGGCTCTCGACTTCCCTCGTGATCGATTCATTGATTATGCGCTGGAGCAGGCGGTTCATGCTCTCGCTCCGCATTGGCTCCCCGCCGTTCAGGGCGGGCAACTTGCTTTTGAGCGCCCTGAACATCTGGCCTATGCCCTGATGACCCTCGGGGGGGCTGAAGCTCTGGCTATCGCGCGCGAAAAGTTCGAGGAGGAAGATCTCAGCGTTGAAGCGCGGTCACAGTTGGCCAGAGTATTGGCTCGTTCAGGCTCACCGATGGATCTGATTGGTTTGCTGGAGTCAGATGGTGATGATCCTTTTGTTCTTCAGGCGATGGCCGATGCGGGAATGTCCGGGAGATCCCGTCCCGCTGATGGATTTGTTCCTATTCTGAATACACTGCTTAAAGAAGAAGATGCGCTGGTGCAAATTCAGGTCGTTCGACTAGCCGGACGATGGCGCGTGAGAGAATTGGCTCCACAGGTGAATGAAATTTTGGAAGACGAAAGTGCTTCGGTTAAGATCCGCGGAGAGGCAGCAAATGCGATTTCTAAAATTACAGGAGCGAAGGCTGTCTCTTCTCTGGTGGCGGTGTATGACACGGCAGTAGCTGCGCTCAAACCTGCGGTGGCGGAGGCGATCGTTTCGGTGGCCCCTGCCAGGGCCGCTCAGTTGGTCGCGACCGATCTCGCGGGCGCCGGGAGTAGCGAAATTGCGGCGGCTCTGCTTTCGCCGCTTCTTAGCCGGAAGGGGGTCATTGCGCTGCTGGCAGAAGAACTCCGGATGATCGAGTTGGATGCCGATGCGGCCAGTCAAATTGCGTCCGCCATGAGTCAGTCAGGCCGAAGTGATGAAGTTTTGATGGGTGTGCTTCATGACGTCATGGGTATGACGGCGGGCGGGCGTGCTTACTCACCGGATTTTGTCGAAACGCTCGCGGCAGAGGTGAATGGCTCTGGTGATTCGATTGCCGGTAAGGCAATTTATCATCGGGCGGAACTGACTTGTGCTGCGTGCCACCAGCTTGCGGGTGAGGGTGGTGTGATTGGTCCGTCGCTTGATGCCGTGGGTGCAGGACTACCGGTCAACTTGTTGATCGAGTCAGTTCTATGGCCAAGTCGCCAGCTTAAAGAGGGCTACTTCGCCGTCGCAGTGACAACGAAGGGCGGGGATGTCTACTCTGGATATAGGGAGAAAGAGGAGGGGGGGATTCTCCACCTCCGCGACACAGCATCGGGCTTAGTGAAGGAAGTTCCGCGACTTGAAGTGTCGAAGTTAGACAATGTCGGAACCCTCATGCCGGAGGGATTGACTAATGGATTGAGTCGTGAGGAATTACGCGATCTGGTGGCGTACCTAGCCAGTCTGAAAGGGTGAGCGGAACTGCTATTCTTCGGACTTGGTCACCCATACCGGTGAAGACCACGCCATGTTTCCGTCGTTCTGTTCGACCCGGACGTAGTAACGATTCTCTCCATCGGCCATCGATTTGTCGGTGATTTCAGTTTCAAACAGTTGGCTGTCGATACGGTCGAACACCTTCCAGTCCTCTTCGTTCCGAATTACAGTGACTCGCTTGAGAGGCGCGGTTCCATCAATGGAAATGCTCAGTTTGGGGTTCCTTTTGGTATCGAAAATCGACCCGAGGGGATTGCCATTGCAGGTGAAGTTCAGATAGATCTTGTCGGTCGCCGCAATGGTACGTCGGGCATCGAACGCTTTGATAATTCCTTCGCGGGTGAAGTCTTCGCAGAAGACTCCTCCGTAGCTTGCATGCTGCGAAATGTGATCCGAACTGGCGAAAACTCCGAGTCGCCATCCCATCTCGAGAGCGGATTGGTAGGTGCCGGCACTGAATTCGCCGAAGTCCGTGATGGGGTTCGGTGGTGTCGCCTTGATGCTCTTGTCACCGTTGATGGTGTAGGGTTCGTCGGGTCGAATCCCCACCGTCGGTTGAGGGGCGCCGTCGGCTTCATAGGAAACTCGAGCACCCTGAAGGATCTCGACCACATTCTCCGACGAATAGTCGAACCTGTCGTATTTACCCCAGTCAGTTCCCATTCGGGTCGCTCCGGTATGACTGATCACGGCGACGGGAAGCTCGTAACGTTTCAGCACATCCCATAGTTCCGTGGGTGAGATTTCATCCACCCCTGCTTTCACTGGGAGGGACTCCTGCCAGGGGGAACTGCGGTATCGGGCCCTCTGGATGTAGACAATCGGTCCGCCGCGCTGTGCAAAGATGACGTTGCGGTGGCCCCAGGGCCAGCGTTGCTCACGCTCATAGACATAGAGTGTGTTGAAACGCTCCGGACTGTGCAGGGCGTCGTGCATGCGCTGGTTGTGCCACCACTCATACGGGTCGTAGGGCTTGCCAATATCGGTGTGATCAGAGGTGCCGAGGAAGTCGAGTTTGGCGATGTCGTAGGCATAGCGAAAGTGCTCTACGATGCAGCCGTCGAATCCAGTTCGGCAATTGGATACGTCAGTATGACGATGAAGGTCACCCCAGTAGAGCCCGTAGGTGTTTCCTTTGGCCTTCCAGAAATGTCGATTGTGGGCTGGTCGTTCGGGAGTGGATTGAGATGGGGCAAACGGTTCGCTACTGAGGTCGATGGGATCACCGGCTGGTTCAGCTGCAGGAATGGCTGCCGGTGAGGGGAGGCTGGCAAGAAACACCGCTGAAGTTTTCTGAGCCTTGGTGTCGCGCAAGTCGGAAGGCCAACAGACTCGAATATCAGATGAGTCGGAGGTGGCGGATAGAAATATAGAACGTCGGTCCTGGCCGTAGCTGCTACCGTCCAATCTGCGAAACGAGGTCCAGGAATCGGAGTCCTGCCGATAGGCGGTGAGCGCGATTCGCCAGAGCACTTTTTCAAAATAGCGATAGGCGACCCAGGGATTTCCATCCGATCCTACACCTACCTCCGGAAGGTTGACTGGTTTGCCCGCTTCCCCGGCAGGGCCTAGGGGATGCTCGGTGAATTGACCTGACGCAATCTCAAAGCGCCCAAAGAGCACTTCTTTTTGAGCATTGATTCCCTTGTCATTGTCATGGCCCCGGACGTCGAGTCCCCAGCGAACACGGCCACGCTCACTCGTGATCCAGAAGCCCAGGCCGTCGACTGTGGCTGCGATGCTGGCTCTGGCTTCGTAGCGCTCCGTGTGAGCGATGGGATATTCTTTCAGGGAGCCGTCAGTGGACAGGTGAGATAGGTAAAGGTTGAATTCGTTCCCACGGGAACTGTCGTAGGCAATCCATGCTCCGCCGTCCTGATCAAAAGCAATTCGGGGAGCCCAGTCGCCTCCCTCGGCTTCGGTGACGGAGAGCTCTTCACTCCATTTGCCTGAGCCAGATCGGAGATGCCGGGCAAAGATGTCTCCCTCACCGGCGCGGAAAGATTGCCACGTAATCCAGACTTGCCCTTCTGAGTCGGTTCCGGCGTCGGGAAAAGCTTCACTAGCATCAGTGTCAGCTAGGATCTGTATCTCGCCCATACCCTCGGGACTCCAGGATCGTGCGAGTAAATCGACGGTGTCATCGCCGAGATCGGTTTGTCCCCAGACGCACCAGATGGTCCCCTGAGGGGTGATCGCGATCGTGGGCGCATGGAGAACCCCTGATTCAACTAGGGTTGCGACTGTCTTGAATCCGGAGTCGGTGACAAGAGCGAGTTTCAGTGAGTCAGTGGAGCCGTCCCAGTCGAGGTAGGCGACATAGGTGGAGCCATCCGGAGCTGTCGCAGCGGTGGGAAAGTCGATTTGACGATTTTCCTCTGAAAGCTTGAGCGGCATGCCCACTGTCTCGAGCGGTATTCCCTTTGGAGCCTTTTTGGTCTCCTTTTTGGGTGTTTGATTCTTCGCCGTCTTGGGGGGCGCTTCAGCTTTGGGCTTCTTTGCCTCTGGTGAAGATGCTTTCTGGGCGAGGGTCATCCCGCCAGCGAGAAGTAGCGCGATAGTAAGGGAGACGAGCAAGCGTTTCATCCCTGTTTTGTAGGTGATGAGCGCCCGATTGTCAGGGGGAAGATGGGACGCGATCAGTGTGCTGTGAACTGATTGGGACGGGTCATGCGTTCAGTTTCGCTATGATGGCATCCACGTCGTAGACGCAACCACCCCAGGTTCCGCCACTCACATTCTGTAAGGCGGCCCATAGACGGGTGTCGTCGGGGACGTTGGGAAGAGGTTGCAGTTTCTCGTTTGCAGGTCGTGAGAGCAGGTCGTTGATGTCGCCCACGAAGTCGACTGACCCCGTTAAATTTCGACAGTCGATCTCGACTTTGATCACGTCGCCGTCGCGCAGTTTTCCAATGGGGCCACCTGCCCAGGCTTCCGGAGATATGTGACCTACGCAGGCACCGGTTGAGACCCCTGAGAATCGACCGTCTGTGATGAGCGCTACATTTTTACCCCAGGAGAGATGTTTTAAAGCAATGGTCAGTTGAGCGGTTTCGGGCATCCCACAGCCGATGGGTCCTAGTCCTATCAGGACGATGACATCACCTTCTTTGATTCGATCATCACCCGTTGATTTAACGGCGGCGATCGCCTCGGGCTCCGAGGCAAATACTCGAGCAGGCCCCTGGTGGAGATAGATGCCGTTGTCATCAATCTTTTCAGGATCGATGGCTGTCGATTTGATGACTGATCCGTCAGGAGTGATATTGCCACTCGGGAAGGTCACTGTTGATGTCAGTCCACGGGAGGCGGCGACTTCAGGGCTCATGATGACATTGTCAGGATTGATCCCATCAAGCTGGGTGAGTTTCTCACGGAGGCGCTGCCGTCGTTCTGATTTTTCCCACCAATCGAGATTCTCTCCCACTGTTTTCCCGGAAACCGTGAGGGCATCGAGGCGGAGGAGTCCCGCGTCGCGAAGATGAAGCATGACCTCGGGAACCCCTCCTGCGAGAAATACTTGTACCGTCGCGAAATGGACCGGGCCGTTGGGCAGGGCATCGACGATTCGGGGGATCTTCGCGTTCACTCGGCGCCAATCATCCACCGAAGGTCGGCGTAGACCAGCCTGGTGGGCGATCGCGGGGAGATGCATGATGAGATTGGTGGACCCTCCAAAAGCAGCGTGGACTGCGAGGGCGTTCTCAATGGAGTCATCAGTCAGGATGTCCTTAGTTGAGATCCCGCGCTGCTCCAGGGAAACGACGGCGGCACCTGAGCGGCGAGCCATGTCTCGCCAGATATCTGAGCCGGAAGGGCTCAAGGCCGAGTGAGGAAGCGTGAGGCCGAGCGCTTCAGCGATCACCTGACTAGTGGCAGCCGTTCCGAGAAACTGGCAACCACCACCGGGGGAGGCGCAGGCGCGGCAACCTGCTTCAGCGGCGTCGGCGTAGCTGAGAGTTCCTTGCGCATAACGGGCGCCAATAGTTTGGATTCGACCCAGATCTTCCTCGGTGTCTTCGCTGAGTAGTGTCACTCCGCCGGGAATTAATACAGTCGGAAGATCACGGGAGGAGGCCAGTGCCATCATCATGGCGGGTAATCCTTTGTCACATGTAGCCACACCGACGACCCCCTTGCGGGTCGGATGTGAACGGATGAGGCGTCGAAAGACCGTTGCGGCGTCGTTGCGGTAGGGGAGGGAGTCCATCATGCCGTCGGTGCCCTGAGTGCGTCCGTCGCAGGGATCACTGACGAATCCTGCGAACGGCACCCCGCCCAGAGCGGTGATGGTTTTGGCCGCCTCCTCCATGAGTAGGCCGACTTCAAAGTGTCCCGTGTGGTAACCCAGGGCAATGGGCGTGCCATCGGGCTGGCGGATCCCTCCCTGGGTGCTGAGGATGAGGTAGTCGCCGCCGGCCACTTTGTCCGCGTCCCAGCCCATGCCGACATTCTGGGTCCAGCCGAACAGGTGCCCGCTGGGATGCGTGGCCAATTGTTCCTTGGTGAACGGAAGCGCTCCGGACGGGCCCGGAGCCTTGGTCTGGAGGGTGAAGATGGCTTCGTCGCCTGAGTCGAGGAGTGGATTCATATAGCAGTCTTACTCTTACTCTTAATCCTGATCTTACTCTTCTCTTTTCATTCACTTTCGCTGCTCCCAAGGAGCAAGAAAAAGATCAAGAGCAGGATCAAGAGTCTTTGCTAAACAACCTCAACCACATTGGTGAGCGTCCCGATGCCCTCAATCGTGATTGAAACTTGATCACCAGCCAGGAGCGTGAAGTCAGAATCGGGGACCACTCCGGTGCCGGTCATGAGGTAGGCGCCGTGGCAAAATTCGTTCGAACGAAAGAGAAATCCCGCCAACTCATCAAAGCCACGTTTGAGCTGAGAGACTTGAGTTTCGCCGGCGAAGACGGTGGCTCCGTTGCGCTGGATTTCGATCGATATGGAACTGTCAGGTCCAGGCGATTCGCCAACTACGAGGCACGGTCCGATCGCACAGGAGCCGGTATAGACTTTCGCCTGAGGCAGGTAGAGCGGATTCTCGCCTTCGATGGATCGCGAACTCATGTCGTTGCCGACTGTGTGACCGAAGACTTTTCCCTCGCTATTGATTGCGAGCGTCAGTTCAGGTTCGGGTACGTCCCAGGTGGAGTCGCTACGGATCGCGACTTTGTCGTGGTGTCCTCGCGTGCGTGGCGCGGTGGCTTTGAAAAAGAGTTCGGGTCGCTCAGCATCGTAGACCTTGTCGTAGAAGACATCACCTCCTGCCGTTTCAGCTTCTTCCATCCGAGCGGTGCGACTGCGAAAGTAAGTGACTCCGGCGGCCCAGACTTCCTGGTCCCCAATAGGTGGTGCGAGAGCGGATTCGGAATTGAATGAAGCCTCTGAACCTTCACGGTACGCGCTACCTGTATAATTCTCAGGCGAGGGAGAAGTGAAGAGATTGTTGAAAGAGAAGTGGTCCGTGGCATCGCGAAAAACACCCGGTGAATCCATATTCTCTATCAGGATGGATGCGTTGGTTCGAAAGATGCGAAAAGACATGACGCGAGCATAGCGAAAATGTGGGTAGGCGCCAGTCAGTAGACGCCGTTCCCCTGACGCATCTACGCTTTTCTGACGAAGTTGAGAAGTGGGTGATTCACGCTAGAGTGCGGCGTGTTGAATCGCATCATACCCTGTTGGGTCATCGCCCTGACCCTGTTGAGTCTGTCGCCTGTATCTGCGGATCCGGCGGAGGTGTCCAGTATTGCGCCTCAGGATCTGGTGGAGTTTGAGCATCTCTCTGAGCCGGTAAAGCAGTTGATTGAGAATGCACTTTTGCTGACGACGAAGAACCTGACCTACCAGTTTGGATCAAACTCTCCGGAGAATCATGGAATGGATTGCTCCGGAACGGTGCAGTTCACGCTTCAGGCGTCGGGAGTTGCCGAGGTGCCGAGATCTTCACACACTATTTATCTTTGGGCCGAGGAGCAGGGGACTCTCAACTCGACCCGAGGGGTTGAGTCGATTGACGATCCTGTTTTCGAAACGCTGAGACCGGGAGATCTGCTTTTCTGGGAAGGTACCTATGACACGGCAAAGCGAAATCCACCCATCTCTCACGTGATGATCTATCTAGGTCGGTTAAAGGCGGATGGTCAGGGCGTGACGTTTGGCTCGAGTGACGGTCGGCATTTTCGGAGGAAGCGGAACAACGGTGTGAGCGTCTTTGACTGGAAGATGCCGAGGCCTGGGTCGACTTCGAAGTTTGTTGCTTTTGGACGGGTTCCGGGACTGGTGAGTGAGCCCCTGGCTGACGAGGTAGGTGATGAGGAAAAGGAGCGCCCAGTGGTCGGATCGCTTAAATCGGTCCTTGAAAAATTATTTAAGAAACCCGAAGCTTCTCCTTGATGAAACTCAGCTGCGTTCTCCCCGTCTTGTCCGTTCTTAGCCTGGCATTTGTCGGCTGCACTCAAACTCAAAAAGGCGCAGCGACTGGAGTTGCCGCCGGAGCTGCGATTGGTGCGGTCGCTGGGGGCGATGGAAATCGTGCCGAGGGCGCCCTGATCGGTGGGGCAGTCGGAGGTGTCACCGGAGCGGTCGTAGGATCCAATCAGGAGAAGAAGCAGCAGGAGCAATACTACGGCCCAGCGAACTGAACGATCACTCTAGATTCGAACCAAAGACCGGACACCGTAAACGGGTTCCGGTTTTTTTGTGTCCGGCTAGCTGGCGCACTTGCTGCAGAAAGTGGCCTCGGGGCTGACCTTTAATCTCTCGAACTCGATGTCTTCGCCGCATTTGTCGCAGCGGCCGTAGGTGCCGGAGTCGAGGTGATCGAGCGCTACTTCGAGGTGCCCGACTCGATCTTCGCGTCGACGATTTGCTTCTTTGGCCACTTCCTGCATTTGCATCGCATCGAGGCGGGAAAGACGGCCGATCGAGACATCCGGGGAGATGGCCTCGCGTTCGGCCCCGCTGGATTTGGATTCTTCGCGAATACGCGCCAGTTCAGCAACTATCAGTTCCTCTAGATCAATCAGTTGGTCAGCAGTTAGCATGGGACATCGTATCAGCCAGGGAAGACTACCCGAAATGCTGACCTGTTTCCCAGCTCAATCTCAGCCAGTGAAGGAAGGCAGTTCTGCAGAGTTCCAAGCTTGGGCATCGATACCGCACTCATTGGCGAGTTCTGCAAAACCCTGAATCTCTGCGTCCGTGAAAAGCAGCCCGTCAGCCTTCTCACTGAGCTTGGCATTGTTCGCTTCAATCGTTCCCGGCAACATGCAGGATTCGTTGCCGTGGCCGAGGATATCTTTGAGAACGATGCTGATATTCTCAGATTGGCTGCGGCCATTGGAGAAATCCCCCATGCTGATAGCGTCGGGATGGAGCACTTGAAAGTAGAATGTCGTGGTTGTCTTTTCACCAGTGCCTTCGGCGAGTTGGGGCCGACCCCGAAGGGTGGGAAGTGAGCCACCAATCGCAGCCCCATAGAGTTCATCGAGTAGTCCAAGGCCGTAACCCTTGTGACGACCAAACGGAAGCAATGCCTTCACGGCAAAGGGATCGTCGGTGGGGTTTCCGTTCTCATCGACGCCGAAAGAAGACTCCAGCTTCTTGTTCTCGCGCTTGTATTGTTCAACCTTACCCATGGCGATTTCCGAGGTAGCCCAGTCGATCACGACGGGGTAGCCAAGAGCGTCCATGGTGGGGAATCCCCAACTGTGCGGGTTGGTGCCTAAAGTGGGAAATTTCCCGCCGTAAGGAACAACCTCTGCAATAGCTGAGGTGCAATTGGTGTAGGCAATATACCCGCGACGGGCAGCATCGATAACGTAGCCTCCTCCCCAGAGATAGTGGAACGCGTTGTCCACGGCCACGGTGCCGCAGCCATATTCCTCAGCCAGTCGGATGCATGTCTCCATGGCTTCGCAGGCCACTGCTTGTCCCAGTTTGCGATTGGCGTTCCAGGTTTGGACGGCAGGGAATCTGGACTCCTTCACTTCAATCTCAGCCTTGGGAGTGCAACCGCCAACGCCGCTGCCAAAGATTTCATCAAGATGGAGCGCTTTGAGAGCGTTGTGGGTTCGAATTCCATGCCATGAAGCTTCGAAGCACATTCTAGCGGCGGAAGCACTTTCGTCTTCGGCATAACCGCGGTGCACATAGGCCGCAGTGACGAGGTCTTCGTGCTGCTCTTTGGAAACAACGAAATAGGTGGAATTTGACATGATGATGTTATGCCGCCGATTCTACTGTTCTGCCAGTGGAAAAATTGGCGTTGCTGGGTATTCGATCCTGCGGAAAATGGGAGTCGATCTCACCGAACCATGAATGCGTGGGATGCCGGGGATTGCAGGGAGCAGGGAAACCCACTAATAACTGAGGCATGAAACAATCCCTCCCTACACTCATTCTCGCCCTGGTCTGTATCGCCTCATCTGGACTGGCTGGCGATAAAGCGACGAAGTTGGACTTTTCATCGGGGGCACTACCTGATGGGTTCGCTGTGGCGAAAGGAGAGTGGAAAGTCGTAGATGGTGCCCTCTATGGCGCGGAACTGGAAAGTGACCATCACGGAGCTGTGGCAACGATTACGGAGAGCCACAAGGATTCGGTTATCTCGTTTCGGTTTCAGGTCAACGGCGCGAAAAGTTTTGGATTGAGCTACAATCATCCCGCCGGGCATCTTTTTCGCGTAAAAATCGGAGCTGGTCAGGCCTCGCTTTCATTGGACAAGGACAAAAAAGATCCTGAGTCCAAAGCGGTGAATTTTGACAGTAAAGAGTTCACTGCTGCCGCCGGTGAGTGGGTCGAGATGAGTTGCCTGATCGAGGGTGAGAATGTGGTCGTCACCTGCGGTGATGTCACTCTGAAAGGAAGTCACCCCAAGCTTGCGATGGAAAAGACCGGGTATCGTTTTGTCGTGGCAGGATCATCTGTGTTGATCGACGATATCAAGATCGGTGAGTAAGCTCAGCCCTGGTCCTTTAGACCTGGTTTTTAGGCGCGGCTCCCTTCAGGAGTTGCGCAATATTTTCGGCCGCCTCGTGGCGTCCACGCTCCCGTTGTTCGCTGGTGGCGGCGCCGGTGTGCGGAGTCAGGACGACGTTGTCCATGGCGAAAAGTGCTTTGGAGACGTGAGGTTCTTCTTCAAAGAAGTCGAAGGCGGCCCCGGCCAGGTGGCCCGACTGAAGGGCTTCGACGACAGCGGCTTCGTCGATGGCCTTTCCGCGGGCAACATTGATGAGCCAGGCGCCGGGTTTCATCAGGGCCTCTGACATGGGGATGAACGCCGAGTCTACACAGGGTCGGGCACGAGGCTCAATCCTGTGGATGCGTCATGCCCGGCTTACGGCGTGAGGATGACCTTCATGAGGCCTTCCGTATTTTTGTGAAGTCTCGCAAACCAGTCCCCGCCGTCTTTGAGCTCGGCGACGGCAGAAATGAGGGGTTCTACTTTAATGGCTCCTGACGCGACGGCCTCGACAGCATCGTCGTATTCGCCGGCAGAGGCGCAGCTTCCGAAAATACTGAGTTCGCGAGTGACGACGGCCTGAAGAGGAAAGGGGACTTCAGCCTTGAGATTGCCCACGCAGCTGATGCTGCCACCTTTACGAACAGAGTCGATGGCGAGATTGATAGTGGGACCAAAGCCAACCACCTCGACGGCGACATCAGCACCGTCAGGATTGCCAACCAGCTCACGGACTTTCTCAGGAACGTCGTCTCCGGAGAGCAGTGCGGCATCAGCGCCGAGTTCTTTGGCGAGTTCGAGGCGTTTTTCATCGAGGTCCACAGCGACCACAAAGCCAGCGCCCTTGGCTTTCAGGGCCTGAACGACGAGCAATCCAATGAGACCTGCGCCAATGACGACGGCTGAATCGCCCGGCTTGAGGGGAAGTCGGTTCACACCGTGAAGGGCAATCGAGACAGGCTCGGCAAAAGCAGCGTGCTCGTAGGAAACGGCATCGGGCACCGCACAGAGAATGTGTTGGGGCACTTTGACGAATTCAGCGAAAGCACCATGGCGTCGGTAGTCGTCGCAGGAAACGCCCAGGACGTTGCGATCGGGGCAGAGGTTGATCTGGCCGCTTTTGCAGGCTTCACATTCACCGCAATAGACCGTGGAATCAAAGGTGACACGGTCCCCGATTTTCCAATCGCTCACCTTGCTGCCAGTCGCGGTGATTTCACCTGCCGCTTCGTGTCCCATGATGATAGGGGGGATGCGTCGACCGGAGCTTCCGTCCATGCCGTGGATATCGGATCCGCATATCCCGCACGCTTTGACGGCAATGAGAACCTCATTGTCTTCGATCTCAGGATCGGGCGCGTCGTTGAATTCAAACTGATTGTAGGCGGTTAAGGTAAGTGCTTTCATGTGGGGATTTCAGGCTTGATGGCATCGGTAACCGCTACAAGGTTGCCCTTCAATCCCCTAAATCCTGATTTTCTGATTCTTTATCACGCCATGAAATTTCTGTTACGCGGCCTTCCTGCTCTAATTCTTCCGTTTTTACTCACTCAATGTGAGACGATGGATTCGGGCGGTGGCGGCACGATTCAGGTCGAGGGGACTTCCTTCTACCCAGATGAGATAGGAAGCACTTTCATTGTGCCGGCGGGTGGCCAGGTCATTGGCGCTGGCGGAACTGACTGCCATTACGTGGTAAAAAAAGGGGGGTCGCTAGTGGCTCACTCCGGCACGGGCAATACCTACAAGATAGAGAGTGGCGGCCATTTCCGGGGGTTTGCCCATCCGGCGACCAGGTGCACGGTGACTTTTGAGCCGGGATCAGTTCTGGAAAAGGAGCAAGCCGGCCCGGGCACCGAGTTTGTGGGCCTCTAATCGCCCTCAGCTGTATTGACGCTTACCGGCGTTTCATTCGCATCACAAGTTCGAGTCCTTCGCGGCCGGGGTAGGCTTGGTCGGGAACGTAAGATTCCACAATCGAAAATCTCCCGGACTGTTCAAATCGTTCCCGCAATTCATCTTCGCTGGTGCCGTGGGGAGGCCCCTCGCCACGAGGGTGATCATTGTCGTAAGGATTGAGATAAAATACGGCGAGGAGTTGTCCATCGGGCTTCAGCGCCCCGTGGATAGCGCTGACATAGTCGTCGCGTTGATCCGGTGAGATCGCGCAGAAACAGGTGTGCTCCCAGGCCCAGTCGTAGGCGGCGATGTGTTCAGCGGACAAATTGAAGAGATCGGCGGCGAGGTAGGACTCTCTGCCTACCTTTTGGAATGTGTCAGCGAGATCGACGGCGCTTTGAGAAATATCGAGACCGACGACGGAATCAGCGGAGGTCACCGAGGCGAGGGCGCGGACGTCGTGTCCGGTACCGCAGCCGGGAACAAGAATCTTACCCGTAAGGCGGCCAGGATGGCTCTTAATCCACTCGAGGAGGGGGGGCGCAGGGGCTCCTTTGTCCCAGGGCGTTTCTTCGGTGACGTACTGATTTTCCCAGTTCAAGCTCATGGATAGTGATAGTGAGGCCGAATATACCTCACTCGATTCGAATTGCGCTGGACGTTTTCTCAGACAGTGACAGCTTGTCCCCGAATGAGCACTGCTAAATCACTTTCCGAAGATCAGATTGCGAAGATCCAAGCCTGGGCTGAGGAGGGGGATGGACTTCCTGAAATCCAGCTGAGACTGGGATCAGAGCTTGAGTTGAAGTTGACCTATCTTGAGACCCGTTTTCTTCTCGAAGACCTCAAGATTGAACTCAAGTCCACGCCAGTTCCCGAGCCGGAGCCCGAACCCGAGCCGGAGCCGGAACCTGAGAGTGAGACGGTGGCTGGTGACGCTGCTCCTACCGAGATCCCTGAAGGATCAGAAGATGATCCGACTCAAGAAGAGGCATTGCCTGAGGCACCGGGAGAAGATATTCCTCTCGAGAAGGTAACTGTCACCATTGACACGGTCCAGCGCCCCAATGCCATGGTCAGTGGGCGTGCTGTTTTTGCGGACGGGCAGGCTTCTGCCTGGTGGATCGATCAGATGGGGCGTCTCGGAATGGATTCTGAAGACGAAGCGTTCAAACCTTCCGAAAATCAGCTGATGGCTTTCCAGCGTGAACTTCAATCGGCGATTCAGGAAAGTGGCCTGTGATCCCTGTAGTTGGGTGATTTCTTAAATCGCCCAACCTTCGCGGTAGGACTCGCGAGACCAGAGCTTTTCACCGTCAGGGTGGTTAACAAGTTTACCCGTCGCAGCGTCAATGTCGGCGCTGCCAGTGGTGCGATAGGCGATATTGCCGAGGTGGCATAACATCGCGCTAATCTGGCCCTGACTGATGGGCTGATTCAGCGATTCGCCGTCGCGAATGGCGTTGGCGAAGTTGGTGAAGTGAGGGATATCACTGGGGGGATCCGTGTTTTTATCCACTTCCTTCCCGTCATTGTCATAGATGGTGTAATTCGCAGTGCTGAAGTCGAGTTTGCCTTTGTCTCCATAGACAGAGACGAAGGCGGGTGGTTCGGGTTTACGCCGGTGGCAGGAGCTGCTCTCCCAGCTGATCCCGACATCGCCGTAGTCAAAGACAGCATGAGCCGTATCGGGCGTCTCCTGATCGTCGTCGTAGTGATAGCGTCCACCGTTACAGGTGACCCGGTTTGGGTAGTCAACGTCCAGGGCCCAGCGTGCGATGTCGAGGGAATGAACTCCATTGTTAGCCATCTCGCCTCCACCGTAGAGCCAATGCCAATGCCAGTTGTAGTGCACGAGATTATCTTTGTAGGGATGCTCAGGAACAGGGCCCTGCCACATGGTCCAATCAAGCTCGGGTGGAGGGGTTGTAATCTTGCCTCGGCCGATCGTATCCCGGGTGTTCACATAGTAGCATCGCGCGTAGCGAAGTTTTCCAATCACTCCGGCGCGGAGTTTGGCGATGCCTTCCACAAACGCGGGATAGGAACGTCGCTGGGTTCCCATCTGAACCAGTTGATTGGTTTGCTCCGCCACTTCCACAATTCGCATCGCTTCGTGTGCGTTGTAGCTTCCCGGCTTCTCCACATAGACATGTTTGCCGGCCTGGCAGGCCATGATAGCTGCTGAGGTGTGCCAGAAATTGGGCGTGGCGATTGAGATCGCGTCGATATCCGGATCATCGAGAATGCGCCGGAAGTCAGTCACCTTTTTGGGGTCCCTCTTTTGCTTGCCGGTGATGGTATTGCCACCGGTCTCGAGTCGGTTTTCATCGACATCGCAAACGTAGGCAATCTCGGTGTTAGGCACATCGAGGTAGGCTTTGATGTGGCCTTTGCCTCGGCCGAGCCCCATTACTCCGACACGCAACCGTGAATTGGCGCCTTTCGCCTGTCCTAAAAGAAGATTGGGACCGATGGCTGAAGTGGCCCCCGCGGCGATAGCGGATCCCAGAAAGCGGCGCCGTGAAGTCGTAAGCTTTGTCATGATCCGAGACTAGGAACTCGGCCCTCTCTGGATCAATGCCATTCGTGGCGCATCCGCGGTCTCTACTCAGTTTCTGATCCATACCCGCCTCCGCCGGGGGTCTCGATCACTAGGCGATCACCGGGAGCACTTTCGAATGCAGCGACCCCGGGGAGGGGATTACCATTCAGCGTCTGTTTGCCCACTTGCCCGGCCGCCCCTCCATCGAGCCCATAGGGCGGCACAACGCGATGTTGTGTCAGGAGCGAGATGTGAAGACGCTTCAGAAACTCTATTTCGCGAATGATCCCATCGCCTCCGTGCCAGAGTCCCGAGCCCCCGGACCCCGGGCGCAATCCAAACTGGTGCAGTCGTACCGGATAGCGTTGCTCCAGGATCTCCGGATCGGTGATGGCCGTATTGGTCATGTGAGTATGCAGGCCGGAAGTGCCGTGGTAGCCGTTCCCGGCACCGGATCCTCCGCAGATGGTTTCGTAGTAGCCAAACGACTCGTCGCCGAAGATGACATTGTTCATCGTTCCCTGTGAGCAGGCTTCGAGATTCAGTGCTTTTAACAGCGTGTCAACAAGTCGCTGACTGGTCTCCACATTGCCTCCCACCACAGCCGGGGATTGGGTGGAATCTGAGTTGAAAACGGGATTGAGAAAGCATTCGGGCAGTCGAATATCAACCGAATCCAGTAAGCCTTCGTTCAGCGGAACCTTACTCTGAGTCCAGAGGCGGAGAGAGTATAGAATGGCGCTTTGAACGATGGCCGGGGTCGCGTTGAGGTTACCTGGGTGAGCCAGGCTGGTTCCTTCAAAGTCGATGGTCAGAGAGCCATTTTGACAAGTGATCTCGACTTGAATAGTCGTTCCGTCATCCAACTCCTCGATCGCAGCCCCGGCGGTGAAGCCGGTCTGATCGAGATGATGGCTGAGAGCATTGACACTCTGTTGCTTGAGGTGCTGCATCTCGAAACGACAGAGGTCCTTACCATTCACCTCGATCATTTGGGTGAGGAGCGATTCACCTCGCCGATTGGATGCCAGTTGAGCATTGAGATCAGCGAGGTTGTCCCGGAGATTTCGGGTAGGGTAGGGAGCACTTGTGAGTATTTCAGCGATCTGATCGAGTCGGGATTCACCGGTGTCGACGAGATGAGTGGGATGAATGACGACTCCCTCTTCGGCGAGACAGGTGGCTGCGGGTGGCATTGATCCGGGGGAGATTCCTCCGATCTCAGCGTGATGCGCCCGGTTGGCAATGTAGGCAATCGGATCGCTTTCGCCGGGTGCAAAGACGGGAGTGATGAGTGTGACATCCGGCAGATGAGATCCTCCAATCGCGGGGTGATTCGTCACGATGGTGTCACCGGGCTTCATCGCGATCCTCTCCCGAACCATTCTCACGCACATTCCGAGTGCGCCGAGGTGAACGGGTATGTGAGGGGCGCTGGAAATGAGTTCACCTTCGTGGTCAAGCAGGGCACAGGAGAAGTCGGCGCGTTCCTTCACGTTGGTGGAAACCGCGGCACGCTGCAGGATGGTTCCCATTTCCTCAACGAGATTGTCGAAGCGGTGTCGAAAGAGTTCGTGAACAACTTCTGGAGGGCGTTCAGTTGCCTGGCCCTGAACCGTCTTCTCCGTATTCAGGATAAGTGAGCCGTTGGAAGCCACCGTGGCGGACCATTCATCTTTGAGGAATAAGGTGCTGAAGGGGTCTTGGATCACGACAGGGCCGAAGACTATTTGTGAGTCTGTCAGGGTAGATCGATTGATGAACCTGTCTTCAGTAGCTAACTCAACAGGGGTGGATCGGGCATCTGACCCTGTTGGATGATGTAGGGCAAGGCTACGGCCTGTGCCCGCAATGGCTCGGTAGCTGACGACTTCTGCCCTACGGTCGGCGGGGGGAGGATAGCCAAATGTGTCCAGGTAAGCTTGATCAAAAGAGGCTCTGAGCTGGCTCAGTTCGGAGACCTCAATCGGAAGCGTGGCGTCTTGCCCATCCAGCCGGATCTCGGCGATTCGACGTAAGACCTCTCCTTGGTGTCCTGAATCTCCAAGGGCCTTCAGGGCCTGACGATCAGTTGCCTCGAGCAATCCAGCCAGTTCGGGTGATGTGGCGGAGAGGTTGACCTGAATTTCCGCGAATCTTTCGATGCTGGCGCAGTCGAGTCCAAAAGCACTGAGAACACCCGCCTCAGCGGGAATGATCACATTGGCGATGCCGAGTCGCTCGGCAATGTCGCAGGCATGGAGAGGGCCGGCGCCGCCAAAAGCGAGCAGAGTGTATTCCGAAGGATCGGCACCATCGCGGATGGAGATCGTTCGAATCGCATCAGCCATTTGTTCGACTGCGATGTCGAGGAGGCCGCGAAGAAAGTCAGGAGAGGGCTCAGGGTTGTGAATGCCGACCTCGGCTTGAAGTTGTTGAGCCGCCTTTCGGGCTGCAGCAATGTTGTCATCGTGAAGCGGAATACCGAAGTTGAGCGGGTCGATTCGGCCGAGTAGCAGATTAACGTCCGTGATGGTGAGCGGTCCCCCCCGGCCGTAGCAGGCCGGGCCCGGATCGGCGCCGGCTGACTCAGGCCCCACTCTGATCCTGCCATTTTCCCAGAGGCATATTGAGCCCCCTCCGGCAGCGACTGTTTCAATCTTAAGGGCTGGTGAAAGTAGCCGGGCATTCCCCACGATTTGTTCGAACTGATATTGGAATCCGTGGTCGTAGCGGGCGACGTCAGTGCTGGTTCCTCCCATGTCGAAAGTAAGGATCTTTGCGATCCCAAGTTCTTCGGCGATGGCCGCCGCTCCAGAGACTCCACCAGCGGGTCCGGAGAGAAGTGAGTCTTTGGGGCAATAGGTGGTGATGGGCTCCAGTCCGCCAGCCGAGGTCATGGTGAGCAGTTCTCTCTCTTTGCCTATGCGATCCTGAATATGGTCCAGAAAGGCCTGCATCACGGGATAAAGGTAAGAATTCACCGTGGTGGTTTCTGCTCGAGGCAGGATTTTGATGAGGGGTGCTATGTCTGAACTATTGGAGACGTAGTCAAATCCTTCGCTGAGGAGCCAAGCCTCAAACGCCTTTTCCTGTTCGGAATTGAGATAGCTGTGAAGGAGAGCAACCGCCCCGATGGAAATTCCGTCCTTCAAGGCATTCGCGATGGCACTTTTCAGTTCTTCCGTGAATCGAATGGGCTCTAGAATGTTTCCTTCCGCATCAAGCCGCCCCGGGACTTCGATGACGCGGTCGTACAAAGGCGCAGGGCGTGCGTGTTGAAGTGCAAAGAGATCTGGGCGGCGTTGATCTCCAATGGTGAGCAGATCAGCAAATCCCTCCGTAACGAAGAGGGCAATTCTTGCTCCTTTGTGTTCAAGTAGAGCGTTGGTGCCTCGGGTGGTGGCGAGGCGAAGATCAAGTGGTGGAAATTCGGCATCGAGGGCAGTCCCGGTCAGTAGGCGCGCACCGAGAACCGGGGCCTCCTCCTGCGTAAAGAGATCGACCGTGGCAGAAGGCGGAAGGTCTCCTGAAAGAATGAGAGTATGGGTGGCATCGTGGTAGGCGATGACCAGAGCACTCTGTTCGGCGGAATCCAGTTTGTAGCCGGTAAAAAATCCGTCATTCGTCTCCCAGTTGGCGGGTAGCTGGATTTGAAGTTCCCGAGGAGAGATCCAGCGGGTTACTGACACACGAAGTCGGCCGGAGGAGAGTATCTTAACGAGCCGGGGATCCGAATCGGCTTCGGATTTGCCCCAGCAATCGGTGAATGTGCCACCGGTGTCGACCCTCACTTTAAACATGAGGGCAATGTTTATCGCTCAGAGCAATCGTTCAACGCTCAATGTAAAGAAACCAGCAGACAGATCGAGCCTAGCTCAGGATGTCTCTGATGACATGAGCCTCTTCAACTCCGGTCAATCTGACATCCAGTCCCTGGTGCTTCACTGATAGCCGCTCATGATTGACCCCGAGTAAATCGAGAATGGTCGCGTTGAGATCGCGAATGTGAACTGGCTTGTCGACAATATTGTAGCAGAAGTCGTCCGTTTCGCCGTGCACCACGCCTCCTTTGACTCCGGCGCCCGCCATCCAGACACTAAAACAACGGGGGTGGTGATCGCGACCATAGTTGGTTTCGGAAAGCTTGCCCTGGCAGTAAATGGTTCGTCCAAACTCGCCGCCCCAAACGACAAGCGTGTCGTCGAGCATGCCGCGCATCTTGAGGTCTTGGACGAGGGCCCAACTGGGCTGGTCAACATCTTGACACTGGTTGGGAAGGTCGCCGGTGAGATTGCCGTGCTGGTCCCATCCCCGGTGAAAGATCTGGGAAAATCGAACGCCGCGCTCTGCCATGCGTCGGGCGAGCAGGCAGTTGTAGGCGAAGGTGCCGGGCCGGGTCACGTCGGGGCCATACATATCGAGGATGTATTGAGGCTCGTCGGAGAGATCAGTCAGGTCAGGAACTGAAGACTGCATTCGGAAGGCCATTTCGTACTGGGCGATTCGAGCATGAGTTTCGGGATCACCCACCGTTTCGTAATGCTTCTCGTTGAGTTGATTGAGGCCATCCAACATAGTGCGCCGCACGTCCTTGCTGACACCCTTGGGGTCGGATAGGTATAGAACCGGATCTCCCTGAGAACGAAGCGCTACGCCCTGATGTTTGGAAGGGAGAAAGCCCGATCCCCAGAGTCTCTGATAGAGTGCCTGAGCATCTTTCCGTCCAGTCCAACTGGAGTTAAGCACGACAAAGGAAGGTAAGTTTTCATTTTCACTTCCGAGTCCATAACTGAGCCAGGCTCCGAGACTGGGGTGGCCCGGGATTTGATTGCCGGTCTGAATGTAAGTGATGGCCGGGTCGTGATTGATCGCCTCGGTCCACATGCTTCGAACGACTGCGATATCGTCGACCATTTTGGCGGTGTGAGGCAGGAGTTCACTCACTTCGGTGCCACACTGGCCATGCTTTTCGAATTGGTAGATGGACGGAGCGATAGGGAAGCGGGCCTGCTTCGAAGTCATCGTGGTGAGACGTTGTCCGTCGCGAATCTCTTCCGGAAGGTCTTTATCAAACCATTCCTTCATTTTAGGCTTCTGATCCCACAAATCAATCTGTGAGGGTGCCCCTGACATGAACAGATAGATGGCCCGCTTGGCTTTGGGCGCGTGATGGATAGGCATCGTGTGGGCACCGCCTCCGGCTCCCATGAGTTTATCCTGCCCCAGGATAGAAGCGAGGGCCGCGCCTCCTAGGCCGGCCGCCGACTTACGGAAGAATTGACGTCGCGTTTCGAGGGAAATGTAGTCGTCGAGAGGATTCATTTTTCTGAGGGGTAAACAGCTTTTCGCAAAAAGACTTCCTAGTTTTTGTTGATGACTTCGTCGAGGTTTAGCATCTGGCTGGCGACCATGGTCCAGGTAGCAAGCTCCGGAGATGGGTTTTCTTCGGAGGCTTGAAGCGAAAAAGTAGGATTCACTTCATCGATGAGCAGCTTGTCGGCGGCTTCGACGTCGCTCTCATAGATGTTTTGGAATTGATCGAGCGAATTGACCACTATCTGGCGCTCTTCGCTGGTGAGCGGCTTGGCCCGGAGCAGTTCGGCCAACTTGTCGAGGCGGTCGTCGCGGTCGTCTGTTTCAGTGACCACCCGAAAAGCAAGATGACGAGCAGCACGTACGAATTGTGGATCGTTCATGAGGACGAGGGCCTGTAGCGGAGTGTTAGTGCGTTCCCGGCGCATCACGCAACTCTCCCGGTTCGGTGCATCGAAGATGGCTAGATTTGGCTGATGAGCCGTTCGTTTCCAGAATGAATAGATGGCGCGGCGATTTTCTGCTGCCGAACCGTAATCCTGGAAGAAGCTCTGAGTGTTCGAGTTGGTATAGCCGACCGATTTCCAGATTCCTCCCGGCTGATACGGCTTCGCGCTGCGGCCACCCATCTCCGTGTTAAGCAACCCGCTGGCAAATAACGCCTGATCCCGAATCACCTCTGCGTCGAGGCGAAACCGGGGGCCTCGGGCGAGGAGCCGATTATCTGGGTCCGATGTGGCGAAGTCACCTGTGATGATGGATGACTGGCGGTAAGTCTCCGACAGCATAATGGTCCGGTAGAGATCTTTGACATCCCAGTCACTAGCGATGAGTTGACTCGCCAGCCAATCGAGAAGTTTGGGGTGGCTCGGAGATTCGCCCTGAGTGCCGAAGTCTTCCGCAGTCTTGACCAAACCAATACCGAAGAGCTCCTGCCAGATTCGATTGGCGGTGACGCGTGCGGTGAGTGGATGATCTTCATGAACTAGCCATTGTGCTAATCCAAGGCGGTTCATGGGCAGGTCCTCGCCAATTTCTGGAAAAAACGAAGGAAATGCCGGAGTGACTTCATCGCCCTTTTGGTCGTATTCCCCGCGCATGAGCAGGTGAGCTTTCGGTGTGCCTTCCGGTGTTTCCGCCATGACCAAGGTGGTGGGCGTGGCTGATTCGATGCGGCTCAGCTGGGCTTTAAGCGCCGATATCTTATGAATAGCATTCTGGTAGGGGCCGTCAGAGAAAGTGGCGACGAAGGTTTTGAGTTTCAGCTCTTCATCGGCAGAGCGGAATTTTTTCGCATCGACGACTGCCTTTTTCGCATCGACGACGGCATCTTGTTCTGTCTTATCTCCCTTTTTCGGGGCAGGGACATGAGCTGCTTTTCTCTCGTACCCTTTTGAGGGAGTATAGATCGAGAGGCTCTTGATCTCGGTATCTGCGAGTGTTCGATCGAAAATGGTGAATTCGGATACTTGTGCGTCGCCCTCGGAGTCCGTTCCAGTGCCTCCAATGATGAGGTCGGCGTTTTCGTTACTGAAGTCACCTGTCACGGTGTCGAGCCATTCGATTTGAAAGCGATTGGCCTGATAAACGCCGTTTAAGTAGAGCGAAATCCCCCGGGAACTGCCGGACCCATCGTAGGTGAACGCGAAGTGCCCGGAGTAGCCCTCTTTGGCTTTTCGGGTGTAGCCACGCTTGAGCACCTTTTCGGGAAACGATTCGATCAATTCGACGACGAATCCCCGGTCTTCCCAATAGATACGCCAACCACGGTCATTGTTCTCTGGGTCAATAGACTGAGCAATAGTGAAGCGTCCTTCGCGATCAGGCAGCTTGGCACGAAAGGAAACCGAGAAGGGCTGACCTTTGCCGAATCCGGCTATATTGCCCAAATTAGTAGGCGGCGAATCAGCTTCTTTACTAAAGAACTCCGGTGCGACTTCTTCGACTTTCAGATGGTTGTAGCTGTCTTCGTTGAGCATCTTTTTGGCTTTTGCCGTGAGCTTGTTGATATCGCCCTTTAAACGCTTGGCTTCCTCTTCTTGTTTCTGTGAGTCGTAGAGGCGAATCACGGGAGGAGTGTCAGGAATGTTCCCGTCCATGCCTGCTTGAGTGGTATTGTTGAAGAAAGCAAACAACTGGTAGAACTCCTTCGTCGAGATGGGATCGAACTTATGGTCGTGGCATTGGGCACAGCCTGTGGTGAGCCCCATCCAGACAGTAGAAGTCGTGGCAACACGGTCGACGGCGTAGCGGACGAGGTATTCCTCCTCAATCGATCCACCCTCGGAGGTGGTCACATTGCAGCGGTTGAATCCAGTCGCGATGAGCTGATCGGTGGTGGGGTTCTCAAGAAGGTCGCCGGCGATTTGCTCGATCGTAAACTGATCGAAAGGCATGTTCTCGTTGAAGGCATTGATGACCCAGTCACGGTAGGGCCAGATCTCGCGGTAGTTGTCAAGATGGAGGCCGTGGGTGTCACCATAGCGGGCCGCATCGAGCCAATAGCGTGCCCGGTGCTCGCCAAAGGTGGGGCGGGACATGAGGTCGTCGACGAGGTCCTCATAGGCAGTTTCGCTCGTGGATTCGAGAAATGAATTCACTTCCTCAGGGGTAGGGGGGAGTCCGGTCAGATCAAGTGAGGCTCGGCGGATGAGCGTTCGTTGGTCGGTCTCGGGACTGCGTAAGAGCCCTTTTCTTTCGAGTCGAGCATCGACGAAATGATCGATGGAGGCGGTGAAGTCTTGAGGCTCAGTGTCTTCATTAATGGCCATGAAAGACCAGTGACCTTCCCAAACGGCCCCTTCAGCAACCCAGCGGGTGATCAGCTCAATTTGATCGGCTGTGAGTTCCTTGTGTGAGTCACCAGGAGGCATCAGGTCGTCTTCGTCATCGGTGTTCAACCGAATGATCAGCTCACTGGCACCAGGATCGCCAGCGATAATAGCGGGATCGTCCCCGCCGGTGACTCCTTCCGGGGTGTCTAGTCTTAGTTCTCCTTCACGGCTGTGTTCATCAGGGCCGTGGCAAGAGAAGCAGTTGTCCGACAGAATTGGTCGGATGTCTCTATTGAAAGAGATGCTTTCTTTTTCCAGCGATGGCTCGGAGGAAAAATTGGTGGGAGGGCGTTGGAGGGATCCTGAACCCAGGGTGGCGAGAACGGCGCGCTGGTATTGCTCCTCCGGTTCACCCTCAATGATTTCAGGGACGAGGGGCTGGTTCTCCGCGTCGGCGGGGACTCCTGCGAGGTCTTGCTGTGAAACTGTTGAACTAGGCTGATTGTTCCAATAGAGGATGATACCGGCAAAGATCACCACTGCTGCCGCCAGCAGTGCGATTCGGAGGCGGCTTGGCGGAGCAATCGAGCGAAGCGGCTCAGCGTTGGAAGCGGTCGGTTTGCTTCCCGGGAGAGACACCACATTTTCAGGGTGTTGCCTGGTGCTGAGGACTTCAAGAATCGAAGGTTCTGCCTCCAGCATAGAATGCAGTTCACAGAATTGGACGAAAGCTTCGTGGGCCTCTTCGCTCTCTGCGATCAGCTCACTAAGTCGAGTGAGGTCATTGGCCGGTAGTTCACCGTCGAGCATTTGACCTGCGAGGGTCGTGAGCTCTTCAAAAGATTCGGATTCAGAATTCATGGTAATAAATCAGGAAGCGGCCGTCTGGTTGATGCACTTGAACAAATTGGTTCGCGCACGGTGCAGGAGCTGAGAGGCGGCATTGGCCTTAAAGCCGAGATCGTCTGCGATGACCTGAACTGACTCGCCGTTCAGGTAGCGGCGTTGAATGATTTCGCGCTGCCGATCAGGAAGTTCAGCAATGCAGGATTTGAGCGCATCAAGGCGGTCGTCGTAGGAGGTTGAAACAACTTCCACTGTCTCTGCGATGGAATTGACGAGAGATTCATCCAGTTGAATCCGGTCGCGGCCTTTGGTCCGGCGCCATGTGAGGACTTCAAAATAGGCGACCCGGAAGGACCAGGCGGTGAAATTAGTACCGGGCGTGAAGTCGCGGGATTTTTTGAGTATCGTCACATTGGCCTCCTGCAAGATGTCGCGGGAGGCCTGTTCATCAGCCGTGAGGGACCGGATGTAGGCAGCAAGACGGGGTTGATGACCCGCCAACAGATCAGCAAAGTTCTCAGGAGAACTCTCGGGGGAATCGGAATTTTTCACCGTGAAGGCCATAAAAGGTTGAAGGAAAACGTACGAAAGGGCGGGGGATAACTCCACTGGAAGGGGGCAATCTTACGATTTAGTTAAACTTTCTCTCATTTTCCCCTTGAAAACTAGTACGTGAGCGCGCAAATTCGCGCTCCGCTCGATCCTGCGTTTTCGCTGAATCGAGCGTTTGATTTCAATTCCTCTGTAGCTCAGCGGTAGAGCGGGTGGCTGTTAACCACTAGGTCGTTGGTTCGAATCCAACCGGAGGAGCCATTTTAAATCCCTTATAATCAAGTGGTTATGGTATTTCCCGATTTTGGTGAGGGGTCGCGTAGACGCTTTTTGTAGACACTTTCGTGTCACGAAGCGAATTCAGTCTGGCCGCCTCCCTGGTTCGGCGGGCAGGGCCCATAGATCGGCCGTTGGCCAAATGGCGAACCTCGTAATCTCAGCACGACCTTGCGAAGTCTTGCCGGCAGCTTTAACACCCAGCGCCACCCGCCCGGACCCAAGCCGAAAGCTGAGCTCCATTGGCTCGAGGATTTCTTTCCCATTCATCTGAACACCCAGGACGTTTCCCCTGACAACAACCCGAAGGGTATTCCACTGGCCGGCGAGATTGATCGCGGGGTCGACGATCTCCTGGAATTCAGGTCCAGCCGATTTGTCTGCGTCGAACATGCTCGGACCAATCCGCATGCGGCCATTGCCAAAGACGACGACCTGCACGCCATGGGTTCGCTTTCCATCTTGGGCCAGATTGACAATCCACCCACATTCGGGCCCGGATCCTTCCTTGACCCGACCGGTCACCTCAATGACAGCTTCAGGAATTGGCTGCAGCCACCAAGCGTAACTCCCTGACTTCTCGATGGGTTCAAAGTAGTAAACCCCGTTGGCCTTGCCTCGTCTGATCGGTCCGTCAGAGAAGACCGCATCTTCGTTGAAATCATCGACGTCGGACGGAGCTAGAACCTTCGCAGAACTCTCCACTTGATCGCAGACCGCAGGGCTGGCAGCTAGGGCTGCGACCAGAACCAGAATCATTCTCTTCATGTGCGCGGTGGGTATGGGTTTGCCGGAAGAAGTAACCAATCAGTATAGGAAGGAACCCGCCCGGAAGTCAAGTTACTGATAGGGATTTGCATTTCCAAGGAGTTCTTATCAGTGCGTCGGCCCAGCCGGGATTGAGGGGGTGCAACTGATTGGAATTTGCTTTTTCAAGGATTTTTATCGAGGCGTCGGCCCTACCGGGATTGAGGGGGTGCAGAGGGTGCATGAGGATGAACATGAGATTCTACCCCAACTGTGCATGAAACTGTGCATGGCAGGGCAGGAAACAGCAGGTGCTAGCAGTGGGGGGGTATGTGCTTGAAGTCATATTCCAGTTGGATAAACTGCTTAATAATAACGACTTATCAGACCGAATCCAACCGGAGGTGCTTTCTTTAGAAGGCATTCATAAACAACGAGTTAACTCCTGTCGAGTAAGCCGAAAACACCCAGGGTCTACACCAAAGATTGGGGGAAGGGCATTTTTTTGAGGTTTGGTTGTATTGGTATTAATCGCACTGAGCGATCACGCGCAGGCGGTAATTGGGGGCTACACCAAAGATTGAGGGGGCGCAGGATATCAAGGATCAGGGAGTTCGACCTATCTCTCGAAAGCTGGGATTGATCGGCTGAAACCTGATGCGGCGAAGGTCAAAGAAATTGGCTTCGTGCAATCAGATCTCGATCGACCGCCAGTCCAGCCACGCAGGCTTTTCAGTCGAGCGGTAAAGGGCCAGAAACGATTCAACTACTTCCTCAACCGGCAAGAGGTCTCGATATTCCCCCTGATTGACACAGTCGTGTTTCTTCAACTCGAATCGCTTGCTGGATCCCCCTGGGTAGGCCCCGCGCCAATGCTGGTTGCCCTCGTGCCATTCGAGGTGGCATCCATTGAATCCGTGAAGCGCCTGAACGAAGCCCCGACTCGGGCGTTCGAGGATACAGAAGCTGTTCCCTCGGCCGGGATCTAACTGTAGGATCACGGTCTCGACTGCAGCCCAATCGGGATTTTCCCTCCGAAGGCCTTTCTCGTTGGAAAGAATCAGCCGTTTCGCGGCTGGAGCAGGCAAAGGTTTTGTCGAGTCCTTGGTCAGGATCTTCGTGGCATCGCTGCTTTCGGCTACTTTTGCTGGAGCTTCGATCATCTGTAGAATCTGGACGATGGCAGTTGCGAAGGAAATGCAGGTCTGTGTCATGAGGTGTCATACCATTGCTATTTTGATGCTGAAGGTGCGTCGCCCTCCCAAAAAAAACCGTGCCTCCCGCTCTGCCCTCCAACCCCGGCCCAAGGGCGGCATGATCGCGCAAGGATCGGAGAGGTTAAAAAAGGAATTTCCTAGCAGTAGTTATTTTCTTCTGTTAAGAAAACATAGGTATTGTTTCTGGGGCAGGGAGTGAAGTCTCGATCTCTTAACTCACTAACTTTCGCCCAAAGCCCCGCTGGCTCGAGGATTCCTCCGGGGCTCTAATTTAGCCAGTTCCACTGGCCGAAGATCGGGGGCCAACTCAATGACATAGAGATGAAACAACCTCCGGAACAATCTGCGTTGAGTCGAACTCTGCCTGGACCGGTTGCCCCGGCTTCGCGCATCGTCGAGATCGACATAGTTCGCGGCTTCGCCCTCTTTGGCGTGCTGTTAGTGAACATGTACAATTTCGGCGCCGAGTCGATTGCATGGAACTCCACGGGCGACCAACTGGCGTTCGCTTTCATGCGTGTGTTCTTGCAGTCGAAGTCGTGGATCCTGTTCGCCATGCTGTTCGGCATTGGATTCGCTTTGCAGCTGCAGCGCGGCGAGGCTCGGAACTCCCGAATCCTCTTTGTCTACTTCCGTCGGCTGGCCATACTTTTTGCGTTTGGCGCCGCTCACGCGCTACTCTTCGATGGCGATATCCTGATGCTCTACGCGGAGCTTGGCCTCGGGCTCCTCTTGGTGCGCCGTCTGCCGACGCGTGTGCTCCTTGTCCTGGCTGTCGGGCTCATCCTGATTTTTCCCGCTACCCGCCTCGCCCAGGGCCCTGAGAAGGATGAGGTCGAAAGCGTTGCCGAAGCGCGGGCTGAGCTTGAGTATGCGCGGGAAGATGACGTCTACGCCACTGGATCGCTCGCCGAGGTCATGGCAGACAATGCGAGCGCGATCCCCGCAGATCCCTTCGAGGACATCGACTCGCCGGAATCCGGCCTCGCGGTCTTTGCGATGTTTCTCCTCGGATTCTCAGTAGGTCGTTCCGGGGCTCTGCGCGACATCCCCGGTCACGTGGTCCGCATTACGCGCGTGCGGAACTGGGGGCTGGGTCTGGGGCTCGCGGCCATGGCGGCGGAGCGAGTCCTTGCCGCTACCGCCGGTTACGCGTTGTTTGGGCCGCAGCAAGCGGGACCGGGTGCACAGCTCGCCGGCGATCTCGTCTTCGCCTTCGGGGCTCTGGCGCTCGCCCTTGGATATGCGGCGACGCTTGTCCTCGCTGCGCAGACTCCCCGCGGTAGGGCCGTGCTCGCGCCCCTGGCTGCCGTGGGTCGTCTTGCCCTGACTGTTTACCTGACCCAGACCCTGATGTTCTCCACGTTGTTCTATGGGTATGGCTTCGATCAGGTCTTTCGGTTGGGCCCAGTCGGCGTCACCGCCTGGGCGGTGACGATCTTCGGTCTACAGGTCGTTGCGTGCCAGTGGTGGTCGAAACGCTTCCGCTTCGGCCCGGTGGAATGGATATGGCGCTCGATGACCTATATGAAATGGCAGCCGCTACGTCTGCAGAACGAACTGACGCCGCGGGCAGATTGCTGAAAGGCTTACTATCCTATTGTTAGTTACTCATTGGGTATTGTGAGCCTAACTAGCTGCACTCCCTCAATTGCGCCTATAAAAATCCTTGAAAAATAGAATTACTAATAACGTTTTTTATTGAAGGGAGGATTCCAACTATATATTATGGCGTCGATATGAAACAACAAATACCTATTACATTAATTGATAATCAACAGATAAAAAGGCGCGTGATGGGCCGGTGTCTGTCAGGCGTTCTCGCAGCTGTGATGCTCATTGCGGTCGCTCCGGCCTTTGCCGGCGGAACGGCCACGCAGATGTGGCGATGTGAATTGGACGATGACGCAACCGAGGATCTGGTGGTGAAAGCTGCTCAGAAATGGCTCGCTGCTGCCAAGACGATGGCTGGTGGTGAGAACCTGGAGGCCTCCATTTATTTCCCGGTTGCCGTCAACGGCAACGGTGAAACTGACATAATCTTCGTGATCAACGCGCCGACTTTCAAGGAGTGGGGTAGGTTCTGGGATGGCTACAAGGATTCTCCGGCAGCGAATCTCGACAAGGAAAACGGGGATATGATTGTTCCTACGGACAGCGCCCTGTGGGAAGTCATCAAAGCGAAATCGCCATCCGCTCCGAAATCTGCGGGAAAGGTCACGCAGGTGTGGAGATGTGAAATGGGTGATGACGCAACTGAGGAGGAGGTGATGAAAGCTGCTGATAAGTGGGTCGCTGCTGCCAAGACGATGGCTGGTGGTGAGAACCTTGAGGCCAATGTGTATTTCCCGATTGCCGTCAACAACAACGGTGGAACTGACCTGCTCTTCGTGATCAACATGCCGACTTTCGAGGAGTATGGTGAGTTCTGGGATGGCTTTGCGGATTCTCCGGCAGCGAATCTCGACAAGGAAAACGGGGGTATCGTTATTCCTACGGACAGCGCCCTGTGGGAATCCATCAAAGTGGAAGCAGCGGAATAGAACCTGGTATAAACGTAGGTCGATCGAACTCCTTGAATTGATTTACCTGCGTTTCTACGCTCAACGAGTCCACCTTTCAATGCCTGAACTTCGACAGCGAGTCACTGCTAGCGGCACTGAGATCTCACCGATCGGCGACACACCCAATAGACGGATTCGGTTGCTCATCGGCGGCAGGTGCCGGAGCGTGCATCTGAAGCTCGAGGGTCACAACCCGGGCGGATCCGTCAAAGACCGGACTGCGTTCGGCCTGCTTAAGAGCCTTGAAGTAACTGGAAAGCTGCGCGAGGGCGGGCGAATAATCGAATCGTCCTCAGGCAATCTGGCCATCAGCCTAGCGATGCTCGCTCGCGATCGCGGCTATCAGTTCACCGCCGTGGTAGACCCGAGCGTGACCGCGGAGAACATGCGTCGCCTTCAGGCCCTGGGGGCCGAAACGAGGATCGGCGAATCGCCAGATAAAACGGGCGGGTATCTCCTGAGCCGGCTGGCACTCGTCCAGAAATTGGTGGCTGAAGACCCTGGATTGGTGTGGGCGAACCAGTATTCCAACCCTGCCAACCCCGAAGCACATTACTTGGGGACAGCGCCCGAGATACACCGGCAGATGGAGCAGAGGGTTGATGCCGTCTTCGTCGCTGTCTCCACCGGCGGCACGCTGGCGGGGATCGGGCGATTCTTCCGCGAAGTTAGTCCGGAGACTCGCATCATCGCGGTCGACGCCAGAGGGTCGGTAGCCCTAGGCGGATCTCTCGGCGTGCGGAAGGTGACCGGTATCGGCTCCGGTCAGCGATCGGAGTTCGTGTCCCCTGAGCAATACGACGAGATCATCTACGTTGCGGATTGCGAGGCGTTTGCCTTCTGCCGGGGCTTGGATGCCTCTACCGGAATCAAGGTCGGCGGGTCGAGCGGGGCCGTCCTGGCTGCCTGCTCCCGGTATCTGCAAACACACGACAAGATCGAGCGGGTGGTCTGCATTTGCGCGGACCGCGGAGAGCACTACGCCTCCACCATCTTCAGCAACTCGTGGCTCGCGCAGAACGGGCTGGAGGTTGGTCGCCAACACTTGGGGGCGGTGTCTGAAATCCATGGGTAAGGTCGTGTCAGACAGCCTACTTGTCCTCACTGCAGAGGAGGTAAAGGTACTGCTTGAGGGCAGGGAGAGCGAGGTTATCGACTCTGTGCGTTGTGCCTACGAAACTCATGCCATTGGTCAGAGCAGCCTTCCTCACTCCACCTTTCTCCGTTTTGCAAGCAAGCCGCGAGACCGGATCATTGCTCTGCCCGCCTATCTAGGAGGCAGCGACCCCGTAGCCGGGGTCAAGTGGATTGCGTCCTTCCCCGAGAACGTAGAGCGAGGGATGGAAAGAGCCTCCGCCGTCATGGTCCTGAATTCCGTCGAAACCGGCCGGCCGGAGATGCTGCTGGAGGGTTCACTGATCAGCGCCCGGCGGACCGCTGCAAGTGCTGCGCTGGCAGCGAGTCACCTAGCTAACGTCGAAGAGCCGGCTTCCATCGGATTGGTCGGCTGCGGCGTTATCAATCGGGAGATTCTTCGATTTCTCGTGGCGGTGTGTGGTCCTCCCAAACGGATCCTCGTGTTCGACACTGACGCGTCGCGTGCCAGATCCTTTCTAGACGGGTGCGGTTCGCTGTGCCCTGAATCCGAGGGCGTGGTCGCCAGCCACATGGAGGAGATCGCCGCCGAGTGCCAAGTGGTCTCCTTTGCCACTACAGCGCTGGCCCCCCACGTAGGTTCCGAGATCCAGTTTCAGCCGGGCAGCACGATCCTGCATGTTTCCTTGCGCGATCTGAAGCCCGAGGTCATCCTCGCAACTGACAACGTCGTGGACGACATCGACCACATCTGTCGGGCGGAGACCTCTGTCCATCTGGCCGAGCAGCAGTCTGGCGGTCGGGCGTTCATTCGCTGCACCTTGGCCGATGTCCTCCTCGGCAAAGCTCCGCCCCGGCACAGCAGTGAGGGCGTGACTGTCTTCAGCCCCTTCGGTCTCGGTGTTTTGGACCTCGCCGTCGCACGGCTGCTGCGGAACCTCGCCGAAGAGGAGGCTGTAGGGACACGTGTAAGCGGGTTCCTGCCCGGTTGAGGAAAATATACTATGAAATCAATGCCTAACGTTTGGAGTTGTAATGAATGGGATCCGCTCCAGGAGGTCATTGTCGGGAATCCGCTGGGGGCTCGGTTTCCGACGGCCGATCCGAGCACCCAGGTGGCCGAATTTCCCGACAGGTCTATTGAAGAGATCCCGCAGGGTTCATTTCCCCAGTGGATCATCGATGAGACGGAAGAGGATCTGAGCGAATTCATCGCCGTTCTAGAAGGAGAGGGAGTTACCGTCAAACGCCCGGAAACATGGGCTCATGATGCCACGTTCTCGACGAACGATTGGGAATCCCAGGGGTACTACAATTATTGCCCTCGTGATCTCATGCTCGTCATTGGCGATCAGATTATCGAGACCCCCAATGTCCTCCGAAGCCGTGCCCAGGAATCGTTCAGCTATCGTTCCATGATGGTGGATTACATGAAGTCAGGTGCAAAGTGGTATAGCGCGCCTCGCCCCATGCTCAGGGACTCGCTCTTCGACGTCGATTTGAAAAAGCCGACGCCGCGCAACGATGAACCGGCCTTTGATGCGGCGAACGTCCTGCGCCTGGGTAGGGACCTGATCTACCTGGTCAGTGGAACGGGAAACCGAATGGGAGGGGAATGGCTGCAGACGATGCTGGGAGACACCTTCCGTGTTCACTTCTTCGAGGATATCTACTACGGCAGCCACATCGACTCGACATTCGTGGCCCTGCGTCCAGGCCTGATGTTGTGTAATCCTGCCCGCGTCAACGACGATAACCTGCCCGCGATCTTGAAGGAGTGGGACATTATCTACAGCCCCCCCATGGAAGGCACGAACCAGTACGGTGCCGATTACCTGTCCAAGAGCATCGGCAGCGAGTGGATAGACATGAATCTCTTCAGTATCAGTCCAAATCTGGTCGCGGTCGATCGAGATCAGACGAACCTGATCAAGCTCCTGGAGAAAAATGGGCTCGATGTTGCCCCGCTCAAATTACGCCACTCGAAGATGCTGGGTGGCGGGTACCATTGCGTGACACTCGACATCCGCCGGGCAGGAACGCTCCAGCGGTATTTTGGCGAACATCCCGCTGGTAAGAATGTGTAACGACCCTCCATGGTAGGCTTGATTCTGGCAGTGGTGATCGTGGTCTTCTTCGGCCTGACGTTCGCGGCGTGGCGGCGCTACCTCTGGGTGGCCGAGAAGGCGGGGCGCCCGCAGGCGGACACCTGCCCATACAGCTTAACGGATGTCTTTGGCGATCGTCAGATCGCGAATGTTCCGCATCAGAAGGGCGTCCAGTGGCTGACTGAGATCTTCGGCCGCTCCGCGAGGCGGTTCCCGGACCACCCGGCCTTGCAGATTCCACACACCGGAGAGACCCTGACATTCGCTGAACTCGACGCGCGATCCGAAGCCGTAGCAACGGCTCTGTCTCCCTTTCTCACCGGCCCCGACCAAGTCGTGGCCGTGGCCATGACCCAGGACAACTGGCAGATCGTGGCCGGTCACCTCGGCATTCTCAAGGCTGGCGGGACCGTGATGTTCCTCGACACTACATTGCCAGAAACCCTGATCTCCCACATGCTGGAGGACGCGCTGCCAGTGGCCGTCCTCACGCGCGGACAAGATAGCTTCCGCGGGTTGCCGACACTCGATGTTCTGACCGTGAGCGAGACGAGTTCGCGAAGCACGCCACCACCATGGCTGGACGACCCCACGCAGCGCCTCGCGACCATCTTCTATACGAGCGGAACCACCGGGATGCCCAAGGGGGTAGAATGCCCGCACGCGGGATACGTGAATCTGGCGCTCAGTTACGCGGACTACTTCGATCTCACCCCGGGCATGGACGCGACTTCGCTCATGTCGTCGCTGGGATACGACGGAAGTATCTCCGAGATGTACAGCGCGTGGGTTTCAGGTTGCGCTGTGGTCCTGCTAACCAAGGAGCAGGTCCGGTCTGGTCCGGATCTCGTCCCTGTCCTCCGTGAAGCTGAGGTTACGGTTCTGTTTTGTCCGCCAGTTCTGCTGACCACCCTCACACCAAGGCCCGAGCAGGATCTCCCGTACCCACTGTGCCGCTACGTCGTTCCGGCGGGCGAAGCCTTTCCCGCCGCGCTTGTGGAGCCGTGGACGCGAGGTCGACGGCAGATCATCAACACCTACGGTCCGACGGAGGCGAGCACCGACACGAGCCGCCAAAGCTTGAGACCAGGGGAGCCCGTAACCATCGGCCCTCCGCTCGCCAACGTCACTTACGTCATCCTTGAAGTCGGCAAGCTCGACCCTTTGCCTCACGGGGAGGTCGGAGAGCTCTGCATTGGGGGAGTTCACGTCGCGCGCGGCTACCGCAACTTGCCAGAGCAGACCGCGGAGAAGTTCATCACGCACCCTCAGTTCGGACGTCTCTACCGCACCGGCGACAGGTGCAGGATCGATGGCCGGTCGCAACATGTGCACTTCCTCGGCCGAATCGACACCCAGCTCAAGGTGAGGGGGCACCGCGTCGAGACTCAGCCTGTTGAGGACATCCTCCAGACGCAGTTTCCCGCGATCGAGGCGGCTGTGCTGGACTACCAGAATGAGGAGTTGGTCGCCTTCGTCGTTGCGTCGTCGGTCGCCGAAGGTGAAATCCCGGTTGTCGCTCAGGCACCGGCGGAGTGGGCCGGCCGCGTCACGAGGAGGCTGAGTGAGCAGCTTCCGGCACCGTCAGTCCCGACGAGGATCTTTCTGGTCGATGAGTTCGTTATGAAGCCGGTGTCCGGGAAAATCGACCGGGACCACCTGCCCGTCCTCTCTCGCATACTGCCGAACGAGGCTCCGGCAGCGGGGGAGACCTTTGGCGGCTCCCCGACCAGGACGCTGGATGAAGAGACCGGCGACGTCCCACCACCCAATGCCGATTCAGTGGAGGCACCGGGCGCTGCGGAGGTGCTGGCGATCTGCAGGGAAGTGTTCGATCACGCGCTTGGATGGGATGATGTCTTTGCCGATCACGGCGGGCATTCGATCGTCATCGCGGGTCTGGCGGTCCGCTTGCGGGAGGCCGGGTGGGTGGTCTCCGTCCCAGCTCTACTGACCGACTGCAATACTGCGAGGAAAGTCGCCCACCGCTCACGGGAACGACCGCAGAGCTCTGGCGCCCGCACGTCCGCCTCGCCATTTGGCAGCAACTGCGGCGAGCGCGATGAGGCTGGCGTAGAGGGGCTTTCCGTCGGCTACTTCACCACCTTGCAGATCCTGTTTCTGCTGCTCCTATACTCTCCACACCTCGTGGGCTTCATCGGGCTTGTCGCCTTCGCGGAGATCGGCGAGTTCTTCGTGACCGCTAACCTCGGGGAGTTCATCACCGTCGGCTTCTTGACCTACGCGCTGGCTCTCACCCTGCCATTCGCAAGCCTGATCTGGGTCATGCTGATCAAGCTCTGCATGGGTGGTCACTTCGGCAAAAGCGGGATGAAGCCGGGTGTCTACCAGAGGTGGAGCCGAATGCATCTGCAAATCTGGTGTCTCGGGCGGATGCAAATCTCGGTCCTCCGACCGCTGAATGCGATGTTCCGCAGTGCCCCACTCATGGCATGGGTGCTACGCGGGCTCGGAGCGACCGTGGGCAAGAACGTTCACTGCGCGCACGCCGTCGAGTTCTCTGGGCCGCTGGGTCTCCTCTCCATTGAGGACGATGTCGCCATCCAGACTGGAGCGTGCCTATCCATGTCGATGTGGGTGGGTCAGGAGTTGCATGTTGGCCGGGTTCACCTCGAGAGTGGCTGCAAGATTGGCATGCGGGCCGCCGTCGCCAGCGGTGTGACGGTGGGGCGCGGGAGCTGGATTACTCCACTGACGCCCATACTCGTCGA
>CAXBHX010000021.1:0-81782 GCA_963975655.1 uncultured Verrucomicrobiales bacterium
CGATCAGTCGGATCGGAGTCGGAACTGGCTTGGGATCCTATACGTCAGTTTAGGTTTGTTCGTCCACTAGTCCGAGGCGACCCCGCTGGCGATGGGCATAATGCCAAGCTCTCTTGATTCGGCGATGGAAATTAACTGAATGTCTGGATCTTTTCCCCGCAGAATCTTATTCCAGTATTGATCGAGTTGTGCGTTGCCTTCTTCGATCGCATTGCTGAAAGTGCGGAAGGACGATTTGAATTCCTTTTTCATAGTACTTTGAGGTATCGAGTCGAGGTCCGCGATCGGCTTGAGGTCGGCATTTCCCAGTTTAGTCGTTTCCAGGCCGAGCACCTCTGCCTTGCGGCCGTCTCCATCGTCGAAGGCAAGGAAACAATGTCCCGGGACCATCACTAGATAGGAGTTGATGCCGATCTTGTGAAGGACTGAGGCGAGGAGGACGGATCCATCGACGCAATTTGCCTGGGTGGACTCGAGAGTGTCATCCAGGAAACGAACCGACTGGCTGACCACGTATCGACTCGGCGTGGAGGTGGAAACGTCACTGTATTTAATGCCGCGTCGCTGCAGGACATTCCAGATCGCGAAAACTTGTTCAATGACCTGCTCAGGTTTTCCTGATTGATAGCCGGAGAATTCAGAAACGAGGTCGCTCTGAAGCGCTTCTTTCAAAATGCGATCGACCAGTGGGTGGTTCTCATTCACGTAGGCGGCAAAGATGAAGGAGTAGTCGTCAAAGTCCTCGCCCTTTTCATCCCACAGGATGTAGAAAGGGCACTCGTTGATCGAGTGCATGATGCAGGTCTCCGTTTGGTCATCTAAGGCAACTCCGTTCACAGTCACTTTAAAGGTGGCATTGACGGGGCGTTGCTGGCGCAACTTGCGGAGGGCCTCGTAGTCCCAGGAAGCTTTGGGGAAAATGCGTGCGTCCCGATACGCTTTTTTGGCGGTTCCTTTCCACTTGGCGGGCTTCAAGAATCCATCAACGCTGATTTCTACCTCGATCTTGGCTCCTTTGGGGATGTCCTGAATTTCGACGGCGAGCCAACCGTTCTCGTCGCCAAAGAGGGTGAGCTGATCTTTGCGCAGCTTTGCGTTGGACTTCTCCTTCTTGTCTTCAGCGACTTGCTTGTCACCGTTCCAATCAACGGTAGCGGTGGAAACAAGCGCGCTGGGAAATAGATCCTTCTCGGTGTACGACCACGGCTCGAAAGTTGTCTCGGCGAGGGCGGTCGTGCAGAGGCATCCGAAAAATAAGAGGGCGGCGATTTTCATGATCTGGAGCAGCGTAGATGGCATCCATTGGTATGCGTCGCGGCTTTGTGGGTTTTATCTGCGGGCCAGTTGAGTGTCAAGGTAAGAGGGGGTTCCTTGAAGTCTCATGGCCATAGACTTGTTGAGCTAAGGATTGGGTGCCTGTCGCCATTCGCTGAGCTGCTCCGACCCGGAGGGTGCGGCCTTGGGGCATCGCGATGAACCCGCTAATACGTGCCCTATGCCGCCTTGCAGGGGAGGGGGTACATTGGCAGGTTGAACTATGGTTGAGAATATCAACAGGCGCCGCTTCGTGATTCGGACTCTAGGGGCAACGCTGGCTTTGCCTGGCATCCCCTCCTTAACGGCAAAAGCGGCGGATCGTAATGCGGCCGTCCACTCGACCGTCGGAGGCGGGGTTGGGGCCAGTCGATTTGTCGGGGTGGGGAATCTGCTGGGATATCAGCTGCCTCACTTTTTCCCGGAAACGGAGGGTAAAGGTTACGAGAAAACGACCCTGCTCGCACCGCTCGATGCAAATCGGAAGCACATGACCGTCTATCGCGGTCTCGACCATGGGATTCGTGGGGGTCACTTTGCGGTGCATTCATTTCTCTCTGGTGTCCTGAATTCGGAGTCGCAGAATCTCCCGGATGGAAATGTCTCACTCGATCAGTTTATCGCCGATGAAGTAGGTATGCAGACACGCTTTCCCTCTCTGACCGTAGGATCAGAGGGAGGGATTCATGGAGGTTGTCAGATCGCCTGGACGAAATCCGGAGTCAGAGTGCCGCCGATCACCGGCCCGGCAGAGTTATTCGAGAGGTTGTTCGTGAGCGACTCTAAAGAGCGCAAAGCGGAGAAGGTGAAAGAGAATCGGCTGCAGGCTTCGATTCTTGATTCAGTCCTGGAAGACGCCAACCGCCTGTCGAAGTCGGTGAACCGGGAGGACAAAGAGAAGCTCGATGAATATTTCACTTCGATTCGCGACGTTGAAAAACGCATCGAATTGCGTCAACGGTGGGCCAATCATCAAAAGCCCGATGCGCCGTTTGAGCGACCTTCAGATGTCAATACGGTGAATGATCTTCCGATGCTCTATGAGCTGATGGCCCTGGCTTTGCAGACAGATTCGACCCGGGTGGCGACCCTGGAGATAGGCGGTTCCTTTCTCCCTCAGGATCTTGGGATTGAAAAGTCGTATCACAGCCTCTCTCATCATGGAAATGATGAAGAGTCGATTGGGCATTTGCTGACTCTGGAGAAATATCAGATCAAGCATTTTGGAAAGTTTTTAACCCGCCTCGCAGGGATTCAGGACGGCGAGCAATCGCTGCTCGATTCGACATCTGTGATTTTTGGCAGCGGTATGGGCAACGGGGCTTCTCACAAGAATTCCGACCTCCCCATCATTCTCGCAGGAGGCGGGTATCGTCACGGTGAATTTAAGGTCGTTGAGTCGAAGGGGGTTAACAAGATTCCGCTGTCTAATCTGTTTCTCGATGTGGCTCAGAAAATGGGGGTCGAGAAAGAATCCTTCGGTAAGAGCACGGGCACTTTTGCGTAGGTCGAGCGAGGTGTTTTGCGCGACGCAAGAATGTTAGTATGGCGATGAGATTTTGTATCAGATGGAGTTCGCTTCTGCTGGGGCTGATGCCCTTGTCCGGGGTAGGTGAAGAAGATGCGATGTCGAGTGGCGCGATCATTGATCGCTTTGTGGGTGATTATTGTCTCGAGTGCCATGATACCGCGATCCAGAAAGGGGATCGGGATTTTGAAGTGTTCGGGCTGCCGCTGGAGACGGAGTTCGATCTGATTACGGCGCAGGAAATCATTGATCAAGTTACTCTGAAAGAGATGCCGCCTAAGAAAGCGGATCAACCAAGCGACGAAGAGCGGCTCCGGTTGGTGCGAGCGTTGCGTCAAGGCGTTGCTACGGTTCGTGGTAAGATAGAGGGAACATCGGCGCGGACGGTGATGAGGCGTCTGTCTGTCCGCGAATATGAAAATACCCTGGAGCAGCTATTTGGTCGTCGGGTCGACACGCTTGGTCTGACCGCTGATTTCCCCAAGGAGAATACGAGTCATCACATGGACACGATCGGGAGTTCACTGGTGACGTCGGGATTTCTACTGGATCAGTATTTCCAATCGGCAAATCGACTGGTGGAGGCCCGGTTAGGCCGGCCGGAGCTCGAGCCGAAATCGTGGCACTTCAAAGATCACTTTGTTCAATATGAAGAACTGGGAGGGCCCCATAAATCTGTCTTTAATTTCGAGTATCTCTGCCTCTACGAGCAGCCTAACACAGACACTCGACAGGGTGGATACGGTCACATTGAAGATTTTTTGGAGGGAGTTCCAGTCTCGGGGCTCTATGAGATTCGGGTGTTGGCTCAGGCCAAGCACCGGGATACCCACTATGATGCTTCGATCTTTCGCATCGATTTTTCGGAGCCGTTTATTCTTGGAGTGGTGCCGGGGGATGTGACCAAGGGCCACATCCACTACCCTCAGGCGATCGAGCCAGTCCTGGCGGAATCGAAAGTGCCTGATGATCAGCCCGAGTGGCTCACGTTTCGGGTGTGGTTGGAGGGTGGTCAGACACCGCGTTTCATATTCCCCAATGGGCCTTATGAGTCCCGGGCCTCAGTTTCTCAGGTGAACCGGCGTTACAAAGATGAGTTTAAGGGGGATGTGTCAAAGGTGGGTATCAGCAGGTCGCATCTTTTGAGAGAGGGGGCATTGCCTCACATCCGCATATCAGAGATTAAGATTCATGGGCCGCTTCCTGAGAAGGGTGGGGCGCTAGAGGAGTTGGCGGTGTTTGGCTCCAAGGGCTTCCAGGCTGATCGTGCTTTGACTCAGCTATACGAATTCGGCGAGCGGGCGTTTCGTCGTCCGCTGACAGGGGCCGATCGCACTCGTATCAGGAAAGTTTATGAGAAGAGAGTGGTAGAGAAGGCAACGCCATGGGTAGCCGCACTAGACACCGTCAAAATGATCCTGTGTTCGCCCTCGTTCATCTATCTCAGCGAGATCACCGATGAGAGTGAGCCTACACTGGGTGCCTTCGATCTGGCCTCGCGGCTTTCCTACGCGCTTTGGGCGATGCCTCCGGATCGTGAGTTGAGAGAGAGTGCCAAGACGGGGGCTCTTTTGACCCGCGATGAACTCACTCGCCAGACGGTCCGCCTCCTAGCGGATAAGCGGTCGGCGGGACTGGTGAATGGGTTCCTCGACAGTTGGTTGAATCTCCGTGAACTGGGGCAGATGCCTCCACCTCGGGAGGCAGCCGGGGTCTATTATTACGAGAATCTACCGGTCTCGATGAAAAAGGAAGCGAGCCTGTTCTTCTCTCATGTTCTCAGGGAGAATCGTCCGGTCACGGATTTTATTAGTGCGGACTACACCTTTGTCGATAAGCGACTGGCTAAACTTTACGGGCTTCCAGAGAAAGAGACACTGCGTCTCGCCGACGGGTTTGAACGAGTCAGTTTGGCTGGCAATCCTCAGCGTGGGGGGGTGCTAGGGATGGCCGGAGTACTGACCGTAAGTGCCAATGGGGTGGAGACCTCTCCGGTGACCCGTGGGGTCTGGGTCTGGGAAAACATTCTTGGAGTAGTGCCGCCACCGCCGCCTGACGAAGTGCCTGCGATCGATGCTGATACCCGGGGGGCAAGTTCTATTCGAGAGAAGCTAGAGAAGCATCGTGCTGATAAGGCTTGTGCCGAATGTCACCGCAAGATTGATCCGCTCGGATTCGGACTGGAAACATTTGATCCCATCGGGAGATGGCGGGCTCACTACCCGGCTGCCAAGGGGAACGGTCAAGGGTCGAAGATCGATGCATCAGGTGAGTTCTCGTCGGGCGAAGCGTTCGCTGACTTCGACGAGTTTCGAAAACGACTCGTTGAAACCAGAACTGAAGCGCTCACTCGGGCTCTGATTTCAAAGCTGCTGACATACTCAACCGGGCGCCATATGGAGCCACTCGATAGTTTTGAAATTAACGATATTCTGAAGCGGGTGCAGAAAGATAACTACGGATTTCAGACCCTTGTGGTGGAGGTGATGACCAGCGAGATTTTTCGATCAAGGTGATTCACTTCGTCGGAGTCAGTATGATGTTCCGGTATTTCACGGAAGTGTGGTCACCTTGCAGATAGATCGGTCCCGGGGCCATGGGATCGGTATGCATCGCCCCCGCAGTGGGTCCGGAAACGGGCTGATTATCGATCACCATGATGCCATTCAGGACAACGGTGATGTGTCGATCGACGAGAGTGATGTCGTAAGTCTGCCACTTGCCTCCCTCGTAGGCTGGATTTTCGGATCGCTCGACGAGGTTGAAAATGGAACCGACACCCTGGAGGCCTTGCATGCGACTGTCGCGATCGACGACCTGCGCTTCATACATGCCGCGGATATAAATTCCGCTGTTGCGATCCTTCTCGATGAGGAACTCGATGTGCAGCTTGAAGTCATCGAACACATCGTCGGTTCTCAGATTGCCGTAGGCGCCGGTAGCGGTGAAATCAGTCTTCGGTGTGCTGTTGACCAGCAGGCCATCCTCAACTGACCAGCCCATCAGTTTTTCGGGGCGACGCAGACGCCATCCCTTCAGGTCCTTGCCGTTGAAAAGAGTGATGGGCTCTCCAAATTTGACCTTCGAGAGATTGGGCGCCGGAGGCATCGGTGGAATGGATTTTCCGGTGAAAGGATCCCGCACTTCGCGTCCGTCAGGATAGGTGGTCACTATCTCGCCCTTCAGCCTACTTTTTTCCGACCAGATCGTTGCACTGCTCTGTGAAATGATGGGCCCCTTCTTTCCCTTTCTGAACGTTTTCATAGGAACGTGAATCGTACCTTCACGAACCTCGACGCCGTTGAGAGGTTTGATGGATCCTACATTGACTGACATCGCAACGGCCGGTTCTCCTTCATCCTCCCCAATGCTGAGCCAGCCGGCCTCTCCTGATTCAATGATGAGCGACCAGTCTCCAAAAAGATCCTCAGGGATGTGATCTGCTTTTGCGATCTGTCCGTGAATCAGAGTCACCAGAAGCATCAGTAACACGGGAAGCGTTGAACTGATTCCGGATGCGGACAGCTGGACCCGAGAGGGAGAGTGGGCAAGTAGGGAGGCTTTCATATTCACAGACTCAATGGATGCGATAGATCGGACCGGGGAGCAAGGGAGAAACGCAGGGCTTGCCAACAGAATTGCGGGAGCCCCAGAGGGTGGGTGACGGTCTGGTCCTGATCCCGTTGTGTGTGCTCCAGCTTCCGGGCTGGAGTGGATCACTCAGGATTAGTCTGGTCGACTGCTCCTCGCAACCACGCCCTCGCCTGTTCGCGATAAATACTGTCGCGATGCATCCACAAATCGGTGTGGGCGTGGAGGTAGGGCCCCTCGGGAATATCGAAGATTTCTATGACAGGCACATCGAGAAAGGTGAAGTCGGCGAGATCGAGGTGGTTGATAAGATACTCATCTCGAACCGTGCTGGCGCGCTGGCCGCCTACAAGGACGGGCCGCCCTTTGAGACGAGCCAGACGCTTGAGCGCAGAAACGCGGTCACTCTCCGGATATCCCCACGTCTTTTGCCCGTCGAAGTGATCGTGGGTGAACATGCCTTTCCAGAGTGAGGCGATCTCATCATCGGCTAGGCCAATGTAGCTCGAGCCGATCGCCCCCCGGGAGAATCCACAGATGAAAACGTTGTCAGGATCTCCGCCGAATTGTTTGCAGATGCGGGGCAGATTGATTTTGCAATAGTCGATCGTGGCCTGCGCGTCGCCCCACCACGTGACCGCGTTTTCCAGACGCCCTTGCTGAACGTAGGGGAGCACCAACCAGATGAAACCTTCGCCGCCGCTCATCCCGTAGCCGAGATTCGCGTCCTTTACCTCGCCACTGCCTTTGCCGGGCGGGAATTTGTTGCCGGTGTATTCAACGATGACAGGATATTCCCCCCCCGGTTCCCAGTCGACCGGAAGGTAGAGCGAGTGATAGACTTGGGTGCCTTCGTATTCGGGGGCAGTCTGGCGGACGCGTTTGCCTGCAACGGGTGCCTCATCGGTCATAGGCGGGGTGACAAGGTCTCCGGACGCAGCCGCACTGATGGCGGCCAGGCAGATCTGGAGCAAAATCATGAGTCTCATGGTGCGTATCCCAACAAAATCTATTCGAGCAGACGAGCTTCATCGACCTCATCCGAATTCACTCAGGTGATCCCTATGAATTTACAAGGCTCTCCGTGGTATGCAGAGATATCGAACCACGGAGGGCACGAAGTTGCGGAGGGGGAGGGCTAGCGCTGCGAAACTCTGATGATTAGTTCGAAATAGTTAGGTGACAGTGCCTCGTGAATTTGTGACCTACATCAATCATCCCGACCAGAACGTCACCAAGGTTTATCTCGTCTAAACCGGCCGCCGCATTCCGGAGGACGCGGTTCAACAGTTCACAGCCGGCGTCTACTTTTCGCGCGAAGATATCGCCACCCTTCCCGCCCGGCTCGAATAATACTCCCGCCTACCCGAGGCACTCTCCAGGAGGACCGTCGGAACTATGTCAAAAGCATGTTTTACCGACTCGATGGCATCCGGCTAATTTCGCAACACCGTGAGCGCATTGGCCCCTGCGGGCTGGGGGACCTCGGACCTGGAGAGTGGTGGCGGATCGAGCCCCTCGGCTCGGCCAAACTGGGCGAGACAGCCATCTAACGGACTTCTCACTCCGGAGGCACTCACATTCGCCGCTACGTGAGTGTAGATCTGCGTCGTGGCCACATCGGCATGACCCAGTAATTCCTGAAGCGTCCGAATGTCTGTGCCTGCTTCGAGCAAGTGCGTGGCGAATGAATGTCGCAGGCTGTGCGATGTCACTCGCTTTTCAATCCCAGCTCGCGCCGCCGCCTTAGTAATCATGCGGGCATAGGAATCAGGATGGATGTGATGCCGCCGAATGATCTCCGATAGCGGATCCTGCGACAATTGATGGCTAGGCAACAGCCAGAACCACTCCCATCGTTCCCCCGCCTTCGGCATCTTGCGTTCCAACGCCTTGGGCAGTCCTACTCCAGGCACACCAGCCCGGCGGCGATCTCTCGCAGGCTCAGTACCACCGGAATACGCCTAGGCGTCTTGCGAAACTTCACCTCCAGATCCACTTCCTCCCACCCGCACACATCCCGGAAAAAGAACGCGAGGCCATTGAGTGCCTTCTTTTGAGTCGAAAAACTGACCCGCCTGTGTCCGACAAAGACTGGAAGAATCGAGTCGGTCTTTGGAGTATGCGGAAAAACGGCGCTCGCATTAAGAGTTGCGACGAGTTTCTAGACGAAGAGCCGAACAAGGCGCGGCTGGACAACCCGCTACCCCGCCGCGAGTCGGAGATTGAACCCTGATGAGAACCATTTACCCTGAGGCGAACTGGCGCTCCCGGTAGCGGGCGCCAGCGCTCAAACGTTCGGCAGAGAACACTCACGAATACCAAAGCACGCCTTCTCCGCTCACGCGGCACCTTAAACAACAAGAAGAAACAAGGATCATGAACATCACACGAAAGAAATTCTTGAAGACATCCTTACTGGCCTCAGCGAGTGTCTTCGCCAGTAGCCGGATGACATACTCTAAGGGGAGGGTCCCCGGAGGTGGCCTCGCCATGAGCTGGTCCGATTGGGGTAACCTGGACGCTACCGGGATCGCCCGTCTGTTGGCAGCAGGCCAAGTCACACCTAAGGAAGTTGCGGCTCAAGCCGCTAAGGCTTGCGAGCTGCTCAATCCGAAGATCAATTGCGTGGTCGAGATCTTCGACGATGTGATCGCTGATCCCCTCAAGGATGGGATGAATCAATTCGGTGCCTTTCATGGCGTGCCGATGCTCGTCAAGGAAGCCGGATCAACGATGAAGGGACGGCTTCGCGAGAGTGCCATGGCGTTCATGAAGGGCAATCGCACTGATAAAGATAGCCCACTCACTCGCAACTTCCGTAGAGGAGGATTCAACTTGATCGGGCGGACCGCCATCCCTGCCGGCGGCATGCATGTCACTGACAGCTTACTCGAAGGCATTAGTAGAAGCCCCTGGAATCTGGACCACACTCCCGGTGGCTCCTCTGGAGGGACGTCCGGGGCTGTATCGGCTGGCATCGTGCCGATAGGTCACGGCTCCGATGGTGGAGGCTCCACCCGCAGCCCCGCAACCTTGTGCGGACTGATTGGCCACAAGCCGACTCGTGGATTACTGCCCGCCTATAAGAGCTACTATCTTGGCCCGATTGTGACTGAGGGAGTTCTTACGAAAAGTGTGCGGGACACCGCGTTGGCCTATGACCAGATGATCCATGTAGCACCATACGACCCAAAGTTCATCCCTGCCCAATTGCCGCAGACCCCCTTTTCCCAACAGATCCTGAATGATCCAAAGCCTCTGAAAATCGCGCTCAACACGGGCGATTGGACGCGCGGCGGAACGAAGATCGATCCTGAAGTAGTGGAGCGGGTGAATGAAGTGGCTAAGGTAATGGAATCCCTTGGACATACAGTGGTCGAGGTGAAGGAGTCCGAGATCTGCGATCAGAATCTCCTCTTTGATAACATCCGAACTCTGCTCTATCACTATGGATTGGATTGGAAGGCCCTCTCTGAAGCAACCGGGATACCGATCAACGGGGAAACCCTCGAACCGGCTTACCGCCAACAGGTGGAATACCGTGCAAAGCATCCTGTGACCCTCGAGATTCGCGGGAGAGAACAGGCTGCCATCGTTGAAATCTCGAAGCAAGTAGCGGTGTTCATGGCCAAATATGATGCCCTACTCATGCCGATCGATCTTACCGCGGCTTCGTTGGCTGGTCCCAAGAATCCGATTTCGCCTCTAGCTCCAATACACAATCAGGATGACTACCTGAATTGGGTCGAACTTCATATCGACGATTCCCGCTACAACACGCTAGCCAATTTCGCTGGCGTTCCTGCCATCGGATTCCCTGCCGGCCTACTTTCAAGCGGCCTTCCGATTGGAGCGCAGCTCTACTCCACATGGGGAAATGACGGCCTTCTGATGAAGGTTGCCGCCCAGATCGAGCGGGCCAAGCCTGACTGGTTCGGACTGGTTCCGCCCTTGCACTCATCTCGACTCTAAATGCCGAACAAGCGGATGCTACGAATCGCCTACCCGCTCTGCGTCGAACCCGCAATGAACAGTAGAAACTTAACTTAGGAGTCCATGCGGCGCTGCCAGTAGCCGATCGCAGATCCCAAACGTTCGGCAATAGAATATGGGCACCAACAAACAAGAACTACACGATCTTGCGGACGGACTCATTATCGAGGATCCCAAATCCATTGATGGTTGCATTCAATTCATAGAATCTAATTCCGAGGGAATTTGGCATGGACGGGCGAGATCCATGATGTGCCGCCGATTTAAGCACATCGAGCTAAGTAGGGCGGATGCAGACCGTCTCCTGGTTGCAATACTTGGGCGATTTGAAAGTGGTAGATTCGCTGAGCAATTTAGAGACATGCTGAGGCTTGCCTTGGTGCTCGATGAGAATGCCACTAATGCAGTTGCAAGGAAGTTATCCGCAGACAGCCGGGATTATGTTAGGACCCAAGCGGACTGGATTCTAGAGCATCACTCGCCAGAAAAAGAGGCCGAACAAGACGCGGCTGGACAACCCGCTACCCGTTCCGAGTCGAAATGAACCTCTTGACTACAACCCTTAACCCTGTTTCGACGCGGCGCTCCCGGTAGCGGGTGCCAGCGCTCGGACGTTCTGCTCAGAAGGATATGAATCTCTACTCATTCATTGTCGCGATACTTTTGGGCATCTTCGGAGCAGCAACTGGGTATTTCATTGGTCACTCATACGGTGTTTCCAAGGGCGCACATATCGGATCTGAATTCGCAGTCGGCGCCTACGATACCCAGTTTCGGTTTTTGCAGATACTTGAAGCAACTATGAATTCTGATATCGAAAATTCCGAGGTGGTAACGGATCTGATGGTTGATTACCTTGAAACTTATCGTTTCACAAAATCCCTTCTTTCGGTGCCCCCCTTCAATCACGCGTATCCTAATGATATTCGAGCGACGGATCTCGAAACTATTGAGGATACGGTTGCTCGCCTCAAAGAAGGTCACCCACGAATATATTACGAAAAGCAGAACAAGCCGAGTCACTCAAGCCCTGACCGCACCGAGTTGAAATGACTTTTCTGATCCACGAGTTCCATCCACAATTAACCTACGCTCTCCGTCAGGGCAGAGTGCTCTAAGACGTTGGGCCCTAGAGATAATGAATGAGCGTTTAATTACTGGATTATCCACACGACTTCTTGGCGCGTGTTTCATCATTTCGGGAGTTGCGTCCTCTGTTTGCGTTGCCGCCGATCCACCGCTGATGTTCGTGGGCGATATTGAGCACCGGGGGATCAATCCATTTGGTGCCTCTCAACTCGATTATACATTGGAAAAGACCGAAGTCGTTGCTTCACCGGTCCGCTACGGAAAACATGCTCTCAAGCTGCAACTGGACCGTCAACAACACATAGATAAGAAGGACCACAGAACGGACTTCTGGATCAAAGGCATGTCTAAGAGGTTCCTAATGGGAGAGGAATATTGGTATGGATTCAGTACTTATTGGCCTGATTGCTGGCAACCCGACACGCAATCGGAGTTGTTCGTGCAATGGGTTGGGTGGAGAAACTACGGCCCCTCTCTGGCAATATACGTCTACGGAGAAGACTACTGCATTAAGAAGCGCTGGGCTGCAGGGGAAACGTCCTACAAGAACCTGTGGCGCGGAAAAGTAACGGAGGATAAGGGTAACTGGGTTGATTGGGTATTCCGCGTCAGATGGTCTGCCGGGGAAGATGGCCTGGTGGAAGCATGGAGAAACGGAGAAAAGATCGTCTCCAATGTTGGGCGAAACTGTGGGCCAGGCCAGTTTGCAGACTATTTCAAGTTCGGCATTTACAAATGGCCATGGAAGGAGCCGCAGGAGAAAACACCCTCAACAGTAACGCGAAGAACTCTATATATCGATGAGATAAGAATAGGCGATAAGAACGCCAGCTACGATTTGGTGTCACCTCCACCAACTATACAAACCAATAAGGAACCTGAAAGAACAGCCCAACAAATGCATGGAGAGCAACGGCTGACCCGCCCCGATCCCCAATGATTGAGCACTATTCCAGCCCCTTTCCAGCATCGAGTGTGCGCCCCCGGTCAGCCGTGCCTCATGCTTGACGTTCGGCAATAGAATATGGGCACCAACAAACAAGAACTACACGATCTTGCGGACGGACTCATTATCGAGGATCCCAAATCCATTGATGGTTGCATTCAATTCATAGAATCTAATTCCGAGGGAATTTGGCATGGACGGGCGAGATCCATGATGTGCCGCCGATTTAAGCACATCGAGCTAAGTAGGGCGGATGCAGACCGTCTCCTGGTTGCAATACTTGGGCGATTTGAAAGTGGTAGATTCGCTGAGCAATTTAGAGACATGCTGAGGCTTGCCTTGGTGCTCGATGAGAATGCCACTAATGCAGTTGCAAGGAAGTTATCCGCAGACAGCCGGGATTATGTTAGGACCCAAGCGGACTGGATTCTAGAGCATCACTCGCCAGAAAAAGAGGCCGAACAAGACGCGGCTGGACAACCCGCTACCCGTTCCGAGTCGAAATGAACCTCTTGACTACAACCCTTAACCCTGTTTCGACGCGGCGCTCCCGGTAGCGGGTGCCAGCGCTCGGACGTTCGGCCAAGAGGAAATTCACGTAAAATTCACCTCCAGTTCACATTGTTTTCAAAAGAAGAGGAGGGAATTCCAGCTTATGAAAGAATTCTGGCCACTAATTGTTGTTGCAGTCGGCGTTCTCCTAGTTGTGAGCAGTGCCGGTTATGGAGTGTTCTTTGTGGGAATACCTGGTCCCGATGATTCACCTGACGAATTGGCGCGGCAGTCGGTGCAAGGAAACTTCGCAGTTGGCGCGTTCTTCCTTGGAGCGCTATGTTTGCTAATCGGAGTCGCAGGTGGAATTATCCGCTTAGTTCCGCGGATGCGCCGGCCTAAAACCTGATGATGAAACCTTTCGCCGAACAAGGCGCGGGTGGCCAATCCACTACCGCCGTGAGTTCGAATGCTCAATGAAAAATTTAACCTTAGATCGTGTCGCGAAAGCGCCCTCCCGGTAGCGGACGGCATCGCATTGACGTTAGGCATTACATGAAGAATTCCAATCCAGCAGATATTATTGCCAGTGCTTGTGAAGCTTTGAGCTTAACTGGGAAAAATGCTGCTAGGAATATTATCGCTGCTGAATATCCTCATCTGGGGGTTAGCAACGCCGGGCGAAAATATACTGAATTTCAATCTACAGAAATTTTTATACGAGACGGTTTCATTGATCGTTTTTCTGGCGAAAAGCTGATATTTCCACCAGTTCTTCGCTTGTTATCTCAGCAGCTTCCAGAGGAGTTTCCATTTCATCCAAATTGGAAAATGTCCGAATGCCATATTGCATATTGGAAGTTATTTCCCACTGTAGATCACCTTATTCCTGTAGCCCGAGGCGGACCTGATGAAGCATCAAATTGGGTAACGACTTCAATGGTTCTTAATAGTGCGAAATCGAACTGGTTAGTGGAGGAGCTTAATTGGACTTTATACCCCCCAGGAAATTCGTCGAGTTGGGATGGTTTATTATCATGGTTTCTAGCATATGCTACCTTGCATCAAGAGATACTTGAGAACCCGTATTTAAGGCGCTGGTATAAAGCAGCCGTAAGGGCAGAAAATGCCTAACAAGCGCATGTAGCCGATGCAGTAAACTGCGCGGCTGATGCAAGAACGTTCGCTCCACAAATTCTTCCAGATCACAAACGAGACCTACAAATGAAGACATCACCAATAAATACGTCAATCATCCTAGCCGCCCTTTCTGCCGTGTTCGCCACGGCAGCGACAGCGGATTCCACCAAAATCATCAAAAAGGCCGCTAACGGTGTCGAGGTCGACATCGGTCGCCCCTACTACGATGCCGACCCCACGGTGATCCAGGACAAGACGATAGTCCTCGAATTCAAGGGCGGTTTTGACACCGTCGAAGGGGGAAGAAACTACGTGAAGGCCTATGGGAAGGCCGCTTTTGCCCATGCCGTTAAAGGCGCTGAGGAGTCGATGGAACAGGCTCTCGGCTTAGACAAGGCGGAAGCACTGGCGATTCTCCGTGAATCAAAGCACCTCGAAGTCATGAAGAACTTTAACGCGGGATTCTATCAGTTTCTTGAGGGCATCGCGGCGGAAACCGGGATTCCTTTGGAAGATATCGTTCTCGCCCTTAATGATGGCGTCTACTTTGCCGTAGGAGTCAACGCCGTCCGCGACAAGGCACTGGAGAAGCTCGGATTCATTCAGCGCGGGTGCACGGTGGCTGGCTTCGACAACGGTATTCTGGGTCAGAACAATGACAACCCCGTCAAATATTCCGGCGAGACCACCTTGGTAAAGAGTGTTGATGACAAGATCATGATTCTCACCATTGGATCACCCTTGGTGATGTTGATGGGGATGAGCGAAAACCTCGCTGTCGTCGTCACCACCATTGATGCGTTCTTTGCCGGCCATTCCATTCGGGACGGTGGAGTTCCGGATGCAGCAATCGTGATGAATGCGCTACTGTCCTACAAGACCGTTGATGAAGTGATAGCGCACAACAAAGAAAGTAAAATGAATGTCGCCTTATCGGTGACGTTTGCTGACAAGGCCGGGGGTTTGGGCACGATCGAGTTCAACGCCAAGCAGTTCGTCGGCAACATCGTCATTCGCCCTGGAGACGGCGAGCACTACATCGCTCACACCAATCATCCTCGATTTACTGAAGACTATATTATCCGCACCTGGTTTTCCGGGAACGAAGCCACGGCCAATCAGATGTTTGCCAACACCTTCTGGCGTCAGAGGTTCGCCGAGCAATTCCTGCAGGCATCCGCTGGCAAGAAAGCTGAGGAAATCCAGCAACTGTTCAAAACCTACCCCGTACTCATTGCCGGCTCAGACGGCAGCAACTTCAGGACGACAGTATCGGTTATTTGGGATATCAACACCCAGACGGCAATCATCGCGCCAGACAGGCCGGATATTACCGAATACCAGCGGATCGGTTGGTAATAACAGCCAAGAGAGCGAACAAGGCGCTGGACCGAACCGGCTACCGCCGGTCGGTCAGCTTGAACGTTGATATGGCTGTATGTTTGTCAACGGACAAAAGTATAATCTTCCGTTGAGCGAGCAACGGCGGGTCAGCGTTTCGAAGGAGCTGAAGAGGATGTAGAGAGATCAACGTAGGGTGAGCGGTTATCCGCAGATAGTGTATGCTGATATTTGATTCGCCTCGCTCTCCCTGCGGGCAGCCTTTGGCTGTCTGTCTCCGCTTCGCTCCGGCTGTGGACTTACCGTGCTAAGACGGGGTTACCAACACTTCAATAATTCACCGCGGCCTTCTCCTCTGTCTCTCGGATCGAGTGCTCATCCCGCGGATGCGGAACTAACTCACAACGTCTACGAGGGCCGGCCTCTACTTCTCTCTACATCCGCTTCAACTCCCTTCTTCGGTGTGGGTGTGTCAGTCTTTTTCGGTCTCTTGTTTCTTGTTTCCGGATTCGATCAAGTTGACTGTTTTTCCCTCGTCTTGTGAACGAGTTCATCACTCACCTGCAAGTGGAGTTCCCGGAGGAACCCACACAACTCCCGGGCGATGGCGACCACGATCTTGTTGCGATGCAACTGTCTCACGGCGAGACGGCGGAACCGATAGTTGAGCCGGTTCTGTGCCCGCCATGCAATGCACCTGACCTCCCGGCTCTGACCGGCTTGCCGGGCAGATAACTGTGGTGAGACCCGTGGCGCATGATTGTAGTGAGAGGCGCATTCAATCATCATCCGCCGGGCATGTTCGTTGCCGGTTTTGGTGATCCCTCCCTGTCTGCGCCTTTCACCACTGGATGACTCTTCGGGAACCATTCCCAGGTAACCCATGAGCTGTCGTTGATGCTTGAAGCGGGAGAGGTCCCCCAGTTCCGAGATAACGGTCATCGCGGCCACTTCCTTGAAGCCTTTGAAGGACATCAATGCCCGCACATAGGCTTCACGCTCCCAGTTCGGAAGGAGCTCTTTCATTTGCTGCTCGATACGATTGACCCGCTCGATTCCTGAATCGACTTCGAGGACATATTGATTCGCTACGCTCACCCCTGCGGGCGTGCTGTCGCACGTCATCTCACTTCGTTCGGTGCAGGTGAGCCTGGATCCAGTTGACCTTCCCGTCGTAGCGGTAACCATTGCGGAGCATGAACATGCCGAGTTGTTGTTTGGTGCGGGCCAGTGCCTGCATCGCATCGGTCCGGGCGAGGCAGAGATCCCGGACCGCTTCGTCGCGAGCCTCTGGAATATGGATCGCGGTCAGCTCCCTAGCCCGGTGAAGGCGGGCCAACTTCCGGGCATCGCGTTGTTCGGTCTTAACTCGGTCTCCGGCTTTTGAGGGGACTTCGGACGGCCCCACGATAATGCAATGGTAGCCGAGTTGAAGCATGCGACGGGCGAGAACGAACCCGGAAGGCCCGGCTTCGTGAACGATCGAGATTTCGGACTTTTCGACTCCGAACTTCTTGCGGACTTTGAGATGCCCGCGTTCGACCGAGAGATTGGTTCCACCCCATTTGCCGTAGGATTGAGGTTCCGTTCCGTCGGCCAGGGCAGTGGCGACAACGATGGAGTTTTTATGGACGTCGAGTCCGAGATATAGTTTGGTATTCATGGCGTGTTCTGATGAGTTCGTTTGTTGATTGTTTCAACGCTTCAACCTATTGGATAGGTCTCGCTGTCAAAAGCGAGATAGCACACGAAATGAACCTCAGAGCACGCCACCTAATTTAATTCGACAAGGCTGGAGCGACACGGAAGTTCAGCCATATTGTCTCGATCTGGAAAAGGGGCTCCTTGAGTTCATCAAGCTTTTGAATTACCATTGTCTCGTGGTTACTGCGGAAGACATAAAGGAACTCCCTAGGGATGAGAAGTTTAGGATGATGGAGCTTCTTTGGTCAGATCTCACCGCCTCCTCGGATGAGGTTGATTCGCCTTCTTGGCACAAGCCGAAATTGGAAGCTACCGCAGAGCGATTTGTCAATGGAGAAGAGGTCCCGATCGACTTCACTGAGGCGAAATCGATTCTCCAGCGTGAGCGCCGATGAAGATTTAAATCCTTCCGTCGGCACTGGAAGATCTTCGTCGTGGCTGGAAGTTTTACGACTGGCAGCAGGAAGGGTTGGGCGATTACTTTCAGGACTCCCTTTTCTAGGACATCGAATCCCTGAACCTTTACCCGGGAATTCATCGTGTCGTTTACGGATACTATCGACTCCTATCGACACGTTTTCCCTACGCTATTTATTATAATTTCGACGGCGTCGACCAAGTTCTCGTGTTCCGCGTTCTCGACATGAGGCGAGATCCTGCTTCGATTGCTGAAGACCTCAAATAGGGAGCTGACTTCAACAATGAAGCGCAACGTTAGCGGTTTCCGCGGAACAGCTCCGCAGGCGTTTAAAAGCCTGGTCTTTTCCGGGGCTTGTTGGCAATGGCGTTGCATTTCGCCCGCCGGGTGCACCCCTGTTGAGGTTCCCTGCACTGAGTAAACAGCGAGTCACCAAATGTTAGATTCCTGTTAGGGCTTCTTTTTCTTCGGTGCGGGTGGAGTCCAATTGGGTGAGCTGACATGGGCTTCTTCCAGATAGTTTTTAACCTGCTGCACAATCTCCGGCAAGTTGCTGGCGAGGTCGGTCTCCTCACCTATGTCGGCCTCGATGTCGTAGAGTTGAATGGGTCCGCCAATCCAAGGCTCTTTGACTGCTTTCCACTTTCCAAAGCGCAGCGCTTGCTTGCCACCCTTTTCGTAGGACTCCCAGTAAAGGTAGGGGGCTTCATCCTGATTTGCTTCGCCTTTCAGGGTGGGGAGGAAGGAAAGTGAGTCCCGGCCCTCGGGTAGAGGTGTTCCGGCAATGTCGCAGACAGTAGCGAGCACATCGCCAAAGTAGGCGGGGCGTGCTGAGGTGGTTCCTGCTGGAACGGATCCCGGCCAGCGGGCGATGGTGGGAACCCGAATACCACCATCAGTGAGGTCACGTTTGATGCCGCGCACCGGCCCGTTGGCATTGAAAAACTCCATATTGTTGCCGCCCTCGGCGTGGGGTCCGTTGTCGCTGGTGAAGAGAATCAGGGTATTGTCGTCGATGTCCCACTCTTTCAGTCGCTCGATAATGTGGCCGACGTAGCCGTCCATCCGCGTGATCATCGCGGCTTGCCCCTTGTCAGGGTTCGGCCAATTTTTGTCGGCATAGATGCCGTAGTCGGGGACCTCCTGTCCATCGCCGGTCCCGCGTGTTGCTTCATTGTTGGCGTGAGGCATGTTGAGCGATAGGTAGAGGAAGAACGGTCCGTCTTTGTTCTCTTCAAGCCATCGGTAGGTTCGCTCCATGACCAGGTCGGGGATGTAGTCCAGTTTGGTCTCAGGTGATGCCCAGCCGGCGCCGTCATCTGCCGCCCCCTGGCTGGTTCGCATCTCGATCCAAGCGGGGTCGTATCGGTTTCTCAGCTCGACTTTTTCATACTGATTGATGATGAACTCAGGATAGAAATTGTGCGCGTGGCGTTGATTGAGGTAGCCATAGAAGTCGTCGAAACCGTGCTTCATGGGGTGACCGACGGAGTCGAGTTCACCCAGCCCCCACTTGCCGAAGAGAGCGGTGGTGTAGCCTGCTTTCTTCAGTTCGCCCGGAACAGTGATCTCCCCAGGCTGAAGAGTTTGCTTGTCGGCATTGTTAGCATTGCCCCTTACCCAGCCATGTCCCATGTGGAGGCCGGTCATCAAGACACAGCGGCTTGGGGCGCAAACGGTTGCTCCGGAATAGAAGTCGGTCAGTCGCATGCCTTCTTCCGCCATCCTGTCCAGATTCGGTGTTTTGATATGTTCGCTTCCAAAGCAGCCGATGTCGCCGTAGCCAAGGTCATCCGCGAGAACAATGATGATGTTAGGTGGGCTCTCGGCAGAGGCCACCCCCGTGCCAATGGCGATAATTGAAACGATGAAAGCGTGCAGAAGAATTCTGATCATTCCTCACCCAAGCAGGTTGAAGGGAGTTGGCAAGTGATCGATCTGCGCCGAGCGGATATCGAGAGGCGGGAAAACTAAAAGCTCAATCTACTGGCCTTCGCCTAGGCAGGCTGTGGCAGGCCCTTCCTGTAATTTATTGAATCTGCATTCTCGCATCAAGGGCAACTCCTTGATGAAATCCACGATGTCTGCTGAGGGCGGGGCCTTATTACTCGAGCGGGGAAATCGTGATGGTCTTGCCGTCTACCCGGTATATGCACTGTGCGAGCGAGGTGATGTAGCGGAGCGCTTCGCTTGCGGGGACGTTGCTCAGGCGGAGGGTAATTTTGACGTCTTTGAGTTTCTCAGCCTTTTTCAGGATGATACTCGGACCCGGGGACGGGAAGAGCCCGGCATCTGTCTCAGCAAGAAGAACCCGGTGAATCAAACCCAGGGCCTCCGACAGAGTGGCGTCGTCTAAATCTAGTGAGCGAATGATCACTGATTTGAGTGCCTCGGCTGGATCCGACGGATGAGCGACTTTGAGGTGCCCTGGCGGTATGAGGATAATCTGACCGATCTCGACGGTGTCGCTTTGGAGTCGATTGAGTTTCTTGAGTTCGGCAACCGAGGTTCCAAAACGGGTGGTGATCTCAGACAGAGTTTCCCCTTCCTTGATGGCATAGCTGGATCCTTTCGGCAGGCTCTCGATCCAGTCATTTTCTGTCATGCCGGCCTTGGCGCGTCGCGACTGCTTTTCGTAGGCCTCGCGGCGATCATTCATGAACTCGTGGCTGGGGAGTATCTCGAGAGCTCGGTCATACAGGTCGGCCGCTTTTCTCAATGCTCCATCTGCCAGGTTCTGTGAAGCCTGCAATGCGAACTCGTCAGCCCTTTTGACATTATCCTGATCCTCTATACTCAAGCCTGTTTCCTCCTTAGCCTCTTCAGCATGCTCCGCCTCCCTTGCGCCATTTGCAGCGGCGAGTCCTCCATTATGATTAATTGGCTGGCCTGCCGGGTCCATGATCTGAGCTTTCACGAAGACGGTGCGGCTTGATCCATCTTGTTTGGTTGCTGTCAAGGCGACTGCCTGTCTGTCCCAAATAGTGATCTGGTAGGGCGTGGACAAGCCGTCTCCGGGTTCGAACAATGCCTTACCGTGTTCAGGAAGGAAGATCGACAGATCGACAGTGAAGCCGTCGGCACCGAGCACCGCTATCGCTCCGTAGCGTTGATCCTTGACCTGGACGAGAGCAGGCTGACCAGATCTTACCATGACTGATGGAGGGGTAGATATTTCGAGCTTGGGAAGTTTCTTCTTAATGGTTCGTAGCAGGACCTGATACTGAGGCTCCGTGAAGACTCCGCCGATTCCGCGTGCGATCGAAGGTTCGTCTGTTTGAACGCGCGGGGGGCGACTGAGTTCCTGCAAGAAAGAGTGATGGGAGTCGAGCGAACGGGATTTTCCAGCTGTCTGAAGTGCGGACTCACGAGAGGGCCCCAACAACCAGTCGAAGCCGACTTCTGCGTGATCTCTGGCTTCCTGCTGATCGATCTGGATCTCCCGGAAGCTGAGATAGATCTGTTTCTCGACCTGTGATTGAAGGCTCTCAATGTAGGCCTCGACCAGCTGCATCTGAATCTGGGTATTGCGAACGATCAGTTGAGAGCTCGACGGGTTGTAGATCGCACTGCATCCTTCCGAGAAGGAGATGCCGGCATTCATGAGGATTTCTTTGGCCGTCTTTCGAGGCTTCGGCTTTGTGAAATCAGCAAACGGATCGGTCGGCCTCCATTCCCCTGATGATGGATTCAGAAAAGTCGGAGGAACGACATAGACATTGGTATACAGATCGGTGTTCTGTCCCGAAAGGCTGAGCATTGCCAGGCACCAGATTACAACGCATCCCACTGTGGCTTTCATGGGTGGAGAGTGGCGTAGCGGAAGTCTTGGTGTCAACGCTCAAGCGGAAATTGAGAGAATGGGGTGTTTGATCTGGATGCCGTGCTACAATGCGGGCAGTTCAGGGTGACTGATCGGGACGCCTGCTTTCCCTTCATCAACTTTGCCTGCTCTGGATTCATTGCATCTACCAATTGACCTTCGCGCTCTCTGCGCCTTCGTTTTCCCCTTTCAGCATCTTTCCAAAGGAACCCACTTATGACGAACAATGACATCCTGCGCCGCTTGCGCCACGCTCTGAATATCAATGACTCGAAGGTGGCGGAGATCATTGGACATACCGGAGAGGAAGTAAGCCGATCCCAGGCGAATAATTGGTTGAAACGCGACGAGGACGAGGGCTCAGAAGATCTCCCAGACACCGTGCTTTGCCGATTTTTAGACGGCCTGATTATTGAGAAGCGAGGACCTCGCCCCGATGGGTCGACCCCTGAACCGCAGGCATCGCTTACCAATAACGAAGTCCTGAAGAAACTCCGAATCGCACTCGAACTGCGTGATGAAGATGTGAATGCCGTGTTCGAACTCGCTGAGTTTGTGGTCACTAAAGCCGAACTCGGGTCGTTCTTTCGCAAGGAAGGACACCGCAACTACCGGCCATGTCCCGAGCAAGTCCTGCGAAAGTTCATTCAGGGCCTCGGCAGGAAACCTGAGTGATCTGACCACTTGCTGTCCTCTGAAGGCACAAAAGGGGAGGGCAGTAGCCAAGGTCAGTAGAGATCCGTCATCGGCTTTCTCGCTAGCGGGTGGTTTTTTGGCCGCCTGCCGTCACCAGACCGTTTGGACGCTTTTGCCCTTGGACTGGGGATCCTCCTCTGCCCCTGTGCGTGCGGGAGAGAAGGAAAAAGAAACGCTTGCTCTCGATAGCCAATTCACGCGATTATCCTCACATGTGCGTTTCCAGACTCTCCTTCCTGCTCATCGCGGCGACTCTCCTCCTAGGCACCCCGAATGCCGAGGGTCAGGGGCGCTCTCTACTCGAGACTCTCTTTGGTTCCAGATCAGAGCGATCGGAGGCAGGCTCGTCCAGCAGTGTTAGCCGTGCGAAACGAGTCGAGATTGACCTGACGAAGCAGAGGTTGAGTGCCTACGAAGGCAATCGCCTGGTGATGAAAACCAACATCAGCTCCGGTCGCACCGGCAACACGCCGAGGGGGCGTTTTACCGCAGGTCCCTACAAGTCCGAGCGTCATTTCTCCAGCCTCTACCACAACGCTCCTATGCCCTGGAGCGTTCAGGTGAGCGGGAATATTTTCATTCACGGATTCAGTGTCGTGCCAAATTATCCCGCATCGAAAGGGTGTATTCGAGTTCCCATCTCGGGGAGAAACCCCGCGCGGAGGTTCTACAAATGGGTCGACGTGGGCACGCCGATTCGGATTTTCTATTGAGGGTGGGAGATCGGTTCTGCCGCGCGCTGTTCCAACATCCGAGTCATCCTACGTTTGACCGAGGGCGCGTTGCGGCTTCGAGCCTGATGGCTGAATGGTCATGGCGGATTTAACTAGCGGAGGCTCCATTGCTTCCCGATCCACCGGGACGCTCGCCTGATCTGGAAGCGGGGAAAAGGATCTAGTTGTCGATGACTTCGACGAGAACATTGCCACTGCTTCCGGAAGGCGCCTTGATGCCGAGATAGTTGGCGAGGGTCGGGGCGAGGTCTCGAGGCGTAACACGACGCGCGACTTTTTGTGGTTTGATGCTGGGCCCTGCAAATAGGAGAGGGACAAAAGTGTCATATGACCACGGCGATCCGTGGATCGCAGTGATCAGGTCAATGCCGAGTGCCTGGGCTTCGGCAGTGGAATGAAGGAACCAATACTGTTCAGGAATGAGATGAATGTTTCCGGATCGAGTTGGATGAAAGGATCGGCGAATCATCTCCTGCATGGGGGCTCCGGCGACTCGCCCCTCTAGGAGGTCCGACCGGGTCAGGGCGTAGGCGATTCCTTCTTTCCGACGCAGCTCGCCAGCCAGAAACTGCTCGACTTCTTCGACGGTAGCGCCTGCCTCGGTGACGGCATCCTGGTCGATGTAGAGATAGGGATGACTGTGCCCTTTGATGAAATCAGCCCGTCCAAAACGCTTTTGGAGGGCCATCGCGAAGGGGTTGTTGATTTTAAAAAGGTCGAGTGGAAAGCGCCCGGCATCGAAGCCGAGCGACTGCATGTATTCAGGAGACTCCGGGCCCCCGTGATCGGCACAGAGCGCGATGACGGTTTTGTCGAGTCCCACCTTCTCATCGATGAACGCAAAGAGGTCTGCGAGGAGTGCGTCGACCCGGAGCACGGCATCTTCGTACTCCAGGCTGGATGCGCCGAAAAAGTGACCGGCGTAGTCGCATGAGGAGAAGCTGATCTGGAGATAGTCCGTGCTATCTCCAGCCGCAATGGCCTCGGCCTCGAACATGACCTTGGCAAACTCGAGGGCCAGTTCATCTGCCATCGGAGTCAGGCCGATCGCTGCATTAAAATATTTCGAACTGCCATCCCCAAGCGGGTGGGGGAAGGTCCGTCCCAGACCCATTATATCACCTTCGTAGGGGCGGTCGTCGATATCGCGGGCGATATAGCTCTCAATTGGATTCAGCAATGACCACGATTGATTTTGGTACCGCGCGGTTGGTTTTGATTCGTTCCATTGGGCGGCCCATTCAGGGTAGTCGTCGTAGTAATAGCTGCTGGTGACAAAGGTGCCCGAACGCTTGGAATACCAGAATGCTTTTCCGAAGTGCCCACCTGGCAAAATAGCTCCCCGATCTTTGGGTGAAACGGCAAAGGCTCGTGAACGGCTGCCTGAGTGGAGCACGAGTTCATCGCCGATCGTGGTAGACAAAAGATTGCGAGGTGAGACGCCCTGATGGGGCTTTTTCTCGGAGCCAAGAATGTGGTGACGGTCGTCTTCTGTGTTGTAGACAAAAGCCCCGGTTGTGGCGTTGATCCAATCGTTGGCTACAATGCCATGGCGCGACGGGTTGGCTCCGGTGGCGAGGGTGGCGTGGCCGGGAGCTGTTTCGGTATTGGCGTGATCGTAGTGGGTGTTTGAGAAATGAACGCCGTTCTCCAGGAGGTGACGGAACCCTCCTTTGACGAAGCGATCACCAAATCGGGTCATGGTATCCCCGCGCAACTGATCCACCGTGATCTGGAGGACCAGTTTTACATCTTTCTGCTGCTGGGCTCCCGCCACCAGAGGTAGAGAGAGGCCGCACAGCGCGAACAAAAAGGAGACCCGTTTTTGTCGGAATTTCAGCGGAAACTTAGGTGATGTAATCAAAACTCTCGGGCCCTCTTATAGCTCAGGAGTCTTCATCATATAGAGAAATTCCTGAACTGCTTTTTTTGATTCGGGACGTAGATTGTCGATGCCTTCATAGGGCATTCCCAGGCCCGGGCCTTCATCCGGATATTTGGCCTTGCGCTTCATGTGACGCTGAATCATCCGCACGAACTTCGCACCGCCCCATGCGCCGATCTCGGTGGACACTGGATACCTTTCTTGAGGATCACGGAACAGGTCGTAGAAATCGGCCAGGATGGCGTTTTCGATTTTCCCACCGGGAATCGTTAGCTTGTATTGTTCCTTCACGACTGCCTCCAAAGCGTTGATGTTGTAGAGGAAAACGTAGTCGCGACGGCCATGGGTTTCGCCGTTCAGCAGCAATGAAGTCTGATCGATGCCATCGATGATTCGATCGGTGGGTATTTCATCGGTCGCTCCTCCGAATCGGGCAATGGTGGTGAACAGATCACTGACATGAACAATGTCCGCCGTGACAGTATCGGCCTCAATCATGTCCGGCCAGCGCACGAAAGCATCTACCCGGACACCTCCTTCGGAAGTGTAGCCCTTGCCTCCCCGGAAGATCATGGGCGTGTAGCCCGACTGGGGCGAGTATTTGGTGAAGTGGCCGTTGTCACCCATGATGATTACGATGGTGTTGTCGGCAACGCCTAGATCCTCCATCTCTGTCATCAGTTCGCCGATCCACTGGTCAACCAGCTTCATCTTCTCGACGTAGTTACCCCCATTCGGAGTGGTGTATTTTTCAGTCGTGGTACGCGGCCCGGTCAGCGGGTAGAGAGGCCAGTATTGGAGGAAAAACGGTTTGTCTTCCTTCGCCAATTTGCGCAGCTGCTCGACGGTCTGAGCCTGATACCGGACATTCATCTCGTGGTACTTGGATTCGTTCCACCTTTCTCCGGCTTCCATGTGCACTTCGTTCACGTTTTCTCCCCGGACGCCTTCCACTCCGGTCACCATGGAGGCGGCGTCGGTCCGCAACCACTTGTCGAGAGTGAATCTGTCATCGTAGTTGTTGTCGCCGATACCGATGGAAACCTCCTCATCGGCAGCGTCATCGTGATAGATGGTCAGCTGACCTTGTTGGTGGATGGGGAAGGCGGCGTAGTCGAAGCCCTGGAAATTGGGCCAGGCTTCCTTGATGTCACCCATGTGCCATTTCCCAACGTGGGAGGTATTGTAGCCGACTTCAGATAACACCTCAGCCAGAGTGACTTCCTTGCCGGCGAGTCCGAAACCGGAAATGTCCACGGCAGTGTTTCCCATTCCGTTGCGATGCGGCTGTCGACCGGTCATGAAAGCCACCCTCGTAGGCGTGCAGGAGGGCTCGGTGTACATCCGCGACAGGCGCATGCCCTCGCGGGCAAACTTGTTGATCGAGGGGGTTTCGTAGCCCCGTATCGAATTCAAAGTCTTGCTGCCAAGATCGCCGAATCCAATATCGTCAATCAGGATGTAGAAAATATTCGGCGGCTTGTTGTCATTCTTCTTTTGAAATGCGGCGAGAGTTTCATCGATCGCTTTGTCTTCCTCTGCCCAGCGTTCTGCATGCTGTTGCTCCAGGATGTAAAATTCGGCGTCGTGGGCGATATCTTCGGCACTTGCCGGGAAAATCGTAATCACGAGAAGAGAGAGGAGAAAAGCGAGTTTTCTATTCAGTGTTGTCATAATGTTCGAAGTGATAAGTGAGTCAGACTTGGATCAGAATCGCGAGCCTTTTGTGATACTATGGTAGTCTGGGAAGTGCTTCAATACCGTTCATTAAAAATTGGCAAAATGGCACCCGAAGATTAATCAGGTTCTAACAATTTCTTCACGTTCTGTCGATGCAACATCTCCGGGGTGCGGTTGCATAGGGGGGGGCTGGTTTTTGAGGGCAGTGTGATTGTCGATAGCCCCAGCCTGCTACTCGGTTGGACATGTTGTGGAAGCTGGGATTGGAGGTGTCTCTGGAGTTACTGCTGATGGCCACCGTAGCTCCGGTTGAGCGAGGTGCCTCTTTCTTTCCTGATCTGAACCACCGTCCCTCTATCGAAGGGGGATCACCTCAGTTTCTCACCGATGTCATCGGCATAGCCTGTCATCTCCAGAAAGGCGCGCCCCACCACCTTGCCAGAGACCTCATCGAGCACATCGCACGCGCCCTCCCAATAGCTGATTCCAGCGGCCGTTCCCGTCATCTCCTGATCGGGCATTAGAGGCTGCAATCTCAAGATTCGATTCTCTCCCGTTTTCGGATCGAGAGCAGTGATGGTAGGCGAAATAGGATAGGTGGCCCCCGATTCCGGGCTGGTCCAACTTCCTCCATGCTCCCACTGATAGTCCTGAAGTGTCAGGTGATGCAGTCGGCCGGATTCCCCAATCCACACCAGTCGAGAGTATGGCGAATTCTCACCATCAGCCGTTCTCAGAACGTAACCCATGATCTCCCGTCCATCGTTAAACTGGATGCAGGTCCAGTTCCACCCGATCTGACTACGGTCCAGTTGGCTGCTTGAAATTTCGTGATCCATCCAGGCTTCACCAGTTACCTCAAATGACTCATCTTTGATTCTGATTGATCCCAATGCGTCAATTCTTGGATAGGTGATGTAGTAGCTGGAGGCAGTGCCTTCAGGCCCTTTGCGAGATACACCGTCTTCTCCAAAGATGATTGGGCCCTTTTGTGGAATTAATTCGAGATCCCAAGAGGCATCTGCCCTGACGCTTCCACTCAAGCGCATCGATTTTCCCGTGCGTTTTAAGCTCCAATTGGCGTTGTGGACATCGAGATCATTGACTGAAGCTCCGGCGTTCCATCCCTCTCGATTCAATCTTTCTTCGTGCAGAAATATCTTATTCACAGGATCGCTGATTCCCATGTGAGCAAGATAGAGCTGAGAGTTTCCCAGCAGTTCATCCGGTTTCTCTGAGCCGGGTTTTTGCCCCAATCGGAAGAAGGTTGCCTGGAATCCAAAGCGTCGACCTTTTGACTCGAGATGTCCGGTGATATACCACCACTCGATTTTGAAGTTCGGATGGCTTCCATGGTCTCGGGGGAAGCTCAGCGTATGGGCGGGATCGGGCACCTGCCAATCCTGCCCCAGAGAGACATCTGCGCAGCCGATCAACCCAAGCACACCCACTATGAACCAACTCTTTAATTTCATCACTAGTCGTCCTGATCTGATCGCAGTTCTGCGTTTCGATAACCGACCCCGTAAGCGACTATTCCCGCCGCTAGCAGTGTCACGATTGTCAGGCCGATAAATGATAGCCAGGGAACGCGGTAGATAAGAGTCCAGCCAAAGCTTTGAGGGTTGATCACATAGATCAGGACCCATCCCAGGGCAAAGCTCATCGTGATTCCTCCTATCAATCCTACTCCTGCGATTCCCACTCCCTCCACCATGGCTCCGATCGCAATTTCCCGACGAGTCGCTCCGAGCGATTTCAGCGTCGCTAACTCATTTCTGCGGTCAAGTAGCAGCCCCGCAAGAGCCAGTCCGAGCCCCGTTACTGCAATCAATACAGCGATTGCCTCGAGGGCGTAGGTCACTGAGAAGGTCTGATGAAAGATGCGAATCGATTCTTCTCTCAATCGAGTATTCGTCCTTACTCTGAGAGTGGGGAAGGCGCTCTCAATCGCTTCCTTGGCCCGCTCTGCATCGGTTCCTTCCTCTAAGTAGACGGCCATCTGTGAAGCTTCGTCGTCGCCAAACCACTCCCGGGTGTAGTTTCGATGAACAATTATCATGCCGGCTTCATTGCCATACTCCGCGTAAATTCCATCGATGAGAACCGGGTGACTGCCTGCTGGTGTTGGTAGATCAACAATGCCCCCTTTTTTAACACCAAACCGCCTGCAGAATGACTCACTGAACCAACCCGGTATCGCCCCTTCGAGATCTCGAAGTAAGCCCTGCTCACCTGGTATTTCTGGTGCCTCCAGCCAAATTAATTTCAAAGTGCGTTCTTGGTCATCGTGGTAGTCGGAGCCTCCCAGAAAAGTCTCTTTGCCCTGAATCGAAACCCGATAGCGCCTTAGCTTATCCAAGCCGGCGATGCCGGGCATCTCGGAAATGGTCTCCCATGTCTCACGCGATAGATTGTTTTCGTTGTTTACGGATTGAGCACCGGCTCCCGACACATACAAGTCCGCCCTCAATATTTGCCCGATCCAGGAAGTCAGCGTGTTCTCAAAACTGGCCGCGAGTATTCCCATTGCGGCCGACATCCCAATGGCGACCGCCAACCCTGCGGCGGTCAGTCGGTGGCGCCCTCCCGGGTGCCTCAACTGGCTCATCGCGTAGCCCCACATCGGGGCGGCATTGCGCGCCAACCGGCTGATCATCGTTCCGAGAGGCTGGAACAGCAATCCAATCAAAATACTTCCCCCGAGTACCAGCAAGAGGGCCGCCACATAGCCTCCTACTGGTACGATAGATCCCCCTTTGAGGCACAGGGGTGGGAGAAATGCCGCAGCAAGGCCCGCCGCTGTGAACAGGCAGCCCAGCCAGGGTTTTCTCAGAAATATCAGGCCACCACCAGGAGCCCCCTGACGCATCATTTGAGCCGGGGGTGCCATCGCAGCATCCCTGGCCGGAACCAGTATGGCGATCAGGCTGGCTGCTATACCGAAAAGCATAGAAAACCCAATCTCAGCCACGCCTATCTCGATCGCATTGGTGGTTGTTTCATAGTAAAGGGTGTTCACTGTTCTGGAGATGGCGCCAACCATTCCTAGAGCTAGTATAATTCCTATCACTACACCTAAAGCGCTACCAGCGATCCCCAGTGTGAGCCCTTCAATGATCCATGCTCGCCGAATTTGAAGAGGGGTGACTCCCAGTGACCTCAAGACCGCGATCTCGGCGCGGCGTTTGATAACGGCGGCCTCCATGGCCTGCATGATGAGGTAAGTTCCAACCAGCAGCGCCAGTCCCGACAAAATGGTGAGATTGAGCCGAAATGCCGAGCTCATTTGAGTCACTGATGATTTCCGTTGCGACGGGGTTTCAAGAATCAACGATCGCGCGTTGATAAACTCAGACATTCGCTCTGCTGCAGCTTTGAGTATTTCATCCTTTTGAGCGCCTGGTGACACTCTGACTTCAATTCGTGAGATCACTTCGCCCGTTTGCGAAAGCTGTATCAAGGAGGGTAAATCCATGATGAGAAGATTGGGGGGGACAGAGGGGAAATTGGGATTCTCCGGAAGCACTCCGCCCAACTTCACTTCGACAGATTGATCATCGACAATCAGCGTGATGCGATCGCCGGGTTCAATCTCTCTATCTCGGGCAAAGCTTGCCCCCGAAAAAACTAGATTCTGTTCTCCCAGGAAAATGGGGGAATCGTTGCTGCGACTTTTTCCTGATTCCGGTGCGATGACTTGCCCACCCTCGGTGTAGTTCCCTGCATTTTGAAGCGCCACCAGATCTGCTCCCACCAAGCGAATTGTATTCTCCCTTTCCCCATCCAACACGGCAACTCTCTCAAGAACCGGGAACAGCCCCACCGAAAGTGACCCCAATGACTGCCTGAGCGCTCTGGCATTCGAGAGGGGCATGTGACCTGCTTTTGCGCGGATCAGGTAGTCGCTTTGCCCTGCAAGAGATTCAGTGAATAAGCCAAATCCCGAGACCGCCGCTTTGTTGGCTAATCGGATCGACAGGAATACGGCGACTCCCAGCGCAATAATCAAAAGAAGAACGGCGGTCAGTTTCCATTCACGACTCCAGTGACGCCAGATAAAGCGAGACCACAGCAGTCGAGCTACTTCGCGATCATTGTTCATCATCTGGCCCGGCTTGGTCATGAAGGGCGCCTATTTCCTGAACCCGGCCGTCGCGCATTTCAACGATGCGGCTACAGATTCGCGTTACCGCCGCGCTATGCGTCACTACTAGCATGGCAATATTGTGTCGATCGCTCACTGATTCGAGCAAGTCGAGAATCGACTCGCCCGTTTTCGAGTCGAGGTTTCCGGTCGGTTCGTCTGCGAGGATTAGCTTGGGCTGAATCGCTAGCGCCCGGGCGATCGCGACTCGCTGCATCTCCCCTCCGCTCAATTCGTTGGGCATAGAGCCGGATCGATCACGGAGCCCCACTTCGCCAATCAGTTCGGACACCCGGTCCCGTCTCTGTGCTGCTGATTGGCCTAGTAGCTGCAAAGGGAATTCAATGTTCTCAGTCACGGAAAGAGTGGGGAGAAGATGAAAGAATTGGAAGACGGTGCTGACCGACTCCCGGCGAAGGCGGCACAATTCATCTTCATTTAATTTTCCTAAATCCACGCCTCCGACTCTGATCAGTCCTTCATCCGGGCGATCAATCCCTCCAATGCAATTCAGCAGGGTGCTCTTTCCAGACCCTGAAGGGCCCATTAGCGCCACGCGCTCACCTGGATCCAGTGACAGCGATACGCCCCTTAGCACCGGAGTTGCATCGTATGATTTGGTGACGCTCGATATTTCCAGTGCTTTCATTTTCCTTCTCTGCCTAATCACTACGTCGGCCACAGGGGCCTGGAACCATATTTCCCATTCGATACGGTTCGGTTTTGTCAGATTACGCGATACTGTCGTCCAATGGATTGACTCATTCGGGGAAACCCCTGAGAATTTCATTCCATACTGACCTTTGGATTCTCATTATGAAACATTGTATTCTTTACGCGCTTCTTTCGATTTCCCTGTGCTTCCAGATCCCGCTGATAGGAGCGGGGGAAGAGACTCCTGCAACGCTGGCTGAAATCCACGGGGGAATGGTGGTGCAGCTTGGCGGATCCCACACCGAATTTGCTTCTGAGTTGGCGGGGACCGGGCGCTACATCGTTCATCTTCTCGATTTAGATAAGGACATCATCGGAAAGGCTCAGGCGACTCTGCACAAAAAGCAGGTGTATGGGGTGGCCTCAGCGGAGACTCTTCCTGATTACTCGCATTTACCCTACACCGAGAATCTGATCAATCTGGTCATCGCGGGACCGAACACGGCCGACGCTGCAGAGATTTTTCGAGTGCTGGTTCCCGAAGGCGCTGTAGTCGTCACCCATCCGGGTTCGCTGAACAAAGCGAATCTGGAGAGTGCTGGATTTGAGTTCGTCAGCGAGGTGCCGTCTCTGACGGACGAGAACGACAAATGGATTGTCGCTCACAAGCCATGGCCTGAGAGCATGGGGCACTGGACTCACTCTCGTCACGATGCCAACGGAAATGCGGTCTCACCCGATACCGAAGTCGGCGAGCCTAAGCGGATTCGCTGGATCGCGGGACATTCGGGGACTGAGGTGGAGGGAATGGTCAGTGATGGAGGTCGCAATTTCTACGGCCACGCGCTGACACGTGACAGCTTCAACGGTCTGCGTCTGTGGCATCGCGATCTCACTGCGGAGGAAGAGAAAATGGATCCTGCCACATTTACGATGAAGCGACTGAGCGGTGATCTGGCGCGACCGGTGGCGACAGAGAAGTATCTCTTTGCGGTTGCCTTTCCCTCGAAAAGCCTCGTTGCCCTGGATGCCAAGACCGGGGAAATCGTGCGATCCTTTCCCGAGATCATCACCCCTCAGGAACTGGTGCAGCATAAGGGAACTGTGGTGGCCACTTGTCTCACGGGGATTTATGCCTTCAGCGCCGAGACAGGAGCGATTCTGTGGAAGAAGGAAACCTCAGCGCCACGCACGATTGTGGCAGGGGGTGATCGAGTCTCCTATATCCAGGGTGAGCCCCGGAAAGGGGAGAAGTCCGAAGCGGTCACCGTCGACCTCTATTCTGGCAAAGTGCTGTGGAAAAATTCCGACTATCCCTGGCTGGATAAAGTGAAGCGCAGCGTTCTTTACGGCGATCAACTCACCTACGAAGTATCGAGCTTCAATAACAGCGATACCGATAACGGCATTCACATTGTTTCTGCGGAAGACGGGGAGCTTTCCTGGGAGAAAACCTACGCTCCGGGCATGAATCATAATCGTCAGGCCCGGGCCATGTTCATCGGTGATGACCTTTGGATTCAGCAGGGCGGCAAGCTCGACTACGACGACAAGGAAAAGGCAAAATTTCAGACTGTTGAAGTCACCTCGCTGGATCGAAATACAGGGGAGACGAAGAAGACTTTGGAGGCGGGATTCGGGCACTGCGCACCTCCCGTTGCGACGGTCAATATGATCTTCTCCGGTGTGGTCGAAATGACAGACCTGAAATCTGGAAATCTAGTTCTCAACTCCATCACGAAATCGAACTGCTCCCGGGAGAACGGTTTTACGCCGGCTAACGGATTGATCTACGCGACACCGAAACACTGCACCTGCTGGCCGATGCTGAGAGGCTATGTGGCGATGGCACCGGATCATCCCGGGGTGGCGACGGGCGCCTATCCGCCGGCGCTTTCGGTGGATGAAATTGAGTTCACCCTGACCCATGAAGGCGCTTCCGTGGAGCCGGGAGCCCCTGCTCCATCGGCCTCTGATTGGCCGATGTATCGTCACGATGTCTGGCGGAGTTCCAGTTCGACTGCGCCCGGCCCAGAAGTCACAGAAATACAGTGGTCTGCTGCGATCGCCCCGAAGAAGGATCTGCTGCCTCTTACTAGTCCGATCCGATTTGATTGGGATGATAATCCCTTTGTGAAAGGAAAGATTACTCCTCCTACCATCGCCAATGGGCTCGCTTTTGTGGCGCGTCCGGATGCGCATGAAGTGGTGGCGATTGACACGGCCACAGGAAAGGTGGCGTGGCGTTTTACGGCAAGAGGGCGAGTGGACACCCCTCCGACGATTCACAATGGCTTGGCAATCTTCGGCGATCACGGTGGCTATGTCCACGCGGTGAGGGCGGATAACGGAAAGCCGGTCTGGAGATTTCAAGCGGCCCCCATCGATGAAAGAATGGGTGCCTACGGTCAGATTGAGTCCGCCTGGCCGGTAGCCGGGTCGGTGCTGGTCATGGATGACAAAGCCTACTTCGTCGCCGGACGTCAGGAACTGTCCGACGGGGGAGTGTTTATCTTTTCACTGGATCCCATGACGGGTGAGAAACACTGGGCGAGAAAGCACAACAGCATTCCTCAAAAGGGATACGATGGTGACAACGATCAATCCATGGGGTTCTACAAGAACTCCGGTCTCGAGTTTGATCCGGTCGACCTGCTCCATAAGGAAGGTGATCGAATCGCCATGTCGCGTTGGTTGATCTCGCTCGACGGAAAGGAAATCGACGTGGATACCTGGGATGGTTTTGCCAAGCTCAACACAGGAAAGGGCGATGTCTTCGCTCCGCGGGGAACCTGGACCTATGGCTTTCGCCAGATTCATCGCTTTTCCAATGAAGCCCATCGTCGTCCTCTTTGTGTCTATCGTGACAACACCATCGTTGGCGCATTGAACAGCACCACGGCACTGTATCGTCGCGATTTTGACCTCGAGAATGGCGAGAAATTTGACAGCAAGTGGATCACTGGCTGGGAAGCTTCCGGTCAGGCAAGAAAGGGCGAACGCCCCTATCGCAGTGACCGCTTGGCTGAGAAAGCCAGTTGGAAGGTCAATCCCTGGGCGGTCGACGATACTCCGGAGGAATTGATGAAGCCCACGACCGTGGAAGGGAAGTCGCAGTTAAAGAACAAGCTTTACGGAATGGTGATGGATTCAAAGGATCGCCTTTACGTGGTGCATCAGGAGGGAGTCTTGAAAGTCATCAACACCAAGGATGGTTCGACTCTGTCTGAGAGCCAGGTTCCCGCTCCCATGTGGGACGGCCTCGCTCTGGCAGAGGGCCGACTTTTTCTTAGCACCAAGGATGGACGATTGATTTGCCTGGGAGACGCATTGGGTGCCCAGGTCGCCTCGAGAAATTGAAAGCCATTGCAGGTTCCCTGCGGCAAAGACAGGGTGTGATCCGCGGAAGCAATTTGCCCCGTTGGGGATGGCGGGAGTTGCCGGGACAGGTTCGTCGATTCTAGCCGGCGCCGACTTTGTGTGACTATTCGCTGCGGGGGATCGCTTTTTCCAAAGCTGTCGGTCCGGTGCTCATGCCGCCGCGCTCCGCTTGCCGGATTTTTTTGAAGCGCGAGAGATCGTCAGGATCCGCCAGGATGCGAAGGTTCTCTGCCAGAACCGCGTTGTTGTGAGCACGCAGAAAGCGGATGTACTGGACCCACTCTTTCTCCAGGGCGAAACGCTCTTCATCAATCGCTTCACGCTCCATCGCGACCTTGTTCCACGCCTTGAATCGTGGATGGCTTTCCACGACATCGACAAAATCTTGGGACGCTTCCGTGAGCAGGCCGATCGACTGCTCGGTAAAGAGATTCGACAGTTCCGGCCAGCGGCCATAGAGCGTGGAACGGATCGAGTTGCGATGCCCCTCCCAAACTCGTTTCTTTGCGTCGTACTGTTTTTTGAGATCGGCCCGTTTCCCTTCGATCTCGCCGGCCTCTTTCTCAGCGGCAGCGTAGCGTGATTCTCCCTTCAGTCCGAGACGCTCGGACAGACCCTCCAGCAACTTTCTTTCGACCGGTTCAGCCAATGCGAGCGCTCTCGAATACGGGGTATGTCGTTTCAGTAGTTGGTCATTGCTGACTCCCTTGTCATCCGGGAACTGGCTGCGTGCTCTGAGAAATGCCCCACTGGTTTTCATGGGGATATCGATGTTACGCGAAGCGAGGACGGTATAGGCATACGCCTCATCGAACGAGACCTGGCCATTGCCATCGTAGTCGGCGCTTCCAATGGGATTGCCCAGCCGGTCTTCACCCCGCATCGCTGCCCAGAAGTGACTGGAGAATTCGTCATAGGCTTCCTCGTTGATGTCCGGGGTGCAGCCCGCTGCCTCACGGGAAGTGACGGTCGCGAAGAACCCGCAGACGGATGGATCGAAATTTCCGGAGTCCGATTCGGTGTCGTTGAAAATCGTGTGGGCGAAGCCGCCGGAAAAACACTGCGCCATCACGAGGATGACCGTGATGTCCTTCGGCAGTTTTTTCAGGTTTTCCTGCAGTCCCCGGACATCAATAGATTGTCGGTTCCAGAGGAGGAGCATGGTGTTGTCGGGTTTCTGCTTGTCTCTGCTTCTGCCCCCGTGAGCTGTCGCGTAAATGACGAGCCGATCACCCGATTCGAAATTCTTTTCATGTTCATCAAACCAGCCTTGCAGGTTGGCTGACGAGGTGACGCCGGCGACTTTGCCGAGTTGGTGTTGGCGATACTGGAGTTTCAGGTAATCGGTAGAGGCAAACAACCGGGCCATGTATTCGTTCGCAGGAGGTACATCGGTCTCGGCTGATTCGAACTGCACCGAGCGGATGTCCTCGTTCCCGCTGCTGAAATACTCCGTCAGGGTAGCCGTCGGGTCCGTCTCCTTCAGCACTTTGCGGAAGAAGAGAACATTCTTTTCCAGCGATACCTGATTGTTGGCCGCCGATTGGCCGCCTGCCAGGACGAGGTAGTGATCTTTCCCTTCCGCAGGCAAAACCGCCAGCCATCCGAGTAGCCCCAGGATTGATCCAGGGAAGAAATTGAAATACGAAGCTTGCCTCATCACCCTTCATTGTTCGCGAATGATCGGGTCGCGGTCAACAACCGGGAACCCGGGGGGGCTGCCTTGGTCGGTTGATCCGTGTTTTAACGGAACGGCAATGAGCGAGGGGAGGCGTGCGGCGCCTCTCGGAATGAAAAGCGCTTCAAATGGCTGTCAGGCATTGAGACAGGTGCGAATTCGTGCGGGCTATGCCTCTGCGAATTTATGAATTTTCGACATCATCCAACCGTAAAAGGATTTACCGCGGCAACACCGTCAAAATCCTGACCGGCGTTCAGATCTTCGGAATACACGACCTCGCACTCCAGCATTTTTGCGGCAGCAAGAATGTTCGTGTCCCAAAAGGAAGTCTGAAACCGCTTTTGGATGCCAACAGCATTCCGGAAGGGAGCCGGATCATTGATCTGCACGGGAAATGCGGCAAGCGAATCGACCACTTTCAGAGCTTCGTTCGGCGACAGCGGCTCTTCCCGTCTGGCATGGGTCGCTTGCACAAAGAACTCTTGAAACACTTGAACGGAAGTGGCCAGGCTCCCTTTGGTCAGCTATTATCGGCCATCGCCCCGGGAGGCGTACAGAACACCCCTTGCCTGGCCTCGCAAGGCCCACTACTATCGAAATCATTTTCTCGCAGCCAATGCGGTGAAATTTCGTGAATTCTGTCTAAAGACGCTCAACCCATGAAGCCCCACGTCAAGCTTGCCGAGGCCACCTTGCCCAATGGCACCCACTTCTCCCTGCATCAACACGACGGGAAGTTCTACCTCAAATACAACGGGCTCGACCTCCTGAGCACCGCCTTGACCTTTTCCGAGCAACTCCTGGCCGAAATCGGATGCGCTGCGCTTCTCGAGGGGACTTCCTCGCGCCCAGCCCATCCTCGCGTCCTCATCGGCGGCCTGGGCATGGGCTTCACCCTCAAACGCGCCTTGGAACTCGTCGGTCGTCCCGCCACCGTGGAAGTCGCAGAACTGATGCCGGAGCTCGTGGAGTGGAACCGCACTTTTCTCGTCGAGCACAATGGTCCCCTCCTCGAAGACAAGCGCACTAAGATCTATCAGGGCGATCTCTTCGACTGCCTCTCGAGTGCTGGTAAAAACACCTACGACGCACTCCTCCTCGACATCGACAACACTCCGGACGACCTCATCACGACCGAGAATTCGCGCCTCTATACACCCAACTTTCTGGCGACGATCCGAAAGTCTCTCACTCCCGGTGGATGCGTGGCCTACTGGCTCTCGGAGCCTTCACCAAAATTCAAGAGAAGGCTGAGCAAAGCGCAATTCGAGGTCGAAGAAACCGCTGCCAAGCCACATGAAAAATCAAAGCGCGCGCGCCACTGCATCTATATTGCCCGGCCTCGTTGAAGTGAGACCCCCTGATTCTTCCCCGGCTTCGGCGCAGACTCGTCATGATGATGGGGTCGGTCAAAAATACCTTAATCCTTATCTTTTTCTCAACCCTGTGCGGGCCTTGCTCTCTCCCGAGGTGGCCCCAAAGGGGAAAACGGGGATTGGATCGCTGAATAGCAGGGGAAGAGGTGACCCTGATGAGGAAGGTAGCGTGTAAAGATCGGACCTATGGGGCATCAACAGTCTCAATAACTCCTCCCGCTATCACGCTAAAATGCCATTTGCGCCCTATTGATAATGGGATTAAGTCTCAATACGGACGCAATGGGCAAGTTTTTGCCCTGCTGGCTTGATCTCCCTGAAGGGGGCGTCAAGATCCCCGCTATGAAAGGCAATCAACAAGTTATCGACGCTCTTAATGCAGGTCTCACCATTGAGCTGACTGCGATTAATCAGTATTTCATCTGCTCCAAGATGTGTGCCGATTGGGGGCTCAATTCCCTGGCGAAACACTTCTACGATGAGTCCATCGAGGAGATGAAGCACGCGGATGAGGTGATTGATCGCATCCTCTATTTGGATGGGGTTCCTGCAATTGCACGCTACGGGAAGATTTTGGTGGGTGATGCCCCGGAGAAGCAGATCAAGGACAGCCATACTCTGGAAACACAGGGTGTTGCGACTTATAACGAAGCGATTCAGCTATGCCTCGAAGTGAAGGATGCGGGCTCTCGCGACTTGATGGAGCGCATGGTGGTGGAGTCGGAAGAAAGTGTCGACTGGGCGGAGTCTCAGCTCGATTTAATTAATCGCATTGGGCTGGAGCGCTACCTTGCTCAGCAAATTGGTGAATCGGGGGGCGATTGAGATCGTCTGATTAGATATGGGACAAGACTTTGCAACGCTGGCTCCGACATGCCGATTCGCGACCTCTCAGAGTGAGGGCGATCTGCTTTGTCATTGCGCACAGGTTCCAGAGTCTGTCGTTCAACAAGCCGTCACAGAGGATGGCGTGGATAACCTCGCGGGAATCATTAAAGCGACTGAGGCGGGTTCCGGCTGCACGGCCTGCCATTGTCGGATCAATCGTGTTCTCCAGGGGCTGCCCGCCAAGTGCGGAGGCCGTTTCGACCTTTGTCATGGATGCGGTTGCATATCCGCCATCTGTGTGTGCGAAGCCGCGTAGCTCATCGCCCACATCTGAGTAAAGAGGGGGCCATCGGAGGGTATTAACAATACAGCTGGCTCCCCCGCAATAAGGGATGCCCAGGGTCCCCGAATCGAATGCGAATATGCGATCCAGTCGCACCGATCGACTCAGGCGAGGGAAGTGTGATGGAGACTTCGGTAGCCTCGAGAAAGGCCCGACGGGAGGTGGAAATATTGGAGGTCATCACCGTTTTGTCAGGGAATCGCTCTGCTCAACATTCGGATAGCGGCGCGGGAGCTCAGCCCGGGCTGACAACCATCCCGGGATTGCCAGCGCCCTCGCTGCCAGGACGCTCACCCAGCTCGGCGCCGTCGGCCTTGTCCATGGTCAGTCTTGTCCCGGCGGGGGTTATACTTTGGCCGCGGATGCAGAAGACATCAGCCTCCTCCAGATTGTTTCGCTGTTCGAACAAACCGGCAGTCCGCCACTGTGCCTGTTCGGCCATCACTGGTGTGGCGACGGCGATCCATGCCCTCTCCATGATACCCTGCTGGAAATGCAGGAAGCCAATCAGCGCTTTCCCGAAGACACCCGTCTCTCGGTATTTGCTCCCGACAACACCAACGCCTGACCGCTCAAAAACTGATTCTTTGAATGGCTAGGGCCTGATCATTCAATCCTGTCCCAATCACGGGGAATGGTGCTGCCAGCTTTGCTGCGACTGATTCTCTTTTTCAATCAAGCCCGACTGACTGCTTAGTTCGTTCCGAGCCCGAAGGTCCAATCGTGCGATAGACCAGCGCGGTCTGCTTGCCTTGTCCTGATACTACCCAGGCAAATCGAGCATTCTTGTCCCTTGTGGCGCACCATGGGGTGACCGTAGGGTGTGTTCTCATGAATCCCTATTTTGAAAAGCTTGGACGCACGGTTCTGGAACAGTGGCGACAGCAGAATTTCTCGCTCGAGGTATTTCCGGAGCTTGCCCGGATCGCCCTCGATGAATCGCCGCCGTCTGACAACGTGGATCTCGAGGAGATGGTGCACGAGTTCCTTACCGGCGACGAACAACCCTTTCAGAGTCAGTCTGGGTTCGGTCAGCCCGAGTTGGTGGCATATAATCATGAGCGTTTCTACATCCAGATCCTCTTTTGGTTGGATGGAACCACTGACATCCATCAGCACGAGTTCTCCGGGGCGTTTCATGTCATGCAGGGATCCAGTATCCATGCCGAATTCGACTTCGTGGACGCCCGGTCGATCACTCCACATTTGCGCATCGGTGACCTTCAGATGAAGCAGATCGACCTGCTGGAAACCGGACGCACCGTCCCCATCACTTCTGGCCGCGAATGCATTCACTCCCTCTTCCACCTCGATACGCCCTCCGTCACCGTGGTGGTTCGCACCCATAACGATCCCGGCACCGGGCCACAGTATAATTACCTGCCGCCCCACATCGCGATCGACCCGATTAACGCGGATGCTCTGACCATGCGTCGCAAACAACTCCTCGGCGTGCTCGAAACTCTCGACCATCCCGGCTACGCCACTATCGTGGGTGAAATGGTGGAGAGCCTGGATTTCGAGCGGGGCTTCAACATTCTCCATCACGCCATGGACCGTCTCCAGGCTCTCGACGAGTGGGAGCCTGTTCTTGCGACGTTTCAAAAGAGACACGGTGAACTCGCGAAGGGAATTCCTGACACTCTAGCCGAATGCCTTCGCCGGGATACCATCTCCGGGATGCGCTACCACATTGACGATCCCGACCATCGCTTCTTCCTCGCGCTGCTCATGAACGTCCCCACTCGCAAGGATATCTTCGCTTTCATCGCCGGACGATTTCCCGATCAGTCACCGATCGAGACCATCCTCGGATGGGCGGAAGAATTGATCGAGCCCACCGATTTCGGCCTCACTCTTCTCGATGCGGCCTTACCTGAAGCCCTCGATGTGGACATCGGGGCGCAGGCCGACTTGCTCATCGTCGCGCTGAGACAGGCGTTGGAGAAGGACTCGGAAACCAAGGATTTAACTGCGGAACTCACCGAGATCCATGCCGCCCTATCCGCTTCCTGCCTTGGGCGACTGTTTTCGTAGCAGCGAAATCCTATTTGTCGCCGGACTGTCGCATGGCCCCGGATCTACCGTCTCGTGAGACACTGGAAGTGCCGCCGCCGGAACCACTGGCAGTCTGCCGCTTGGCACCTTCTTCAGAGAGTTCAATGTCTCCTGCTTCGACCAGCTTAACCACGGCGGGGCGCTCGGCTGCCTTTTGGGTGATCTGTCCAGACTTTCCCGGGCTCAAGAAGAGTTTCTTTCCGGCGGGAAGAGGAACACTGAGAGGCTTTTTGGTTTTGTTGGTAATTTCCATAGAGTCGGGGTGGACCCAGGAGAATAGCATACAAGGAGGCCGAATGGGACTTTTTGTGACTGGGGTAGGAATGAGCTCTGAGAGCGTTAGTCAACCAATGTTGCCTGCCACCGTGCTCACCGCTTGAGATACCCTTCCTCCTGGAGTTCCTCCATGATCTTCAGGGCGGCGAAGGCGTCGTTGGCGGCGTAGAGCAACTGCGCGGGGCGGAGTTCGAGTTCCGCCCAGTTGCTGGTGGTGATGGATTTGGACTTCTTGAAGCCTAGCTTGAGCATAACTCCCATGGCTCCACGGACGCCGATTTGTCCCCGGTAGCCGATCTTGCGAAAGACTTGATCGAGATCGAGGGAGTGGTTGAGAGTGATTCCCAGTCGACTCCGAATCTGTCCGTGATCGTTCTTCAATCCGAAGCCCACCTTGAGGACCTCCTTAGAGGCAATGAGATCGGAGACGGCTTTCTCGCACTCACTCCGATGAAGCTGGAAGATGAAGGCTTTGTCGGTGAGAGCGAATTGCACGACGTGGGGGCCGTCGCTTTGCTGGCCTGCCCGGAAGGTCGGCCTGGCTTCGGTGTCGAATCCGCCAGTTCCTGCGGCGAGAATTTCGTCGACCGCCTGCTGGCACTCGGCTCGCGTTCCTGGTACATGGATCTGGTCGGGGGAAAGCCCTTGGAAGGCGGGTAAGAGAGCGCTCTCATCTTTCGTCGGTGCCACAGGCCTAGTCGTATACCCGTCCACCACTTCATAGCCTGAGCCGAGGCTGCTGGCGTTGGAGTTCGGTGGCGACGAAGCCGGGTGGCGGCGATTGGGGCGGCGTTTGCGTTTACTCATCTTGTTGCAGCTGTTTGGCACCTTGGTGGAGAATGTGTCCATCTGCAAACTCTCCATGCGTATGTTCGGGCCTTTGAGGGAGACAGCTCCGTAGTGAGATACTTGATACCTGTCGACTGTATCTTCCTCAAGGTATTCAGTCCGCAGACAGAGACTTCAATCTCGAGATCCGCTCCTCGGGAGCGGGATGAGAAGCCAGGTATTCGCCGAGCACCTCCGGATCGACTCCCAGTCGCTCGATTTTCTCCAGAAAAGAAATCGCTCCGTTGGGATCGTAACCCGCTGCACGAACGAGACCAATTCCATCCAGATCGGCCTCGAATTCGAAATCTTTGGAGTGAGCGCTCCGAAGCATGGGCAAGCCTTGTTGCCGCACCCAGCCGGAGAGAATCCCCGCACGTCCCGCTGCAAAAGAGGCGGCCCGAAGCGCGGATTGCTGGATCATCCGATCCCAGGTATGACGGCGGACAACATGAGCAGTTTCGTGTGCGATGACAAAGGCCACTTCATCCACGCTGCCTTCACAGAACTCGATCAGGGATCGACTCACGAACAGGTAGCCTCCGGGCAGGCCGATCGTGCTGGGGTGATCGCCCTGCATCAATTCGCAGCGGTACTTGAATCCCGGTTGGTCGACAGATTCCTCCAACCGGTGGCAGATTCCCCGAATCCAATTAAGCAGATCCGGTTCGTCGAGAATTTCCGTCGCGAGGCGGAGCTCCGCGGCGAGGGTCTCTCCCAGTTCATTCTCAGCTTCCATTGCCTCACCTTCGGTCCCCGTGAGTCCATTCCAAATCCACTTGCTCTTGCGGTAGGTGGGCACGGCCGCACGTCCCAGCTTGCGTCCCAAATCTTCAAAAAAGCTACTCATGTAATCGGTCTATTCCTCTGCGTCCGGGCAGAAAAGGATTCCTGAAGGTGGCGGAAAGCGGGCAGGTATGCAATCACGGGGTTTTGTTGGCGGGAGGGGAGCAGGATAGAGGTTTGAGATAGGTCGAATGCCCCATTTATGTCGAATGCCCATCTTCAATTTTGATCCACTCAGCAGTGAGATGCGCGTCCAGTGCCTCGACAAATCCCACTCCTAAATCATCTCAAGCGCTCGCCCGCGAACTGGGAATGATCGATTAGTGACTCTTCTAGTAAATGGCTCCTCAATGGCCTTATTTTCAATCAACTTGAGTGGCGTTGAAGTGTCCCGCAACGACCGGTGTGTATGAGAAATCCGCGCTCCGCCCTCAGCCTCGAAAGGGATGGCGAGGCTTCCGGAAATGGCCTCGCCCTTGCTTTAAAGGCCCCCATCATGTATCAATGGGTGAAGATTTCGCCTCATCCAGTCTCAAAGAGCGTGTTTCTTGGGCAGTTCACTTCTGAAGTGCCCCTTCGTTGGCTATGACGATTATCGTAGCCTTTTTTCGCGCGTCCGGCGTGTAGAGAGTTGTAACAGCCGGGCTCCGAAAATCATGAAAGAACACGTACTTCCGTTTCGCCAAGACGAAAACCAGTTTCATTCTTCTTCCACTTCTGCCCCTCGGCGAAGCCGCTCCGAAGGCGCTTATCCCACATCACGAGAAGAATCATACATCACTGAAAGTTCGGGAAAAGGACCCCGGATCACGACGGCTCTCTTGTTGGCCGCGGGAACCGGATCACGGCTGCAACCTTTGACGAAGGCTGCTCCCAAATGCCTCACGGAGGTCAATGATATTTCGATTCTTCAACGTCTGGTCGACAATTTGCGTGAACAGAAATTTAAGAGGCTAATCATTGTGCTCGGTCATTTGGGTGGTCAGATTCGCGATTTTCTCGATGATTACGCGGGTGACATGCAGATCGATTATGTAGTTAATCCGGACTACCGCACGACAAACAATCTCTATTCTCTCTGGCTGGCTCGAAATCAAATCAGCGAGCCCTTTATGCTGGTGGAGAGCGATTTGGTTTTCGACACCAAATTACTGAACGAAATGATCTATCCGGACCGGATGGCAATTTCCAGCATGCTCTCATGGATGAATGGCACGACAGTGGAGCTCGACTTGGATCACCGGGTCACCGCATTCCGACCGGGCGGTTACGAACCCGTTCTTGTCCCCCAATATAAAACGGTAAACATTTACAGTCTCTCCCTGAGCTCATGGAGCAAAGTTGAAAAGAGGTTGAGTCGCCACGTGAAGAATGGGGGACTGGGTGAATATTACGAAGTTGTCTTTACCGAACTGATCGCTGATGGGACGCTCGCATTTGACGGTGTATTTTTCGACTCCGATCTGTGGTACGAAATTGATACCGGCGAGGATTTACTCGAAGCCGAGAGCCTGTTCTCCACGGCGCGCTCTATCTCCAGCGAAACGCTTACCGCTTAGCTATGAGCAGTGATTTCATCAGTGTGGTTTTAAGATAGTATTATGGCGAATTCGCTCAAAGGTGTGGTCCATCGGAATCTAGCCAATGCGGCTTCAATTCTCGGTGTGTTGCCGATGGGCTTGCTGTTCTTGGAGGACGGGTACCAGTATCTGATTCCATTTATCATATTTAACAATGTGATGGATGACTTTGATGGAGTTCTCGCGCGGAAGTTGAAGATTGGGAGCCAGCTCGGGGCAAACCTGGACAACGTTTGCGACACCGTCGTTCATGTCACTTTGGTGTTACTGGTAGGTTCTCATTTTGGATGGCCGGTTTTGCTTGTAGGTATGGTCGCGGCAACTGCGGTGATACTTCGCCTGACGGGTCGACTCGATCCGAAAGTAATGAAGTGCAGTGGCTCGCCAACCAATGAGCTTATTCGCCACATGTTGTTTGTCCTCTTGCTGGCCGACGGCTTCGCATTTGATCCTGTGCCTTACTTGATTGTGCTGTTTGTGTTTCACTCAGTGACCATGCTGGTGCCTTTCAAGTTGCCCATTCTGATCCGTGGACTGGCAAGTTCTGCTACCGAGATTGCTCTCGTCAATGTTGCGCTCGTAGTGGCTTGGCTTGTGCCGATGCTTACTCCGTTTATTGCTGCGGCTTTTTTCGCCACCTACTTGTATTCATTCGTGGTGGGAAGTGGGCGATGGATCAAGGATCGAAGGAATGAAGCGCATTGACTGCAGGTGACTGATCTCTCCTGCCGGAGGCTCCTGTTTTCGATCCCGTTGCCTTGATGCTTTACTTCTGTTCCGCCGTTCGGATCGTCGGATTCATGAGGCAACTTCTGCCCGGTCTCTACGAGGACTCCAGCCTATAGCTGGACTGAGTTTGTCTCATCAACCGTGCTCAGCAGCTCGGCCACACAGACAAGATCCTGAATGGCATTGCCGACAGATTTGAAGACAGTGCGTTCGGTTTTCTCCTTCTCAGCGACCTGTCCCTGAATCAGCAGTTCACCGATCTCCTCCACATGAAAGTCCTCCGGTAGAAGCCCTGCATCCCGCATCAGACAGATTTCACCGGCCTCAGCCAGGCAAGCCGCCCTCTGGTCCACGATGATACGGCTATTCAGAAGCGTCTGATGACTTACCTCGGTTCGTTTTTTTCCGAGTGAGCCGATCGCATTGATGTGGCAGTTGCTGGAAATCTCCTCTTCAGAAAAAACAGGAGTGGGACTGGTCGTGGCCGTGGTGATGACCTCGCATTGCTTGAGCACCATACGGTCAGGGTTCGGGATCAGTCGACAGCTCCCTGCGATATCTTGATTCTTCGAGCAAAAGCACTCCGCGTTTGCTGGGCTTCTGGAGAAAATGTAAACGGTCTCAAAGTCCCTCACCTCCAGCATCGCCTCAAGTTGATGCCGAGCTTGGCCTCCGGTCCCAAAGAGAGCGGCCGTCTTCGCGTTCCTGGCGGCGAGGAGATCTGTCGCCAGACCTGTCCCTGCGCCCGTCCGTAGGGAGGTTAGGTAACTCGCCTCCACCATCGCGATGGGCATCCCTGTTTCGGCGGAGTTTGCGATGATCACCCCGGGGCATACATCCAGGCCCTTGTTCGCGTTGTCGGGAAAGACGGAAACCACCTTGGCACAAAAAATCCCAGCTAATTCTGAGTAGGCGGGTTTGTACAACACCGTTCCCTTTTCATTGGTCAAGGCCGTCCTCAGCGGCACCTCCACTTCGCCTTTCGAAAGAGCGGTGTAAGCGTCGCGCATGAGCTCAATGACCCGTGGCATTTTTAATGCCCCTGCGACCACTTCCGCTGAAATGACTGAGAGTTTCATGATGCTCTAAATCCACTATTCGGAGTCACCAGTCGACTACAAAGCGACCTGACTTCCGTTAGTTCAGTTTATCACTAAGGCCCCAACGGCTCCTGATTAAACGTAGGCAACGCAGCCTGTAGTTCACGAATCAATTCCCGGTGCTCCGAATTTCCGGCGATATTTGTCCATTCGTTAGGGTCATTTTTATGATCGTAGAGTTCCTGGCCTCCGTCGTGGTAATGGATGTAGCGCCAGCGATCCGTTCTGACGGTGTGGTTCTGGTAGCCGTAAGTCGTCACGACGGGGTGATCCCAATCCAGATCAGGGTTCTTCAGGAGAGGCTGGAGGCTCTGACCGTCCAAGCCGTCGCGTTGGGGGAGGGCGCAGAGATCAATGAGGGTGGGGTAGAGATCGATCAGACTGACTGGAGCCTGACAGAGCCGGTTTTTGGCCACGCCCTCGGGTGCGGCAATGATCAGTGGGGTGCGGGTAGAAACTTCCCACAAGGCATGCTTGCGCCAATGCTCTTTTTCACCCAGATGCCAGCCGTGATCGCCCCATAGAACGATGATCGTGTTGTCGGCATGTTCGCTTCGATCGAGTGCGTCGAGAACCCGCCCAATCTGGGCGTCAGCAAAACTGATTGTGGCGAGGTAGGCCTGAACCGCGACACGCCATTGCTGGTGGGTGAGAACATTGTCGTGATCGCCGCCTGCTGCCGCGAAATTCTTCTGCATCGAGGGATCGTAGACTTGTTCGGCGAGCATTTTGCCGTAGGCGGGGACGTCATCCAGATCGCCCTCCTTGACCGGGGGCAGTTGGATGCTCTCGAGGGGGTGAAGGTCAAAATACTTCTCAGGTACCTGCCAGCTCAAGTGCGGTTTGGTGAGTCCGTAGGCAAGGAAAAAGGGTCTCTCCTGAGCTTGCTCCAACTGCGAAATCACCCAGTTGGCGACCTTGCCGTCGAACATGTCATCGTCTTCCGCATCGAGCGGGCCCCATGGCGTCCACGCGTTCGCCGCAAGGTCGCGGTCGCGTGGAGCCGACTTCAATTTCTGGCGTTGGGGAGTGAAGTATTCGTCCCATGAATCTTTGTCACCGGCAGCCGTTCCGTGGAAGATTTTGCCGCCGCCGCGAACGCCGTAGTCGGCGGCTCGAAAATGCTGCATCAGGGTGACCGCTTCGGGGATCAGCTTTCGGAAATCTCCAGCGTTGCCATAAATCCCTGATCGGGAAGGAGCGAGACCCGTCAACAAGGCAACCCGGCTCGGCTTGCACAGAGGGGCGGCGCAGTAGGCGCGAGTGAAAGAGACACCACGTTTGGCGAGTCGGTCAATGTGGGGCGTTTTGACATTGGGGTGTCCGTCGAGATGTCCCACCCAGTCGCGCAGATCGTCGACCGCAATGAAGAGCACGTTGGGGTGGGCCGGTTTCGCAGCCCGAGCGGATGGGCCTGATGCCAGGCCAATGATCGCGACGGCGATTATTAGATCGGGACGGAGATTCATGGTGAGGGCATTCTAGGCGCCCCAGTCATAGAATTATAGATTCGTCTGGACTCGATTTGTGTGGGATTGGCCAAATGCCACCAGGAGGGAGATGCGATGCGGGCGAATGCTCGAAATCCAACAGGGCTAGCATACACACCTAACCCTGTTCGCGATTACCTCACCACCCATTCAACTCCGCAAGCCGTCCGAGAATCCCGATGCCGTAGCGTCCCTGGCGGTTTCCGTCGTTCTCGATGTATTTCTTCACCAGCGGCAGGCCGGGGTCGCCCATCCACTCGAGGATGTTGTGGAGCATGTCTTCGTTGGTCGTGCCGTTGAATAGAAGGTCGTCGAGGCAGGCGAGGGCCTGATCAGGTTCACCGAGTTTGACCAGGGTCCAGGCAGCCATCATGCGAATTTCGTGGGAGTCTTCGGAGAGAGCTTTCTCCAGCATCGGTGAGGCGGATGCGGCGTCCTCTTCTAACAGGTGCAATCCGACAACAGCCCACCAGCGCAGGCCTTCGTCGTCGCTGCTCATGGCACTGACAAGGGCATCTAGATTGGCCTTATCCCGGGCCAGGGCGAGATCAGCCGCATCCAAGTAAGTAGCGAGCGGGTAGAGCTTCTCGTCGCGCACCATCGCGTAGATGGTGACCCCATTGTCATTGGCGCGGCGCACGCGCATCTGCTCAGGAAGCAGACCGGAGTCATACAGTTCGAGCTGACGCTGGCGCAGCACCTGTTTCAACTCGGCGATCTTCTCCTGATGCTCGTCGGCGTCGATCAGGTTGTGCACATTATCGAAGTCACTTTCGTTGTCGTAGAATTCTTCGGAGACGCGCGGCTCGAAAAAGCGACCCGTGATCTCGTTGGTCTTGCCTTCGCGGTGATGCTGCTCCCAGGCGGGCGTGGCCGGGGCCTTCCAGAGGTAGGCGAGGTGCTGGCCGGCTGGGGCGTAGGGCATGTAGTTCTTGTGGTAGGCGTATCGCTTGCCCCGCATCACGCGAACACAATCGAGACGTTCGTCGGCACGTTCACGGAAACCGAAGTGATGGGGCGGCTCTGCTTCGGCGCCCTCACCAAGAAAAACGCGTCCCTGATAGGTGTCGGGGATGTCGGCATCGGCGAGGCTGAGCCAGGTTTTGGGCATGTCGACAAAACTGACGAGGCGGTCCACCGTCATGCCGGGGCTGTCGGCTGGGTAGAGGTGTTTGAACTTCTCGGGAATGCGGACAACAAGCGGGCAGTGGATACCGCTGGAGTAGACGAAGCGTTTGCTCCGTGCCATGACTCCACCGTGGTCGGAGTTGTAGATAACGATGGTGTTCTCGGCGAGACCGTCTTTCTCCAGTTCGGCGAGGCACTGGCCGACTTTCTCGTCCATTTTCTCAACGGCATCAGCGTACTTGGCGTAGTTCTTCCGAATCACCGGCAGATCGGGATGATAGGAAAACAGCTTCATTTTGGCGGGATCGTTTCGCGTATTCTCAACGTCGCCATGAGCGCGGCTTTCGTGACTGTCACCGATATTGACGACGCTGAAGAAGGGTTGGTCGGGCTCGCGGAGGCGCCACCCATAGGTCGTGCCCTCGCCTTTGCCGACGTCCCAGCAGTCGTAGTCTTCGCGCCCTCCGATGTTGTAGTCTGTCTTGCCGGGGTTCGAGGTGTGGTAGCCGGCCTTTCTCAACAGATCCGGGTAGTAGCTGATCTGGTCGTGGGGAATTTCGTTGCGGCTGCGCATCGGCTGAGTGCCGTTGGAGATCCCATACATTCCGGTGATCCAGCAAGAGCGGGTCGGTGCACAGACGGCGGCATTGTCGAAGCAGTGGAGGTAGCGAAACCCCTCTTCGGCGAGTTGGTCGATCGAAGGCGTCTTGGCATTGGTGCCTCCATAGCATCCCACCCAGGCGATGCCGTTGTCCTCGCTGGTGATCCAAAGAATATTGGGTTTGTCGTTGGCGATAGCGGTGGCTGCGCTCAAGATTGCAACGAGCAGCATCAGGAGGGTGGATTTTGTCATAGAGGGCAATGTGAACAAACAAAGGAGAAGGGTCAATCGAACTAGTGGTTCGATCGCCTACGCATATCGGCAGAAGCCGAGCCGGTGCGCGAATGCGCTTGGTTGCGGCGTAGCGCATGGGAATGAGGACCGTAATGTTTTGCCTATGAATATTCGGATGCGCTCCTTTCTCCCTGCATTTCTCTTCCTTTGGATGGGGGTGGTTCTTGTTTTTTCCTGCCAGACCTGCGCCGCGCAGAAAATCGATTGGACCCTGGGACACACTCCTGACGAGACCCTCGTGTATCACGAACCTGCCGAAGGGGATCCGCTCAAGCTGGATCTGTTTTTCCCGGACAACCACGAAGCCAACCAGAAACGGCCCTGTGTTGTCTTCTTTTTCGGTGGCGGGTGGAGTGGGGGCGATACCAAGCAGTTTCACGGCTACTCGAAGTATTTCGCGTCGAGAGGGCTAGTCGCTGTCTCGGCCCAATATCGAACGAAGAAAAGTCATGAGGCCTCACCTGATCAATGCGTCGAGGATGGCAAGGAAGCGATCCGCTACATTCGTCGACACGCCAAGGAGCTCGGAGTCGACCCTGACAAGATCATAGCGGGCGGGGGATCTGCCGGAGGGCATGTCGCCGCCGCCGTGGCCATGTGTCCCAAGATTGATGCGACGCCGGACGATGCAGTGTCCTGTCTACCCAACGCGCTCGTGCTCTTGAATCCCGTTTATGACAACGGCCCCGGTGGCTATGGGCATGATAGAGTTACGGCATACTGGGAAGAGATTTCTCCTCTTCACAACATTCGCGAAGGACTGCCGCCAACCATCGTTTTCTTTGGCGCGGATGACCCACTGGTTCCCGCCGCTACTATCGACGCCTTCCAGAAGAAAATGACCGATGCCGGCAACGAATGTGAGAGCCACGTCTACGAAGGACAGAATCATGGATTTTTTCACATCAACAAGGGCGGTCGGGAAATGTTTGAGGACGTGGTGGGCAAGACCGACGCGTTCCTGGTGAAGCTGGGTTTTCTCTCAGGAGAAGACAATGTCGCCGAATGGACTGAGACGAGTATCGCCAACCTGAAATAATCGGCGCCTTGAGTAGCAGGCTTGAGCCGGGGGAAAGGAAGGCGGGTTCTCCGGCAATCCTATTCGCCGCTTGTTCCTGACAGAATCCAGACCAATAGATAGTCATGATGAATCGATTCATAGCAGCAACATTCGCAGCGCTCCTGATCAGTTTTTATTTTCCGGTGGATCGGGCACACTCAGCGGAAACCAAACCCAATATCATCTACCTCATGCTGGATGAGTGGGGTTACTTTGAGTCCGGTCACATGGGCAACCAGGATCTCATCACCCCGAACATCGATCGATTCGCGGCCGAGGGCATGCAGTTCACTAATGCCTATGCCGGGGCTCCCGTCTGCGGGCCGACGCGTTGCTCGTTGCTGACCGGGTTGCATGCTGGTCACATGTCGATGCGAGCCAATAGCGGCTTCGCTCCGATTCGTGCCGATGAGCCGACTCTTGGTAGCGTTCTGAAGACGCGGGGCTATGCGACGGGAGGTTTTGGCAAGTGGGGCATCGGTGGACGAGGCACTTCGGGGGTTCCGGAGAAGCACGGGTTTGATACTTTCTTCGGATACTACGATCAGGTTCATGCTCACACTTTCTATCCGCAATACCTCATCCGAAACAGCGCCGAAGTCCCTCTGGCAGGCAATGACGGCCTAAGTTTTTACGAAGGCGAGACTCACGCCCAGGACGAGATTTTCAAAGAGTCGATCCAGTTCATTCAAGATCACAAAGACGAACCGTTTTTCTGCTATTTGCCGTGGACACCACCGCATGGCCTGTGGGGTATTGATGAGGATGATCCTTCCTGGCAGTTGTTCAAAGACAAGCCTTGGACGGCGGGTCAGAATACTGATCGTGATGCGCGAGTCTACGCCGCCTACATGCACATGGTTGACCGACAAATTGGTGAGATCCTGGCATTGCTGAAGAAGCTTAATCTCGATGAGAATACGATCTTTTTTCTGTGTGGCGATAACGGGGGACAGGACTATTTCAAATCGAAGGAACGGCCTCATGGGTTTTTCGGGCCAAACCTGAATCCGGAAACCGGTGAGCGTTTCCGCGCCGGCAAAGGTTCGCTGTATGAGGGGGGATTGAAGGTGCCTTATTATGTCCGTTGGCCTGGAAAGATCGAAGCAGGGTCCGTCAGCGATCACTTATTCTATTATCCCGATGTCATGCCCACATTAGCGGAGATCGCGAAGGCGGAATGCCCGGAGACGGACGGGTTGTCAATCCTCGCGACTTTGACTCACAACGGAACACAGAATCAACACGATCACCTCTACTGGGAATACGTCGGGCAAACCGCTGTTCGTCAGCAGAACTGGAAGGCCTACCGCAGCAAGAATAGGGAGTGGGAACTCTACGACCTCTCCAAGGATATAGAGGAACTGAACGACGTATCCGCTAAGCACCCTGAGGTGTTGAAGCAGCTGGTCTCACTGGCGCAGGCGGCACACGAACCAGTTCGTCCGGGTGAAATCTACAATCAGGAACTGACAGATAAGGATCACAGTCAGGCGCCGCACGAGAGAAATGTGGAGGCGTTGAAAAAGGCTCAATCACAGTGATCTCTCATCAGCCGTGTGGAGTTGGGTCGTAAAAAATGTCACATGACCCGGCTTCTTGGGTGAATCAATCCAGTGCGGAAACGAGGATATCGTCGAGCTCGACCGTGCCGCCCATGATGAAGCGGTACATGTCTTTTCGGGGGTGGGCGAAACCGGGTGATTGGAAGCTGTCGATTTTCTCGCCGTTGAGGAAGAGGGTGAGGGTATCGTCCTCGAGGAGGATCTTGATATCGTACCAACGGTCCTGCTCGATGGTGCAGGGAACCTGCTTGGTGGTGGCTTTTTCGATGGCGAGAAGCTCAGGCGGGAGGGCTTTGATTTTTTTGGCCTGCTTGTCGATTTTTGCCTGCTTGAATTTCGGGTAGTGCTCGGGGTTGTACTTGCCGCTGAGGCAGTCGGTGAAGGTGATTGAGTCCGTCGCGACGATGCAGTTGAAGAGGTGTCCGCCGTGGACGGTGTCGGTGATGGATAGGTCATCGGTGCCGAACCAGAAGTGGGGGGCATCGTGGAATCGGAAGCGGAAAGTAAAGGCGGCGTTCTTGAAGGGCTCGACGGCGACCTTGTACTTGCCACTGCCATCGGGATCCCGGGTCGCCTTGAGGGTGCCGTCGGAGATGGAGGCGGTCTTCGAGGAGGTTCCCCAGTGTTTGCCGAGGGTGTCTGTCGAAAAGTCGTCGCGGTGGAGGATGCGCTTTCCGTCTTCGGTGACCGCAGGAACGGTGTCGGAAGGGAAGGGGGATTGTTTAGCCGATTCTTCGGATTGAACCTCACGCAACGACGTGACGGCACAAAGGCATAGGCAGGGGAGGAGCAGAAAGATTGGTTTGCCGAGATTCATAGAATGGAATGGATACCGAATCGGACGATGAATTGCACCCTGAAAATTGACTGAGTGGAAATACCTTGTTGATGTCGCGTCCGTGGCACCCATTCATGATAGAAATGCCAGCCCAAATGACACTGCGTTTGGGATCATGAACGGTGGTTTGGTACGTTGCCGGCAGAAGGTGATTTCCAGCGTAGTGATTCTAACGCAGGGTAACGGAGAATAAGGGCTGGCTCAGCGTTTCTGCGTGAGCCATCCAGCTATGCCCTGTATCTACGGTAGAACTCAACGCAGTGCTGTTAACTGCTGTTCCCCTCGGCTATCTCCCGAGCCTTAGAAATCTCCCCTCACTCATCAGGGGATCTGACAACGTTCTATGGGAAGGCTACCTCCGGTTAGTCGTTTGCATTGCCGTAGAGCCCGACCTTGGCATACTGAGTTCCGTTGCTTTTCTTCCACACGCTGACGGCAACAAAGAGTTGGTTGCCATTGGGGTTTCCGTTCAGAATCCGTCTAATCGTATCAGGATCCGTAGTTCCCCTGCTTAGATAGAGTTCGAGATTTGCCCGTGCCTCCGGGGTCTTGAACATATCATCCTCTTCATCTCCATCATCTCTCTTATTCAGTTGATGGAAATTGGCGCGGTCTTGTCGGATGATTTGTTCGAAATTTGTCAACCTTTTGCCGGAACTGCTCAGACGATCATTGGCTGAAATTACAGTGCAATAGTATCCGATGGATTCATCCGCTTTCGCCGCTGAAAAAAGGAGACTAACCGCTAGGGAAAGTGCAATTACTGGGAGTTTGATAACTAATTTCATTTTATGCTGTAGTTGTATTTACCTGATTTACTAGTAAGCGGCGATCACCGAATTTGGCCACGTAGGAAATCTCGGAGAACTAGAATTGAACCGTTTTCTCCATTGCCTACATGAGTCGTAATATAAACGGATTCACCCTGGATCAGAACGGAGCCAGGAAGCCAATCCTCCTTGATCAAACTAACCGACTTCAGGAATTTCAGGTCCTTTGCAGAGAATAGCCACAAGGTTCCGTACTCTCCAACCGCAACGACAAAATTGCTGTCGGCGGTAACGAGTTCGACGTATTCGTTCTCAATATTGTAACTACTGATTATCTCAGCTGTTCCGGGCTTGAACTGAATAATTTCCCCATCGACATCAGGTTCACCGCCCGCCACAAAAATTGAAGAGTCATTTGCCGCAATGCTCGGGAAAAACCCGTCAATCTCGATTTCTGTCCCGATGAATAGATCATCCTTATCCAATTCGACAATCACTGATAGGTCTCGATCAATATCAATAACGAATATTGAATTACCTGACCTGGTTAGCGACCAGTAGTCTCCTTTGTAGTTGCGGTCGTTCAGTTTCGCTGTGGTCGTTGCACCGGAATCCTGATCGTAACGAATCACCTTTCCATTGTCCGTCAGCACCCATATAGCAACTTCGTCGGCGATAATATCAACATAGAAACCGGGCACCGACGCAAAAACACTTCCAGTACCTGAATTTGAATATTTGAGTAAAGTGCGATCAGAAGCATCCGCAGCGAAGATCGTTCCTTTAGAGATATTTGAAACCATTCCTACAGTCATGGGACCGGCATCGACCCTTCGAATTACTTCTCCCGAATCCGCGTTTAATTGTACCAGCGTCTCCTGTCCACTCTCGGCCACCCAAATGTCCTTTCCGTCAAAGGCAATGTCTTCAGGCCACATTCCAACTGGCCATTTGACAAATTCGAGGTTTTGATTCTCATCACCTGGTAGTTGCGGGGAACTCAATCCGGGGGCCGGCATGCCAGGTTTTGACGGAACAGACGGAGAAAGGGGAGCATTAAGTGTCGGGAGAGTTGATGGCGTGCTGACACTACTCGTGCCGGGCTGCGCGCCTGGCGTGGCAACCCCAGGTAAGGGCGGCAACGTCATTGCCGGAAGTTGGGAGGCACTGGTCACGCCGGGCTGCGCGGTGGGTGTGGCAACCCCAGGTAAAGGCGGCAATGTCAACGCCGGAAGCTGGGGGGCGCTGGTCGCACCGGGCTGCGCGTTGGGTGCGGCAACCCCAGTGGAAGGCGAGTTTGGCAATGTCATTGCCGGAGGCCGGGTGGCACTGGTCACACCTGGCTGCACGGCGGGTGTGGCAAGCCCAGGTAAGGGCGGCAATGTCAACGCCGGAAGCTGGGTGGCACTGGTCGCACCGGGCTGCGCGTTGGGTGCGGCAACCCCAGTGAAAGGCGAGTTTGGCAATGTCATTGCCGGAGGCCGGGTGGCACTGGCCACACCGGGCTGCGCGTCGGGCATGGTTCTGGAAAATGTCAGTGAGCCCCCCTGTCCCTCTTTCCAGATAATTTGCCCATCCCGTCGCTCAGATGCCAATTTGTAGATTTCAGGCCGATCCCCGATATAGATCTGCATGTATCCAGGTAACTCATCTTCCTTTCCGCGAATAGTGAATGACTTGCTGTTTGCTCGATCAAGTATCACTCCATCAATAGCCCCACTTCCTGCGCCGTAATCGGACCAAATGAGGGTCACAATGATGGGATTCCCCTCCAGAGATCCCTCGTAAATATGAGTTTGCCCGTTCGCCGCATGAAGCGCTATCGATGATCCAAGTAAACTCAGGTAGGATATAAGGGTGGCCAATATCAGAGGTTTCATAGAAGTGAATGGAATGCCAATTGGCTTGAACTTGCTTCGCAGAAGTGCTCCTTCCGCAATCAGAGTTAATCAAACGCTTGTGCAGATTTTCAGACTATCGGGAAGGCTGAAATTAGCAAGGGTCATGTCAGTGAGCTCTTTCAGCCGATCACATCGTGTGAATTTGGCTCTTGGGTAGGCGTTCAAGGAGGGGGCCGTGTCGCGGCGACTCGCTTGTGATCTGTTTGGGTCAGAGAAGGGCCAGCTGACAAATATTGAAAATTCCTTTCCTCTCCCGACCCAACAGGGTCACCTCACACCTCCAACCCTGTTGGGTGTCGCCCCACGTATATCGGCGAGTCGCTTTACGCAAAAATCTGCCGACTTGGTGTGATGGTGCGATAGGCTAGAGGCCAAGGCGATACTTCAAATGAAGCAGATGACTCAAACTCCTCACTCTCTCCGAATTCCCGGCCGACGGCTTGGCCTCTATCTGATAGCCGCTGCGCTGATGGTCACTGGTGCCGTTAGCGCGGCCGATCCCAGACAACCTAACATCGTCATTATCATGGTCGATGACATGGGTTACAGTGACATCGGTTGCTACGGTGGCGAAATCGAAACACCTCATCTAGATGCCCTGGCTGAGAGAGGTCTTCGCTTTACTCAGTTCTACAATGCGGGGCGATGTTGCCCCACCCGGGCGGCCCTTTTGACTGGCCTCTACCAGCATCAGGCAGGCATCGGCCACATGAGCGGCAACTCGGGATACCCCTCATATCAGGGCTACCTCAACGACCGCTGCGTCACGATTGCCGAAGCGTTGAACCCGACCGGATATTTCACCGCGATCGCAGGCAAGTGGCACGTAGGCTCCGAACCCGATCAGTGGCCGCTTAGTCGAGGCTTCGACCGCTTCTACGGAACCCCTCAGGGAGGAGGGCATCACTATCGCAATCTTCCCGGGCGCGATCTGGTCCTGAACGATACCGTCATCCCAATGCCGGAAGACTGGTACTCGACCACCGCATTCACCGACTACGCCCTGAAGTTTATTGACGAAGGCGTTGAGGCGGAGAAGCCGGTGTTTCTCTACCTGGCCTACACTGCTCCCCACTGGGCCCTGCACGCACCCGACGAAGAGATCGCCAAGTTCCGCGGACGCTACGCTGACGGCTGGCAACCGATGCGAGAGGCGCGGTTCAAACGTCAGTTGGAAATGGGATTGTTCCCCAGCCACACGAAGCTTTCGCCTCAGGATGAGAAGGTACCCGAATGGTCGCAGGTGAAGGATCAAGAGGAGATGGATCTTCGCATGGCCACTCATGCCGCGATGGTTCACCTGGTCGACCGCAACGTGGGGCGTGTCGTGGCCAGACTCGATGCACTGGGTCAACTTGAGAACACGCTGATCCTCTTTCTCTCCGACAACGGTGCCAGTGCGGAATCAGGCCCAATAGGCTTCACCGGCAATCGCGGCGGGGATCCCAAGGCGCGAACTGGAACGCCGGATTCCTACAACAGTTTCGGCATCGCTGGTGCGAATCTGTGTGACACTCCGTTTCGAAAATTCAAAATGTTCACCCACGAAGGTGGGATTTCGACTCCCCTGGTGGCCCACTGGCCGGGCGGCATTCCAGCGGCGCTCAACGGATCGCTCACTTCTGACCCGGGGCACGTCATCGATCTGCTCCCCACCTGCCTTGATCTCGCTGGAGCGAGCTACCCAACTATGCACGCCGGCAAACAAGTGACTCCGGTCGCGGGAAGAAGTCTGAGGCCTATTTTGACGGGTGAAAAGTTCGAGCGTCCCGAACCACTCTTCTTCGAGCACCAGGGTAATTCTGCCGTCCGGGTTGATCAATGGAAGTTGGTGCGAGCTCATGGCGATCCGTGGTCCCTCTATGATCTCGACAAGGATCGCACCGAGCTGAATGATTTGGCCAAAACTCAACCCGAGCGTGTTGATGAGATGACGGCGACGTGGGAGGCCTGGGCTGAACGAGTAGAGGTTCAATCCTGGCCCATTAGAAAGAAGAAGTGACTTCTAATGTCCTAACCGATCTCCAATAGATAGAAATGAATAGCACTGACACTTGCAAGCTATCTTGCCGTTTCGAAATATTGCCGGGCGCGAGCGTGCTGGAAAAAATCACGAATGCCCAGGCATTTGGTTTCGATGGCGTTTCATTGCCGGGACGTTTCCTCAGTGACTACCTGGAGGAATTGAGAGATTGCCTCGCCGACCTCCCGATTCCGCTGGTGGCCTTGTCATTAGGATTTGAGGGATCGTTGCTGAGCCCTGACCCCGCGGTGCGCCAAAAATGCCGAGACAGTTTCATGCGGCTCTTTGACATCGGTGCGGAACTTGGGGTGGGCCTGTTGAATGTGCCGCCTGTTCTGATTCAGGACAATCCTGTCCGGTTGGAAAATAAGGCGGAACAGGATGCCCTGCTTGTCGAGCAACTGCCGGCGATTTGCGATGAGGCGCGTGGCCGCGATCTCCTTTTCCTGCTCGAGCCGGTTAATAAATACGAGACCGAATATCTCCATCAAGTCCCGCATGCCGCGTGGCTTTGTGAAAAGATAGATCATCCAAACCTCGGCCTGACTCCCGATTTCTTTCACATGCAATTGGAAGAATTGAATATCGCTGAATCCATTCATCAGGCAGGGAAGTGGATTAAGCATGTGCATGTTGCCGAAAACACCCGTGTGGAGCCGGGCCCCGGCTCGCTGGATTTTGGTCCGGGATTCGCGGCGCTGAAGGCATTGGGATATGACGGCATCATTGAAGTCGAATGCCGCACCCTGTCGGGTCCGGGGGAAGAAGTCTTGCCGCGGAGTGTCGACTACTTGCGTGCAGAATGGGCTCGGTGATGGGCTGGAAACTAACGCGGCGGTATCTCGGAGAGGGGCCGGGATTGGGCTGGGACTTTGAGGAGGAGCGGCTAGGATGTGGGGATGAATGAGTTTGTGCGTGGATTTGTTTTCTTGGTGGTCGCGGTGGCTGGAGTGACGGGGGCGTGGGCCGGAAATGGGAAGATGAAGGTCTTCATTTTGGCGGGGCAGTCGAATATGGAGGGGCATGCGAAGGTCGAGACCTTCGATTATGTGGGGGATGATCCGGCGACAGCGCCGCTTTTGAAGAAGATGCGGGGGGCCGATGGGCAGCCGCGGGTGGCGGAGAATGCGTGGATCTCTTATTTTACCGGAAGAGGTGATGAGAATGGAGAGGGGTTTGGGAAGCTCACCGCCGGGTATGGCTCGCGGCAAAATCCGACCGAGGATGGGGGGAAGATTGGGCCGGAGTTTACTTTCGGGTTGGCGATGGATGCGGCTTTCGACGAGCCGGTGTTGATCATTAAGACGGCCTGGGGCGGGAAGTCGTTGTTCTACGATTACCGGTCGCCGAGTTCGGGGGTCTATGAGCAGACGGAAGATGACCTTGAGAAAGATCGGCGGGGGGCGGAGCGCAGCGGGCATTATTACCGGCTCATGATCGGGCACGTTGAGAAGGTGCTCGCGGATATTGGGAGAGTCTGTCCGGAGTACGATGCGAAGGCGGGGTATGAGCTCGCGGGCTTCGTGTGGTTCCAGGGGTTCAACGATATGGTGACGCGTGATGTCTATCCGGAGTTGCCGGAGGGCAGTGAGGGGAATCGCTTTGCGAAGTACAGCGGGTGGATGGGCGATTTGATTCGCGATGTGCGGACGGATCTCGACGCACCGAAGTTGCCTGTGGTGATCGGGGTGATGGGAGTGGGCGGAATGAGTAACGAAAAGCAGGGGGGGTTTCGGGCCGCGATGGCGGCCCCGGCGGGGGAGAAAGAATTTCTCGGGAATGTCGTGGCGGTGGAGACGGCGCCGTTCTGGAGCGATGAGCTCGATTCGATCGCGAAGAAGCGGGACCAGGTCGGGGGTCAGCGGCGGAAACTCTCAAAGAAGGTTCAGGCAGGTGAGCTGACGCGGAAGGAAATGGATACGGAGATTGCGAAGGTGGAGGCGGAGTTGATTTCGGAAGAGGAAGCAGCGTTGTGGGCGCGGGGGGCTTCGAACCAGGGATACCACTACCTGGGATGTGCGAAGACTTTTGCAGTGATGGGGGAGGCCTTTGCGGAATCGGTGCTGGAGATGGGGGAGTAGGAAGAGGTTATCTATCAGTCCCTCTCGGTCCACCGACGCCGCACCGGTAAATCGCGATCGCTCGCGACGATTGACCTCTGATCAGGCCAGGAGCTAGGCGAGTGAGCGGTCGACGAAGTCGATGCGCTTGTGAGGCTAGAAGCAAGTTGGGACGGCGCCCTAGCCGCGGAACTGCGCGATGGGGCCCGTCTGGTCGAATTTCAGGCTCAAGTCGAAGTCTCCGTAGTGCTCGATGGGATTGCCGTAGGCGTTGAGGATGGTGGTCCACCAGTTGCCCAGGGTCTTGTGGCCTTCCTCGCCGTGATAGGGCAATCGGATGTAACGACGGCCCAGATTGAGCTTGGCGTTGCTGCCTGCCATGACGATGAAGGGGAATTCCCAGCCATGGCTGTGGTGGGTCTCGCCGCTGTCCGGAAAGTAGAACAGCATGGTGTTGTCAAACATGGTCCCTTCACCTTCTGGAACACTCTTGAGGCGAGAGACGATTGTGTCGACCAAGGTCATGTGGTGATGACGGCAGCGGTTGCGGACTTCGGGTGCTTCGACTCCGGCTATGGTCTTGTTGTGGCCCACGTCGTGCATGTTGACCTTTTCGTTCTCAATGCCGGGGATCCCGGTGTAGGGGTGCGCCAGTTCGTCGACAGTAAAAGCCGCGACGTTGGTCAGGCCGGAAATTAGCGCTGAGAGCAGTACTTCGCTATGCGCTCGCTGCCGATCGAAGGTGTTCAGGTCGTCCACGAGGTACTTTGCATCCAGCTGGGGGACGTGCTGACGAAGGGTATCACCCATGGCGTCGACCTTTCGATTGCGCTCGCGAATGGCGTTGATGGAATCCTCGTAGTTGGTGAGCTTGCGTCGTTCGATGCCGGTCTGTTCTGCCGCGAGGCGGCCCTGATTCTCGGCGGCAAAAGCCAGGGCCTTGCGCTTGAGTTGGTAGCTGATCTGATCGTCCGGGTTGTTGGAGACGGATTTGAATAATTCCTCCATCGCGCCTTTAGGCGAGCCGAAGGCGTAGTTGGGTTGCTGCGCTCCGCGCGCCGAAAAGCCTTTGGCAATTCCGTCGAGACTGCCGCGCGCATTGCCGCCGCCGATCGGGAAGCAGGCCAGTTCGATATGCTCCATCGGCGAGGGAAAGAGTTTGGCCAGCTCGAAGTCGACAGTGGCCCACTTGATGGAACTCGGCCGTTCGTTGGCTTTGAAGGCGCCGAGAGCGGAACACCAGGAGTGATGCCCGGTGGTGCACATCTTTCCCGAGAGTCCCTGGAGGATGGTTAGATTGTCTTTGTGTGCATTGAGCGGACTCATCCAATCGGGCAGGTCATGTCCGTCGAGGTCGACTTCGAAGGGTTCCTTCTTTTCCTCGCGGGCGATATCGGCCTCGCCCAGAGAGGGTGGGACCAATGTCTTGGGAAACAGTCCGTTACCCCGATGCATGAAAATAAAGCGTCTCGGTGGAGTTCCGACAGGGTTGGCGAAAAGGCCGGAGGGCAATGCCATGGCTCCGGCGCCAAGGGTCGACTGCTTTAAGAAATCTCTTCGGCTCTTCATAGCTGTTCCTGCACAAGTTTACGGTAGATGAATGAATCGGATGTTAAAAGCGAAACGACGACCGCCTTGAAGCTGCCGCCACTCTCCAGGTAGACCCGGTCGGCCTCGATAAGGGTTTGTGAGTCTGAGAGCATTTCGTTGCGCCCCATGAAAAAGCGAAAGGCGTGCCGAATGATGGACTGGCGGACGCGCTCGGACCTGGCTAATCGGTCGATCATGTCCAGCGCATCGGTCACTTCGCCGTCGAGGGCCGGGTCACCGGTGCCGTCGAGGCGCCCCCTGGAATTGATCGGTTTCGTCTTGTAGGTATGGGCGCCATTTTTCTTCGTCGCCTTGGCGAGGATGTGTTCCTCGTATTCGAGGGGCTCTTCGAGTTGGTGGCGTCCGAAGTCGTCATAGGTCTCGAAGGCATAGCCCAGTGGATTCATGTGCTGATGACACTTCCAGCACTCCGCCTCTTGAGTCACGCCCTCGACTCGCTCGCGCAAGGTTTTGTGCGGGTCCTCTGGAATCACGGCATCGACCGTGATCGGAACATCGGGAACGCGACCGGCCAGGAGCTTTTCGCGGATCCAGCGACCGCGCTTGATTGGGTCGGTATGAAAGTTCGAGGAATGAGCGATGAGCCAGGCCGGGTGGGTCAGAATGCCTTTGCGATTTTCAATCCGGAACGGTTGCTCGACGGGGTAGTCCCAGAATTCCATCTCTTCCTGCTCCTTGGCGTTTTTCTTGGATAGTTCCTGATACCTCTCACGACGAGGCGTTGGAGGCAGACTGTAAAAGGTGGCATGATGGTACTGGTAGCCGTGAGAAAAAGGAACCGTGGTGAACGGAGTTTGCCCTTTTCCAAATGACTCGCGGAAGTAGTGCATGTAATTCGAGAACAGCTCCAGGCGCTGGCCGGGCTTAGTGCGGTCAGATCCGTATCGGTTCCTGAAGATCCACAGCGATTTCCGGTTTAGGAAATCTTCGTGCTCCGCAAAAACAATCGCCGGATTATCCTTCCAGTCTGTGTCTTTGAGCGTCTCCCAAACCTGCCGCCATTCTTCAATCACGTCGCGTCCGGTCTCGTTGTCTTTGTTGTGATAGACAAAGAAATCCTCGGTGGTCAGGAGATTTTCGAAGACGTCTTCGTCGTGCTGAAGATACCAATCGACGACGCGGTCGGCTTCTTTGATGAGGAACCCGGGGGAACCCAGGGTGTCGCGACCCGGGTTTTGATAATACCCATCGCTGCGCTCGATGTCCTTGAAGATCTTGGCGGCGCCGGGATAACCGAAGAATTCGCGAAAGAAGCGGACCAGCTTCGGGTGCGAGGTCTCATGTGACTTCATGTTTTTTCCGCTGATGCCGGGATCGACCGGACCGGCGTAGTAGGTCTCGTCGGCGAGAAGGCGTTGCACTTCGCGCCGGTAGTCTTCCCTCGTGGTGAGACGCCCTTCCGCCGCCGCTTGGAGCAGATCAGTGTCAGGACCTTGATCGCCGAGGGCATAGGAAATCGCACGAGCGCCTTCGTGGGGGGAGAGCATTTTTCGGCCGTTCGCATCAATCTCGCCGGCGCCGAATTCGAGACGATACAAGAACTCCGATTCCAGGAGAACGGAGACGAGCATTTGACGCAGGCCCTCGGTGTTGCCGGCGACATCGATGGACGAGTGAGTGAATTCCAGGTAGCGCTCGATCTCGCCGCTCGTGGCCGGCCGTCCCGTTACGAGGCCGAACTGGGTCTGGATGGCGGCGACGAGTTCCTCGTCCGAGGGTGCCGACTCCTTCAGGATGACGGTTTGCAGTGCCGGAGGGGTCTCGCGCGGTGCCCACTTATCCTTGGGGTTTGGAAACTCGTCCGCCTTAAGCTCTCCGTGGGCAACGCGGGCGGCGCGTATCTGTTTGGTGGAGATCCACTCCGCGTTGGGAAGCATCACGAGGAGATGGCCTCCGTTCAAGGTGGTGTTGTCGTAGTCCCGAATCCCTGAACGTTCGGGCAGCATCAATGGATTGGTAAGGCCGTAGAGGTTGGACTGGCGGTCGCGCCCTTCGAGCAGGAAGACGTCCTTGACCCGTTCTTCAAAAATCTGGGGACTCACGAGCCAGCGTCGCGCCGGAGAATAAGGGGCGTCGGTGATGTTGCCGCTGAAGAGTTTCTGGTGGCTGACATAGTTGCCGAAGTCCGGATAGCGCAGCTTGTCTTCAAGTTTCGATGGGCCGTGCTTTTTTAGCTCACTGGACACCCAATCGAACAGTTGCTGCCGGTCGCTCTCATTGGGTTGAGTCTTCTTTTTTCTCGGCGGCATCTCCTCGATGTAGAGTTGCTCGTGTGCCTTGTTAAGCAGGTCGAGGCGAGCGTCGAGGGGAATGTCTGCGAGGTGATCGAGGCGGACGTCGCCTTTCTCGCTGTCTTCGTCGTGGCATTCGAGGCAGTGCCTGTCCAGCATCGTCCAGACCGAATCAGGGATAGCAAATGGCTTGGCCAATGGCTCGGCGAATGCCGCGTCTACCGTGAGACCCAAAAGAGCGATGATGCCAAGGAATTTCATGCCGATCTGCAATTCCTACTAGTCCTTCAGCAGTGCGTCGAGTTGATAAATCTGGGCGGCATTCTTCCAATAGTAATGTTCGCGAGCGTCCTGACCTTTGGCGCTGATGAACTCGTCGACCAGGTCCAGGAAGCTCTGATAGCTGCCGGTGTGTTTGGTAACCGGCCAGTTGCTTCCGTAGATGAGACGCTTCTTCCCGAACTGGTCCCAAAGCACATCGAGAACCGACTGGTAGTGGGTGAGATCCTGGGGCGCTGGTTGGGAAATGGATCGCTGGTAGAGGCCGGAGATCTTGCAGGAGACATTCTCGTTCTCTGCCAACCGCTCCACGGCTGCGATCCAATCGGCGGCGGGAGCCTTGCCGTCGAAGTTGTAGCCGAGACAGTGATTGACCACGATGCGGAGTTCCGGAATGGCACGGGCCACGGCGTCGATCTTTTCGATACCTGGAATGCCACCGCCGTTGGTCAGGTAGTCCATCGCCAGGTCGTGATCAGCAAGAAGGCGTAGATGGGCAAGAACCTGTGGATTCGCATAGTCGACCGGGACGGGACCGCGGGGACGGATTCCGACGAAGCGGTCATCCTTTTTCAATCGAGCGATCTGCTCCTCGAAATCATCGCGGTAGACGTCGACGTTGCCGACCATGCCGACGAAAAAATCGTCTCCCTCAACGAGGTCGAGCATCCAGTCGTTGTCCTCGAGATGATGGCTGGCTTCTACAATTACGACACCAGTGACGCCTGCCTCCCTGGCGATCCGGGAATACTCCGCGGGGAGGTGGGGCTGGTAGAGAACTGAATCGTCCTCCGGGGGCCACGTCATCTCGACGTCACGGCTGGGGTCGTAGAGGTGGATGTGGGTGTCGATCCGGTGCTCGACCGGTTTTAGGTCGTCTGCTAGTGCGATAGTGAGGCTGATCGAATACAGGGAAGCGAACACGAGGGTGAAGGAATTCATGAGGCGGCTACAAGGTTGGAATTTTGATGGAGTCGTCTTTACTTCTTCAGCAACTCTACCATGGCCGCGCCCATGGCGTCGCCGACGTTCATGTAGGTCTCGGCGTTCCCGTCGTAGTGGCCACCCGAGCTGCCTCCCTTGGAAATCGGGTGGGTGTAGACCGCGGCGACGTTGCCCTCGAACTCGGGATACTTTCCGGAGGTGCCGTCGACCGCGAGCATGGCTTCGAGGATCTTCCCGCCGCCGTCGGTGGTGCCTTTTTCGGTCTGGCCAAGCGAGGCACAGACGAACTTCGCGTCGGGTGCGTCGAATTCTTTCCGCAGCTGCTTGATGAGGTGAACGAGGTTCTTCTCGTATCGGCTGGAGAGCGCGGCGTTGCGGCTGTCCCGATCCCCCTGCCACCAGAAGAAGCCCGCGACCTCGTATTCCTTTGCGCCGGGGTAGTACTCGTCGAGTTCGGCTAACACGCTTTTCGCCCGGGCAATGTCACCGTCGTACTGCATGCCGGCATACCACGTGATTTCTTTCGGCTCCGTGCCTTTCTCCCACTTTTCAGGCGAGCCCTTGTATCCGGGGTGAACCCAGGTGACACCCTTGGAATCGGTAAACTCGAAACCCTCACTGCCTGGCGGCAGCAAATCCCAGCCAAGCGCGCGATTACCGATGCAACTCTTCAGGATCATGACGGGCGCGGCGGTGGCCTCGCCCACGTGATGGCCGATGCCGAACTCGGGACCGATCTTGCCGCCCACGATCGTCATCCACTCGTTGTTGAACTGCTTCGTTGCGCCAGTCCCGCTTCCCATGACTCGCACGTTGCGGACGTCCGCGCGTTCCGTCCAATTACCGGCGTCGTCGACGAGGTAGGGAAAGAGTCCCTTTTCTTTCACCGCGTGCGTCAACGAACCCTCGGGATCCTTTTTCCCTGGATCGATTTTACCCGCACCGAGCATGTTGGATTGGCCCAGAAGGATGAAGACCTGGACGGGCTTCGACAGGTCGGCGGGTTTGCCGTCGGGATCGGGGAGGGGAGGTGGGTCACCGGCAATAAGGAAAGGAGTGGCTGCCCACAGGGCGATGAGCAGGAAAGCGGTGAACGGTGTTTTCATGATTCTTCCAGGAAGTGCTACTCTAGTGGCTCGAGCCAAAACTCCGATAAGAATCGCGAAAATCTCGGGCGAGGTGGAGACCTCTGTTCCTGCCTACTCGCGATCATACGCTTCCTTACCCGTGATCGCTTTGATGGCCCGTTCGAAGCGCACCTTTCTTCGTCAAGCCGTCAAGCCGTCGAGCGGTATCAGCTCAGCTCGCGGGCAATTTGGAAGCCCGATTTCCGATGGCCGAAAATCGGAGCCAGTGCGAGAGCGATTGGACTTTTGACCGGGCCTTTCCCTTACAGTCGCCGCAGTTGAGAATCCGGTACATCGCCGGCGTGAAGGTCATCGCCAGCAAAGTCGAACCGCCGACTCCACCGGCCAAGACGATCGCCAGGGGTGGCCAGAATTGTCCACCGATGAAGATCAGGATCGGCAGGAAACTGCCCATCGTCGTCAGAGTCGTTGAGATGAGGTGACGGCCGGAGCCCATCACAGCGGTGGCGATGGCATCGGGATCTCCGTCTTTGGCGGCAGGGTTTGCCCGGATCGAGGCGAGGACGACGATGCTGCTGTTGAAGGCGAGCCCCATCAGGCCCATCGATCCGATGATGGTGTTGAAGCTCAGCGGAAACTGCATTGCCCAGGTCGCCAGCAATCCGAATCCGGCCGACAAGGGCGCGACCATCAGGAGGATCAGAGCGATTCGCACGCTCCGGAAACTGAGCACGAGAATGGCGATGGTCAGGACGACGATGACCGGCAGGTAGATCATGAGATTCCCGACAGCATCGGCCTGGCTTTCGCTTTCCCCGCCGAGTTCGAGCCGATAGCCGGTAGGCAATTGGAATCCGCGCTGCTCCAATCGAATCATGACATCTTCGGTCAAACCGATTGCGAGCGCTTCCGGTTGGGCGAAACCGAGGATCTTGTTAGTTCGCACCGAGTCCCGCCGAGTGATACCTCCGAGTTCGGGCTTCAGTTCCAGCTCGCCAATTGAACTCAGCGGAATCCAGGACTGACCGCCGGGGGTCGGCAGGTTGAAGCCGCCAATGCCGGAAACATCGTCCCGCGATTCCCGCGCATAGCGGATGCGAATTGGCATCTCTTCGATTCCTTCGAGCAACGTTCCCCCGGTGCTGCCTTCGAGTGCCCCTTGCAATTGACTGGCCACTTCCGTGAGCCGCAGACCGGCAAGTCGCGCCGCTTCTTCGTTCGCATTGAGTTGCAGTTTTGGCTCGCCGCGCGGCATCGTGACCTGGGTCTGGAGAATGTCAGGATGCTCGGCCAGAACCACCCGGACTTCTTCGCCGAGCGCCTGAAGCGTTTCGATGCTAGGCCCGAGAAGCCGGATCTCCACATCGGCGTTCGAGGGAGGCCCCTGGGCGAACTTGTTGAGCACTATCTGGGCCTCGGGAAACTGCTCGTCGAAATCGCGCTGCAGGCCATCGATCATCTCAGTGACACTGTCAAAATCCGTCGCCGTGATGATTCCATGGGCATAATGACCGGCCCCGTCCTGGGTCATGATGAGGTTGTAGTAGACCGAGGGAAAACTCCCTCCGACCAGCCAATCGACTCGCGTCACCGACTCCCGCTCGCGAATCACCTCTTCCATCGCCTGGGCGACTCGCCGGGTGTTTTCAATCGACGACTCTGTCGGCAACCAGACTTCGACTTCGAACATGTTGCGATCGGTTCGCGGAAAAAACTGGGAGCCCAGGGTCTGAGCCAGCATGAATCCCACGATCGGGATGGCGATCGCGGCCGCAACACCAATGAGCGGACGTCTCACTGCGAAACGAATCATCTGGCCCCCGGCTTTTGAAATTCGCCCGCCACGGATTCCCTCTCGAAGCCAGGTGAGCCGGCCGCTCCTCTTTTCTTCGGGTGATGTCAACAAGGCCGCCAGGGCGCCGATTACGGTCATTGCCACGAAGAAGGAAACCGCCAGTGCGACGATGACGCTTCCGGCGATTGATCCGACGAAATCTCCCGCGCCTCCGGGAAGCAGGAGGATTGGCATGAAGGCCAGGATCGTTGTCACCGTCGATGAAAGCAGCGGCAGGAAGAGGTGTCGAAAAGCGAGGGAGAACGCCTCGGCCGGGCTTTTTCCCTTGCGGCGGTATTTCCCGACTTCATCCGTCATTACGATCGCGTTGTCGATCAGCAGGCCCAGCGCGATGATCATTCCAAATATCGACATCTGGTGGAGACTTCCGCCATTCATGGCCACGACGAACAGGGTCAGTGAAGCGGTCAGCGGGAGGGCGAGTCCCACGATCAGGGACGAGCGCCAACCCATCGTAACGAGAACCACGATCAACACGACGAGAGCACCGAGAAGTAAGTTTCCGGAAAGCTGGGAGAGCCGATCGCTGGTGTATTTATCTTGATCGAAAACTACTTCGACATCAATTCCGCCACCGATCTCGCTCCTGAACTCTGCAACCGCCGCATTGGCATCGAGCGCCCAGAGATCGACCCGACGACTTCCCTGAACCCGCGTCGCGACGAGAATCGAGCGGTTTCCATTTGAGAGCGAAATCTCACCAACCGGCTCGCGGATAGCTCGTTCGATTTTTGCTACGTCGCCGAGCCGAACCGTCCGTCCGGTTTCCGCTTCGACCAGCAGGGGCACCGAACGGATCCGTTCGATGGAATCGAGTTCACCGGCAACTTCGAGAAGAATGTTGGCGTCGGCCGCCCGCAGAAATCCGGAGGGCACCTTGGCATCCGCTTGTCGCATCGCAGCGGCGACCTGGTTCATGGTCAGACCGAGCGCAGCCAGTTCGTCGTGATCTACCGTGACGGAAATCTCTTCAACCGGTTCGCCGAAAATTCGGACAAGTTCCGTGCCAGGAACGCCCCGCAGACGATCGGCGAGTTCTTCAGCCTGCCGGGAAAGGATGCCCAGGTTCGACTCGCCGCCTTCGGACCAGGAGAGTGCGGTGATCAGGGTATAGGCGATCGCGTTCCGCTTGTCGTCGAAATCCGGAGGGAGGACACCCGGCGGGAATTGGACCGCGGCATCGGAAAGCCGGTCCCGTATCTCGGTAAAAATCTGCTCGTTGGTCTCCTTGGTCACCGCGTCGGCCAGTTCGATCGCCACGACGGAGACGCCGGCCCGCGAGGTCGAGTCGATGTGCTTGATCTCCGGGATTTCCTTGAGCTTCTGCTCGATCTTCTCAGTCACCAGCGACTCCACCCGGCTCGCTGAAGCCCCCGGAAACAGCGTGATGATTTGTGGATTCCGATTGGTGATAATCGGATCCTCAAGACGAGGGAGCCCTTTCAGCGCCGAGAGTCCGCCGACGATAGCGATGACGATTATCAATACCAGGAGGTGACGATTTCCCAGGAACCACGAGGCCACGGGATGAGCGGAACGATTTTCTTCGGCGGATGACGTTTCTGAACTCATGAGGTTTCTTCGTTGTGTTGATGCAGACGTGTTTCAGTTCTGTGTCAGGATCTCGCTCATGATTCCAGCGTCGCGAACCCGCTGATTCGGAGCCAGCCGATGCAGGCCTGAAGCGACGATGCGTTCCCCATCCTGGATGGCACCCCGGGCAAAAACCCGGTCGGCAGATTCATCAACGACTTCTAACTGGCGGCGTTCGAGCCGATGGATGTCGTTCGATGCATCACTCGTTGGCATTAGCACATAGGCGGCCCAGAGGCCGCGCGAACTTTCGGTCAGGGCGCTGCGAGGAATCCAGGCGCCGGTTTCGTCGATGACGCGGGCGACTGGCACGTCGATCAGATCTCCATCGCGAAGCGGGCTCGTCCCGGTGGTGGGGTTCTCGACTGCAAGAATCACGTCGACCGTGCGGGTCCGGTTGTTTCGATGAGGAAGGATTCGGCTGACCGCGGCCACGACAGGTTTCCCCGATTCATGATTCCACTCGAATTGATCGCCAAGCTTCACTTCGGCGGCCGCTCGGGAACTCAGCCCCGCCCGGATCTCCAGTTTTTCGGTTTCCAGGATCCTGAGCACCGATTGTCCGCCGGCGACAATGGTACCTTCATCCACCTTCCGGGCACTCACCGTTCCGGCGTAGGGCGCTTTCAACACCGATTTTTCCAGATCCACATCGACGGCTTCCAGTTGTGCCCGAATCTGGCGCACGGCCGCGAGCGCAGCAGTGTTCTGTTCACGTACCTCATCGAGTTGTTGAACTGAAACCGACTGCTTGGTGACCGCCAACTCATAGCGGTCGTAGGTTGATTCCGCCAGATCCTGCGAGGCCTCGGCCTGGCTCAAGGCGGCCTCCAACTCATCGCGTTTGGCTTCAATTCGGGCCGTGTCGAGCCGGGCGAGAACTTGATCGGCCTCCACATACTCGCCGTCGTTTGCCATCAGCTCCACCAGAGTGCCGGGCAGTTCGAATCCGAGATCACTGGCCCGGGCGGCTTCGACTCGCCCGACGAAACGTTCTTCGATCGAGTAGCTGTCGTCGATCGAAACTCCCACGGTCGCTACAGGAAGAGTTCGGATCTCGATCGCCTCGCTAGACTCTGTCGAAGTATTCCCTCTCGCTGGCCCCAGGAAGACGGCGCCAGCGGTCACCGTGGCGATGATCAGCCCGGCTGAAATCAGTCGGCTCACGGGCTGCCCCTTCGCTGCGGGAACTTCATCAGCCGAATTACTTGGCTGTTCTTGTCTTGAATTCATTTTTTCACTCATATTAAAATTGTGACTCAGAGTCACTTTTCGGCCAAAAAAAGAGACCGGACTCTCTTATTGCTTCTCTACCAATTCCGTCTCTTCGCGGAACAACTCTTTCACGATCCGATTCTTCGACGCCGCATAATCCCAATCCTTTCGATGAGGTGACCATTCGGCCCCATCGAGAAAGACCTGATAGTTGTCGTTGAGCAATTCCAAAGGTCGGAAACCCAATTCGTCCGGAAACACTTTATCGCCGTCATCGAGAAGATGGGCACCCTTTGCCAGACTCACCAGTCCGGTCAAAATGTGTTGGTCTGACGGGGAGCCTTCGCTCAAATCTCCCTCCACCCGAGCCTGGCGAATGATTTCGGCAGGCGCCTGCATGCAGCTTCCGCTTCTACGGAAATAGGATTCCTGCCGTTCCTGGGCCGCTTTCTCCCAGATGCTCTGGGTTCGGACCAGCTGGAGAATCGGAAATCCATGGGGAAAGAGCTTGCCGAGAATCTGGTCGGCAATCCCGATGGCAAATATCCGCTCGCGGGTATTCCCGTCGAAGGTGAGAGCCCGGTTGAACAGATCGGCGCGAGTCTCAAGATGCATCGTGGCCACGCCCAGGACCAAGTCCTCCTTGCTCTTGAAGTGATTGTAGATCGTCGCCTTCGAATACTCGATCCGATTGGCTAGTTCATCGAGATTCAAACCGAGATAGCCGTTGAGGCGCAACAAATCGTCCGCGTGCTCAAGGATGAGCTGCTCGCGTTCGCGCAGGGCGCGTTTTTTTCGATCCGCAATGGCCATGTTCCACCTTTAGTTGTTTTGTGACTCGGAGTCAAAAACTATTTGAACTGAATGCTTCCGTGTTATCCAGAGTCGATCTTGCCCCTAAAAACGCATTCAGGCATTTCTTTCGGTCACTCCGCCCATCGCGCTCACCGACTCTTCATGGTTACACCACCCTTTGCCGAACTTGGTCTCCGATCCACTCAAGGGATTGCTCTTGGTTTCATCACTCGGAACGTCGTCAGGGATTTCGAAACCTCGTTTGATGATCTAATCGAGCCTAACTCATAAAGCCAGCCATCCACCTGTCGTTACTGCACTCGCTGGTCCTGTTATTCAGAAGTCGGCTTAAGCTCTCGAAAAATCGGCGCGAAAAGCGGCTTTAACAAATTGGCTCCGTGGCGGGAGAGATGATCATCATCCCAATAGAGAGACTTCCCCTCGGCAGAAATTTGGTAGCGCCCATTTTGATCAAGAAAGAAGGGCAAGGGATCGAGAATGTGTATCCCCAATTCTGATCCGAGTTGTTCAATCAACTCGTTCGACTTTCGGTCTTTGCTCCTGAAGTATTCACCCGTCCGACTAAGTAGGTTTAGATCTTTTCCGCGAGAATCCAGACGCATTAGCATCTCGGGAACCGAGCGCTCTTGAGTGGCGACCGACTCCATCAGCCAGACCTTGCGACCTCCGAGTGTCAAGCGAGCCGTGGTCTTTGCCAGCTCTCGGGAAAAAAGAGACCTCGACTCCGCCGCGGACGCTGAGTTCTCCTCGAGCGTTCTCAAAAACCAACGCCCGCCCCCATCGCCTTCCAGATAGAGTGGCCACCTCGCCACCATAAAAATCGCATCAACCGAATGGTCAGATACATATTTAGAGACGACTTCAGGAATGGAAACGTCCGCTTCCCTGCCCCTTAAGGCATAGACGTCAAACAAGGGAGGAGAGCCAGCTTGAACAGCGGGTATCACTTCAATATTAAACTCCTTTCCCAATTCGTCGAACAACTCGAGCAAGGCCATCGAGTGACTATCCCCCCACAGCATTACTGAGCACTCTGCTCCTTTCTCGCCAATAATCGGTGGCCCCCCTTTTTCCTTCCAGTCTTCAATGGGGTAGAAGCCGTTGACGTGTGCCAATTTCGCTTCAAAAGACACCGTAGAGTCTGGAAAGCGGTTTGGCGCCCCTTCGGAAGAATCAAAGAAATATCCAATCGAAACGACCGGGATGACAACCAAGCTAGCGCCCAATAGTAACTTCCGATCCGTTGAAAGGGCGGCGCCCGTCCTGATGGGATTCTCTACGAACCGGGTGATCAACCACGAAAATATGGTGACTCCGATGATAAGCACGCCCCACCAGATTGGTTCGGGTTCTTCAATCACATAGTAGCGAAAAAAGACAATGGCGGGCCAATGAAATAGATAGATGGGATATGAGATCTTCCCAATCCATACAAAACCGCCAAATTGAAGAAATCGCTTCGCGGAGGATTCGGCCGATCTGAACACAATCAAAAGCAGTCCGGCTCCCAGGCAGGGAATGGCGGCCGCCAGTCCCGGGAAAACCGTAGCCGAGTCAAACAGAAAACATGGCACTATCACTAACGCAATGGCGAACCATGCGACTACCTCCCTAACGCTCTTCTTGAGGAACTGTCCGTCCCATGGCATCAGGCTGATCCCTACGCCAAGGCTCAATTCCCATATTCTGGTAAAAGGCAGGAAAAACGCGAACTCAGGGAAAGGTTTAGACACGATACCACTCAGAGAAAGTGAGATAAGTGCGGAAACGGCAATAACCCATCCGAAAGCCTTCCTGCCAGCTCTCTTTTTGAGCGCCCACAGAGCAACCAGGGGAAGAAAGATGTAGAACTGCTCTTCGACTGCAAGAGACCAAGTGTGCAGCAACGGGAGGAACTCCGACTCAACAGAAAAATAGTCGAACTGCTGCCAGAAGTGGAAGTTGGCAATCATCAAGGGCTGGACCTGCAATGATTCGCCCAGCATTTGCAGGTGAGCCGGCATCAAAAGCAAATACCCAAAGGCCATTGTCAGGCAGGCCATCACAGCCCACGCAGGGAAGAGCCTGCGAATGCGCCGCATCCAGAACTGCCGCATGCTGAAGCTACCCGACTCAATATCGCGGGTGACAATAGAGCCGATTAGAAATCCTGAGATTACAAAAAACACGTCAACCCCTACGTAGCCCCCGGGCATCATCAAACCGGTGTGAAACAAAACGACAGGTATGATGGCCAGAGCTCGAAGGCCGTCGATCTCTGGGCGATAGGCGATGGAAGGCATGGCGTAATGCAAAAACAGCAATAATAGCTACCCGACCTGAAGTAGCAACCCGCCAATTTTGAGTCAACGCTTCGTGATTGTATGACAAAATGGATAGGGTAGAACGAACCAGGGCCAATTGAGCGGCCAGAGTTTGAAGCCTCGGAGGAGTAGGGAAGGGGATCTTCTGGCAGTAGTAAAGGAACTACCGTTCCGCCGGTCGTGACCGCTGGTGGATCAGGGAAAGGTGCATTTCGACAGATATTGTTCTGAGTGATTCCCTTTCCGTGACAAGCGTAACGGTTTGCAGTTAACTCACTGGAGTAGCCGATAAAGAAATGATCACGCCATCAAGTAAATTTTCCCTAAGCCTTGTTCTGTTCCTGCTGAGCGCACTGGTCGTTTCGGCTGTGCACGCCGAAGTGAGCCCACCCAACATCATCCTCATCCTCGCGGATGACATGGGAGTTGGAGAAGTGAGTCACAACGGTGGGCTGATTCCCACGCCAGCCCTCGATCAGATGGCAGAGGAGGGGATGCGCTTCACCGATGCGCACACGAGTTCGTCAGTCTGCACGCCGACGCGTTATGGGATCCTGACCGGCCGCTATAACTGGCGGAGTCGGCTCAAGTCGGGTGTTCTCACTGCCGTGGATTCTGAGGCGCTGATGGATCCGGAGCGGCTGAATCTGCCAAATTTTTTACAGGAGTCAGGCTATGGCACGGCCTTATTTGGCAAGTGGCACCTCGGGGCGGACTGGGTGGGGATTCCGGAAAGAGAGGAGTCTGTGGGCAAGAAGAATTTCGGTTCCTGGAAGGTGGATTATACCCAGCCGTTTCGGAACGGGCCGGTGGATGTGGGCTTTGACGAAGCCTTCTTCATTCTCTCATCACTCGACATGCCGCCCTATCTCTACCTTCGTGGTGATCGGGCGGTGGAGGTGCCGACGGTGGACCGCGGCTTTCCTCACAATGAATACAACGACTACCAGCGGATCGGGGCGGCGGCAGAAACCTTTGATCCCAGCGAATGCCTCGCCGACTGGGCCTCAGCCTCACGCAACTACATCAAAGAGCGGGTCGCGGATGATTCAGGGGATCCCTTCTTCATTTACCTGCCGCTGAATTCCCCCCACACCCCGATCGTTCCGGGCAAGGCCTTCAAGGGGAAATACCCCGAATACAGTTGGTATGCTGACTTCATTGCCGAAACGGATTGGGTCGTGGGAGAAGTGCTGGAGCAGTTGGTTGAATCCGGCATCGACGACAACACGCTGGTGATCTTTACCGCCGACAATGGGTTCGCTCCCTACGTGGGAATTCCGAAAATGTTTGAGGCGGGCTATCAACCCTCGGGTGATTTTCGCGGAGCTAAGGCTTCGCTTTTCGAGGGCGGGCACCGGGTGCCTTTCCTGGTCCGCTGGCCGGCTGAAGTGGAGGCGGGTTCGACGAGTGAGTCCACGATCTGCACGACGGACTTCTTTGCGACCTTTGCCGATATTCTCGGGAAGAAGGAAAAGATTACCGATGAAGCGGCAGAGGATTCTTTTTCGTTCTTACCGGCCATGAAAGGGGACTCCGAACCGACGCGTCCCTTCACGGTCCACCATTCTATTGGGGGCGAATTTGCGATTCGCAAAGGTCCGTGGAAGCTGCTTTTATCCAGCAAAGTCAAAGGAGGTTGGGGAGGTATGCCCGGTCAGGAGGGGATCGATACTCCCGCTAGACTGGTGCAGCTCTACAATTTTGAGTCCGATCCTGGTGAAACAAAGAATCTCGAGGAGTCCCACCCGGAGAAGATCGAGGAACTAGTCAATGAACTCGCCAAGGCGCTGGCTGACGGTCGGACGACCCCTGGCGCACCTCAGGAAAACGAGGGCTGGCCCTTGCGGCAGAAGCCGATCATTAACGCCTTTCCTCAGTTGGGGGAGCAGTGATCTAGAATTTAAAATTTTGCCTCTCCCTTCGCCGCAGTCGCAGGCCTTGTGTTGGAGGAGGTTCAGACCAATGATCTGAATCCTCGGAACAGACGTAGTCCCCTTGATGAAGTTGTGGCTCAAGGTTCTTATCTGCGTGGTGGCGATCAATGTGCTCGGTGGACTGGGAGCGATCGTTACCACTCCGGCGATCAAGGGCTGGTATCAGACGCTAGAGAAGCCGCCCGGGGTGCCTCCAAATTCTGTTTTTGGACCTGTCTGGGTCACACTCTACTGCATGATTGGCCTGTCTCTGGCGCTCCTTTGGGACCGGGTTCCGGCAGGGCCAGAGAAACGAAGTGCCTTGATTTGGTTTGTCATTCAGATGGTTTTGAATCTGATCTGGTCACCTGTCTATTTTGGGGCTCACTGGATGGGAGTGGCTTTGATCATAATTGCAAGTTTGCTCGTTATCCTGCCCTTTGTAATCATCAAAATACGCAGTCTCGACAAGACGGCGGGTCGACTTCTGATTCCCTATGCTATCTGGGTGGGGTATGCGACCTATCTGAATGCCGGATACTGGTGGCTGAATCGCTGAAGGGGCACCGGCGGGTCATCTTGAGCATCACCTCTGCCCGGAGGTTCGCGCGATTCTGATCAGCTTTGGCCTCGCTCTAATCGCTACTGATGGCATTGTTCGGCTCACTATATGAATTCGGATCAGGTCAATTGGATCGCAGTCGACTGGGGCACTACCAATCTCCGCTGCTGGGCCATGTCCGCCCAGAATGATGTTCTTGCGTCGGCCCGATCTGATCAAGGTATGGGAGTCATCGCAGCCGGGGAGCACGACTTTGAATCCGCATTGCTGGACCTGATTGGGTCTTGGCTAAAAGGGCACCGCACGACGCCTGTCTACGCCTGCGGGATGGTTGGCGCAAAGCAAGGGTGGATCGAAGCGCCCTATGATCTGGCCCCTTGTCCGCCGCGAACTTCACTCATTCAGGCCCCCACACGGGACAAATCGATCGACGTCTTCATTCACTCAGGGATTTGTCAAAGCTCGCCCGCCGATGTGATGCGGGGTGAAGAGACTCAGATCGCCGGCCTCCTCGCTATAGATCCAGGATATGAAGGCCTCGTCTGTCTGCCGGGAACCCATTCAAAATGGGTCACCGTCACAGAGGGGGGAATCGAGAGTTTTCGAACCTACATCACTGGCGAATTGTGGTCACTTCTCGCTGAGCACTCGGTCTTGCAGCACACCACTTCCTCGGAAGGGTGGTGCGAATCTGCTTTTCTGGATGCCTTCCAATTGAGTTTGAATCGTCCCGAAGAAATACTCGCCCAATGCTTCGGCTTGCGCGCGGAGGCTCTACTCAATGGATTGGGCGGAGTCGAATCCCGCTCCCGGCTCTCAGGCCTCCTCCTCGGCGTCGAGATCGCCGGGGCGTTGAACGGATTGCGATCAACCCGTCAGATCACCCTGATCGGGTCTCATACAAGTGCCTCAATGTATCGGTCCGCATTGGAGACCCTCAATATTTCAATGTCTCACGTCGAGGTGGAAAAGGTCACACTGGCAGGACTGGCTGCGTCCCGAGCTGTCGAATAGTCCGATAGCCTCCGCTCACCTCTCACTGGTATTCAATCGAAGCAGAAACATTTGCCGAGTCCCATTCTCAGCAATGCCCGGAACGAGCACGGCATCATTGCTTCGGTTCCAACGCGGGGCCGGGTCGATCCTGATATCCCCGAATTTCTCGACCTCTCTCTACAGCTCTTCCACCACCCATACTTTCTCGGTCGTTGATCCATCCAACGTCCCTGAGCCGGTCACCCAATATCGGGCGCTCTGCATCCACTCCACTTCCTTTTCGCCGAAGTGAATCGTATCCACTTTCAGCCCGTGATCAAAATGCAGTGTTACGAAATCGCCTGGATCATTTCCGAAAAACCGCAAGCCCTCGGTGTCTTTGTCAGGCAAGCCGCCTGATGTGAGGTCGACCGGCACCCAACCGACGCCCTCTGCATAGAACTCAGCCTTCACATGCTGGCGATGATAGTCGACTCCATTCAGTTTCTTGCCCGCTTCTGAAGACTGCGCCCAGCGCCCTGCCAGAAGGCGGGCAGGGATGTCATTGGCCCGCATTGCGGAGACGAACACAATGGACAGCCCTCCGCAATCCGAGCGGCCGGCCCGGCAAATATCGGATCCAAGGCGATTCATATCGGATTGATAGTCATAGCTGAAGCTGCGACGCACATGGAGAAATACCCGGCGGGCGTAGCCTATCTGGCTTTCCTCCTGATTCCTCTGCAAACCCTGGCTACTGAGCCATTGCTGATACGATTCCGAACTGTGATCGATCAAGGAAGTTTCTCGCAGAAAGCTTGCCCGATCGATGCGTGACAGTGTCTCCGTCGGGCCCGGTTGACTGGTGCGGGGCACTAGCTTTCGAGCAAAGAGCTCTGCCTCTACCAACACTCGTGGCGTGATTGCATGCTCCTGTGACTTCGATCGAACAGGAATGCGAGCCATCATCACCGATTGGGTGAAAGAGTCCAAATCTCGAAGCGTCGTTCCTTGTGGGACGATTGAGGCGGTCACTTTTTGTCCCCCCGTCTGAGGTGGCTTGCTGGCGAATACTATCCACTCCTTCGCTTTCAACTGTGGGGCTGTCACCTTCATGGAGAGCTCGGCCCTCACCTTCTTCGCCGGCGATACTTCCAGGGCATAGTCCTCGTTTAACTTCGCGTCGCCGCGTAAAGACTGGCAAATTTTTGAACCGACTGCTTCCGGACCCACTGCTCGATATATTGCTGATCCTCAGATCGCAGAAAGGAAAAGGGGATGGCAAAGACCCGGCCGTCCTGCTCCTTGAGAAACGCCTCGCCGCCTTCCGTTCTGACCAATTCCGCCACGACTCGCAGCTTGCCCTCAGCATCACCCCAGACCCGCGCGGATACCGATGGGGCCAGTAAGCACAAGGCTCCCAGGAGAATGAATAAACGAACGGGTAGTCTCATTTGTCAGCGGAACCTGATAAGATACGAGCAGAGAGGTTAGTTGCCAAGTGATGTGGGTTTCAGGTGCCTTATCCCCAGGCCCTTCCATTGATGAGCCCGGAATCTCCCATGATTGCCACCCGTGTCATCCAGGCAGCCATTGAGGGAAAGCTAGTCCTCCTCCTCAAAAGTGAGTTTTAACTTCACAGAAAGGCCTCGTCAGGATTTGTTTTCCTGATTAGCATCTACCGAATTAACTCCTCATTCATGAGACAAACCAATACCCACCTACCGAAGACCTGCCTCGGCTTGGTCGCCGCCGCGGGAGCCCTGCTGTTGCTGCCCTCGTGTGCCACTACCAGTGGCTATCAAATGGCTGATGCTAATAGCGATGGCCGTGTCACTCCTCCCGAATTCGATCGCTACATGCTGGAAGCGATTTACACGGAAGCCGACGCTAATGCCGACAAGAAGATCACCTTTGAGGAATGGCAAGCTGCCAATCCCAGCGCCGATCCAGAAAAGTTCTACGCTCCAGACAGGAACGGCGACAAGGTCGTATCGCCCGGAGAAGCCAAAGCGCATCTCGAGCGCAAGGGCACCTTGACTGACCTGTTCGACAAGATGGACACCAACAACGACAACTCGGTCAGCGAAACGGAAGCCGCCGCTTTCAAAGCAAAACTCCAAGCCGAGTCCGGTTCCACTAATCTCGAAAAACTCTCCAACTTCTCCCAACCGAAATGAAGACTACCCGACTCCTTATCACTGTCGCCGTCCTCTCTATCTCGGCGACCTTTGTGTCCTGTGTCTCGACGCATCCGGATCCATACGTCCGATCCGGACGAAACCGCGGCATGGCCGCAGGCGCCATCACCGGAGCTGTCATTGGTAACAATGTCCGGGGCGGCAGTTCCTGGGGCGGGGCTGCCATTGGTGCCGCTGTCGGTGGCTTTGCCGGTGACCGACGTGGAAGGATGAACTCCATGTATTACGGAAATCGTTCTCGGGCTTACTACGGAAGTAGTTCCAGGTCTTACTACGGCACTAGTTCTCGGGCCTACTACGGTCGTCGCCCACGGATGGGCTACTATTATTGAGGTCTAGGTAAACGCTAAGCGGTTACCGATACGTCTCTTCTTCGCCCTGCGAGGGGGGCGCTTTTTGTGCTGTGATGTCCCGTTCTTCCGCCTTGGCTTGTCAGCACCAGTGCTTTTTGAGTGTGACCTTGGAATGGTCGTCGCAGTTTTCGAAATTCACTGAGTCAAATATTTGCTGAATAACATTGCATCCCAAACCTCCAACTTTCGCTGCCGGGGAGGGGGTGGTTGAGCAGGAAGTGAACTCTTGGTTTGTGATGCCGATGCCTTGATGAATGAAGGTGAAAACAAGCGCATCGGCTTCTGCATGAGCGTGGCAGGTCACGGGGCCTTCTCCGGCAATCGCTTCCTCCGGGCAGGGGTAGGCATGACGAATGATGTTGGTCATCAGTTCATCGCACCCAAGGACGATAACTCCGATGTTCTCGTCATCGAAGCCACAGTATTGCGCCCAGCGCTCGAAAAAGGCGCGGGTCTCTCCCAAATTGTCCGGGGTGCATGAACGGGAAAATGTGGATGGAGGGCTCGGCGACAAATCTGAGGCGATAAGAAGTGTCGAATCATCGAGGTGCTCAGGGCGCTCGCCACCAAACTTCCGCCAAGCGGCAATAATCTGCTCGAGTAGAGCAGCGGTATCGTCGGACCGATGTAGGTTTTTCAGCGCAATATCAAGGGCCTCGTCTTCAAAGGCGGCACCGGTGTCCTTCTGGGTAATTTCAAGGATGCCATCGGAGTAAAAGAGAATGTGCTGGGTTGCTCGCAACGGAACTTCAATCGTCTGATACTTTAGGGTGGGGGAGATACCGAGCGGAGGGTTGGTCGGAGCAACGACATCCTGCCATGTGTGTCCGTCTGAGTATTTTGGACTGGGAATTCCGGCGACACAGATGTGGGCCCGGCGGAGGGTTCGGTTCAACAGGATGCAGTTGATTGCAATAAACCGACCGGCGGTCATGAAGTGGCAGAGCTTCTCGTTGAGTTCTGTGAACCACTGCTCGAATCCAACGGTAATACAGCGCTGAGCGGTCGAAGCAATCAGAGTCGAAGCTCGAGTCATGTCCAGAGCCGCGGGAAGTCCTTTGCCTGTCACATCGCCAATGCCGAAGAGAATGTAGTCCGTGGGTTCGAGTTCGTGCCAGAAATAGAAGTCTCCTCCGATTTCACTCGCCGGTTCATAAAATGCGCAAAGTTCAAGACTGCCAAATCGCGCCTGCGGATCAGGAAGAAACGAATGCTGAATTTCCCGGGACAGGTCCAGTTCGTGTTTCTCCTGAGCTTTTAAGACAGCGGTTTTGTTGGACTCAATTCTGATGAGAGTGACCGAAATAAGGCTGCCGAATATTTCAAATAGATCCTGATCTTCTTCATCGAATTGAGAGGAACTGTTCGGGTTGATAGCTTGCATCACGCCAATGCATTGATCTCCTTCAAGAAGAGGGATCGTAAGTAATCCACGGGTAACGAAGCCGGACCCATCTTCAGTCTCCTGGTAGTGCCGGGTATCGCTGCGCGCGTCTTTGATGTTGATGGTCTGATGTGTCGCGAATACTTCTCCGGCAATTCCCTTTCCCCTAGGCACCTTGATCGGAGGAGCGCCTTCTGAGTGAATAGTGGATCGGATAACCAGATCTCCTGCGTTGCCGTCTACAGGGAGCAGGATTGAGCACACCTCGCAATCCATCACATTGCGCGATGTGGAGAGTATTTCATCGAGTAAGTCTTCAACGTTTAGCGTGGTACTGAGACGTCGAGCAACGTCAATCAGCGCTGAACGCCGGATTCGACGCATTTTTTTAAAGGGGACACTCAATTTCCGTTGAAAAGATGGTTGAGCAATCCGTCTTCTTTGCTCCGAGGTTTCGATGGATTGGGCCCTGTGTTTGGCCGGAGCGTTCCAGCTTCTTGTGGGGAGTTGGCGTTGGAGCTTTCGGAGTTCCCCTTAATGATTACGGGATAGGGGGCGTCATTATTGCGAAGGAATTCTAC